>NZ_JACJQJ010000099.1 GCF_014696615.1 Nostoc linckia FACHB-104 | reverse complement strand
CGACTTAAGCGATCGCCTGACTCATGCCATTACTCCGGTAGTGGGCATTAAAGCTGTGACCTTTACTCCATATAGCTTATAGCTTTTCTTAGTGCCATTCGAATCTAAAGCTTTTTCTTCAATTTGAGTCATTGTTTTTCTCTTTAATATGTTGCCAATGACCGCATCTAGCTTACAGAGGCGGTTGCAATCTCAAAGAAGCGGTTAACGGGGCGCGCCAGTCCCAAATTCTCGCGCAGCGTCTTCCCCTCATACTCTTTGCGGAAGATGCCACGTCGTTGCAGTTCTGGCACAACCTGGTCTACAAAATCGTTCAACCCTTCAGGTAGAAAAGGGAACATGACGTTGAAGCCGTCAGACCCTTCTTCAGTCAGCCATTGCTCCATCTCATCAGCGATGGTTTGGGGCGTACCAACAAATGCTAGTCCGCCATAACTACCGACGCGTTGCGCTAGCTGGCGAATTGTCAGATTCTCTTTTTGTGCTATTGCTATGACTCGTTCTCGCGAGCTGCGTCCGGCGTTAGTCTCGGGTATTTCTGGCAAGGGGCCGTCTGGATCGAAGTCTGAAACATCGTAGCCCAGGGCACTATTTAAACTAGCAATGCCGCTGTCATAATGTACCAAACTATCCAAATGGGCACGTTTGGCGTGTGCATCTGCTACAGTTTCACCCACAATCACTAAAGCACCGGGAAGAATTTTGATGCTGTCTGGATTGCGTCCAATCGCTCGTGTCCGTCCTTTAACGTCAGCAAAGAAAGCTTTGCCGGACTCCAAATTAGTAGCAGCGGCAAATACGACCTCTGCAGTTTCGGCTGCTAATTGTCTTCCTGCTTCCGAAGCTCCCGCCTGAACTATCACAGGCCAACCTTGCACAGGCCTAGCAATGTTCAACGGCCCCCGCACCGAGAGATATTTTCCCTGATGAGCCAGAATATGAACTTTGTCGGGATCGAAATAAATTCCAGATTCTACGTCTCTGATAAATGCATCGTCAGCGAAGGAATCCCAAAGACCAGTAACGACATCATAAAATTCCCTCGCCCGTGCGTAACGTTCGTCATGCTCTACCTCTTCTTTTAAGCCAAAGTTGAGAGCTGCATGGGGATTTGCTGTGGTGACAATGTTCCAGCCAGCACGACCGCCGCTGATATGGTCGAGAGATGCAAAACGACGAGCTATGTGGAAAGGTGCGTCATAGGTCGTGGAAGCTGTAGCTACTAGCCCGATATGTTCGGTGACGCTAGCGAGGGCAGACAGTAGGGTAAAAGGTTCAAAGGAAGTGACGGTATGACTGCGCTTGAGGGCGTTGATGGGCATATTCAGCAGCGCCAAGTGATCAGCCATGAAGAATGCATCGAACTTCCCCTGCTCTAGCTTCTGGATGAATTGTTTCAGTGCCGGGAAGTTAAAATTGGCATCAGGCAAAGCTCCAGGATAGCGCCAAGCACCAGTATGTATGCTGACCGGGCGCATGAATGCACCTAATTTCAATTGTTTTGCTTTGCTCATTAGCCCTCCAGCAAACAACTTTGGATTTTTGTTGAAATGGTATCAGATGCAGAATAAGGCCAATGAACGAGCAACTGAAATAATTTATTAGTGACAAAAGGCAAAAACTGACTTATGGTTTCTAAAACTGGTTTTACAATTTGGTTCATTGCTTTTTCCCTGATATTAAGTGTTGAAAGTTGATATTTAAAAACCAATATCGCCTGTTGTAAAATATCCGTTTTTGGGTGATTGCAAAACCGAGTTAATTTGATTGATTAAAAAGCCTAGAAAATGTAAGGAATGAATAATTTTGTAGAATTGGAACTTACTGATAAGAGGCGATCGCCAATTTTTCTAAGCTCTATATTAGGTTTTATTTAAAAACCTTTATTATAAAATAATAGCTAATTTTAATAAAATTTTATAGCAGATATATTTAGCAAAATTAAGTATCGATAATGACAATTTAGCAGATATTTTCAGCCTTAAATTATTTTTTGGCTGCTACAGTTTATCCACTATACATTAGTATATGAGTCCTGAGTTTGGATCTTATATGTATTTCAGTTACTATTATGACATAAAACAACTAAAAGTCAATCGATAATACGTATTTAATTTATTGCAAGTGCCATAACCTTGTACAGAAGACACCTGCAAAGGATACTTTTACTAGTACTAAGAATTGAAAAGTTCACTCATAGAATTAAAATTTTGTTGAATTGCTTTAGCTAAATAATTCCCGATCGCATTAATATTTTCTAGAGGTAAATTACCTCCTAGAAATACAAAAGCCAAACTAGCGACCCCTAGAAACAACGCTAATGTTCTGCCGAAACAACCAGGATTAATTTCGATAAAGCCTATTTTTGAGCTTCCTAAAACAGCAATTAGCAAAAAAACAATACCTAGGATGAAAAAAATATTTGTTAAAGGTAAGGTAGTCATTATAATGGAGTAAAATCTTGCTGGTAAGAACATTTATATTATAGCTATTCTCAATTTAAACTTTTGTTATTAATAGTTACAACAGTAAAAATTAGCCTTCTCTGCTCCTAAAGGAAACGCTACGCGTTGTCTGGGAAACATGACGCGTAGCTGATTTAATCTGAGGGATTCGCTAACGCTGAGAGTGAGTTAAAACATCACTCGAAAAGCTTATGTCTATCGGAATCATCTTTGGTTTTTGCAAACAACTCGCTTTCTTCTCTGTTCCCTGATAAACAGATGAACTTGCTTAACCGAAGCGTCCGCTAATATAGTCTTCGGCTTCTTTTGTTTGCGGCGAACTGAACATTTGCTCTGTAGGACTAAACTCGACTAATTTTCCGCGACGTTTGCTGTGTTCGTCTATTTCTGTATTGAAGAAAGCTGTCCAATCTGCAACTCTAGCAGCTTGTTGCATATTATGGGTAACCATAATTATGGTGTATTGCTCCTTAAGTTCTAAGCAGAGTTCTTCTACTTGACGGCTAGAAATGGGATCTAGCGCTGAGCATGGTTCATCCATTAATAATACATCTGGCTTCATGGCGATCGCTCTGGCAATGCAGAGTCGTTGCTGTTGTCCTCCAGATAACGCTGTACCCTTTTCTTTAAGTTTGTCTTTAACTTCGCTCCAAATCGCAGCGCGTCTGAGAGAATCTTCGACTAATTCATCCAGATTACCTTTATAACCATTAGAACGGGGGCCAAAAGCAATATTTTCGTAGATTGATTTGGGAAAAGGATTCGGCCTTTGAAAAACCATCCCGACTTGGCGACGTAATTTTACCGAATTAATCTTAGGATCGTAAATATTGCGATCGCGGTAATTTAACCTACCCTGCACTTTAGCACCCGCAATCAAATCATTCATGCGGTTGAAGCAACGTAGTAGGGTACTTTTACCGCATCCCGAAGGGCCAATAAAAGCGACTATTTGTTTTTCAGGAATCTGCAAATAGACATCCAGAAGTGCTAAAAATCCCCCATAGTAGACTTTCACCCCTTCAACATTGAATACTGTATTACTTTGGTCTAGTGTGGCACTATCTAATGAACTTCTATTGTTTCTGGGATATGATGGCATTTGGCGAATCTCCTAGTATCTATGCAATACCTGATTAATAAAATCAAAAATTCAGTTGATTACCTGATTAATTAATAGTGAAGCGTTGTCTAATATAAATGGCTATACCATTTAAAACTAAAATCAAGATTAACAACGCAATAATCGTGGCTGCTGCTGCACTAGCAAAACCTGGTTCAGGACGAGTTATATAACTGTAAATTTGAATGGGTAATGCCATAAATCTCTGAAACAAACCAGGGTTGAACGTGAGAAAACCTACAGCACCTACAACAATTAAAGATGCTGCATCACCAATGGCACGGGATACAGAGATAATCACCCCCGTCAGAATACCAGGAACAGCATATGGTAAAACGTGACTGCTGATAGTTTTCCATTTGGTGATACCTAAGCCGTAGGAAGCATTTCTCAGCGAATCCGGGACAGCGCGAATTGCTTCTCTAGAGGTGACAATAATGACTGGTAAAGATAGCAAAGATAAAGTCAATGCTCCAGAAATCAAAGCAGGGCCAAATCCAAGCAAATAATTGAAAACTCCTAAACCCAGCAATCCATAGACGATAGAAGGTACACCTGCCAGATTACTGATATTAATCTCAATAACTGCTGTCCACCAAGCTTTAGGTGCGTACTCTTCTAGATATAAAGCTGCTCCTACACCAATTGGGACAGTGACAAAAATTACCACAAGTCCCAACATAATACTGCTGACAATAGCAGGACGAATACCACCTTGGTCAGGAAATCGAGAAGGGGTTTCTGTCAGAAATCCTGGGGACAAAAACCTGCCTAATCCGTCTCCCAAAATATCAAAAAGTAGCAATGCTAGGACAAATATACCAATCAGCAACCCAATCAAAAAAATTATCTCAAATACTTTTCCTAAAGTCTCTCTTTTGTCAACATTATCAGCAAATTCTGCCCCAGATGTAAAGGAATCATTGTCTTGATAACTAGTAGCCATAGCTATTACTCGTACTTTTCCTTATAACGATTAGCAACCCAGTAACTCACAATATTCAAAGATAGGGTAAGCACAAACAAAACTGCACCAACAGCATATAAAGTCTTGAAATTGAGACTTCCACGCGGACTATCTCCGCCAGAAATTTGTGCCATGTAAGCTGTCATTGTTGCTATTGATTCCGCAAAACTTACAGTCAGCTTTGGCTGTAGTCCGGCGGCGATGAGGACAGTCATTGTTTCACCCACAGCACGAGAAATGCCCAAAATAATCGAGGCGATAATTCCCGAAAGTGCGGCTGGGAGAACTACTTTAAAAATGGTCTCCAGTTTTGTAATACCTAAAGCATAAGCTCCTTCTCGCAAAGAACGTGGAACTGAGCGAATAGCATCTAAGCTAATAGAGCCAACAGTGGGCGTAATCATTACTCCCATCATTAACCCAGCGCTTAAGGAATTGAATATTTCCAGAGGGATGATATGACGCAGTAATGGTGTCAGAAATAATAATGCAAAGTAACCATATACTACAGTTGGTATCCCTGCTAAAAGTTCCACTGCTGGGCGTAAAACGGCAGCTACTTTGGGTTGAGCATATTCACTTAAGTAAATGGCAGAAGATAAACCCAAAGGAATAGCAACTGACATCGCAATAGCTGTAGTCAAGAAAGTGCCATTAATTAAAGGCCAAATGCCAAAATGTCTCTCTGCAAACAGAGGTGTCCATTTAGTATCAAGGAAGAATTGGGCAAAGGAAACTTCTTGGAAAAACCCAAATGTTTCCTGAAAGATAATGAATACAATACCAAAGGTAGTCAAAACAGAAACTAAAGCACAAGCAAATAAAATTGCTCCCACAATCCTTTCTGAGATATCTTCAGATATATCTTTATCTAGTGATTGTCTCGGTGGTAAATAAGGATTGTCCTGAGAAATGGTATTTTGCATAAACAGTTAAATTCTGGCTACAAATATTGTTTGAATTGCTCTACCCGGAGATTTGTCTAAAGAAAGTTTGTAATTGGCTCACCAGGCTTGGCTTTTTGAAATTTTGTTCCAGTTTCTCCAGCCGCAAATTTTTGTTTTACCTTGGCATAAGCTTCATCAGGTAGTGCGACATATCCAGCACCATCTACCCACTTCCAAGAATTTTCTAGATAAAAATCGACAAATTCTTTGACTGCTGGCTTGTTATCTAAAGATATCTTGCTGACATAGATGAAGAGGGGACGAGACAAAGGTGTGTAGGTGTTTTTGAGGACATTATCCAAAGGAACTGGTTTTTGACATTCACCTTTAAGGTTTTCGATAGCAACTAAGTTAAGTTTGTCTTGGTTTTGAATGTAGTAAGATATCCCCACATAGGCCAATGCTGATTCATCCCCGGAAACACCTTGCACTAAGAGGTTTTGATTATGACTCGGAGTGTAGTCAGTACGTCCATTTTTGGCTTTACCAGTAACAGCTTGAGTTAAATAATCAAAGGTTCCCGTATCAGAAGCCGGTGCATAGAGTTTCAGTGGTAGCTTAGGAAACTTAGGATTAACTTGATCCCAAGTCAATATTTTCCCATCTGATTTACCACTCCAAATTGTATTCATTTCTTTAATAGTTAGACATTTAGCAAAGTCGTTTTTACGATTTGCAATTACAGCTACGCCGTCTAACCCTATGGGTAATTCTACAAACTCAATCTTCTTACTTTGACATTTTTTGATTTCCTCATTCCTGATGGTACGAGAAGCACCAACAATATCAATATCACCATTACAAAATTTACTGAAACCGCCACCTGTACCACTAGAAGCGACGCTAACTTTCGCGCTATCTTTCACCTTTTGGTATTCTTCTGCTACTGCGAGGGAAATAGGAAAACCCACGGCTGCGCCATCAATACTTACCTGACTTTTTAATTCTTGCCCGCTACCACAAGCAGTAATACCGCTGACAAGAACCATTAGAGATGCGAGGAAAAAATTATCCTTCGATAGGCTACGAAAGATCATAATAATTATTAATTGAAAACAAGTGGTGAATAATTCTTGTTCTTTGTATTAAAAAACAAGGATGCTGGATGAAAAATTACAAGTTATGCTTTGCTGGCAGCATGAACTTTATCAAAAATTGCCCCATCTGCAAAAAACTTTTTCTGGATAAGCTCCCAACCACCTAAATCTTGAGATGTAAACAAAGTTTGAATTGGCGGTTGTTTTGATGCCACTTCTTGGGTAACGGTGGGGTTAACAGGACGATACTGTAATTTGGCAAATTCCCGTTGCGCTTCTGTTGAGTACAGAAAATTCACAAATGCTTGTGCAACTTCTCTTGTACGGTGTTTATCAACGTTTTTGTCAACTAGAGCCACGGGATTATCAATGGAAATATTCACTTGAGGAACAACATAAGGCTGTTTCAACCCACCTATTTGTGCCAAAATTACCTCGTTTTCGTAGTTAATTAAGACATCTCCCTCGCCTTTTTGGAAGAATGAATCGCTGGCTTCACGGGCATCTTTGGTTAGTACAGGGATGTTCTTATAAACTTTAGTGACATAATCTAATGCTGCTGTTTCATCGCCGCCTGTTAGACTCACAGAACTCCAGAAAGCTAAGAATTCCCAAATAGCAATACCAGAAGTTTTTGGATTAGCTGCAATTATTTTTACATCATCTTTTGCCAAGTCTGCCCAAGTTTGAATGTTTTTGGGATTACCTTCACGAGTAACGATCGCAGCTACAGATTTACTGACAATACCATTTCTAGGATATCTGGTTTCCCAACCTGCTTTAATCAAACCTGCTTGCTGAATTTTGATGACATCTAGGGGAAGTGCCAAATGTACTATGTCTGCTTCTTGTGAACCTGCTATAATTTCTGCCGTTTGAGCGCCAGAACCGCCATAAGTCGCTTCAATAGTCACATTTTGATTATGTTCTTTCTTCCAGCTTTCGACAAATTTGGGAATTATCTGGTCATGAGCCGCTTTGGTGACAGAGAAGGAAACAAGCTTGAGCTTAACATCTTGATTGCTAGCGAAACTATTTCCAGAGCAGGAAGCGATCGCAGTACTAAAAATAGCCCCTACTAATAACAAACTCACAAAACTGCTAACATTACGTACCTTCAAGCACTTTGCAATTATGTGTTGGTAACGCAATATAGTTGGCAAAATTTTATCAACAATTAGGTATGCTAATTGCGCTAGATGCTGCAACTTGCTCATCAGCATTTGCTCCTTTTTTACGGTATATCGGGCGGGATACCGTTGTTCAAAGTATTATACACACTATAAAGTTGCATCTATCATTTCGCTTTATTTTTTGTTACTGAGTCAGCAAATTACTATAACGATGAACAAAACTATTCACAAAGTTGCCTATATAAAAGCAGAATTAAGTATCAACCAGATGCAATCAATAGCTTTTTAGGGAAATTTGCAGTCAGCACTCATATAAATACTGCATAGCCACAACTTTTCACTGCTGAATCTGAAAAGTCAACAAACTCCACGAATTATTTTTTGTAATCTAGCTAATTAAAAAAATCCCTCCTGAGGAGGAGGGACTAAAGTATTATTTGTGTTTTATTAATTGATGCCCTAATTACATCTTATTTAGAGACTTCCAGATCGGAACGAAGAGCATACATAATTGTATTCTTCCTCCTCTGCTTCCTCTACTCCCTCTGACTTGAAAGTGCTAAGTTCTGAGTGCTGAGTGCTGAGTAAAAATCCCCGCCTCGACTTTCATGCTTGGCGGTGAAATTTTTTCATTGGGACTGCCTCCTCTGCTTGCCAAAGCGATTGATTGGAAGTTCCTTAGTCAATGAGTTGTGGGCTAGGAACTTGAGCGTCAATATCAGCCTGAGATAATGTAGGAAGTACCCAACTGCCTTCACCAGCTTTAAAAACTTTGGCTGGTGCAACATTCAATTCAATTGCACCAGTAGCGGGATTAGTTCTAGCAATTGACTGTGTACCATCGACAAACTTCACCGCGATTGGTTCAGTCAACTGTTGTACTTCAGTATTGGGAGTTAAAACTACCTGTGTACCTGCGCTTAAGTAAATACCATCACAATCCCAATCATCATCTGTAATTTGCCCTGCTGCCAAGAAGTATAGTTGCGTTGGAGATTTTTTCGGTTTATTGGCATAAACACCTAAAGTTCTACCAGTTTGATTAAAGCACTGCGCCCGTTTTCTTGCTGTTTCCATTACATACTTCTGAGACTGCAATTGTGAAAGTCGTTGTTGAAATTGTTCAGGTGTATAACCTGCTTCTTCAGGGTTAGCTTTCGCAGTTAGAAGTTGATTAAGTTCCTGAGTTACCTCAGCATAATCAGCCCCTTTAGTAAAATCCTTACCAGCCCAAGAAGGTTGAGCAAAAGTTAGATTTAAGATAAATACAAGAGCGACAAGAACTATTTTGATGAACTGCATATTTTTCTCCTTAGTTTGAGATTCCTAATAATTAGTTAAGGAAGTGATTAGCTAGGCTGGGGAAGCTTTTTTAAGATGTTTGCATCAGTCTTAATTTAGCGTAATGCTGAGTCTTGAATCTTAGGAAAACTTTCCAGCCTGTTAGGATTCACCCATCGATTAATAACTTCGCTATTTTTTTTGCGGACTTGAATTTGCACTTGCTTAGGGCTTAACTTAACTACTTCAGCCGGGATTTTTTGGACTTCAGCAGAGTCAGGACGAGATTTGTACAGCCAAATAACTTTTTGTCCTACTTCAAAATGCTGAGGATGATCGACTAAAGATAGATGAGTTATCGCCCAAGATGGGTAAGCTACTACTAAGTTGATCAGAAACACTAAGATTGCAAAAGCGAGAGGAAACTTTTTCATATATTTCTATAGTTATAAACTTTGAGTTTTGAGTTTGGAAGTTTGAATGATTTTGATTAATCCCATTAAACAGAGACAAGCTACTGTTAAGGCAATTGGAGTCAGCGCCGCACTATCTAAGATAATAAACACACCTAAGCCTATCAAGACAAAGGGAACAAAATTATTACCATAGCGCGTGAGTAAAGTTGCGATCGCACTCTGACAAGTTAGTTTATAAGTGACATAACACCATACACCAACCAGTAATAAGAAGACGGCAATGATTACTAGTAATTCAGAAATAGCACTGTTAGCAAATAATGGCATATAAATCCCTACATTATCACTACCGTTGGCAATAGTAATAGCTGCCACACTGTAAGCTTGAGGAGATAAAAAACTACTGAAAATAGAAGAATTAGAAAATTCTATTCCTGATTCTATATCAGATGATTCATCATTATCTGTATTGATCAGACGATTAAATCCAATGGTAATTGGCACTAAACCTAACAGCCCAATCCAATGCGATGGTAAGATTAAACCGCCGAAAAAACCAAATAGGCTGGCAATCACCAAAGTACAAAATCCCAGATATTGACCTATTACGATATGACGATGACGGAAAGTAGCATTTGCTTGAGCAAATAACAGTGTAAGTATGACTAAATCATCTAAGTTCGTAGCTATAAAAGCTGTGATTCCGGTGGATATAGCTGTAATCAGTTCGTTCATTTCAATTCTCTCTCAATTTGATAGCTAATATTTTTAAATTAGTGTGAGTCGATATCTGTAAAAGCTGGGTCAATAGCTATTTAATGAAGCGTGCAGATATAGCATCTCCAATTCAATTGTTAAGCTGCGTCTACTTACTGGTAGTGAATTACAACGCTAACAATTTCACTTTATGAACTGACTCACTCAACAAAAATATTCTTTTTTGCAAAAACTTCAAGGATATATTTTGTTAAACCTACAAATGTATCGAGTTAAGTAGAATGTAGGCTTTATCTAGTAAACCAAAAATTACTAATGGCTAATTTGTATTAGTGAATTAGCTTTTCCACAACTTTGCTATTATCACCTAATTGCTGAGTAATGGTAAAAGGTTTATTGCTAGAATGTTGTTTTATGAATTTACTGTTTGTTTGAACATGTAAGCCTGGAAATCCAGCCACTTTAATTTCTTTATTTTCTTTTGGAGTATGGATTAAAGTCACTTTAAGTTCATGGATGACTTGTTGCTGCTCTTTGATAATTTGAGTTAGCTCATTGAGCTTTTGTGAGTGTAATTCATCCAGTTTTTGATGTAGCAGTTCAATATTTTGACTAGCCCTCAGGTTCACTTGATGGTCGATTTCTGCATTTCTGCGATCGGTATCAGATTGGCGATTCTGACTCATCAATACAATTGGTGCTGTATAGGCGGAAGCAAATGAAAACACTAAGTTGAGCATGATAAATGGAGACTCATCCCAGTGAGGAACCCCTGGTGCCAAGTTCATTCCCACCCATCCTGCCAAAATCGTGCTTTGACAAATCAGAAACTTCCAAGAACCTACTTGACTAGCTAATTTATCAGCAAGTCGTTGTCCTTGTGTTAATTGTTCTGTGGATGTCGGCGCTGCTGCAACTTGAGTATTTTCTCCGATTTGGGCATCAACGCTATTTGATAATGTTTTTGTGGCGGTCTTCATACTGCACCTGCTTGGGTAACTCAGTTTGCGTTTGCTTGATGAGTTTCAATTTACGTCTTTCCCAAGATAGGAGCAAATACTCTTTTTTTTTAAAACGATAAATAAAAGTGATTAATTGTAAAAATATTTTGCTCAGAATAGAGATGTTGAGGGGCACGACAACCATCTTGTGATAAATCAAATTATCTTATTGGTGCCGTGCCCCTACAAAAATATCTACCTTGTTATCCCGCATTACTAAGTAACCACGCAAAATTAATTACAGTCATTGCGAGCGCAGCAAAGCAATCCCAACCCTTGCGATTGCTACCCTTGGGGAAGGCTTCGCCTACATTCCGCTCCGCTCCATTCGCGGCGGACATTGTGTAATTAATTTTGTTTAACTACTTAAGAAATCCTGTCTCTTTCGAGTAATACCAGGCTTGGCATCTGTCAAAGTTTTATCTAAATCAAATAGGATATTGGGCATGGGTAATTGGTATACCCAATGCCCCATACCCAAAAATCAAACTGTGACTAATTCTCGACTGACAACTGCTGACTCAGGTTTAACCCAAATCTGATCTAATCCACCACTGAGTATTCTGTATTGCTGATTGGGGTCTTGTTGGGGATAATCTTCCCGTTTATGCATTCCTCTGGTTTCTTGGCGTTGTAAACCACTGTTGTACATCCAACGGGCGGTAGCAACCATCGCCGCCGCTTCGCGCGATCGCACAATTTGGCTATCATCTGGAGTTTGACTGTTGCGAATCTCTTTCCACAGGTGATTGAGTCTGTCTAAGGATTCGCTTAAACCAGTTGCAGTCCGGAAGAGGTTGCGATCGTAGGGGAAAACTTCTGCTTGCGTCGCTGCGATCGCATCTTCCGGCGATACATGATTATTCCCTGCACCTTGCAATCCCGCTTCACCAACGCTGCGAACACTCCGCAAGCTGGCTTTATCTCCCAATTTCAAAGCATAGGTAGCCGCCGATTGTCCAGACCAATAACCGGAAGACATTGCCCAAGCTGCATTGTGACTACCTCCACCTGTAAAGCCACCGCAAATTAACTCCCTAGTGGCTGCATCTCCTGCTGCGTAGAGTCCACTAACTGAAGTAGCGCAGGTGTAATCTGCAATCCTAATACCACCTGTACCGCGCACCGTTCCCTCTAAGCGTAGAGTTATCGGGAAACGTTGGGTAAAGGGATCAATTCCAGCGCGATCGAAGACTACAAAGAAATTCGCCTGAGAAGACCGCATCCAAGCTTTAGTTTCCTCATCCATGTTTTGGTCGAGGCGGGCATAAACTGGCTGAGTCAGCAAAGTTTTGGCAATCACAGAACGACCGCGTTTAGAACCTGCGCCCTCAATTACCGTACCATCTTCATAGGTAAAAGATGCCCAGTCATAATAACGAGTCTTGGTAACTGAAGAAAACGCGGGAGAAATGGCATAAGCGTTAGAAAATTCCATACCAGAGAAGTCTGCACCAGCTTCAGCCGCCATTAACAAACCATCTCCAGTTAGTACATTACAACCAAGGGCTTTACTTAAGAAAGCACAACCACCAGTAGCAATTACAACTGCCCCAGCTTTGACTGTCCAGCGTTCTCCAGATTGGCGATTGATACCTCTAGCCCCAGCCACAGCACCTTCTGCATCTAGCAGCAACTCTAAAGCTGGACTATGATCTAAAATTTTGACACCTGCTTGCTTAATCTTTTTCCGCATAAACCGCATATAATCCGGCCCCTGTAAAGAGCGACGGATGACTGTACCATCAGCATCAACGCGGAAAGGATAACCCCAATCTGCGAGAGAATTGATATTGTCATAGGTGCGATCCAACACACGAGTCATCCAATTGCGATCGGCAAGAAATCCTCCCATCGCCTCTCGACTAGCCATTGCAGCTTCTCTCTGTTCTGGATCTGGTGGTACATACCACACACCATTACCTGATGCTGCGGCTGCGCCACTTGTACCGCAATAACCCTTATCAGCCAAAATCACATTTGCGCCACTAGTAGCTGCACTCCAAGCTGCCCAAGTTCCAGCTGGGCCACCCCCAATTACCAAGACATCTGCTATCAAATTGAGATGAGAAATATTATCTGAAGAATCTTGACGAATATAATTATTCACAAACTTTACTCCTTATATATGTATTCTTTTATATCTGAGACAAAATCAAAATTAGGAAAATGGATAAAGAGGCAAGATAATAGCAATTTCCTAAAATTCAGTAATCGATTTAGCCCTCAAAACCTAGATTATGCTGAATTTTCTGAATTTTGAATTTTGAATTTGTATTACCTTTTTCCCTTTATCCACATACAGCGAGAGTAGCTTTTAGCAGAAATTTAAAGATTGGCAGGTTCCCAATCTTTAATATCAAAATCTGACCTCAATAATTTCCGATCGGCTAAAAACTGCTTTGTTGAATTCAAAGGTTTTAACCCTTCTTACTGATAGAGATGATCCTGACTCATTTAAAATACTGTTTATTGACCAATTTAGCGGTGTTTAATTTAGGAGTATTGCATGGCTATGTGTAAAATTCAAGCCTTTAGACAATAAAATATCAGATTGCATAAATTTATGTAAGACTAATATTTAGTTTTGCTAAATAGATTGTTTGCTAGGACAGGTGCTGGATTTAGCGTTATTTTCAGCTTACTAGCAGCCTCTTTCCCGATTCTGAACTCAGGTTAAGTTACATATCCCAAATCTTGACTAAATACATAGATTTACTGGAGAATAAGTCTCGCTTATGTCAGTCAAATCCTTTTAGTAAGGAGATAGACCTTGAGTAACGAAAATCTTACACTCAAGAAAATAAAGAACGAGATCAGTGGCACGGTGTTCTCTCTACCGTACTACGTGGCTCGTGAGCAGGGCTATTTTGCAGATGAGGGGCTGGATATCGAGTTCATCCAACGAGGTTCAGGCGATCGCTCACCTGGTATCCAGCTGGTTGACGATCATCGGTTGGTGAGTTCTTTTGGTGGCCCGTCACTGTTCGAGCAAGGTGAAAGCAGCCTCTATCGTGCTTGTGAATGGGGACAAGTGCGTCGTACTTATGATAGTTCCCGTGGTGGACAAGTTGTGGCAAAACGTGCGGCGATCGCTAGCCAAGCAATTATTGTCCGGCCAGACTCCCCCTACAATATCCCACAGGATTTAGCTAACGTTCCCGTGGGCGTAAACTTTCACCACGGCTCCCACTATATCGCTATCCAAACCCTTGAAGGTTTCTTACCCAAAGAGGAAATCAAAGTAGTACATATAGATGGTGGTGGCGATCGCAAACGCTTCAACCGATTTGTAGCTCTGCGTGATGGGCTGGTTGATGCAGTGGCTGTCATGGAACCTTGGATTACAGTAGCTGAAAAACTAGGCTACAAAATCATTGCTGAGGCTCACTATGTAGGGCTGGAAATTGGTAGTCCAGACCTAGATAAAGAAACCTTCGAGGCGATCAATAAGGCAATCCGTCGAGCAGTGAAGGATTTACAAGCCGATCCTATCCGCTATGTGAAGTATCTCATTGATGACGTAGCCGAGGACATTGTACGCCTCGAACCATCTGACTTCCGTCGTAACCGACTGCGCTACGTAGATCCAGCACCATACCCAGAAGCTGACTTCCGTCGTACCTACAATTGGATGGTAGAGTGGGGACTCATCGAGCCTGATGCCACTTTCAAACAGATTGTAGATAACCGAGTTGTCGCGCTTACATAGTACCGAAAAATGGTCTAGAGACTAGTACCGCAAGGCGGAATTCAAAATTCAAAATGAATATAGCGTCAGCGTTTCGTTTATTTGGGATAGAGAGTTTATTTCCGCCGACTTGTACTAGTCTTATAGCCAAACTCAATACACACACATAAAAGTTGGGGCAAGGAGCATTTAAAAATTCAAAATATCAGGTTCAGACTATCTATCTGATACTGATTGAAAAAAGAATGCAACAGAGATCTAGTCTCAAACCTTGCTGAAGATTTTTTGCTTTCTGAATTTTGAATTATTTGCCTCAATCTTTTCTCATTGAAATCGCTCTTGACTCTCCAAATGTATACACGTAGAAACTTTTTAAAATATGCGTCCATAGGAGCAACCACCGCTCTAGCTACAATGGGTTGGGACAGCATAATTCAGCCCGCAGCCAGTCAGGGAACTATTAATGTCAAGTTGGGAGCAGTAACTGGTATTAACTCCATTGATGTGTGGATTCCCGAAGATTTAGGTTTTTTCCAGGCTGCTGGCTTAAATGCAGAAGTAATTACATTTCAAAGTAGTGCCAAAATGCGAGATGCTCTGATTGCTGGAGAAATTGATTTCTCGGCACAAGCACCTTTACATGTTTATCTATCTCGCCTTAGAGGTGTACCTTTGAATGTTGTAGCTAATCGTCGCAATCTTGTTGATACTTCTTTAGTTGTACGTTCTGATTTACGCTCTCAAATTAAGTCAGTTGCTGACCTCAAAGGTAGAAGAATTTCGGCAGGTGAAATTGGTACTTGGAGTTGGGCAGTATTAGTGAAATATCTGCGTCAAAATGGTCTAAGCGATAAAGATGTTGAATATGTGCAAAGTACAACTGCATCTACCTATAGCCTGGTAAAAACTCGCCAGGCTGATGCAGCTATTGCCGGTGCGCCGGATTTGCACAGATTACTTAAAGAAGGAACAGTATTTCAACTATTGAACGCCCTCGATCCCAAGGTGCATCAAAAATATTTTGGTGCTAGGGAAGCTATGACTCGTGCATGGCTCAGTCATCAGCGCGTCACTGCTCAAAAACCTGAAGCAGTTAAAAGGTTGATTGTTGCAGTCAATCGGACTTTCACATATATGCATCAAACTCCGCCAGAACAAATCCTCAAAGCAGTGGGCAAACGGTTTGATAATGCGAATTTAGATGCAATTTTGACAGGTCTTCGTACTGAACTCAAGCGCTCAGTTCCTAAAAATGCCTCGATTAGTCAGTCTGCATATCTTGCAGATCAAAAAGTATTTTACGATACGGGAATTATTAAGAAATTAGTTCCCTATTCTCAAGGCGTGTTCGATAAATTTGCTGGAAATAGAGCATAGTTACTAATTCGTAATTCGTAATTCGTAATTCGTAATTTGTAATCTTAATGCCCCATGCCCAATGCCCAATGTCCCATGCCCAATTCAATGATTGAAACTGAAAATCTCTCCATTTCTTATTGGAGTAAAAATAAGCGGATTGAAGCTTTACATGATGTTAGTCTGAGCATCAATGCTGGTGAATTTGTGACACTTATTGGCCCTAGTGGTTGCGGTAAAAGTACATTATTGAATGTGATTGCAGGGTTAATTAGTCCTGGTACAGAAGTACAAGGGACTTTTAATACTAGTGGTATCAAACAAATTGGCTACTTGTTTCAAAAGCAAACTTTGCTACCCTGGCGCACAGTGCTAGATAATGTTACTGCTCCTTTAGAGATTCGTGGTGTATCTCGAACTGAAGGAAGAAGAAAAGCCTTAGCGCTACTGGAAAAATATGGTTTGTCTGGTTTTGAACACAGTTTTCCCAGAGAACTATCGGGAGGTATGCAGCAGCGTGTGTTGCTGATTCGGACGCTGATTTATGAACCCGATGTAGTTTTACTTGATGAACCTCTGAGTAGTCTAGATGCTCAAACACGCGCTTTGTTACAGGATGAATTCTTGCGATTATGGCGTGATACGGGATGTACCTTTTTATTGGTAACTCATGACCTGGATGAAGCGATCGCACTTTCCCAGAGAGTATTTTTATTAAGTCTACGTCCTGGCACAATTGTCAAGGAATTTGAGATTAATTTACCAAAAGACCGATCTGCGATCGCGATTCGCACTGATTCTCAATTTCAAACTATCCAGCGTGAGATGTGGTCAGATTTAACTAAACAGGTATTACAACAACAAGACCAAGGATTTGCACTCTTTCAACGCTAACAAAGAATAACATGAGAACTACCCGCAATCCCAGCGTATCTGTTGAACAATCTGCGCTTTCTGCTAATCGTAAACAGACAAAAATTTCTGGTTCTATTCCCAACACAATTACCTGGGGTCAACGCATATTGCAATTAGCAATCCAACTCACGCCTTTAGTAGTCATTTTATTTGTTTGGGAACTGGGTACAGGCGCATTTGGCGTTCCTCAATTTATTGAACCTGCGCTTGTTGGTAAACCAAGTCTAATTGTCAAAGAATTACAGCAACTATTTTCTGAAGGAACAGTATTTAAACACGTCTTTGTCACTTTTCAAGAAGCGATGGGTGGGCTAATTTTAGCCATGACTGGAGGGATAAGTTTAGGCATTTTACTAGCTTATTCTCCACAAGGAGCAATTATAACTTTACCTTACGTCCAAGTCTTTAATTCTATACCTCGTATTGCCCTAGCGCCCTTTTTTATTGTTTGGTTTGGTATAGGATTACTCTCCAAAATTTTGCTTGCAGCTTTAGCCGCTTTTTTTCCCATCTTTTTTACCACATATCAGGGACTTCAAAGCATAGAACGCGAATTAGTTGCAGCATTTCAAGTCATGGGTGCTAATCGCTGGCAAATATTGCGGATGGTTGTATTACCTTCAGTTCTAAGTTGGGTAATTGCAGGAATTCGTACAAGTTTAGGTATGGCTTTAGTCGGTGCGCTTGTAGCTGAATATATCGGTTCTACTAAAGGTTTAGGCTATCTCTTAATGGCAGCACAAGGAACATTGAATGTTGATAAAGCTTGGTCAATATTAATAGTTTTAGCATTTATTAGTGTTTTACTCGATTGGGGCGTTCGGGTTTTAGAAGCGTATCTTTTACGCTGGCGACCTAATCCTAGAGAATTGTAAGTTGATGAAATAACCAATAATTATTGTCAAGCATCTAGCGATCGCGAAACACTATGTCAGACTTATATCTTTTTTTGCTGCAAAATATTCAACTTGTCGTCATCAACACGGACACAACCAATAGTCTAACAGATATGATACTTACTTGTTGCTTTTTCTAACTTTCCTCTTACCAGTTGTAGGGTGGGTAAAGCCCACTCTACTTTCTAAATAACTGACTACCTTAGCGTCTAAAAAATACTAAGGAAAATCAGCCTATGGTTTTGGTTACAAACAAAAGCCAAACACTAAAATACTGAATCTGAAGCCATAAAAAACTTGACAAAAATATCCAATTGATTTGTGAGTTCATTACATATTTGAGTCCAAAGTATATCTCATGAAAACACTTCCTACCTACGACCCAACATTATTTGAGGGTGCTGCTGAAAGCTATGCTCAATACAGAACCAAGTATCCATCAGAGGTATTTGCTAAACTCACCGAAATCTTTCATCTTAACGGTCAAGGAAGACTCTTAGATTTAGGTTGCGGCCCTGGTTTAATCGCAATTCCTCTCAGCAATCAGTTTCAGGAAGTAATTGCTGTAGATCCCGATCCAGATATGATCGAAGAGGCTAAACGCCAAGCCCAAATCTCTGGGAGAAATAATATTACCTGGCTTGAGCAAGGTGCAGAACTAATTAATTCTAGTTTGGGTGAATTTAAACTAGTCACCATTGGTAGAGCTTTTCACTGGATGCAACGTGAAACTGTGCTTGAGCGTATTTATGAATTGCTCTCTGATGATGGTGGATTTGTACTGCTCAATACTAATGAAAACCCTTGGGAAAGTTCACTTCCTTGGAAGCAAGCTGCAATCAGAATTGTCAAAAAATGGTTAGGCGAGGAAAGACGAACTGGACAGAGAGGAAAGGGTATTCGCACTCCTGTAGACCCTCCTCATGAGGTACTAATTGCTCAATCAGCTTTCGCTCGCCAAGAAGTATATGAAGTCTCGTTTGAGAAGAGTTGGACAATTTCTAGCTATCTTGGTTATTTATACACCACAGCTTTTGCTCTCAAAATTTTCTTTGGTGACAATGTAGAGCCTTTTGAAGCGGATTTGAAACAAGCGCTACTGGAAGTTGAGCCTTCAGGAAATTTCACTGAAGAGATTACAACATCACTACGAGTTGTTTGGAAGCATTAAATTTTCACTTTCCTAATTCATAGGAAAACAATATTTTTTACTGACAGTCAACGAATTTTGGATTTTGGATTTTGGATTTTGGATTTTGGATTTTGGATTGACCCCAACCACAAGGGTGCGTTGCTCAAAGATTTTAAGTTTTGGATTTTGGATTTGTTCCGCCACGCCACTTCTCTCAAGTCGGGAAACCCGCCCACGAGAGTGGCTCCACAAGGGGCGGGGCATATACCAAAAAAATCTAAAATCGGCAATCTAAAATCTAAAATTGGCACGGTCAACAGTTAACAGTAAAAAAATGCCAGCTAGAGAAAGAACAAAATATCTCTATTTCTGGATTCTATTAAACCCTAAAAAAGAGGAGAAACTTACAGCCATGAAAATACCATTTTTTAGCAATCGCCGCACAGTTTTAAAGCGCATTGTGCAATTTTCAGCACTAGGATTATTCGCTATTTCCACTCCCTTAACAGGTAGCTTACTACAAAGCAGCCAAGCACAGACAAGACCGGGAATTAATACAAAAGTAGTTAACCTGGCTTACCAAACATCTGGAGATATAGTCAAAATTAAAGGAGCCGTAGAACCACGCCTCAAAGCTTTAGGGATTTCTGTAAATTGGGTACCATTTCCCGCAGGCCCCCAATTGTTAGAAGCTATGAATGCTAATAGAGTTGATATTGGTAGTGTGGGAGAAACACCACCAATCTTTGCCCAAGCTGCAGGCGCACAACTTGTCTATATTGCTGGACGTAAACCTAGCAAAGGTGAAGGACAAGCCATCATAGTTCAAAAAGACTCACCCATTAAAAAAGTAGCGGATCTCAAAGGTAAAAGAGTCGTTTTTCAGAAAGGTTCTTCTGCACATTATTTAGTATTAAGAGCTTTAAAAGAAGCAGGATTGAAATTTAGTGATATTCAGGCTGTGAGTTTGACTCCATCTGAAGCACGTGATGCATTTCTTCAGAAAAAAATTGATGCTTGGGCTGTTTGGGACCCAGCCTTAGCTTATGTCCAAAAAAATGCTGGAGCTAGAACAATTAGAAATTCAGCTAGGATTTCTACTCAAGGAGGATTTTACGTAGCAAGAAGACAGTTTGCTACCGAAAATCCGGAGGTAGTACGAGTTATTTTAGAGGAGATAGATAAACTAGGAGAATGGGCAGAAAATAACACAAAAGAAGTTGCTAAAATTCTTGCTCCTGAGTTGAGGCTGGAAGTATCTCTTTTAGAAACTGTGGCACAGAGACGTACCTTTAGATTAAGAAAATTGTCACCTTCTATTATTGCAGAACAGCAACGAGTAGCAGATGAGTATTTTGAAGCTAAACTCCTACCTCGTAAGCTAGATGTGAGAGAATTTTTATTGCCTAACAAACAATATGAAGCGCTCACACCTAAGCGTTTAAAATAACTATTTTCTTCGCTGGAAAATCTCACAACCGAGCATGAAAATAGACATAGCGTCTTGATAAAAAATCTTTCACTATGAAGTCCTAAATTATCTCTGGATCTCTGTGTCTTTGTAGTTGAATTAAATACTTTTGAACCGCAGAGGACACAGCGAAAAATCTGGAACTGAGGGAATAAAAGTTTGAGAGATTTTTTGGGTGATTTCTATTTTTCTGAATGCGTTGGTGAGTTCTTCCAGCAAGAGTTTGAAATTTGTAGATACGGAAAAATCAAGGTAAAAAAAGATGAGCAACGCTAATTCTACTGCTACTACCGGAACTAATGGTTTTGCCCAAGCAGTACAACCTATTTCTAGTCAAGTTATCACCACTGATACTCAAGGTTTGGTTGCAGGATTTGTGAATATTCCTGTCAAAGATGGCGAAATTCCTGTTTATAGAGCGCAACCAGACACAGGAGAAAATTTCCCGATTATCCTGGTAATTCAGGAGATATTTGGTGTACACGAACACATTCAAGATATTGCCCGTCGCTTTGCTAAGTTGGGATATTTAGCGATCGCTCCGGAATTATTCATCCGTCAAGGTGATGTGTCAAAATTAAGCAATATTGACGAAATTCGCCCAATAGTAGCAACAGTACCCGATGCTCAGGTGTTATCAGACCTTGATGATACTATAGCTTGGGCTGTTAAATCTGCGAAAGGTAATGGCGATCGCGTCGGAATTACCGGCTTTTGCTGGGGTGGTCGGACTACTTGGCTCTATGCTGCACATAACCCGCAAATTAAAGCAGGTGTAGCATGGTATGGGCGACTGCTAGGCGATGCTACCGAACGTCAGCCTCAGCATCCCGTTGATGTCGCTTCTAAGCTAACAGTCCCAGTTCTCGGACTCTATGGTGGTCAGGATGCAGGTATTCCCCTGGATACAGTAGAAAAGCTGAAAGAACAACTCAAATCTAGCAGCAGTAAATCTGAAGTCATCGTTTACCCCGATGCACCCCACGCCTTCTTGGCTGATTATCGCCCCTCTTACCGCGAAACAGAAGCTAAAGACGGATGGGAGCGCCTTCAAGCTTGGTTTAAGCAGCATGGATTGTAATATCTAGCGAAATAGCTAATTTTTACATCTACAGATGAGTACAGAAGCGATTTTTGTGGCTCATCTGTATTTTTTGCTTACAAAAGAGTTTGTCAATAGGTGACCTGGATAAGAGAGTATGGCAGAAACTGTCACAGGAGGGTGTCTTTGCGGCTATGTGCGGTATGAGTATAACGGAGAACTAGAAGCAGCGAATTATTGCCACTGTCAAGATTGTAGAAAGACGACGGGTAGTGCTTTTAATGTAGGGGTTCGCATACAATCAGCCGCATTACGCATTGTAGCTGGACAAGTTAAGAGTTATACAAAAACTGGGAACAGTGGCAACTAAATTACTCGCGAATTTTGCCCAGAGTGCGGTTCACCTCTGTTTACAAAAGCGCCAGCAAAACCGCAATTCGTCTGGCTGAAAGCTGGAAGTTTAGACAATCCGCAATTAGTTAAGCCGATGCATCAAATTTGGACTGATTCCGCAGTATCTTGGGCTTATATCGCTCCAGAACTACCTAGTTTTTCCCAAAATCGCCAGATTGTGTGACCTTGTGCGATCGCCTATTTTCTCATTTAGCAAATTTAGGCGATCGCACAACCAAATCAATTATCTACCAGCTAGTGCGAGATTAGCTTCAAATACACTCAAAGGATCAGCTAATAGCGCTTCAGAAACATTGATACTATTGGGCAACAAACCAAAACGATAGAATACATCAGCCGCGTATTGTTGTTCAGCAATAAACTCTTGGGAAGGTGGAACAAGACCCCAAGGCCTATTTCTTAGAGATTTCTCCCAACCTTTAGCATCAATCCCATTATTAATTTCCTTGGATAATAGTTCAGCTGCTTCGCTGAAATGGGTAGCAATCCAGCGATCCACTCTTTCAAGCGCCTTAATAAAAGCTGATAAAGCATCTGGATGTTGCTCGGCAAAATTGCGATGAGTAAAGTAAAGAGAGCGATTGCTAAATAACTCGGAACTATAAAGCAGTACTCTAACTTTGTGATTTTTCTGAACCTCTGCTAAATGTAAGTCTGATGTAATCCAAGCCTCTATTTCGCCATTGAGGAAAGCTTTGAGAGAATCTGCTGAGTTAGGAATAGTTTTCACATCTTGATAAGTAAGCCCGACTTTATCAAGAGCGATCGCGAGAAAATGTTGTTGGTAAGACCCTTCACTCAAGCTCACATTTTTGCCTTTCAAATCGCGCACACTCTGAATCGGCGAATTTTCCAAGACCACAATTGCACCTTGGACTGGGCGAGGTTGAGAGGTAGCTAAATATACAACAGGCACGCCCTTAGCCTGTGCCAAAATGGGCGGAGTTGTACCCGTTGCGCCAATATCAATTTCTGCGGTCTTTAATAGCTTAACCGTCTGCTTACCACCTGTTTCCGAGATCCACTCTGCTGATACTCCCGTTGGTTGGAGTAAATCTGTCAATAATTCAGGTTTTTTACTCAATGTAAATACCGACAAATTATTAACATGAACACCAATACGAATTGAATTAGTCATAATTTTTCTCCTTTGTTATTGGGCATTGGGCATAGAGTATTGTTGTATTTATTCACCTCTTCCCAATTTTGAATTTTGAATTCTTTACGCTTTCTATAACTTTGTGACATCAACTACAAAGTTTTCTATATTGGGCTTTTTGGGAATAATGCCCAGTTTAAAAAACCAGTCACTAACGCGATTCATCTTTTCGATTTCTGCTGCACCGACTGGTATGGGTGTACCTTCTACTCGTTCACTCATAAACTTCTGTACACCTTCAGAAAGCTTAAATTCTTTACCGTAGACTTGCATCGCCTCTGGTGCATTTGATAATACCCATTGGCTTTCTTGTACCAGAACATCGTAAACAGCTTTTACAATATCTGGATGCTTCTCTAAGAATGCATTGTGAACGATATAAATCCCATCATTTTCTGATTCAATTTCTCCAGCCGTAGCCAGAATTCTTGCCCCATCTTTTACAGCAGCATTAGCAAAAAAAGTACCCCATACAGCCCAAGCATCTGCTTTTCCTGAAGCAAAAACTGGTGCAGCATCCGCAGGGCCAAGATAAACTCGCTGAACTTGGTCTATAGAAACTCCCGCTTTTTCTAGTCCCTTTGCTAGCAAATATTCACCAGTACCGCCTCGATTCACAAGCACCTTTTTACCAACCAAATCTTTTAAGGTTTTAATCGAAGAGTTTTTAGGAACTAAAATCCCCGAGCCATCTTTGCCACTAACTTGGTAACCAAAAATTTTGAATGGTGAACCACCAGCCATTGCGGATATAGCAGCAGTAGTACTACCGCCTGTAAAATCAATACTACCTGCATTCAAACCTTCAACTGCGGGTGCAAAGGCGGGAAACGGGCCTAACCACTGTACGCCATATTTTTTCGGTTCTAAGTATTTCTCCAATGAGCCTTTTACCTTAGCTAGATAGTAAGGCCCTGGGCCTCTAATAATGGCTATTCTTGCTTTCGTACCTTGGGCGGTAGTATCTGCCAGATTTGCAGGTGTAGAACTATTAGCTTCAGGAGACTGAGAAGCAGAATTGCTAGTTTGGCTAGAACCCTTATTACAAGCAACCGCGATCGCAGATGTCAGGAAAAATAATGCTGTAGGTAAACTACGACGTTTAATGCGGTAGTTAAGTAATCCATTCTCAAAGATATCTTTATCTTTCATCTTGCTTTCAAATTGAACACAAAATTACCAAACATTTTCATCTGCTAACAAATACAAAAACCGAGTTAATGCCAACTCTTAACTCTGCGTTCTCTGCGCCTATGCGGTTCAAAAATTATAATTACAATCCAGATTTGCAAAGATAAAAAGGCATCAATTTGGAGTCAGCAATTTATCCTCATTTTCTAAAATCTACTAACAGATTGAACTCAAAAATCCAGATTATTCCTAATTTACGTAATTACGAATTACGAATTAGTTTTTCAACCCAATTCTTTAGCAGGTTCAGCAATTTCTTTACTAGAAGGAATAGCCCCTACAGTTTCCCTAATACTGCTCCAAGTAGGAACATTAATACTGGTGGGAACTTGATTATTATTGCCAGGTCGAGAAATTGGCAGTAATGGTAACAATAAATCAGCAACTCGATAGGCTTCTTCAATCAGCGGAATACCAGAAATAATGAAAGTCTCAATGCCAATATCAGCATATTCCTGAAGACGCGCCGCAACAGTCTTTGGATCGCCTACCACCGCTGTACCGGGGCCGGGACGCACCAAACCTAAACCCGCCCAAAGATTCGGATAAATTTCCAAATCTCTGACATTTTTCGGAATCTGACCACCATGAAACTTCAGCATTCGTTGCTGACCTATGGAATCGCCACTATTCAACATTTTTTGGATATTTGCTACTGATTCCTCATCCATACGCTGAAGTAACCAGTCGGCGGCTTTCCAGGCTTCCTCTTCAGTTTCGCGGACAATGACATAGAGGCGAATACCAAATCTAAGAGTACGACCATATTTAGCAGCAAGCGATCGCATTGTAGCTACTCTTTCTGCAATCTGTGGTGGTGTTTCTCCCCAAGTTAAGTAAGTATCTATATGTTTAGCTGCGACTTCCAAAGCAGCTTCAGAAGAACCACCAAACCACAAAGGCGGATAGGGTGACTGTACCGCAGGTAATCCTACCTTAGCTTTTTTGACATTGACATATTCGCCTTCAAAGTCAACTGTTTCCCCAGCCATGAGTTTCCGCCAAACTGTGAGATATTCATCACAGTGGGCATAGCGTTCATCGTGGGAAAGATGCAAACCATTAGCGGCCATTGTGTTGGATGTGCCGTTGATGATATTAATCAACAACCGACCCTTAGAAAATTGGTCAAAAGTCGCCGCCATCTTGGCAAACAATGTGGGCGATAACAAACCCGGATGTACAGCAATCAAAAAGCGCATCCGTTCTGTAAACGGAATTAGCGACGAACCTAATACCCAGGTATCATGCACCCCTGTAGCCAAAAGTGCGCCAGAGTATCCCAGGTGATCGATCCCCCGCGCTAGCTGTTGCATATATGCATAATCAATTTTCCTTGCACCCTTTTTAGTCCAAGGATAGGGGCCATCTGGCGCAGTTAAATACCAGAGAACTTCCATAATTTTTACCTCCCGATGTCGTCAGGAATTTAGTCCTGAACAGAAGCTGCAAGTTTATAGTTGAGCAAAAGCGGGTTCTTGAAGATTAAAAGCTAGTTTCTGAGCTATTGCTAAGGGTTCTCGCACAATCCAAGCATCAATATCAAAATCTGTAGGAATAAATCCCCACTTCAATAGAAAGTCCTTATGCAATTTCAGTCCGGCGATCCACTCTTCGGATAAAGCTGGTTGTAAGCGCTGATGTAGCTTTGATCCATAGGCTTTGCGAACTGCTGCTTCACCGCCTCCAGTTTCCTGGGAAACAATTCTTACTACCTCTTCAGCGTGGGTTTCTGCCCATTTTGAAGTTTGGAAAAGACAAACTAGATATTGCACCACTAAATCTGGATGCTGTTCTACAAGATCCGCATTAACGGTGATTGTTCTTGGAGTACCATTGTTCACCCGCACGAGGGGATCGGGATGTGCGCCTAAATCGAAGACCACTTTAAAACCATGTTCTACAGTCAAGTCTACACCAGGGGCACCTTTAACATAGATGGCATCAACCTCACCTCGCAGTAAAGCTGCTACTTCTGCATAATAGAAATTACTTCGCCGTACAGTCGTACCTTCAAGTTCGCGTAAGTCTGTTTGTTGGGCGTTAATATCTACAAAATTGACATCAGTTTCTTTTAAATCAGCTAGTGACAAAGTACTCAAGAAACCCCGTAACGCCATTGCTCTAGAGAAGTCAATTTGGCTTTCAATCCGTCGTGGTAGTCCCAATTTTTGCCCTGCTAAATCTGCGGGTTGGTTAATTTCTGAATTTGGTAGAGTCAATATTGCTTGGTACTCATCTACCCATGTCAAACCAATTACGCGGGTATCTTTACCAGTAGACTTTGCCCAAATTGCTGGAATATTACCACCTTCACGAAATAATCCCTTCAGTGTGTGGTCATAATGGGATTCACGAACAGAACGTTCTTCAGAAGCTCGTAAGGATTTGAAGGCAATACCATCTTTAGCAAAGGTCTGATTTAACCATCCTAAATCTAAGGCTAGCCCAGACACAGTGGGAACTGGACAGCGAGTGTACCATAATTCAGTAATTGCCGTTTTGCTGTAATTTGACATAGATGTAAGTCAAGTAAATAAGTAAAAGGTTTTTATTGAGTTTCATCTAAAAAAATAGGCATTTTATAAAGAGGTTAGATGAATATTAATTTTATTATTTTTTAAATTATCAATAAATAAAAATCTATTGCTTGGATAAATATTTTTGGTTTTTGAATATACTTATATAAAATGATTTATTGGCGCTATACAAAGATTTTAGAATAAAAAATACTTTCCTTTAGCGTTCAGCCATCACAACTAAAGTAAGAGTTTTTACATCGAAATTAGAGTATGGAAAATGTGAATCTACACAAATGATATCAAGAACAGGCGATCGCTAAAAAATCTCCTTTGAAGCTTCTATCTTCAAAAGCTATATTCTACTACACTATGAATTTAAAATACTATAAATCGACTGAGTAACCGTAGTTAACTACAAGAAATATCTCACAGATTAGAAAAAAAAACAAGTAAGTAACCTACAACCGACCAAAATGCGAAAATAATTCATGACTTACGCAACTGGCAGATTTATTTGAGTTTGTAGTAGGGACTGAAGTCCTCACTACCAAGAAACAACTTTAATATTTCGTGACACTTGCGTAAGTCCTATAGATATCAAACTGTATTGGAATTTCAATTCATCCCTTAATTCAGCAAAACAGATTTTCTCATCACAGTCTCAGTCCCGCCTGTTTGAGTAGTGGGATAACCCGTTGACCAAAAAGATCAAGATCTGGCTCGAAATCATAAAAGGCGAGTTGGAAACCATCAACACCAGCTTGATGTAATTGCAAGAGTTGCTCAGTAATTTGCTCTGGTGAACCAATCAATTGAACATTACCACCGATCGCACTACCCACACCATGACGTAGATTGCCCTTCTGATGTCCTCTCCAGGCGTGTGCATCGCTAGTGAAACGAGAACGTCCAGCTATCGACTCGCGATCGGCTTGGTCAATAATTGCTTGGGCGTATGCTTCTGCTTCTCGTTCTGTCTCACGCACAACAATCAGAGGATTTAGCAAAGTCCGTACTTGTCGCCCCTTATTTATCGCCGACTGTTTGACGCGGGCGGTGTGTGCTGGTAATGATGCAAGTGCGCTTTCAATATCCCCACCAGCAGGACTAGTAATAAACACGATATCAGAGTGGCGACCAGCGAAATTGATACCAGCGTCCGAACCAGTAGCATTGACCAGGATAGGCCGTCCATAAAGTGGTCGGGGGCTAATATAGGCGAATGGCACTAAGAAAAGCTGAAAAGCTTGTGGTTTAAGCACTCTGCAATTGATTGCGTAATTCTTGCCGGGGTGTGGTCAATCTGGGGTATGCTTTGGGA
>NZ_JACJQJ010000098.1 GCF_014696615.1 Nostoc linckia FACHB-104 | reverse complement strand
AAAATTCAAAATTTAATATTTATCAAATTTTTATAATTACCTAATTTATTAATAATTCGGGAATGTTTTCTTAGTAAATATTGGTATTTGGAACACTATTATATTTCATATAATAATTAAAACCAATACCTAATCTCGCAACTTTTGATTCGAGCAAGCATATAAAGCGTAAGCCAAACCCAAAGGATTATTATACTCTTGCAAAAAATACAACCTTGTCTCCAGTAAAACCTCACCAATATCTACGGACACATTATTTTCAAACTTACCTAGCAATAATTCATAAAACTTGCTAGCAAAAGCACTAGCAAATAGATCTGGTATTGTGCAAGCAGTAGCAATTACACCAGCAGCACCAAAATTCAGTATTCCAGAAGGGAAATTAATAGTTTGCAACAACTGTCCAGGGGTTGCAGAACTGCAAGCATTGAGAAAAACAAAAGGACGATTTTGAAAACCATATCCTTCCCAAGCTAGCAATGTCTCTAACTCAATTTCTATTTTTTTTTGCTCGTAGGCTGTCAGGCTTAGGTATGCTTGCGGTGTATATATATCCTCAGATGCCAAGCAGTGACAAGCAAAGTGAATCATTCCATAGCGAAATTCTGGGTCGTGGAAAAGTTCCAATAATGTATCCGTACAAATAGTTTCAATGGGAATAATATTTTCTAATAAATGCAAATTTAACTTTAAGCTAAGGCGCTGGCATACTTGATGCAACAGTCTTGCTACTTGCTCTACCTCTTTTTGAGAATACTTAAGTTTGTGATGAATCGCCGAAAATATTCCTCCTTGAAGTTGGATGCGGTCGGGAAAATCAAACTCTCCCCAGTAAGTACGACCAATTGGATAACGAAAACCCCAAAATTCATCTGTTTCAACACCAAAAGGTTTACCAGCATACAACATTTCCCAGAAAAAAGAAATTTCCATTGGTGTCTGGAAAGTTAAACTCAAACCGCGCTGTTTTTCTGCCTTTTCTTTATCTTTGAAATATTGACGCGTTGTCGAGTGCAGAATTTTATTGTAAGCAGCTTTACCAAGATCGCGAAGGCGATTTAAATAATTGTGATTATATTCTTTTAAATCTACACCCTTTTGTGTAACATCAAAACTAAGTTCTTCTAATATCGCAACAAATTTTTGATTAAAAACTTGAATATCTCCTTCTGCAAAAGTCATAGGAAAAGGTCTCGCACCGACTGCAACTGTCGGCATATTTTTCATAATTGTTACCTGTATATGACAACGAGACTCGTGACGTTCGTTCCTAGAAGAGAGAGTGCTAGCAACTGCATTACCCATTTGCTTGCTCCCGCACTTTGATATTCAATTGTAGTGTTTTCACAAGTTCCTCACCTTCCAAAATTTGTACCAGTAGTGGGTAATCTCCTTCTTGTTGTGGATTTAGAGATAAGGTAGCTTGACGCATATAACGTCCTGTTGGTTTCATTTCCACAGGTTCGGGGAAAAAAGTTTGCAAGCCAGGAGCCATAAATAATGCTCGCAACTGACTAGATAATACTTCTGTCTTAATTAGTTTATCTTTATACCAAAATGGCGGACGCTTACGAATACTAGCACGAAAATAATAAGTTTTTCCCACTCTAAATGGTTCGTCGGGGTTAAGACATTCTAAAACAGAGTAGCCAGAACTGATTTCCGGTTCATAGGGTTTGGCACAAGGATCTCCAAAAAGAGTATAAGCTAACCAATCCAGGCGATGAGGTAGCGCCCGTTCTACCGCTAAACGTGATCGCCAAACAACTTCCCCTAAAGAAAACCCTTTCGCCAAAAGTTCGTAAAATTGGCTCCAAAAAATACGTTCTGCAACTTCCGAAGTGTGCCAACAACAACCGACAACTGCACTGGCACCTACTCTTAAAAAAGGTAGTACTCGCTCTACTATTGTTAATTCCCCAGTATTTTGCAGCACATCATCATTATTATTTATAATACTAAAAGTAACTATCGGTCGTTTCAATCGCAAATCTAAGCGTGCTTTTGGTACTTCCTGCTCAGGAGTATTAGCAGACTTCACTGCATCTCGGGCGACAATATCTCGGCGATTAAATTCTTCTGCATATCGCAGTAAATGTAGTCCATAAAAAGGCGTTTCTGAATTAAAAGCTTGGCTAATTCCTGGAGTAACGCTAGCCTGTAAAAGTTGCTTCCAAGCTTCTATTTCTTCATCCTGCATATCTAAAATTTTATAGTGAGCAATGGCGATTTCACCCAAAGGAACTTCATTATAAAGAGGAATACCCAATCCTTGTATCCATCGACTTAAGAAGTAACGTTCGCAGAGAAAACGTCTCGATATTACATCATCATAATCACGATAAGGTACCACCAATTCCCACGGTAACCAAGTAATACCATCTTCAATAATTAGCCAAGTCGAAATTTGGTCAGCAACCTGCCAAAAAGCATTGCGTAAAAGACCAGTTGTTTCCGCAGGAAAAAGCATGTCAAAAAGAAAACATCCTACCGAAATCATCTGTTCGCGAGCATCCTCCGGTTTGGCATTTGTAGCAAATTGTAAAGTTCGTGCCAGCAAAGAACGCATTCTTTTTAATTGATTAAACTGCAACTGCACCTTTCCTACTTCTTGCTGACGTAACTTGAGATCGCGCAGACGGCTAGTTAAATAGTAGGTGAAGAAATAAGAACTATCATCGCTATCAGGTAATTCAGTTTCTACTAGCAATACAAAATTAGCTTGTGGTGCGACGCTAATATTCAGTGTAGGAAGTGTCGGAAGAAGTGATAAAGATTTTTCTGCTTCTCTTGGAGGGTTTACTATTATTTGTCCTTCATATTTAAATAGACTTACCTTCCCTGATTCTGGGTCTTCAACAAATAGTTCTATAGTATAGGTACGGGTACCGCGTAAATACCCTTGCAACTCAAAACTAGCAGGGAGAGGATTATCAGTTTCTGGGTCTATAGATATAGTTGCTGCCTCTAAATCGACAACCCGTAAACCATCTGCACTAACAAAACATTGTAATTCAGGTATATTAGCAGGTATTTGAAAAGTATTTTTGTCCTTAGAAGTTGATGATTCTATTTTTACTTGTAAGCTAGAACGTTGTCCAACCGTAAGTTGGCTATTTGAAAGAAGAATAATTAACCGATATGTATTAGTTGTTAAAGATGTTTCTAACTTAACTTCCTGAAGATTGCGGCTTTCTACTTCAACATTATTTCGATTTTGCAAACTTTGGTTATTGACTAGAAAGCTAAAATCATCCCTCAGCAGTGATTGAAATCTTGAAGTTTCTAATAATACTGGATTGACAGAAAACCAACGCCCTTGTTGATCCTGATATTCAAAGACTAACAAACTGCGTAATAAAGTGTAATAGTTAACTTTGCCACTAACGCTTTGTGTCTGTACTACTAGCCGCAGTGCCTCCCATTCATCATCTGTAATCGCTAATACTAGTTCTTCTCGGTATTTTCGGATAGCATTTTCCAAACATTCTCGCGATAAAGGTGGGTCTTCTACCTGAAGGCAACTGTAGAGTAGCCCTAACAAGTTCCGCACATGACCGCCACTGATACGGCACAGTCTGTCTAAAGTTTCTGGTGTATCAAATATTTCTGTAATCAAAGCTAACCTACTGTCAGCATTCACCCCAGGAAAAGCTCTAGCTAATACCATCTGTCGCAAAAGTGCCAATCCTTCCTCATAGTCTCTCCCATCCCGCAACTGCACAGGCACCATTGGTAAAACCTTGGGAGCCATACCTCCCCCCAAACGATTTTTCAGCGCCTCAATTTCATTGGAGAACATCAACACCAAAGGAATGGTGTAAACTACATGGCAATTGAGTTTGCGTAACTGCTCACCGCGATCCACAAACAAATATTCAGGTTGCGATCGCTCTGTAGTTTTTGCTCGCGGATCTACTCGATCCAAGTTATCAATAATGACCACCAACCCATTTTTGCCCTTAGCTTTGAGTTCCTGGGTGGCACGTTCTAAAACTTCTTGATTAATTGAATCTAAAATACTATTAGTGCGTGGCTCTAAATATTGCCTTAAGCGACTTCTCAGCTTGGGGCTATCTTTAGTTTTAGCGGTAATTTTGGCAATTTTTAGCGGTAAAGAAAGCTCTGCTTCTGCCTTTAAGTCTATTGGTGTTTGCAAAAAATCGATAACTTCATTCAGTAACCCGGTAAAGTACCCGGGTCGAATTTTGATATTCACAGCTTCTAAACTTTCACTCACGTGACGAGCGATCGCCAGCATAATATCTGTAACATCCACATCAGCCATATCTAAGTCCTGAGTGGATTCAAAATAAACTACATGAAAATTCTGCTGTTGTAACTCAGCTTCTAGTCGTCGTAATTCTGTAGACTTGCCACAACCAATATGCCCAGTAAACAATTGGCAAGTAGGCTTATTTGGCGCAAGCCGTGTAATCGTCCGCCTTAGTGCTTCAATTACCTTTCCACCCCGTACAGAGGCAAAATCAATATAATATTGCCTTTCCTCAGGATTTTCTACAACTAAAGTCTTACTGGGGTTACATCTGTCAAACAATCTTTGTAAATCTAATCGCATAAAACCTTTACAAATGAACTGATAATTAGTCCATAACTATTTGTCATTGTTGCCAAACATGACTAGTTCCTTGCTTGCAAGATAATTTAATATAGCTAGAGCTAGAGGTTATCATAGATTAAGTATGCTCAAGATTATCTAAAGTTGAAAATAAACCGACTGTTGATAACTCGACTATCCTTATACCTATAAATCTTCGAGCAGGAATAGTTTCTGCAACTTATAATAAACTTTGCACCCTCATCGGAGCCATCTAGTGGTTACCGGAAATTTCTTAAAAACCTTACCGTTGTCCCCAGCCATATAAACCATCACAGTTCAGTAGCGTTTATTGTGAGTCATGTTACAAAACTTCGTATTTAAGTTTCTTCTTTTTATACAAATTTATCGCTGTGATTACCGGAAATTACACAAACTGTTAGTTGATTATTTTGCTTTTAAGTTTGGCAAGTAGTTCCTCTGCTTGGCTGACATCACGGCTATTAATAGCAGCTTGCAAGTTTCCTAAATTTTCTAGTAAAAAATTATCAGATAACTTGTCGTGATTGATCGCGCGTTGCAGTCGGATTATTTCTTCTTCTAGCTGAAAAATCCGATTAGTCACAGCGTCTTCATTTTCATGCACTTTCGCCTCTTCCAGCTTCTTCTCTACCTCTTGCTGAGTCAGGCGATAAAAGCGGTCAAACGTTTTCTCCACAGGTTGCCCATCAGTGCTGGTATCTTCCGCCAACACATGAAGAATGCCATCATGGTCAACTGTGAACTTACAATTAACCCGAACTTCCCCAGCCGGACGAGCAGTAGCTAGGTTGAGAACTACTTCACCGATAAATTCATTGTCCCCGGCAATTGGTCGTTCACCTTGATAAATGCGGAAGCGGATACTTTCTTGTCCATCGCGCTGGGTAGTAAAAGCTTGGGAACCCTTGCGCCACTTGGTAACTGGTATTGGTTCATTGGCACAAATAATTGCATCCATCTTGCTGTTAGCTAACTCAATTCCCAAAGACAAGGGCGTTACATCCCAAAGTTTCACCTCATCCCGAAGATAACCACATAATCTTGCTCCCAGTACTGCCGCACCTCTAGCCACAGCTTCATCTGGATTTACAGAGTCGTTGATTTTCCAACCGTAGCGTTCTTTTAGTGCTTCCTTGATAGCAGGTAGTCTGGTTTGTCCACCAACTAACAATACTTGGTCAATGTCTGTGGCTTGCAACTTTGCTTCTTTCAACGTCGCATTGCAGATATCTAAGGTGCGGTTGATAAAAGGTTGCACAAGTTTTTCTAACTCAGTACGAGTTAATGTTGCTTCTAGCCCTAAACATTGATTTTCTACAGTGACAAGATTGGGGATGCTAATTTGATATTCTGTAACTTGAGTCAGGGCAATTTTGGCAGCTTCTGCCGCTTTGCGTAACTGCGATCGCACGCTATTATCTTGTTCAACTGGTAAATCTATACCATGCTGCTGCTGAAACGCAGCTTTCAGCCACGCGACAATTGCCAAATCGAAATCATCACCGCCTAAATGGGTATCGCCGCTAGTAGCCTTTACCCGAAACAAACCCTTTTCAATTCGTAAAATTGAGATATCAAATGTACCACCTCCCAAGTCATACACCGCGACAGTTTGGGGTTCTGTACCCAAACCAAAGGCTAAAGCCGCAGCCGTTGGTTCATTAATGATTCGCGGAACTCGCAACCCGGCTAATTCTCCGGCTTCTTTGGTAGCTTGACGCTGAGATTCACTAAAGTAAGCCGGAACAGTAATCACAGCTTGGGAGATTTTTTGACCTAAAGTTGCCTCAGCATCTGCCTTTAGCTTACGCAAGATTTGAGCAGAAATCTGGGGAGGGGTGAAAATTTCTTCGCCTACACGAACAGCAACTTTGCTTTGCTGCATTTCTGCGATAGTGTAGGTAACTTGGGTTTGGTCGATGCGTACCCGTTCATCACGAAAGGTACAGCCCATGAAGCGTTTTACGGAGTAGATGACTTCACTAGGATGACTGGTAATACAACTTAATGCTGATTTACCAACGATGTGTTGATTTTTTTCGGTATCAAACATGACAACTGAGGGAGTGAGGCGATCGCCTTCTGAGTTGGACAAAACTCTCGCCTGTCCTGTGTCTGGTTCCCAAATTGCGATCGCTGAATTGGTTGTCCCTAAATCAATCCCTAAAATATCTACCTCACTCACCGTCTACTCCCCTTTCAATATTAGATTTTTTAATATGTGTAGCAACTTAAACCAGAAGGTGTACCTACCCATAATTTAGTCTCTTTATCTTCACCAGTGCTGATGGTCAGTGCTGTGACTCGATTTGCCCCTAAGCCACTATTGTGGATGTTAAATTCGTTGATTTTCCAGCTATTACCCTGACTTAGCAAACAAAATAGCCCCTTATCTGTCCCAACCCATAAACTACTATTGTTCTTATCCCATATCAAAGCTGTTATGACTCGGTTTTCAAGCTCAGGTATTGGTTTCCAGTTGTCAACATTACCTACGTACAATCCCTGACTTGTACCCACCCAAACCTGTTCTAAATCATCTCTATTAATTGCTAGTAGCGATCGCACATCTGCACTACCTAAGTTACCAGTAATTGGAGTCAGTCGTTTTGTATCAGTTTTATATAATAACAATCCTGCCGAAGTACCTAGCCAAACATGGTCTTGAACAACTTGGGTAATTGTTTGCAGCCATCCCCTCGGCAGTTTTTTGTGAGAAATTACTTGTATCCAAGCTGAATCTTTGTACTCATAAAGACCATCTAACCCAATTGCCCAGTAGCGATCGCTTCCAGCAGTTAGGGTTAAAATTGGCTCAGAAATATTGGGCGCGGTTTGGAGTTCGTTCTGCTGTTTTAAGCCATGTAAACCACTACTCCAACTCGCAACCCAAACAGTTTCTTGGTCTTGACTGGTGATGATAGCGCGGATATCTTGATTAACAAGTTGCTTATAGCCATAGCGCCGCCAACTTTTGTCAAATAAGTCATATCGAAATAAACCCTGTGCCGTGCCAATCCATAAAATAGAACGGTTTGCCAATTGCTGCACTGATAGTGCTTGCACTAAACTGCTGAAAGTGGGTGGAGATTTTTCGCGGGAAGCTAACCCAATGACATCAGGGGAATTATCTGTTAAGTGCAAAAGTATTTGTTTGTTCTCGCCGCGCAGTAGTCCATCATGAGTACCAATCCATACTTGATCGTCTCTACCTGTTAGCAAGCTGGTAATAGATTCATTAAATCGCTTTTCTGTCAAGGGTGTCCAACCAGTTTCTGTTGCTAAACCCACCTGTCCGCCACAGGCTGCCCAAACTCCTTGCGGATGGGGAGCCAGGGCAGTAACTTCACCAGGATATGTAGTATCAATTTTGTGCGATTTGTTCGTTGATAAGTCAATGCGTACCAGTCCACGAAAAGTTCCTAACCACAGGTTTTCACCTTGACGAGCTAGTGTGAGAACATCTGGCTGTACGCTGTCGCTAGTACGCACCCAAGTAGCATTTTTGTAATTATAAACGCCTTGAGTATTGCACAGCCAAATATCATTTTCGTCAACAATAGACATTACTCTTGGAGGAAAACCAGCAGGGAGTAGTTCTATAGCGGGTTTGCGGTCTGGAGTGTTGATAGCATAAATACCGCTAGCAGTTCCAGCCCAAAGTTTACCAGTAGAGTCCAATGTCAAACAACTTACCTTTACGTCGCCCAGGATGCGGTAAGGTCGCCAAGTATCATTTTTTAGATAATAAATTCCAAATTGCTCGTGAGCAGCCCAAACTTGACTCGCACCATCTACGGCAACTGCTAACACTGAGTTACCTGGCAAACCATGTTCGCTGGCATATCTAACAAATCGGTTTAATTCCAGCTTCCAGTGCAGTATTCCTCCCCCAGTCGCCAACCATAAATCTCCCTGTGTTGGGTCAAAAGCTAAAGAGCGCACATGGCGCTGACTAACTAAATTACCCCATTCCAAAAAAGCTTTATCATTGGGTTGTTCCTGTTGCGGTGCAGTATCAGCAACGGGGATGGGCAAATCTTCTACCCCTATTGGTACTGGTAAATCAAGTTGGTAGTCTTTACTACTCATAATCTATTGGTGCTTGTGATGCGCCCCCACTCCTCTTTTAATTTGTCTAACTCAGCTTGTAATTCATAATTCTGGTCTTGCTGCTGTTCAATACATTGATTGAGAAAATTATGCCAATGTTCTTGACTTTTTTGCTGTTGCTGCCAAAGTCCGTAACGTGCATCTTTATACAAACGTTCTGTTGATTGCTTTAAATTTTGTAACTGTCGGTTTAATGCATTCTCCCAAATCTTCAGACGTTGGTATTGCTGTGTCAAGTTTTCTTGGGAGTTACGAGTTATCCAAACTACTCCCCAAGGTAATTCTTCTAAAACATCAGCTAAACTGGCGGTAGCGTCACTGCATAAACCCTGGAGATTAGCGAGTAATTCTGCATCCTCAGCGTTGACATCAGGATCTAATAACCGAAAAATATGCTCTAGTAGCATATCTTTATCAATCGCTTCTGGGTCTTTGAGGCTAAATTCTGTTGTTTGTTCTTCCTTGTAGAGAAAATAATCGTTTGCTACATCCTGCTGTTGGGTGTCGTCTTCATCCTGGGTGAAACGTTGAATTTGGCTACGAAGAGAAGCAATTTCTGCTTGTAAGCGCATTGACTGACGACGTAATGCACCAACAACAGCCTGAAATTCGTTGTAAGCTGCTGCAAGATTTGCTTCTAATGGTGCAATTGTTTCCCGTGCAGTAGTAATTGACAAACGCAGTTGTTGCAATTGTGTCAGTAATTTCTCTAATTCTGCTTGAGTTATTTCTGATGTCGATGCGGGGTTTGTCATTAGGCGACACCTACTGTAGCCAGGGGTTGAGTTAGTCGATAGTAAGCCGGACTATAAAGACCATAGGCCAGACCTAAAGGGTTATTGTACTCTTCTATAAAATATCTGCGAGTAGCTTGTAGGGCTTCCCCAATTGTCATTTGTTTATCTATAAAAAACGTATAAAATTGTTGAGCAAAAGCCGCAGCAAAACGGTCAGGAACAGGACAAGCGGTTGCAATTACAGCCTCAGCACCACGTTTAATAAACATTTGTGGTAAGTTAAAAGTTTTGCGTAATGCATCAGTTCCACCTGCTGACTGACAAGCATTGAGAAAGACTAATGGTTGACACTGAAATCGTTTATCTTGTTTTACCAAAATAAAAGATATAGCCCCTAATTTAATCACTAAAGGTTCGCCTTCTTCTCCTTCATCGTTTAACAGAGAAAATAGCAGGGTATCTACATCTAATTCTTCTGACTGACAGTGACAAGCAAAATGGAGAATGTTATGGTTAGCTTCTATAAAATAATCAAGTAGGTTTTCTCCATTTTCAATTTTTGTTAATTTGCCTACTGCTGAAAGCAGAGAACAACGGCTATTTTGCAAGCTGCGAATCAAGTTTTGAATTAGTAGCCATTCATTTTGATGAGCTTCTCGCAGTCGATGATGCAGACAAAACATCATATCTAATGGTGTGGTTCTATCTGCTAAAAAGCGAGAGATATCTTTTTCGGGAGTAAGAATTCGAGCGGGAGTGTAGCGCAGTCCCCAAAACATTTCTGGATTAGGTTCTTGATCATGATCCCCTGCATAGAGTACTTCCCAAGGAAAAAGTACCCGCTCAGATATAAAGGTAGGTGCTGGGGTTTCGCTGCCCATCATTTTACAACGATCTTCGATAATTTTACGGGAGCCTTCTTCTTCAAAAAATCTGTGGTAAGCTACTAAACCCCACTTTGCCAGTTCTTTCATTTCTTGCTGGCAAGTTGCTGCATCTAATTTGATACTTTTGGTTTGATTAATTGCTTTTTCTAGTCTCCAAAAAGACTCTAAAACATTATTTGTAAATTTCAGAAGTTCTTCATCAGTGGCAGTTATGTTAAACTTTTGCCAACCAATATTATAATAATTTTCTTTAGGGATTACAATTGGTAAAAAAGATGCCATCGTTTGATGGCGAATGGCGCTACTAATACCACTCATTCTTCCCTCCCATTCTCAATTTTGAGGGAAAAATTAAGGTTATGAATTTGTCGCATTCCATCTGCAAAGTAGACCTGAACTAAAGGTGAAGTTTCAGTAATTTCATTAGGTACAACTAGGGTAAACCAGCCTAAATAATCACCTTTAGCAGTGAGTGTCATTGTGATGGGCAAATCTGGAATCACTTGCAGACCGTAGGTAACAATATGTACCTGTAGATTTTCAAAGACGAGATTTTCTGCTACGTCAATAACTCTATCTTCATGCCATACAGGGGGATTTTTTGGCAGCTTAACACGAAAACGAATGCTGGCACCAGGGGATAATGGGTCATCAATTTCCCGTCCTATAGGTTCGACAATAGCATAGCCATCACCAGGAACGGGACGGTAAGGACGCGCCATTGGATCGCCAAACAGAACGTAGGCTAGCCAGTCGAGGGAATCAGGTGTAGCTGCACGGGCTAACTGACGGCTAGTATAAAACGCTTCACCCAAGGAAGCACCAGCCCACAGACGGTTGTAGAAGCAGCTAATAAACGCAGCTTCTACTGCTGGTTCTACAGCCCAGAGTGAGCCTGTAAAGCCGCTACATCCAGCGCGGATAAAAGCGGATGCCCATGTGTTTTCTAATGCCGTCAATTCTGAAGTATCGGTTTTAACGTAACTCAAGGTAACAAATGGACGATTGCGCCGCAGGTTGAGTTTGGCGGGACGCATTTGGAGTTCTATGTCTTCTGTGTCGTTGATATTATCTAAGGTTACGGGAGCGTTACGAAGGTTGGCTACATCTGAGGACTGACTGTAGCGAATTAAGTGCAGACCCCGCATAGCTTCCGTGGAATCATGCAATACACCTGCTGGTAACGACTGGGGTGGAGGTGCGCCAGGGGCTTCGAGGAGAGTAGCCCAGAGTTGGGGTTGTTCGACGTTGGCGTAGTGGGCGATGTTAACTGCACCTACGGGAAATTCGTAGGGTCTGGTGTTGTTTAATTCTTGGAGCCAGCGCCCGATGATGAAGCGTTCCGCGAAAAATCTTTGACCATCATATAATAATTCCCAAGGTATCCAGGCTTCTTGGTCGGCGAGAATTAAAAGTGTAAAAGCGGAATTTTGGGGTATTAAACTGCGAAAGTCGCTTTGTAGTTCTGTGGGGATGAAGTGCCCAAATAAGTATTGACCGAGGGAAATTAAACGAGATTTTCCCTCAGTGGGCAAACTACTGGATATATTTTCGAGTGTAGTTGCTAACAATCCCTGCACCTGTTCTATCCAACTACTTGAAAGTGAGTCTGATGTATAAATGTTATTTTCGGTAAATACTGATCGAAACAGGAAGCTTTTGAGTTGGTATTGGAATTTGCAGGTGGAGTTTGTTTCATTCCAGATTGTTTGGATGCGGAGGATAAAATCTGGTTGGGGAACGGGACGGGGTTGGGTGGTGATGCGTTGAGGAGTGAAAGTGGCTTCGTCAATATCGGCGACTTGGATTTGGGTTTCAAGTTTTGTCTCATAGGTATCGCCTCGGTAAAGTTCGGCGGTGATGGTGGCGGAACCAGGGCGGAGGGCGGTGAGGCGGAAACGGGCGGTTTGGGTTTCTTGGGCGATGTCGGAATCGAGGGGTAAGCTCACAGCATTATCGCTGTCGAACTGAAAACCAGGGGCAGTTAAAATTATATTTAGTTCACTTCCAACAGCTTGAGTTTGTGGAACATGAAGCAAATAATCATTCTGGTTATCTGCTCCTGCTTGCTTCAGATAGATGGAAATTTCTATTTCTCTACCAACTTCAGCTACTTCTGGGGATATTCTTAATGAGATGCTTTGAGGTTGAGGGAAACTAGTAAGCTGGAGTTCTTTTACTAATTGACGTACTCTTTCATCATTGTTGTTTTGAAGTGATGCTAACAATTCAGAGGCGCGATCGCTATTTCGCAACACTTCTACAATTAAATTTGTCATTGAAGGACGACGGGCCAAATCCAAAAGTTGAGAATTGGCTATTATTTGCTCAACTGTGGCTGGTTCAGCTTGGTATGAAAGCACCTGCCGAATTTGCTCATCGTTGAATTTTTCAAGTTCTAACACCTCAAATTGAGGTCTTTCTCCTCTATACTTTGCAGTAGAAGCTTGTAGTTCTGCATTTAACAATGCCCTTCTTTCTTTTACTTCTGAGAAATACTCAGTACGACAGGTAAGGATGACTTTAGCACCGGGAACTACTACCTTTGCTAGTTCCCAGAAGTTGTTAATCATCTGTTGACGGTCAACTTTTGCTGTCATTTCGTCAAAACCATCGAAAATTAGCAGCAATTTACCCATGCGGTTGAGTTGGTCAAAAACTTCGCTGTTGATGCGGATATTGTGTTGGGTAAAAAAGAAACCTGCCAAAAGATTCTCCACATTTATGGCTTTGGCAAAGTCACGCAGGGTAATTACTAAAGGCAGACGGGGACGTTCAACACCACGTTTTTGGGCATCGCGGTAACGTTGCAGTGCAGTCCAAGCATAATGGAAGACAAACCAAGTTTTACCTGTACCAAATTCGCCCAAAATTGAAATATGCTCTTTTACGGGATCATCAAGCCATAAGTCGATATAACCATCAATCCAGCCGTCTTCTTCTTCATATCGACTCACCCCAATTCGCTGCTTGGTAATTGGGTCAATTTCTTCTTTTGTACAAGCAAGAGGTACATATTTAGTATCAATTTTTCGGCGTTTGATTTCTGCTTCTAACCAGTCGAGATAGCCATTAAAGTCTGCATCTAAGTCAATCAGTTCGTCAAAAGTGAAACAATCAAGATAACGATTTTCTTCCTTCTTGACTTCCTCCCTGGCAGCGCGGGAAATGCGGCGGGTAGTTACTAACCATCCTTCATCAGTTTTTTGCGCCTCCACTGAGGAACGCAACGCCATCACATCACTCAGCCCAATTTCTCCAGCAACGCCACGGATAAGAATCCGGTCATAACTGCGACGTACTGGGATGTGAATTATCCATTCAAAATATTCTTCTGCCCAGATTTCGTATTTTTCAAAGTCATAACCTAAGGTTTCAAACCATCCTCGCATTTGTTGGGCGAGTGCGATCGCTTTATATTGGTTTTCAGTTGCAGTTCCTGGCAATACAGGATAATTATCTACTGCCAATCTTGCTATTTCTGTGCGAATTCCTTCCAGTGTCGGTAATCTATCGAGTTGTTCTTGGATACTCACAATCCTTTTATGTAGAGAACCAATATTTTGGTTCATCAAGACATCAGCAGGTGTGCGACTACGTTTCGCCACTTCGATAAATACCGTCGCAAATTCAGCGACTTCTCGCCTGACATCAAGCCCCAAATTTCTAATATCATCGCCCAAGGTATAGGCATCTAGAAAAGTATCAACCTCAGAGAGGAGAATTGAAGGGTTATTGTGGTCTAATGCTGTGCGAAAAGCTTGTTTAATTGCTTCTTGTCGGAATAATTCCAGCAATGGTTTTGGTTTGCCAACACCGTATTCTACTAAGGCGTAGGCGTAAACACCACTAAAATCAGTGGGTGGATGCTCTGGATCTAGATTAAATTGCTGGAGTAACTTAATTACTATCTCACTACGCAGAATTTTTCCTTTAATCACAGGATAGGCGATGCCAGTAATTGCAGTGATTAAAGAATCAGGAAGGATTAATTTGACAGTATCTTGATAGATGCGATCGCCACTTTGAACATTCTGTTCCTTAATAATGTTAGCTGTAGTGGGTTTGTCTACTTTTTTAAGGAGAACAGGGGTTGACTCTTCCGGCACACCTTCTAGTTGAATCGAAACACATCCAAATTTAAATGCCTCTTCAATCGATCGATTTGCTCCTAATGCGTCGTAAAAACCTAAAGCAAAGGCAATCGCTGCTTTATCTCCGATATCCTTCTTCATGCCAATAACAAAAGGGATATGCTGAACAATAGCCTTTGCTTGAGAGTCTGAATAACAAGCATCTAAAATCACACAATCAACTTGTTCAGCCATTAATTTAAACAGCGTAGCTAAAGCATTAGGCTTTAATCGCTGCATTTTACCCAACTCATCTTCAAAGCAAAGCTCACCACTACTTGTGCCATGCCCAGAAAAATGCACAATATGAGGCTCATAATTCAATAATGCTTGGCTGATATCTCTTGGACGCACAGACAGCCTGTACTCTAGTAGAAATCTTTCTCGCTGGTTGGCTAGTCGCAGCTGTTCTCTGATATCTCGCAACTCCTGTTGTAAACGGAGCCTAGCATTATTAGTAGGTTCAGCAGTCAAAAATAAAATTTTTATCTGGCTATCAGCACTCATTTATAAAGTTTTTCAATGACTGTGATGATTTCTAAATAATTGACCCATGTGATAACCCGCAGGACTATAAACCCCATATGCCAATCCCAACGGATTATTAAACTCCTTTAAAAAATACCACCTCGTGGACTGTAATGCCTCCCCAATTGTCATAACTTTAACAACTTTCTCTCCACTTATTTCATCCTTCACCACCATCCCCCGCAGAAAAAACTCATAAAACACCTTCGCAAAAGCGGCCGCAAACATATCCGGTACAGGACAAGCCGTAGCAATCACCGCAGCCGCACCATGTTGAATAAACACCTTGGGCAAATTGAAAGTCCTCCGTAACTCATCCACACCCCCAGCCGACTGACAAGCATTAAGAAACACCAATGGCTGACAGAGAAATTTCCCCTGACGCAACAAAAATTTGTAAGTTTCTAACTCCAAAACTAAGCCATTTTCTGTAATATCCTCATCTTTAATAAAAGAAATCAGCAGCTTATCACCCAGTCTACTCTCCTTACAATGGCAAGCAAAATGCAACATATTATGGCTAGCTTTGTAAAGATACTTGAGTAAATCATCCCCCAAGGGATCGCCGGATTTACCATTAGTCAAATTGCAAGCTGTACCCAGCAACGTAAAGTGGTCTTTTGCTGTCACCCTCACTAATCTTTCAATTTCTGGCCTTTCTTTTTTATGAGCATGAAGCAACCTGTGATGCAAGCAAAACAACATATCTGAAGGTTGGGCTTGCTCCAAGACATAATCTGCAATATCTTTTTCTGGGTTGAGAATCCGAGCCGGGGTGTAGCGCATTCCCCAAAACATTTCAGGATTTCCCTGTTCATATTCCTCTTCAGTTCCCTCAAACAAAACCTCCCAAGGAAAGGGCATAACTTCAGAAACAAAGGTGGGAGCTACATTTTGATTTAGGCGACTGGTGAGGATTTTATTTGGTCTATCTTCACCAAAAAATGCTTGATAGGCTGTCCGTCCCCATTCGGCTAATTTGATTAAATATTGATGGCACAAACCCGCGTCTAATGCGAGACTTTTTTCTTTATTAAGAGTTATTCTTAAAGTATCAAAACAATCTAAAATCTCTTCGGTCAGCACTTCCAAAACTTTATTATCAGGTTTAGGAAAGCTCCACCGACCAATTGAGTAGTAATCTTTATCGATGATAATTTCTAAGCAAGAACTAGCCAAATTTACACCAACTGGACTGCCAATTCCTCTCATTGCGCCTCACCATCCTGCTTAACAATATTCAGTGCAAAACGCAAATTGTGAACAGGTTCTATCCCGTCCTCAAAGTAAACCTGAACTAACACTGACCGACTTTCCATTTCAGCAGGGGCAGTGAGCGTAAACCAACCTAAATAATCTCCGGTAGCTGTGCGTGTCATAAGTATTGAATCACCAGGAGTAACCTGCAATCCGGAAGTGACGATAAAAACACGTAAATCATCAAAACTTAAATCTTCAGCCACTTCCATTAATCGATTCTCGTACCATACAGGAGGTGTGCGGCGTAGGCTAACGCGAAACCTTACTGTGCTTCCTGGGGATACAGGATCGTCAATTTCTTGACCTATAGGTTCCACAACCGCATATCCCTGTCCCTGTACTGGTCGGTAAGGACGCGCCATTGGGTCGCCAAATAATACATAAGCCAGCCAGTCTAAGGATTCTGGTACAACGGTTTTAGCCAATCTACGAGCCGTTTGGAACGCCGCAGCCAAAGTTTGTCCTGCCCAAATGCTGTGATAAAAAGCACTAACAAAAGCTGCTTCCACATTCGGTTGCACTGCCCAGAGGGAACCAACAAAGGCGCTACAACCTGCTCTGACAAAGGTAGAAGCCCAGGTTTGCTCTAATGCTGTTAATTCCGCTTGTCCTGCATTTAGATAACTCAAAGATACAAGGGGATGATTGCGACGCAGACTCAGCTTGGCTGGTTGCACCTCACGCTCAATATCCTGAATATCGCTACTGCTATTCACCCGCACTGGCGCATCCTGGCGGTTTGTTGTGTCCACAGATTGACCATAGCGAATTAAATGCAAGCCACGTATTGATTCAAACAAAGTAATATCATTAAATATACCAGCTTGCATGGAAATAGGTGGCGGCGCTCCTGATGATTGCAAAAGCTCAGTCCAAAGTTCAGGCTGTTCTACATTGGCATAATGAGCAACATTAACCGCACCCACAGGAAACTCATAGGGTCGTGCTTTTTCTAACTCCCAAAGCCACCGCCCAATAATAAAGCGATCGCCTAAAAATTTCTGCCCATCATGTAATAATTCCCAAGGAAACCAAGCATCCTGGTCAGCTAATATCAGTAAAGTGAAGGGGTGGTTAAAACTGGCTATGGTGCGAAAGGTATTTTGCAGTTCTTCTGGAAGTAAGGATTGAAACAGGTAGTGACCGAGGGAAACAAGGCGAGAACGGAAATCTTCTCTGAGGCTAGTTGCTGCTTCCTCAAGGGTAGCTTTTAATAATGAGTGCGATCGCTCAACCCAAGTAGCAGATAAAGACTGTGAGTTGTAGTCAACGTCATCCGCGAATAGCAGGCGTGGTTGATAGCTATCGATGTGATAATTGAAAGTACACGCGGAGATATCTGCGTTCCAAGTAGTACACACTTGAAGAATTATATCTGGTTGGGGAACGGGACGCGATCGGGCTGCAATGAGTGGGCGTACTTCTGTTTCCTCAAATGCAGTAACTTCTACTTCGGTTTCTAGGGTTGTTTTATAAGTTTCTCCACAGTAAAGTTCTACTTTAATTTTGGTTTTACCTTGACGCAAGGCAGTGAGATTGAAAGTTGCACTTTGAGCGATGTTTGCGGTTTCTTGATCGAGAGGTAAGCTAGTAGAATTGTTGCCATTGAACTGAAAACCAGAAGCAGTAATAAATATATTGAGTTCATTTCCGATTGCTTCGTTGTACGAAATCTCTAGTAAATAAACATTATCCTGATTAAAACTATTTGGGATTAAAAATACGGTTACTTCATATTCTCCACCAATTGGAATAACCTCTTGTGATATGTGGAAGAAAATACTGTAAATTATATTATTAGGCTCAATCCTAGTTAAATGAGTAGAATCAACAAATTGATGTCTCAACTGTTGTTTTTTAAATTCAGAGATTTGGGCAGATAATAATCTTTGCAAAACATCTAAAGCGTGTTGTTTTAATGTTTCTGCTTCATCAGTTTTTCCCATAGCTAACAAAGCGCGAATCAAATTTTGGATTACCTCTAGGTGTAATTCTGGAAAAGTTTCTGGCGTGAGAGTGGTTAGAGCTTGGTAATACTCAGTTACGGCTTTCTGAGAATATGCCCGATAATTGGATTTTTTCTCACCTTGTAAATAGTGAGCATCACCAATAGCTTGATGCAATATTCCCCAGCCTTCAGGATGAATGTCTTGCTGACAATACTTTAAACCTTCTTCATAGCTTATCAATTTACCCATATAGCCACGTTGATTAAGGTGAGGATTTTGTCTAGCAATAATACTTGTATTAACCAACGTGGAGCTATAATTAAATGAATTTTCTGCTGCCTTGCCTCTATAAATCCAAGCCTGATAAAAGTCAGGTTTAAATTCTATAGCTTTATCAAGAGATGCGATCGCTTCTTCATATCTTCCTAAGTTAGTTAGAGTCTTACCTCGATAAGCCCAAGCTTGATAAAAGTCAGTTTTAATTGTTATAGCTTGGTCAAAAGATGCGATCGCTTCTTCATATCTTTCTAAATTCACTAACGCCGCGCCTCTATCGAACCAAGCTTCGTCAAAATCAGGTTTAAATTCTATAGCTTTATCAAGAGATGCGATCGCTTCTTCATATCTTCCAGATTCAGCATTTGCTTTACCAAGTTCAACATAAATTTTAGGATCATCAGCATTCTCTAGAGTTAGAGGAATTACATAACGCGGAAGGGGGTTGAGTTCAGTGCCTTGAACCCAGCGTAAATCAGGTTTCCACACACCATTAGCATCTTCACGGCGACGCGTTTCAACAGTTACTTTGCTACTATCTATTTTGAGAAAGTTATATTGCCAAGGGTAGTGAGAACCTGATTCTTGGAGTGACGCGCCAAAAACTCCAGCACCAATAATATTTATCTGCTGCCCACTAGTACTATATTCATAGCGATAAGAATTATTCTCATTGCGATGAATACCACCATGCAAAACTAGGCGAAATCCGGCAGTAGCTAAACGCTCCATTACGCCACTATCGGTGATGCGATCGCCGAAAATACTATTGAGAGAATGATGCCAAACTGCAATTTTTAAACAATCTTCATAGGCTAGATTGCGGCGAATTAAACTCAAAGCATTGCTGAGTGCTTCTGAATTGATACTTGCACGATATTTGTTACGACGATGATCTATCTGCCAAGCGGAATTTAGCCCTAAAATCAGCAAATTTTGCTCTGGGAGATGCTGTAAACTGTATTGCTGGTTGTATTCTAGGGGATAAAATTCTCCTTTGATAACTTCATAAAAACGGCTAAAATTAATAAAGCGTTGTTTATATTGTTCTTTATCTAAACCTTCAATAAATTCTCCATTTTCATCTGTTAAATATTCCTCAATTCCTTCTTGAGAATATTCAGTATTAATTATGGAGTAAGCCGCTTCTGCTAATTGCCAGTTAACGTCGTGATTACCAGGAACAATTACAATCTTCTGCGATTCAAGGTAAAATTCTTGGGATAAACGGTTTAGAAATAGTTGAGCAGCAGCATATTCATCGGGAGTAGACTTACTAGCAATATCACCAGAGATAATGAGTGTATCAAGACGGGAACATCCTAATTCGTAGCGTAAATCTTCAGCTAATTGAGCGTACCATGTACGGGCATTGTCAGTAGTACCAAAATGTAGGCCAGAAAGATGGAGGACATGACTTAATCGGGCAGCATTTTCCTCATATTTATTTTCAATATCTACAAATTCTTGCCAATCAAGCTCCAATTTTTGACATATTTTCAGAAAAACTGAACTTTGAATAGGTTGACCACTAAAAAATCTTCTCACAGTCGTTAAAGACAGCCCCAACTCTTCAGCAATATCTTGTTGACTTGCTCCACTGCGTCTCAAAGCTAATCTGAGAGTTTTAATCGAATTTTGGTTAATTTTGGGCGATCGCTGCGCCATAGTTGCTAAAGGGTGGGTTACTTGGTCGCAATTGAGATTATTCTAATGATTTTCCAGTTTCCGGTCTCATTTGTCACTATAAATCTTCCACAGTAACGCCTTCTGCATAGCTAAAATGGGAGGTTAAGCAAACAGGTCTGACACTAAGGAAGTGGACAAAATGACGGCAAGCACTAAAAAAACAGGTAAAAATTTAACAATTCCCCAAGTGGGTATGCTTGCCACCGTCCGCAACCGCCGTGCTTTGGTTGCCTCTGTTGAACCCTTCGGCGGTACACCGGAAGGACAGCTACACCTTGTTCGCCTAGAATACATTGACTCAGATGGTATCCCTGAAGACAATATTATTTGGGAGCGAGAAATAAATGCTACATTGCTGGAGCCTACAGCCCTTCCCCAAGTAGCAACACAACCACCCATGCCCGCAACTGACTTTGATGCTCTACAACGGGCAGCACGGTGGACTGCGCTTTCTCCTTTTCTCAACCCCGATCGCACAACGCCAGCACCTCATTCTCCCATCGCCTCGCCATTTTTTGGGGCAGTGCAAATTGAAGATTTTCAATTAGTGCCACTGCTGAAAGCTTTACGTATGCCTCGGATTTCTTTATTACTGGCGGATGACGTTGGACTAGGGAAGACAGTTGAAGCGGGCTTGATTTTAACAGAATTACTTCTACGTCGTCGGATTCGACGGGTGTTAATTATTTCTCCGGCGGCACTCCGCAAGCAATGGCAACAGGAGATGAAGACTAAGTTCTCATTGACGTTTGATGTCATAGATCGCGAGGAAACTCATGCCTTGCAAAAACGCTTAGGGCTAGATGCTAACCCTTGGCGGACTTACCCGCGCATCATCACTTCTTACCATTATCTACGCCAGCCTGATGTTTTAGAACAGTTTCGTTCTGCTTGCAGTCAGCCACAAGGTTCTGCACAGTTACCTTGGGATTTATTAATCGTCGATGAGGCCCATAACCTCATGCCGTCAAACTTTGGTGATGATAGCGATTTGTCTCAAATGTTGCGGGCTATTTCTCCTTGGTTTGAGCATAAGTTGTTTCTCACAGCTACACCTCATAACGGTCATACTCGTTGTTTTTCTGGTTTACTGGAACAACTTGACCCGGTGCGATTTACTCAAACTAGCGAATTTACAGATGCAGTTAAACAACGAATATCAGAAGTTGTAGTGCGTCGGCTGAAGCGAGAAATTAATCAACTGGATGAACAAGCAGGACGTATACCAAGATTTTGCGATCGCATTCCTCAACCAATTCCCCTATACTTCGGTGTGGAAGAGAAAAGGCTGTCCGCAGCTTTTGCAGAGTTTCGTGCTGCTGTAAAATCTGCGATCGCATCTTCAAGAAGAACTGAACAAATAGCCGCATTCTTCGCTATCGAAGTTCTTAACAAACGCTTGCTGTCCTGTCCCTATACCTTCGCCTACTCCTGGCATCGGTTTAAAGCTGGTATTGAGCAAGAAGATTCAGCAGAACTGGCAGAAGTACAAGCAGCGCGACGAGCAACTTTGGAAGACCTTGATGATGACCGAGAAGTGGAAGGTCGTCTGCAACACGCGGCTAAAACCACAGGTGCTTGGTTTAAACCTTTGCTATCTCGTTTAACCTCAGAAGTAGCCAGTATTGATGTTGCTTTGGAAGAATTGGGACTTATTTCGCAACAGGACGATTTTCTACCTGATCCAGAAGCCGATGAACGTTGGGAACGTTTGCTCAAGGAAATTAAAAAATATCTCCGCAACGGTAACGAATGGGTGAAGGAAAATCGGCTGGTTATCTTCACCGAATATAAAACCACCTTGGATTATCTCGAACGCCGTCTCAAAGAAACCTTTAAAAAAGACCCAAAAGCAATTCGGGTGTTATTTGGTGGGATGAGTGACACGCAACGGGAAGAAATTAAGCAAGCTTTTAATGATCCTAATGACCAAATTCGCATTCTGGTTGCCACTGATGCAGCATCGGAAGGGTTGAATTTACAAGAAACTGCTCATTTGGTATTACATTACGATATCCCCTGGAATCCGGCTCGCTTAGATCAACGCAATGGTCGTTTAGACCGCCACGGACAAGCACGAGATGTGATTGTGTTTCATTTTACTAGCGAAGATGATGCTGATTTGAAGTTTTTGGGACACGTTGTTAGTAAAGTAAATACTATCCGTGAAGAACTTGGTTCAATGGGGGAAGTATTTGATGCTGCATTTCAACGTAGATTTACTGACTTGGAAGATACAAACACAGTAGTACGCGGTTTGGATGAAGCAGTAGAAAAGCGCAGAGGACGTACCCAAATTCCTCGTGTTCCAGAGGTAGAAACAGGTATCGAAGAAACACTAGTTCTGCAACAATTTGAACAAGAGATTGACTTAAGCCCAGAAACGCTAAAAAGTACCTTAGAAATCGCTTTGGGTCTGGGTGTAGGATTACCTCGGTTTGAAGCGCCTGATGATCGAGGAAGATTGCGATTGCGTTCACCTATTCCACCAAAGTGGATACCTTTGATTGATGACCACTTGCGCTTAGAAACTGATAATGGTCAACCAGGGGCGTTACCAGCTTTAGTATTTGACCCACAACTTTTTATCCAAAATCGCAATAATCGCCCTGTATTTCGACCTACCAAAGATACGGTATTATTACACCTGGGACATCCACTATTTCACCAAGCTTTAGCCATGTTTGCTAGGGCTAGATTTCCAGGAGGAATTGATAATTTGTCCGTTAGTCGTTGGACTGTGCGTTATGGTCAAATTCCATCTGAGGCTGATGCTTTATTGTTATTAACGGTAGAAGAGTTAGCGGTTAATGAACTACGGGAACCCTTTCATCATTGGGTAAGAACGGTAAGATTTCCGATTATTAATAGCGAATTAGGTGAAATTTTACCCCATCTTCCCGCAGGTGCAGACTGTCCCTGTGGGGGTCAACCAGAACAAATTGCAATTCAACAGGCGCAAGATTTATGGGATGAAATTTCTCCAGATGTGAGAGAAATTTTAAAAAATTTGGCTGCTGATTTGACGCAGCAGTTAGAAACTCAACTCCAAGCAAAGCGTAAAGTTGCATTAAAAGAAGTAACCAAACGCTTTAAATCTCGCCTCGAGGAAGTAGAAAAGGCGATGAAAGAAACCAGTATAGAAAAGATTAAAAAGGAAGTCGATAAATTATTAGCTGATATGCAGCAACTTACCTTTCTTCCTGAACTACGGCGCGAACAAGAAGAACAGTTGCGTGACTTGAATAAAGAGCTAGAATTACGTCTTAAACATTATCAAGAATTATTAAATTTTTTACAGATTGAACAATCTCGTGTATTGGAGAAAATTTTGCCGAAACGCTATAGCCTGCGCGGACAAGCTCAGGTATTTCCGGTTACAGTAGAAATCCGACTCCCAGAGGTGATGCAATGATTTATACCCTAGAGCAAGCCGTTGACCGCTCTGCTTGGTGGGCTTCTTTAAAACATGGGGGTTTATTGATTGCACCATCGAGATTGGCTGAGTTTTTTGTGGCAGATATTGAGCCACTACCGAGTTATATAGAAGACCGTTTACGCAGGGATGTTACCCGTGTTCGTAATGGCGAGGAAGATATTAGTACTTTACTGGATACTGTTTTACAAGATGTCCTCAAACTGTCGAAAGATTGGTGGATTAAGGGCAGTGCTGTTGATAGCAGCTGGTCGCAACGGGCAATTACAGGTGAAACGATTAGACCGCGACGGGTTTGGCAAGATCCTCATGGCGGGATGTTACCTGTATTTGCTCCCGATGTTTTCTCCAGGTTGGGGATTGGCAAAGGACGGCGTGCAGTTTCTCGTGTAATTGAATGGTTGCGGAAGGCTAATCAAAAAATTGCCCTGCTGACCAATGGACGACAATGGCGCTTGATTCACGCTGGGTCAGATTATGATGCTTGGTGTGAGTGGGACATTGACCTGTGGTTTGAAGAAGGTAAACCAGGGTTACAGGTATTGGCGTTGCGGTTGTTACTTGGTGAACAGTCCTTACATCCAGTAGCAGAAAACAAACCCAGTCCTTTAATTACTGCAATTCAAGCCTCACGCCAAGGACAGGCTGAACTGTCTGATGTTTTGGGGGAACGGGTCAGAAAAGCGGTGGAACTTTTAATTAAAGAATCATCACCTGCGATCGCAGATCGTTCCGAACACATAACAGCTTTAGAAACCGCCGACAACCCAGTATCTAACCGTCATATTTACATTGCTGCTACCCGCATGATTATGCGCTGTGTGGTGATTTTGTTTGCCGAGGCGCGTGATTTATTAGACCGGACTAACCAAATTTATTATGATTCTTACAGTATTAGTGGGTTACGAGAACAACTAGAACGTCTTTCTGGGGGACGTGCAGGCGATCGCTTGCGAAATGGTTACAGTGCATGGTCGCGGTTGCTGGCACTGTTTCGCTTAGTATATTTTGGGTGTAGCCACGAAAAAATGCCCATCCCCCGCTACGGTGGCGGGTTGTTCACTCCTGGTGATGCTGAAGCTAAAGACCCAATATTACGCGCTTTGGCTGCATTTGAAAATCCCGACCATACACCTTCAGATGCGGTGGTATATCGGATACTTGAGTTACTGTCTCGCAGCAAGGTAAAAGTCCGTCAAGGGCGCAGCAGCACTTGGGTAGAAGCTCCAGTTGATTTTTCTGACCTGTCATCTGAGTATATAGGTATACTCTACGAAGGTTTATTAGACTTTGAGTTACGCCGCGCTGGAGAACAGGAACCGATATTATTCCTCAATTTGGGCGATCAACCAGCTTTACCTCTGTCACGTTTAGAAGGGATGGATGATGCGGCTTTAGCTGCACTGGTGGAGAAGCTCAAGCAGAAGTCAAAAGCGGCGACGAGTGAGGATGAGGAAGAGGCTGAGGAAGAAGAAGTTGCCGAAATTGAGGGCGAAGCTGAAGAAACTGAGGAAATTGAAGCAGAAACTCCGGCTGAGACTGAGTTAGAGGAGTTAGAAGCAGATGGTGACTTGGTACAGGAGTTACGGGAACGTGCTTATCAATGGGCAGTCCGTGCGGTGAAAGCTGGTAAACTGGTCGCCAAGCCTCGAAGTAAGAAAGCAGCAGCTTTGGCGGAGTATGAACAGGCAGTTAGTAAGGTAGCAAAGAACCTGATTGTCAGAATTGTTTTACCAGGGGAATGGTTTTTAGTACGTTGGGGAGGAACACGCAAGGGTTCTGGAACATTTTACACTCGCCCCCAACTAGCGATTCCTACCACTCGCCGCACTTTACAACCTTTAGTGTATGAAAAAGAATCCTTAATCCCTAAGAAACCAGAGGAAATTCTTGCTCTCAAAGTTTGTGATTCTGCTATGGGGTCTGGTTCATTTTTGGTAGCAGCATTGCGGTTTTTGACAGAAAGTTTGTATGAAAGCTTACATTACCATAACCGCATTGAGGCTCATGGAAATGACAGCTTATGCCGTCTTGCCGATGGTACAGGCACAAATTCCCTAATGGAAGAGACACTGCCTGTTTTGCCAGACCACCCAGATTTTGAAGGTAGGCTGAAAGCATTACTGAAACGCTACATTGTGGAACGATGTATTTACGGTGTAGATATTGACCCTTTGGCGGTGGAACTGGGACGTTTATCGCTGTGGGTAGAGACGATGGACGGAAGGCTACCGTTTAGTTTTGTTGACCATAAATTGAAGTGTGGTAACTCTTTGGTGGGTTGCTGGTTTGACCGTTTTCAAGATTATCCGGCTATGGCTTGGGAACGGGAAGGAGGTGATAAGAATCATGACAAGTTTGTTCACCATTTCCGAGAATATGTTGCAAAAACAGGTAAGAAAAAAGGTCAGCAACAAATATCGGGTGATAAGTGGACACAGGCAATTAAAGATACTAAAAATGATATTATTAAACCAGAATTAAAACGGTTAATTGCAGCTTTAGACCCAGAACGTAGGCAACAGTTGCGTTTAGATATACCTCAATTTGATTTACCTCAAACTCCAGAAGAAATACATGATGAAGCACTGGCGATTTTTGAGGAATTGCATAGTTTACGAGTTGATGATACTGAGGAACGAGAACGAAGATATCAAGAACGCATTCAAGGAAGTGAGACAATACACCGTTTAAAATTTGCTTTTGATACTTGGTGTGCGGTGTGGTTTTGGTCTGGGGAAGAGATGGATATTGCACCCACTCCTGGAAAATTTTTTAATCCACCAGCAGAGACTAAAGCAATCATTGAAAGGTTAGCAGCACAATATCAGTTTTTTCATTGGGAATTGGAATTTCCTGATGTATTTGCAAGTGTCAACGCTGGTTTTGATGCGATAATTGGAAACCCTCCTTGGGAGATTCAAAAGCCTAATTCTAAAGAATTTTTCTCTAATATTGATCCACTTTACAGGACTTATGGAAAGCAGGAAGCTTTAAATAAGCAACAGGAATATTTTAAAAATAACCCAGCAATAGAAAAAAATTGGTTGGCTTATTGCGACAGACTAAAGGCTTTATCTAACTGGAATAAACAAGTAGCTTTTCCTTTTGGGGATGAAGAAGATGGGGGCGAGAAGTTTAGTTTATCGAAATCGAAAAAAGAAAATGAGGATTTGCATGATGTATGGCGCAAGCAACGCGCAAAGCGTCAAGGCTATGCTGAACCAAGTCATCCCTTTCAATATCAAGGTTCAGCAGATATCAACACTTATAAAATGTTTACTGAGTTAGGTCATGCTCTATTGCGAGAGGGTGGAAATTTTAGCTTTATTACTCCTTCTGGTATTTACAGTGATAAAGGTACAGGGAATTTACGCGACTTATTTTTAAATAAATGTCAGTGGACGCATCTTTACGCTTTCCAAAATGAGCGTTTTGTGTTTACTAATATCGATCATCGAAATAAGATGGTTGTTTTTACTGTTACTAAAGGTGGGTATACAACTAATATTTTAACTCGTTTTCGTTTAGGCCCTGGAGATTCACCGGAAGCGTATGAGTTAGAAAGTAATATTCTCAATACTGAATATTATCTGCCTGTATCAGCAACAGAAATAACTAAATTTAGCCCTAATACAAAAGCATTATTAGAAATCAGAACTCAGAGAGACTTAGAAATTTTAGAGAAAATTTACTCTAACAGCGTCTTACTTGGTGACGATAGTCCCCAAGGTTGGGGGATTAAGTATTCTAGAGAATTCGATATGACGAATGATTCAAAATTATTCCCACCTCGCCCCCAGTGGGAAGCTAAGGGTTATCGTCCTGATGAATATGGTCATTGGTTAAAGGGTAATTGGCAATTTTATGAGGGTGATAGTTCAGTTTTAAAGCGTCCTCAAGGTTTGATTTTATCTACTGATGGTAAAAGTGCGATTAATATTAATGATATTGATGATGTAGCGTTGCCATTGTATGAAGGAAGGATGATTGGGCAATTTGACTTTAGCCAAAAAGGATGGGTTAGCGGTAAAGGACGTACTGCTATATGGAGAGAAATTCCTTGGGATTCAAAAGTGATTGAGCCTCAGTTTTTGATGAGTAAAGAAGATTTATACGCTTCACCTAATGAATGCCTAATTTCTAAAGTAGCATTTATGAGTATAAGTGCTGCTACGAATACACGGACAACTATTTCTACATTTTTGAATTCTGTACCAGCAGGTAATAGTATCTCATTCTATAAAACAGCAGATGGGAATTTATTTTATAGTCTGTTGATTGTATCTTTTCTTAATAGCTTAACTTTTGATTACCAAATACGTTTACGCCTTGGCGGACTCAACATGAATGAGTTTGTATTAGCAGAAACAGCGTTACCAAGGTATAGTCAATTAGCATTTATAAAAAATATGCTATTAAGGTTTTTAGCTAGTCTTTCCATGCCACATCAATCTTTTGCTCTTAACTGGCTCAAATTACGTTCTATAATTACACCTGCAATTCATTTTAAAAAATTATTTGCTATTACTCCTCATG
>NZ_JACJQJ010000097.1 GCF_014696615.1 Nostoc linckia FACHB-104 | reverse complement strand
ATCTTATTATTCAAATCTCACAATCACCTTTTGTACATTTCCCAAAAACGGTATCATACACTACCATTTTTTAGCGATCGCAGAACTTTTAGGTCTACTGATTTTAGGACGTTTACCAGAGAGGATACAAGCATCTCTAATTACTCGTGCGACTGAAATTGAGTATCCAATCGAAGCCGTCATTGAAATGGCGATCGCTAGTTTCTTGGATACGGAAGCATTAGGTTTTGCAGATTGCAAACCAGGACTTGGACAATAAAGCCATTTAAAAGGGGCAATCACTCATAGCTGAGATAGTTGTGAGTGATCGCCAATCTTGTAGAATTCGTTAGCAATAGCGTAACGCATCGCCGAATTGCTTCTGAATTTTGGGGAGCAATCGCCCAAACTCATCTCCTATTTATGCACCACGCTGCTCAGTATGATTTTGAGAAGAAGCCATAGGAATCAAATGAACCTCCAATCGTTGATTAAGCGCACAGGCAATTTTTTGTAGCATAGAAAGTGAATGTCCCTCATATTCAGCATCTTCCAGCCGCGCAATAACCGACTGCTTTGTACCAATGCGATCAGCAAGTTGCTGTTGGGTTAATCCTGCTTGCGTCCGAGAATGATAAATCAGTTGTGCAAGTTCTGCATTTAATGAAGATTCTTCGATCATTTCCGCCATTTCAGGATCTTCAGAAGTCATTTGTTGCAGAATCTTGAGTGCATCATTTGTCTTCGCCATCTTCGGTTTCCTCTACGTAGGTATGAATTGCTGGATTGGCTTCAAATTGAGCCTTTCGCTGAACCGCCCGCTCAATCTCCATATCAGGAACTTGATCCTCATCTTTTATGATTGCATGAGCCAAAATTGCTACATTCTTTCCAGAAAAAAAGTACAAAATGCGATACTGCACCCGTACATGCTTTGCTCGTAATTCATAAATTCCGTCACGCAGGTAATCTGTCGCTGGTCGTCGCAATTCGTAACCTGTATTTGCCAGTTGTTGAATGCAAGCCACACAGTTGGCATAGCCTTTACGATCTTGCTTCAGCAATGTCTTCAGCCATTCCAGCACCGGAGCCACACCATCTTGATCTTGATAAAAAATAACTCTTGTTTCGGGCACACTTTTCGCGCCTTGTAATCTACAGACACTTTATCACAATATTGCTATAAGTATGTTGCGATCGCCAATCATGTAGGATGCCTTAGCACAGCGTAACGTATCGCCAAATTGCTACCTCTCCCTTTCCTCATCTCAATTTCAGATTAAGTACGATTTTGATTTGTTGCTAAACCCGCAACAAATGCACCTAAAATTGAGCCTACCCACAACCCAGTAGTGCTACCTTGCCAAATTGCGCCTGGTGTTACCCAAGTGTTACATATTTGTTTGAAAGCCCAATTTTGGTTTTGGCACTTTTGACTATGTAGCATCAGGGTGATTTGTCCACTAATGTAACCACCAAAAAATCCTGATGATAACGCTACTAAAGTACAAATTAAAATTCTATTTTTAACCATATATTAAAGCTCAAATCGCTGCGCTCTAATTCATAATTACTAATACCCTGCGGGTAGTTGCTTCGCCTCTACGTAATTCGTAATTAATCTCCTTTATTCAGAAACTTAGAATATAATCTACGTCTCTCGAGGTTTTTCATAACTAAAATTAGAGCCTTGAAACTCGAATGAATCAATTATTAATTTTGTTCGTAGTTCGTAATTCGTAATTACGAACTACGAACTATGAGTTATAAATTATTTGCTCAAAAGTCAAAAGCCAAACAACTCTGGACTTTTGACTCAACTACCAAATCAGCCTGTATTTCTCATCCCTGCAGCAATACCGTTAATAGTTAACAATGCCCCTCGCAATAACTCACCTTTACTGTAACGGGAATGAATTACACCGGATGGAGCAGTATTGCGTGATTGGCGGAGGCGTTTCAGTAGAGAGACTTGGATAAACCCTAAAGGTACAATCGTACCATTGCGTAACTGCACAGAACGCTGTAACACCGGATCGCCATCTAACAGGCGGCTGTGTCCGGTAATTTTTAACACTAAATCTTTGGTGAGATAGTATTCGCTGGCAATTTGCTCAAAAACTTTCTCAAATCGCGGTTTATCTTCCGGATTGGATAGTTCTTGGACGTAATGCTGCGCCATTTGCATATCTACTTTTGCTAAGGTCATTTCTGCTTTAGAAATCACCATCTTGAAAAACGGCCACTTAACGTAAAAATAGCGCAGCAATTTTAAGTGTTCTTCCGGCTCTGCTTGCAAAAATTCTTGCAATGCCGTACCTACACCATACCAGGAAGGCAGCAAAAATCTCGTTTGCGTCCAACTAAATACCCAAGGAATCGCTCTTAAGCTGCTTAAATCTTTTTTACCCGATGGGCGACGTGCTGGGCGGGAGCTAATTTGCAACTGGCTAATTTCTTCGATGGGAGTTACTTGGTGGAAGAAGTCAATAAAATCGGGTTGCTCATAAATCAAAGCCCGATAATGAGAACGCGATCGCGCTGCTAATTCCTCCATAATTTCGTTCCAAGGTTCAATATCATCGAAACCTGTCCGCAACAAGCTGGCTTGAATTACAGCCGTAGTGATAGTTTCCAGGTTGTACAAAGCCAAATCCATTAGCGAATATTTAGAAGCTAAAACTTCCCCTTGTTCAGTAATTTTGATTCTGCCATTAATGCTGTGACCTGGTTGGGCTAAAATCGCTTCGTAAGCTGGGCCGCCACCTCTACCTACAGAACCGCCACGTCCGTGAAAAATTCGCAAATTCACGCCATATTTTTCTGCTATTTCCTGGAGCGATTTTTGCGCTTTATGAATTTCCCAATTGCTGCTTAAAAAACCAGAGTCTTTATTACTGTCAGAATAGCCCAACATTACTTCTTGCAGGTTCAAGGTCAGCGGACAAGTGGCGTGGATATTGTCTGCGTTTTTCTCATTGGCCTTGACTTGCTCGTAGCCGCCAGCTAATAAAGCTCGATATAACGGTAGCTCAAAAAGTTGCCGCATCACGCTTCTGGAGCGTTGCAAGTCTTCTACCGTTTCAAATAAAGGTACAACTTGAATAGTACCAACTGCGATCGCGGGATCAAAAAGTCTGGCTTCTTTGGCTAATAACAAAACTTCTAGTACATCGCTGACTTCGCGGCACATACTAATAATGTAAGTTTGGCAGATTTGCACGCCAAACTCTTGCTGTAGCGATCGCAAGACACGGAAGGTTTGAATAACATCGTTGGTTTTTTCCGAGAATGGTAACTCTGCGGGAATTAAGGGACGGCGAGTTTGTAATTCCCCTGTTAACCAAGCTACGCGCTGCTCTTCTGTGAGTTCGTTATAAGGTTGGGATAAGACTTGGAGATATTCCAGAATTTCATTCAGTGCATCCGAATGGCGGGAAGATTCTTGGCGAATATCTAACTGTGTGAGGTTAAAACCAAAAATTTCTACCTGAGAAATTAAATTATCTAATTCTCGGCAGCTTAAACCTGTTTCAGTCAAGTTACGTTGAATCATCCGCAGTTCAGCCAGAAAATCTGCTCCCGACCGATACATCGGGTTGTCTTCATTTTTTGGCGTTTCCCGCTTATACAAAGCCAAATTGCGATCGCGGGTATTTTCTAGCCTTCTTAAGACATAGGATAATTTCAGGCGATATGGTTCTTGGCGATAACGAAGTGCTAAAGCGTCATAGATTTCGCTTAACTGCGACTGATCCAACTCCAGAGATTCCAGCAAGTCTGGTAAGACATCACTCCAGTGCATCGAGACGCTCAATAACTCAATCAATTGCTTGACTGAGTTAATATATCTTTCCAGCACCATTTTGCGCTGATAACAAGCTGTCTGCCAGGTAACATCTGGTGTAACTGAGGGATTACCATCTCTATCGGAACCTACCCAAGAACCAAAAGAGCAAAAGTTTTTCTGCGGCGGTTCCAGCCACGGAAAGGTTTTATTCAGCGCGTATGTAAACCGTTTATGTAGTTGGGGAATTCCATCAAATAGCACTTCTTGGAAGTAGTGCAAAGCATAGTCTACTTCATCTAAAACTGTAGGCTTAAACTGGTGCAGTTCATCTGTACGCCACCACAGGCGGATTTCTTCTAGTAACTTTTCCCGGATTTCTGCTGCTTCCCAAGGATACCCGCCTAATGTACTGCCAGAACGGTTTTCTACCGTATCTAGATGTTGTAATAGGTTTACTACTTGTCTTTGCTTATCCCGAATTGTGTGACGCACAATTTCTGTGGGATGAGCTGTAAAAACTAAACGCACATCTAATTGAGCAATTAGACGTTGAATTTGCTGCGGCGGGACATTGAGTTTGAATAAATGGGGGAATAAAGCTGCAAAAGTACCCTTCTGCTTGTCTTTTTCTTTAGCTAGCCAACTCTTGGCTAATAAATCCGCACCAATTCCTCTATTTACAGGTGCATCGTTTTCTAGCTGATTGGATGAATAGGTAATATTGGGTAATATTTCCGGATCTTCTAGCTCTGTTTCTGCCTCAGAATAACGAGTTAATTGCTGTCGTTGTTCATATTCCTGCTCTATGATGTTGATTAGCTGGAAATACAGCGCAAAAGCCCGAGCCGCCCGGATAGCTTCATTAATGTTCAGTTGTTCAATCAACTTGACCGCAGATTCAGCTTGGTCATGAGTGGCTTGACCTTCTGGCGAACACAGAGCCCGCAATTGTTCCAATAAATCCACCATTTTTTGCCCGCACTCTTGCCGGAGTACCGCTTCCCATAGTTCCTCCACTATTTGGAGCCGATGGCGTAAAAATAACTCTGAGGCGGGGTAGATTTTCGCTGCCTGAGACAAAGAGTATAAAACAGAACTCATATTTGCTATATTGTGCCAAAACGATTATTGTTTAGAATTCTTTGTGGTGTAGTCCCAACTTCTGGCATCTGTCCAGAATGGAGCATTTTTTAGAGTAAAATTTTTAACTGTGATTGAATTCGTTGTCTTCTGGGAAGTCGAGTATGGGTAGGCGATCGCCCCGAAATAATTCTTCACTGGCTTGGCCCATAGCTTCTAGGGCTTTTACTGAGGCATTTCCTGCTGTACACAGCAGTAGTATAGACGCTGTACCTATTTGTAAAAGCAAAGATTGGGGAATGCTAAACAGCAACAGATTTAATTCTGGGTTAGGTGAAGGTTTTTGGGTTGCAGGTGACATCGCTAATTTTCGTTTGTTTGCAGATTAGTAAAATAAACAAAAAATCCAACAGAGACGTTGCTCGCAACTAGACATCTAAAATCTTTGCCAATTTTGCAAGCGCATAAGGTAACAAAAGTGTTAAAACCAAACGTCAGGGTGTGATAAATGTATGGTTCTAGTTTACAAGCGCAGGCACTATCCCCCAATACTCGCTTTCTCTAAAAGTTAACTGCCCATGAAAACAGCATTACTAGATCGCCAAAAATCCCTAGTGCAATGGGTAAGCCAAGCAACTGGGATTAGCACTTTCGGGGTGAAAGTCCAGTTACGGGGAAATGACTTACATATCCTTTGTGAAGGCAAAGAGTGTCCAGGACGTTGGCGCACTTTATATGACTTGCTACAAGCAATCCAGCAAACAGACTTGGATGTCCTCACAAATGGCGAACAACCCTCAATATACCAAGTATTTGTCTACGGCCGAAAAAAAGGCGATGGGCGACCCCAATGGTGCCATCGAGTTTATTTAAATCAGCTCGAACGACATTTGGAAGAGGCGAAGCAGGGCTTATTAGAGGATAAGCTAAAATCTCAACCTGGTGGAGCGCTGATTTTATCCAACGAAAGCTTGGCAAGAAAAGGAAATCCAGATGCCATTGCCCGTTATCTCAGCGAAACTCTGAGTACTTTTGGTGTGGCTGTAGAGGTAAAAGTCAAGCCGCAACCCAGCACACAAGACAATAAAGTACAAGAACAACGTCTGTGGATATTTTGTCAGTCGAGTTATAGTCCCGATCCTTCACTATTGGCAGAGCCAGTCGCCCAGAAGTTACGCAATCTGAAGATGACAGGCTACCATGATGCGGTGATTTTTTCCCAGGTGAAGGGGGAGAATAAACCAGAGTGGCGATTGCGGGTGGATTTAACGCCGCCAGAGGTGATGCTCAAGGACTGGGCAAGGTGGGGCGATGTCCAATCAATTGCCAGGCTGTTAACTGAGGAGTTATCAGATGCGAAAATTGCTGTGCAAACTTCACTGCAAGAATCAACTCTACATATTTTTTGTACTTCCGCTTCTGACTCTTTAGAAGCAGCCCCAGCCCCAGAAAAACAATTATGCTTACATAAAATCAAATCTAAATTAGAAGCGATCGCTCCCCAAGGGATCAAAGCTGCTACTGTCTACGGCCAAAAAATTGCCGACAAGCAGCCAGCATGGATTGACTGGCTCACCTTACCAGCCGCCCTACATGAACCTTTAGCCCCATCAGCTTTAGAATTGGCTAACTCTGGTGATGAACCAGCAATTAATTATTTATTAGAAAGGTTACTTAATCCTGATTTAGATTGGCGCTTGAAAACCGGCGGTGCCAAGGTTACGCTGCTCCACAAAGGTGATTTATTTCACGTTATGTGTGATGCACCTGTATGCCCATCTCGCAAGAAAGTGGCAAACAAAGTGGTAGAGTTGCTGCGCCAATTCAAAATCCCTGGAGTGATGGGAGTCCGCGTCTATGGACGGCGTGCAGGGAATAAGGAACCTTCTTGGCATGACGGCGAAGATTTTCAGCCTCGCCAACGGTTAGTCCCAGAAGCTACTCCCGAATTTGCGGCTACATCTATCTACATTAACGATCTAGTAACAACTCCCACAGATGAACCAATCTTGCGTCCTGATTTGACGACAGAGGAAGTTCAAACTTTTATTACAGAAGTAGCACGGGATTGGGTAACTACAACCAAGCTAACTTTCAAAAAATTACTGTTACAAACGCAACTATTTAGCGAAATTGACCAGCCCACAGAGTATAACCCAGAAGCTCAAGGCATTAAGGTTGCCTTAGTTTGGGGAACACTGGGATTATTACTCACTATGCAAACTGACTGGGTATTGGGACAAATTGTTAACCGCAATCTACCAAGTTCTACACCGCAAGTAACGGCATCATCCACCCCTCAGGCTAAAAAATCTCCAAAGACTGAGACAAATCAAAGTCAGATGAGTGCATTCTTTGCTGATACCTCTAAAGCTAAACGGAAGCCGGGTAAAGGTTCGGTTTTCAATGCTTCTGGCTTTACCCAAAATGATGACGACACCGCAACAGAAAACTTAAAAGCCGCACCTTTAAAAGGTAAAGCTACCGCCACCGCGATTTTATTGGCAGCGCGATCGCAAATGCCTAGTTTTAATGCAAGGCAGTTAGACGAGCAAATTGCCTTGTATAAGCAACGGTTAGCGAAAATGGGTAGACCTCCCCATGTGTTGATTATGGGTTCTTCCCGCGCTCTCAGAGGAGTCGATCCGGCAGCACTTTCACAAGCTTTAGCAACTCAAGGTTATCCAAATATTGATGTATTTAACTTTGGGGTTAATGGTGCTACTGCCCAAGTTGTAGACTTTATTGTGCGCCGTGTCTTAGAACCAGCAGAACTGCCAAAACTGATTATCTGGGCAGATGGTTCCCGTGCCTTTAATAGTGGCCGCAAAGACATCACCTTTGCATCAATTACCGCTTCACCAGGTTATAAACAGGTATTGCAAAAAGCGATCGCCACGGGTACAACTGATGAGTTGCTCAAAGATCCAGCAAAATCTTCAGACGCAACCAAAACCAAAGCTCAAAAGCCAGAAATGAGCAGCTATCAGATAGCTAATGAGTGGTTAAATCAGGCTGTAGCTAATATTTCTGCCAGCTACGCTAACCGCGATCGCGTTAAAGAGTTATTGCAAAAGCAGCTTAACTCATTGCCTTTAATTAGCGATCGCAATCCTGGAAGTACATCATCTGCACAATTAAGCAACGATGCTCCAGAAGAAGATACTTCTCAAATGTCTGTTGACTTTGATGGCTTTTTACCTTTATCAATCCGCTTTCATCCGACGAGATACTATCAAAAACACCCCAAAGTTCCCGGAAATTACGACAACGACTATCAATATTTTAAAGTTCAAGGAGAACAAGACACTGCTTTTCAAGCATTGCTGAGTTTTACTCAAGCACAAAAAATTCCTTTAGTCTTTGTCAATACACCCTTAACCACCGATTATCTAGACTCTGTGCGTCAACAATATGAGCAAGAATTTCAAAAATATATGTCGGAGGTTAACAATCCCAACTTTATCTACCGAGATTTAAGTCAGCTGTGGCCAAAAAACCATAACTACTTTTCTGACCCCAGCCACCTCAACCGTTTCGGAGCCTACGAAGTCTCGAAAAAGCTAGCTCACGATCCCATGATTCCCTGGCCCACAAAGTAGAGAGATGAGGGAGCAGGGGAGTAGGGAAGCAGAGGAAGCAGAAGGAAGCAGAGGAAGCAGGGGAGAAAAGGGGACAAGGGGAAATGATCAAAACCCAACCCCAAACCCCAATTACCAATTACCAATTACCAATTACCAATTACCAAACACCAAACACCAAACACCAAACACCAAACACCAAACACCAAACCCAAAATGACTAACAAATGAACTTTATTTCAATTTTCTACGGAATTTTTTTGTTAAGTGTGCTGGGAATTTACTGGACTTTACCAGAGCAGAAGTTACGCTTGTGGACACTTTTGATTGCCAGCCTGATATTCTATGCATCTTTAAATGCTCAGTACATACCTTTACTATTAGCACTTACTTTTATTAACTTTCGCTTCGGTTTAGAAATTGGCAAAGATAACTCTCCAAAAAGAAATCCTCGTGATAAAGGCATTGCTAATGAAGAATGGCAGTTTTACCAAGCAGATTGGAACCTTCGCCGTCAAAAGCTTTTGTGGCTAGGAGTTGGTTTAAATGTTGTACTACTCTTAGGCTTTAAATATTTGCCCTTTATTATTAATGCTATTTTTCATATATCAATTACCTCACAAGATGCTGCTTTTAAATTTGTTGCACCTTTAGGTATTTCATTTTTTACATTTGAATGTATTTCTTATTTAATTGATGTTTATCGCGGTGCGCCTGCTACTGCTCAATTTATCAAATTTGCTGCTTACAAATTATTCTTTGCCAAATTGATTTCAGGGCCGATTACTCGCTATCACAACCTAGCAACTCAAATTAATACACTACAATTACCAACTCCCGATCAAGTAGCCGAAGGACTGTGGTTAATTGCTAGGGGTGCAGTTAAAAAAGGCATATTGGCAGATCATTTAGGTATTTTTGTTGATTTATGTTTTGGGAACTTGCAAAGAGCAGGTAGTGCAGATCTCTGGTTAGCGATATTTGCCTACGGTTTACAGTTGTATTTAGATTTCAACGGTTATGTAGATATTGCTCGTGGTAGTGCTTTACTGTTTGGCTTAGTTTTACCAGAGAATTTTGATTTTCCTTACTTCAGCACCAGTATTGCGGATTTTTGGCGACGCTGGCACATGACTTTAGGTGAATGGCTGCGTAACTACGTTTATTTTCCTTTGGGTGGTTCTCGTAAGGGTTTAGTACGCACCTGCTGGAATCTGATGATTGTGATGCTAATAGCTGGGATTTGGCATGGTTCAGTTTGGGGTTTTGTCGTCTGGGGAGCCTATCATGGGTTAGCTTTGATAGTTCATCGCCTGACAGATGCATTGAGCGATCGCTTTGAAAATTTAGAACATTTTTGGCAACACCCTATAGGTATTTTTTCTGCTTGGTTGTTAACTCAACTGATGGTTTTCACTTCTTGGATATGGTTCCGCTTACCCAATTTCCAAGATTCTTCTTTAGTCTTTAGGCATTTATTGAGTTACCCCGCTGATATTCAGTTCGCCCAAAAGGTATATATAGAAGCTCTCAACATTAGCCAATCCCAAATGGCTGTGAGATTGCTAATTTTGGCTATTTTGATGACTTTAGCTTATATGTTCAAAAGTAGGCTCAAATTAGAGTTTAATTGGCCTGTCAAGCTAGTCTTTGTACCTCTTTGTTTCTATGCCGTTTGGTTATTAGCTCCTGAAGGTAGCTTGCCATATATCTACTTTGATTTTTGAGTATCCCTGCATTTATATGGTAGGTAAGCTGTTAACCATTTAATTTGCACATTGAGGCTGCAGGGGGCAGGGATCAGGAGACAAGGAAGAGGGTTTGCAGCTTTTACAAGCATGAAAATGATGCAATTTAAATGACAATTAATTTACACAATTCATTTTTGTCCAAAACCTGATTTTTGTGGGTCATGCCTATCAGCATTGAAAAAAATAATGTAAACAATGCTTAGGGCACAGCAACGCAGTGCCCTAATGACTTAATTCATATGTCACAAACATTATTTGATTGGAAGATTAGTTGATATAAAACACGCTCTCTAAATAAGCATACTCAGCAATAAAAGAAATAGATAATATTGATTTTTATTAAGCAATATTAAGCAATACTTAACAAAAATACAAGAAAATAAATAACATGATTACAGTAAATTCATGTAGAGTTAATAAGTACGGATGGAAATTAATTCATCCAATCGCATAATTTTTCACAACTAATCGCACTCATAAAACAATGACAACAACCTTACAACGGCGCTCTGGCACCAGCGTATGGGATCGGTTTTGCGAGTGGATCACCAGCACCGAAAACCGTATCTACATCGGTTGGTTCGGCGTATTGATGATCCCCACCCTGCTAGCCGCTACCGCTTGCTTTGTAATCGCTTTCATCGCTGCTCCTCCAGTAGACATCGATGGTATCCGTGAACCTGTTGCAGGTTCTTTAATTTACGGCAACAACATCATCTCTGGTGCAGTTGTTCCTTCTTCCAACGCTATTGGTTTGCACTTCTACCCCATTTGGGAAGCTGCTTCTCTTGATGAGTGGTTGTACAACGGTGGCCCTTACCAATTGGTAATTTTCCACTTCTTGCTAGGTTGCGCTTGCTACTTAGGTCGTCAGTGGGAATTGTCTTACCGCTTGGGTATGCGTCCTTGGATCTGCGTAGCTTACTCTGCGCCTTTGGCATCTGCTACCGCAGTATTCTTGATCTACCCCATTGGTCAAGGTTCCTTCTCTGATGGTATGCCTTTGGGTATCTCTGGTACCTTCAACTTTATGATTGTGTTCCAAGCTGAACACAACATTCTGTTGCACCCCTTCCACATGTTAGGTGTGGCTGGTGTATTTGGTGGTTCCTTGTTCAGTGCAATGCACGGTTCTTTGGTAACCTCTTCCTTGGTTCGTGAAACCACCGAAACCGAATCTCAAAACTACGGTTACAAGTTCGGTCAAGAGGAAGAAACCTACAACATCGTAGCTGCACACGGTTACTTTGGTCGTTTAATCTTCCAATACGCATCATTCAACAACAGCCGTTCTCTGCACTTCTTCTTGGCTGCATGGCCTGTAGTCGGTATTTGGTTTACCGCTTTAGGTATCAGCACAATGGCGTTCAACTTGAACGGTTTCAACTTCAACCAATCTGTAATTGATTCTCAAGGTCGCGTTATCGCTACTTGGGCAGATGTAATCAACCGCGCTAACTTAGGTATGGAAGTAATGCACGAGCGTAACGCTCACAACTTCCCCTTAGACTTGGCTGCTGGTGAAGTTGCTCCTGTAGCTTTAACTGCTCCTGCAATCAACGGCTAATATAAGTTTTAGCTAAACAAAAAAGCGCCTCCATTTTGGAGGCGCTTTTTTATTGCTGATTATTGAATTGGTTATCTAGTAATGTCGTTGCAATTTTGCTGTCTACAGGCTTAGAAAAGAAATAGCCCTGACCATACTCACAACCTAGGCTTTGCAATTTCGCTTGCTGTGCAGAAGTTTCCACACCTTCTGCAACTACATCCATACCCAATGCATGACTCAACATGATAATGGTTTGGACGATCGCAGCATCTTCGTCAGTATCTTCCATGCGGCTGACAAAAGAACGATCTATTTTCAATGTATTAACAGGGAAACGATGTAAATAACTTAAAGAAGAATAGCCTGTACCAAAATCATCAATACTTAATCTGAGATTTAAAGTTCTCAGTCGTAACATAATGCTAATGGCCGCTTCAACATCATCCATTGCTACGGTTTCAGTAATTTCTAATTTTAAACTTTCTCCTTTTAATCCTGTCTCTTGGAGATTTTGTGCAATGTATTCCACCAAATCACATTGAGCCAACTGATGTCCTGAGAGGTTGATGCTCATCATCAATGGCGGATTTGTAAGAAATTGAGCTTGCCAAACAGACAATTGTTGACAGGCTGCGTGCAAAATCCACTTACCTAAAGGAATAATCAGACCTGTTTCTTCAGCTACAGGAATGAACTCTGCTGGTGAGACAAAGCCATATTGAGGATTGTTCCACCTCACAAGTGCTTCAAACCCAACTATTTTGCCTGTGCTTAAAGAAACTATTGACTGATAGTAAAGTTCAAATTCCTCCTGTTCAATAGCTCGGTGCAGGTCAATTTCTAACTGAAAGCGCTTCACAATTTGGGTATGCATACCTGTAGCAAAGACTTCATGACGGCCTTTACCCAAATCTTTAGCACGATACATAGCTGTGTGGGCATCTCGCAGTAAAGCTATTGGTTCATAATCAAGTTCACTCTGATTTAAGGCTATACCAATACTGATGCTAGTAAATATTTCTTGTCCGTTGTTCTTAAAGGGTAAGAACATTTCCTGTTGTAGCTGGTCGGCAATAGCAGTAACTTCACTAGTATCATTAATATTTTTCAGTAAAATAGCAAACTCATCACCACCAATGCGTGCTAATATTCCCCTGTTCCCTAAACAGGTTTTTAATCTTTGAGTGACATTCACCAAAAATTGATCGCCAAATTGGTGACCGAAACTCTCATTAATAAACTTGAAGCGGTCAATCCCCAAAAACAGAAGAGCAAATCGTGAGTTTTTGAATAGTTTCGTTTCAGCAATAACCCGTTCCAATTGCATCAAAAACAAACTGCGATTGGGGAGGTCAGTAAGGGGGTCATGCAATGTATTGTGTAATAACTTATAGGCAAGAACAGTGCCAGTTGCGATCGCTAGTGCCAACATTGGTGCAACCAGAGGTATCCAGCCTGCTTGAGTGAAAATACCAAAGCAAATAGTCACTAGACCACCCAAACAAATTACTCCAGCTACTCCTAAAGACAGGGGATGGCGTAGTCGCCACGCAAGTACACCACCAAGCAAAGCCCAAGTCCACACCCAGAAAACTTCTGCCCATTCTGGCCAAAACCAAAATATGGGTTGTTGCTCTAAGGTTGTATTGAGGATTTGGCTGACCAATTGAGCATGGAGCAACACCCCAGGTAAGCCTGGGTTTGCAGGTTTAGCAGCACTGTAAGGAGTAAAAAACAAATCTTTTACGCTAGGGGCTGTTGTCCCAATCAGTACTATCTTGTCTTTAACCCAGTTAGGGTCAAATTCATCTTGCAGTACTTGCGTTAATGACACCTGTCGCGCGATGCGATCAGGTGAATGATAAGAGAGCATCACTTGATAGCCTGCATTATCAATATTGTGATACCCACCCGAATTATGATTTAACGTAGGGAATACAGAATTACCTAACAGTAGTGCCCGAGATTTCACTTTGAGAGTAATTCCCTGCTGGGCAAGATATTTGAGGCTCAACTGCAAAGAGAAGGAGTAAAACTTGTTCTCACCTTGCTGGGCATAAATTAAATTGCGCCGAACAACTCCATCTGGATCAACTACAAAGTCGTTAAAGCCTATTTGTTCTGGGGATAAACCGGAAATAGGGGATACCTCTTCAGCATCTTTATCCCCAAGATAATTAATAGTAATTACATTAGGAGCCTGAAGCTGCTGCATCAGCAGTTCACGACCTGGAGGTTGGGGAATATTACGATAGAGGTCTAAACCAATAGCTCTAGGCTGAGCTTGCTGTAGCTTGGCTAATAGTTGAGCTAGAGCGCTATCAGATAAAGGCCAATTTTTCTGTTTTTTAATATCAGCTTCTGTGATTGTTACTACCAACAGCCGTGGATTATAACCAGCATCAGGTTGAAGGCGCACCATTTGGTCATAGCTAACCAATTCTAGAAGCTGCAACCAACCCAGCTGTCTTACACCCATAACTACTGCCGTAATCAGGATACTAGCAATGAAAACTGATTGCTTTAAACTCAATGTGGTAATGGATGGGTTGATCTGATGTCGATTATACTTAGTGATTAAAGATACTATTGACCAAAACTTCTGGGAGTATTTAGCAATCACAAAAACTGTAGATTGATAGAGTGGCTTTTGATATATAGATAAAGAGTTGAGTAAAAGACTACTTAAATTTTTATCTGCCAGATCTTATCTATGTTTTAGATAGTCTGGCAAGAGAGATTTTTTCAACTTTGATGCGGGGTAAGAAAAATGCTTGAGGGTAGTTAGGGGGTGTTGGGGATTTGGATCTCCAAGAAAGGCTCCTGGGCGATCGCATCTAAATTCTCTGTTTTTAATAGCTGTGTCCAATTGACAGCAAGTTTAGAATCATTGGGTTGGGTGGATCGCAGTTGTGCTAATGTCGCTAATGCATCTTGCCAAAGTCCAGCTTGGGCATAAAGAGCAACACGTCCTAAAGGTGATGTTGTTTGTTCTAATTTTTTAGTTAAGTTTGAGTCTAGTTCTACTCTTTGAATCCATCCATGCACCACAATATCATTGGCTCTATTCTCTGGATTGCAAATTAGTGACACATACCAATTATATTTTTTATTTATAGCAAGTGGAGGTAAGGATGTAGATTCAGGCAAACTAAAATTGATAACTCCTCCAGCACTGCTTTTAGTAAAAGTTGTCTCATAGACGGATTGACGACTTTCATCTTGTAATACAAACTCCACCATTGCTGATGTTGAGGTTGGTGGTAAATAGAACAAAATATTTGGATAAGCTTTTTTAGTAAATCCCAAATTGTTTTCCGGCACCAAAGCCATTAACCGCCCAACACTACTAAAACACTGTCCACGTGTTCCACCTCCAACTCTGCGTCCAGGTAAACCCTCTCTTGGCTTCTCTTCAGAACTTGCAAGTGCTTGTTTAGGCATCGCCCAAGAGCAGGCCAATAGCAATGCCAAAGAGATAACAGTAAATGCCCTGGTTTTAAAAGTTTTTTCTAGCATGACACAGTATCATTCAGTACTTAAATTTACAGGTTTCCTTATTCTATAAATACTCTAATTCTTCACTAAATAGTAGATACAATTCAGTTAATTCATCTGATTTTTAAAAGGTATATTTTTTAAGTTAAATTACTGATGCCAGCCCTAAAATGCAGAGATTAAACTACTATCAGGCTCATATTTATCTAGCGAATTTCCCTATTTTCCGCAAAAATACTGGGGAAATTTCTATGAAAAAAATTTTCTGCAAAATGCCTAAGTAATTTCAATTCCCTAGGATAGGTGGGTAGAAGCTAAAACTCAATTAACTCACAACCCATAGTTTTATTTATTATGAAGATTCGTACTTTGATTTGTTGCTCTCAACGGAACTTGAGCTAGGAACAGAGAATATTGTTTTGTTGGAAGTTCCTGATCATGTCACCGGAACTTATGATTAAGCTTGCACACATACAATTCCATAATTATAAAGAAATATTGCATATATGAAAAGTTTTATCTCATTGTTAGGTATGGGGAACAGGCTAATTTTCTATGATCCCAGCCAGCAGATGACAAAGATATCAAGCTTTCCGATGACTTTCTCTGAAAATCTTCAGCAGCGCTTAGGCTCAGATTTCGGTATATACCCTAAAGACATTAAGCACTAACAAAGTAAAAATTGAGTCGTATTAAGCATCTGTAACCACTCCAGAGAACTCCAGAATGACTGAGAGCAAATCTGGAGTTTCTTTATTTATCTCAATAGCAAGATAATTTTTTGTATAAAAAATATCTATTTTGTAGATCGTAATTCAGCCTTGATTTGTGTATAATTATTATCTTGCAACCATAATATTGTATTTTATTCCTCAGCCCAGTTGGGAAACTAGTCTATATTCAGACTTTAGTCTCAATCAGATAGCCAATAGGTTAATTACCTCTAGCTAAAATTTAAATTCTGATCCAGAAGGCTGAAACAGGGCTGATAGCACTTTTCGTTCCCAGTGGGTGAAGGAATGAATGGGGAAGGTTGCAATATAACAGTGACGAAGAATATGGCTGACGGTAGCGGTTGGTTTTTATAGTATCTCTCAAAGCGATTGGCAATTTAATGTTGCCATTTTCTGATGGTAAAAGCTTAACCAACTAACAAACTTTTCTAAATCTTTTACTACTATTTTTCTAAGGCAAGCCCAACAGTGGCAACCCTAGCAATTCATATGAGCGCAGTTCCAGCAAATAAAGAGTCAGGTGCGAGTAGCAAGAGTTTTTCCCTTACTGCTGATAGAGATGATTGCACAACTTCAATACCCAAAGTTAGCACTGCCATCTCAACCCAGCCATGCTACCAAGTATTAGCTTTGGCTCAAACACAATGGTATTCCTAATAAATCTCTTCTGAGGAGATGAGATTGCAAGCATGTGGGGAGCATCCACTTTTGGAAGAAACATAATTATTGAGTGCCAGAAACCCACTATATGGGTTGCCTAAAAAGTCTATCTGCCAAAACCGGATGCTCCCAGCATGTGTTCAAAAAAATTTCTGATTTGCACATTTGGCTCACTGATAGTGCTAACGATTCCTGAATAAATGAGTTATACCAAGTTGACTGCAAGCACAAATCACTGTATAGAATTAGCAAACCAATACTCAAAATGGCAGATATAGCAACTATATGAAGTAAAACTTCGCAATTAAAATAACTTTTAAGCCGGATAATGTGTACTATGTCATCGGAAACATCCTATGGCTAAGTAAGCAATACCACTAGCTAATAACCAACAAGCAATACATATATTTAAAGCTGATTACCAGAAGTAGGCATGACATATATTAAAAACTCTTTTCAAGAATTTCTTGGGTCTATTGAAGGATTTGACCAACTACCTGATGAGGAACTTGCCAATGTATCGCCACAACTGCAAGCTTGGCGCTACCGCATAGGCCAAAAAATTATCGGTAAAGAAATAATTCCGGAAAAACTAACAATTATTTATGAAGGACAAGTGCGGCTGTTGGGATACGACCCCCAGACGCAAATGCCAGTAACCTTAAAGCTATTGCAACCTGGAGAGATTTTGGGTGAAATTGGCTTTTTGCGTCAACAGGGATGTGAGACAGCGATCGCTTCCACAGAAGTAGTATGTTTAACTCTGAGTGTAGTTGAATATTTACGCTTACTCTCTTCCTACCCCACCTTTGCTCATGTTCGCAAAAACCGGCCTCATATCATAGAAGTTTTTGATGTCGTGGGATGGGAATTAGAACAGCAAGCTTTAGCTAGCGCCAATCTCAAAGAACTTTCAGAACAAGCTTTACCACAAGCAAAAGTACATTACTTGAATCCGGGGAGAAGCTCACTCAGCCAACTTGATAGCAATAGTATTTGGTTTGTTAGTGGTGGCGGTACAATCAAAAATTTCACTAATGGTTTGCGCTTAGAAGTTAATAATGGCGGCATAATTGAAGTTCAAGGGCCAAACTCTGTTCGTTTGATTGGTCTAGCGCCATCTGATTTATTCTTTGTGCAGGAGAATGAACCAGTACAAATTCAAGTAAGGGATAGCCAAGCCCAAATTGCTGATGAATTAGATATTCCTTACGCTACAGAAGAAGAATATCCACCAGCCAATCCGTCTAAAGGTAACAAAAAACACCAAAAATACCCATTTTTCCGTGGTAATGGCGAATTAAACTCTACTTTTGCCTGTTTTCAAATGCTCTCAAAGCACTTGCAAATTCCGTTTCGCAAAGAAGTAGTGCGGCGGATTTTAACTGAGCAAATGAAACGACAAGGTAATATCTCGTTTCAACTGTGCGCTTACTTATCAGAGTTAATTGGGCTCAAAGTGCATCTGGTAGATATACCTGCTACCTCAATCACTCGCATTCCCACACCAGCATTAATTCGCTATGGCGAAAATTATGCTGTTTTATATGCAGCTGATGCCAATAGCGCAGTTGTAGGTGTACCTAATCAAGGCATAGTACGCTGCAAACCAGCGGAACTAGTAGCTAAATTAGAAGTTGATGCCAATAATATGCCGCCTCAGGTGCGGATATTACTAGTTTCCACCACTAAAGAAACTCCTCAAGAACGCTTTGGTTTGCGGTGGTTTATTCCCTATTTGTCACGCCACCGTCGTGTACTCATAGAAGTTTTTATTGCTTCCTTTTTTGTCCAATTAGCAGCTTTAGCTAACCCACTGGTTATTCAGCTAATTATTGATAAAGTAATTGTGCAAAATAGTATTAGCACACTAAATGTTTTGGGTGTGTTGCTATTGGTAGTAGGCATATTTGAAGCAGTCCTCACCACATTACGGACTTACTTATTTGTTGATACTACCAACCGGATTGATATGAGTTTGGGGTCACAAATTATTGACCACCTACTCCGCCTACCACTACGCTATTTTGAAAAGCGGCCAGTTGGGGAATTATCAACGCGGATCAACGAGCTAGAAAATATTCGACAATTTCTCACAGGTACAGCTTTAACGGTGGGGTTAGATGCAGTATTTTCGGTGGTTTATATCATCGTCATGCTGTTTTACAGTTGGCAACTCACACTCGTGGGTTTAGGTACAATTCCCGTCTTCGTAATTATTACCTTAATTGCCTCTCCCACAGTCAGCAGACAGCTACGGAGCAAAGCCGAACGCAACTCCGAAACTCAATCTTATTTAGTTGAGGTGATGTCTGGGATTCAAACAGTAAAAGCACAAAATATCGAATTGAGATCGCGCTTTTCCTGGCAAGAGCGCTATGCTCGATATGTGGCTGCTGGGTTTAAAACTGTTGTGACTTCTACTCTGGCTAACTCAACTAGTAATTTTCTCAATAAATTGAGTAGTTTACTAGTATTGTGGGTGGGAGCCTATTTAGTACTGAAACAAGAATTAACTTTAGGGGAATTAATTGCCTTTAGAATTATCTCCGGTTACGTTACCAGTCCCATTTTACGCTTGGCTCAACTTTGGCAAAGCTTCCAAGAAACGGCTTTGTCTTTAGAGCGATTAAGCGATATTGTCGATACACCGGAAGAAGCCGAAAGCAATCGCCAAAATATTCCCTTACCTGCAATTGTGGGAGCAGTGAAATATGAAAATGTTTCCTTCCGCTTTGCACCTAGTGGCCCTCTACAACTTTCCAATGTGAGTGTAGAAATTCCAGCGGGAGAATTTGTCGGCATTGTCGGTCAGAGTGGATCTGGTAAAAGTACCATGATGAAATTACTCCTGAGACTTTATGATGCTGAGTCTGGCCGGATTTTAATAGATGGTTATGATATTGGCAAAGTTGAACTTTATTCACTGCGGCGACAAATGGGTGTAGTTCCCCAAGATCCTTTGTTGTTTGATGGTACAGTTCAAGAAAATATTGCTTTGACTAATCCCGATGCAACCACCGAAGAAATTATCGAAGCAGCACGCATTGCCGTAGCCCACGAATTTATTATGAGTCTACCTAACGGTTACAATACACGTGTGGGTGAAAGGGGTGCAGGGCTTTCCGGTGGGCAAAGACAAAGAATTGCGATCGCACGTTCGGTCTTACAACGACCCAAATTATTAGTGTTAGATGAAGCAACCAGCGCTCTCGATTACCCGACAGAGCGCCAAGTCTGTCTAAATTTAGCTCAAGACTTCAAAGGGAGTACAGTATTTTTTATTACTCACCGCCTAACTACCGTCAGCCATGCAGATAGAATTATCGTCATGGATAGCGGCAGAATTACAGAACAAGGAAGCCATCAAGAATTAATGGCTGCTAAAGGTCATTATCATTACCTTTATCAGCAGCAAGAAATCAATTTGTAATTCTGCAATAAGCAGTTATCAAGGTACAAAATAATCATTGATAACTGCTCAATGAGTAACTGAATAACTAAATAAACAATTACTAATTCAAAATCTAAAATACTTATGACTCAACTTAATGGAACTAACTTTAGCGACAGGAATGGCAACGGTAGGTATAACAACGAAGAACCTGCAGACTCACACGTAGCCACATCTACTACAAAAACACCTAAACAATCTCCACTGAACTTTCAAGAACCTAACTTTGAGCAAGCTGTTGTTCTGCGCCAATCTCCAATTTGGTCGCGGACAATCATGATATCGCTGATGTGTTTAGCCTGTTTTGGCATTGGTTGGGCTTATTATGCCAAAATTGAGCAAGTGGTACCAGCGGCAGGGCAATTAAAACCAGAAGGAACAAATAAAGAAGTTCAGGCTCCTATTAATGGGGTTGTGAAAGCAGTTTATGTCAAAGACGGTCAACAAGTAAAAGCTGGAGATTTACTCCTAACTTTTGATTCTGTCGCTACTCGTGCAGAGTTAAATTCTTTAAATAAAATTCGTGCTGCTTTAATTCAAGAAAATCAAATATATCGACGTTTGATGGAAGCAACTACTGCTTCAGGAACAGAGCTAGAATTTTTGCGAGGTCGTTTACCTCAAGAAACTTTATTTTTGCTCAAAAGTCGTGCAGCATTAGTTTCGGAAAATGAATTGCTGCGGAATCAATTAAGGCAAGAAAGTACAGAAGCTGGATTAGGAAATGATGAGCAGCAACGTCTAGCAGTTGCTAAAAAAGAACTACAATCCAGGTCTTTAGCAGCACAATTAGAAGTTGAAAAAATCCGCAAACAGCTTTCCCAAACTAAAGTTAAAAAGCTAGATACTGAATCAAGTTTAGCTATTCAGCAAAAGATTTTAAATAAACTCAAAATCCTATCAGAAGAAGGTGGCATTTCGCAGCTACAATATCTTAATCAGCAACAACAAGTCCAAAATCTCAGTGCAGAAATAGCACAATTAGCTGAGGAAGAAAAACGCCTACAATTTGATATTGAAAAAGGTCAGCAGCAGTTAACTAATACTGTGGCTGCTTCAGATAAAGGGATTTTAGAGAAAATATCTGATAACAAACAGCGAATTGCTGAAATCGATACCCAATTCATGAAAGTTATTTTGGACAATGAACAGCGTTTGGCGGATATTTCTAGTAAAATTTCGCAAACACAGTTGAATGTCAAATATCAAGAACTGCGCGCTCCGGTGGCGGGGACAATTTTTGATCTACAAGCGAAATATCCTGGATATGTAGCTAACCCTACCCAAAAATTAATGCAAATTGTCCCGAATGAAAAGTATATTGCTGAAGTTTTTATTACTAACAAAGATATTGGTTTCGTGCGTGAAGGGATGAACGTTGATGTGCGGATTGATTCTTTTCCTTTTAGCGAGTTTGGTGATATTAAGGGAAAAGTTATCAGTATTGGCTCTGATGCATTACCCCCAGATCAAACACATCAGTTTTATCGCTTTCCGGCACGAGTTAGTTTAGATAAACAATACTTGAATATTAAAGGTCATCCAGTCACGCTACAGTCAGGTATGTCAATCACCGCTAATATTAAAGTTCGTGAAGAACGCTCAGTTATGAGTCTATTCACGGAGTTGTTCACCAAACAAGTTGATAGCCTGAAAGAGGTGCGTTAGTGATGAATTAATAAACATCTCTCACAATGAATGTAAAGAGGTGAGATTTAACAACTTTTGGAGATGTTTAAGAAAGATACAAAATAATACATCCATCGAGGCGCACAGATGTGCGCCTCTACAATTATGTATATCCACAATTAAGAAGTTTATATGCCAATACGCTTGGGTTAAGCTCATTAGCAATTGATTTGTCACTTCTTAAAAAAGCCAGATCAATTGGGGGATTCTCCCCCAAACCCCCGATTGGGTGACGGTTGCGTCCCCCAAACCCCCTCCAAAATTATTGTTCTGTTTTTTTGTTGAGTAACTAGTTTTTTGGTTTTGTTATCAATTAATTTTTTTAACTGAACTGTATTTGTTTATATGCTATCTGGGTTTTCAGGTTTGTATCTGTTGCTTGATTTTGGCTAATTAGTATTATGTGATTAATTTTTGTAATTTATGTAACTGCAATCTGTTGAAAATTTGATATTTCGCGTTCAAGTTCTTGGCGTAGGGTGAGTACTACTTGACTGTTCCCTACTGTCTTTCAGCGATTTTGCATAAGTTCACCCTCCTCAGAAATATAAGGAAATAGAGTCACAGATACTCAGCAAATTGCTTTTCCTGGTAGGAGGTGAAAAAATTGAGGTAATTAGCTGCAATTAACGAAAAATCCCGTGGTTCAATCATCAAAATACTGGGAATTTGTCAAGTTAGATTCTACAAGTAAGCGCCGGGTGGAAATGATAGTAGCGGCTCAAACTTATTTTCAAAAAGAATTTGTCGGCAAAGGCGAGGTTTCTGATGCTGCGATCGCACGCTATCTGTGGCAACAAATGCAACAAGGTAAAGTGAGCGATACGGAGGAAGCTAACTTAGCAGAAATTTGTTTGCGGTGCTATATATCTCAGCAAATATATCGAGTTTGTCTTGATTTAACAATGAGATTTGGAAATCGCCACGGCTTTACTACTGAGGAGTTGTTACCTTTCGTTTTAGATGACCAAGTAATAGCAGGAACATCTAATCAACCAAAGGTACGCAAGTCTACTTATGAGTCTTTAGCCACAAAGCTGTTAAAAACATTTGAGCCAGCTAAAGGTTCGCTCAATGCATGGGTAAGTCGCTATGTCAAACAAAATGCAGAAATCAAACGATTTTTACTCCAGCATGGTGTGTTTTTGATCAGCGATTGGGCGCTGTTGAATGATACTAACCCGAAGGAATTGCAACGCATTCTCGCGGATATGTATCACCTAACGCCGATGGAAATTGAGCAAGTTTGTCAATTGTTGATTAGTTATCACGCAGTTTACCGTGAAGACCGCTTGCAACAAAAACTGGCAGGAGTAAACCAACCCTGTCAAATTCCGACAGCAGAACAGTTAACTCGCATGATTAATGATTTGCAAAGTCGGATTAATCGCAAACTGAGTCAGGAGGCGATGTTAAACCAATTGCAAGCGATGGCTAGTAAGCTCAGACAATACCGCATTGCGGCTCAAGGCGGTTACATTGCGTCAGTTGCTTACGATCAGCCGGAGATTCAACCAATTGTAGAGCGATCGCTCTTAAATGAAGAAGAGGATGACAAAGTTGATTTCATGAAATTATATCAAGAAGAATTTTTGACATCCTTAGACGCAGCTATCTCTCACGTTGTAGAAGTTGCTCTCGGTAAACTCCAAAGTAAGCGCAACACTAATCAAGAAATTAGGCGATTATATTTGACTGGTTTACATCTTTTTCATTGCCAAGGTCAACCAATGAGCCAAATTGCACCGCAATTGGGAATGAAAAAGCAATATGAAGTTACCCGGTTATTAAAGTTAAATGAACTGCGCGCTGATATTCGCCAAAGTATGTTGTTGATTTTACGCGATCGCGTTTTACAAATAGCGCAAGAATTTACGAATTTTGAACGGTTGCAACGTTTAGATCAGCAGTTGGAATTAATTTTAGACGAACAAATTTCTGGAGTGATGCAAGAAGCTGAATCTGAAGTAAAGAACCCTGTACGCAATCAGCCTTTATCTGGTCTTTTAGCTCGTCGTCTTTGCCATTATTTAGATAAGAGAAGCGAGGTAAAGTAAAGATTATTTAAACGCCATGCAGAAAACCCAAAGTAAGAAAAGATAAAGCAAATATATTTAGCTACATTATTAATTTTATTTGTTAACTTTTGAACCTTGACCATTGACTCTTGACCATGATTAACCAAACTACCTCAGATTTCGATTTAGCTGATTACCCCGACTGGTATTCCCTGAATGAAACTCGCACAGAATTATTACCTGAGCATTTTCAAAGGGCTGCAAGTTTAAGCCAATCAGTTCATTTTTCACAACAACGCTGGCAAGTTTATCTTTGTGCATTAGGTGTTTTAGGATTTGAACAATGGTTGAAACAACGCGCGTCTGATTTAGAAATTAACATTGATTCTGCTTCGATTTGGCAACCAGCAACAGCAGATTTATTGTCAGCAGCTTGTAATATTCAAGTGGGAGCTTTCAAAATTTGTATCATCACTGCTAGCGTCTTAACTGACCAACATCGGGTTCCTAATGCAGTTTTTGATATTCCTGATTTTGCAGCTCATTTCTATGTGTTGATCCAGGTAGAAGAGGAACAAAACCAAGTAGCTGTATCTGGTTTTATGAACTATGAGGAATACCATCGCTATCAAGTAAATGCACAGTTACCTGTAGAAGAAGATTGGACTTATACTTTACCTCAACTTTGGTTTAATCCTGACTCTGACGCTTTACTGCTAAATTTGCGCTGTCTGAATCCACAAGCAATTCAACTACCTGTAACAAATCGATACACTAATAAAACAGCTTTAAAACAAAAGTTAACAACGCTAAAACCACAGTTGCAAAAACAGCAGCCTTGGGAATTGTTAACAGTTAACGAAGGAATGACATTATTGAGTAGCCCAGAATTAATCACCTGGGTGCACAAAGCTGCTAATCCTAATTTAATTCAACCATTAATTAATGTCGGTTTGTGGTTAAATAATCAAATAGACCTTGCTGCTCAAGAGTTGGGATGGATGCTGATGCCATTACCAGCATTTTCGCAATTACGCTCTTTACAATTACGCTCTTTGCAAGATGATTTTGAGCAAATTCGTGCAGGATTAGAACATCAAGGTGTTTATATTCCTAACACAGCACGGGGTGCATTTCGTGATTTGGAATGTGAAGAAGGGAGTTTGCGATTATATGCAATCATGTGGGTGCTATCAGAAAATTCCGCAAACCCTGAATGGATGTTGTTAGTTGCTGTAGGCTCACAACCAGAAAAACCTATGCCCAATCAATTAACTTTAGAAGTACGTGATGAAACACAAATATTATTTGAGGAGACTTTATCAGATACCAGCCAAGGGATACTTTACGCTCAAGTGATTGGCGATTGGAACGAAAAATTCTGGGTAACAGTCATTACTGATGAGGCTGTATTTGAAATTCCACCTTTTGGTTTAGAATTGCAAACTTTGTAAGGAACGAGAGATTGTATTCATGAATTAAGAATTAACAGTTTTGATTGACAAAAACTGTAGTTTTGTGTTCTGATTTTGCGCCACTGCGCGAAAAAAGTAAATTAGCTAAATATGAAACTTAACTCTTATCTTTTTAATCTTAAAGTTCAAAAAATAGAACAAATTTGTTTATTTGAACTATCTTGGGGCAAAGGGCAAAGATTAACTGCACAGGTTAATTATCCTTCTGCCCTCAGTCAGTTGTATCAAGACTGGCGACGGGCATATCTTAACTTTTATCGTTCCGATCAAATGCGCGGAAGGGCGGTTGATGGTGGTGTCGCTAGGCTGGCGATAGATTGGCACGCGGAACTGGTGAAAGCGGAAACTAAGTTGATGTATGAATTTCATCGCTGGTTACGCAGTGCAGAATTATATGAAATTCGTGCCCAAATTGCTCAATCTAGCCAACAACTTGTAAAGGAACATCCCGAAACGGATGAGGCGGTGCAAGTATTTCTTACCTGTGCGCCTGTGGAATTGGATCGTTTTCCTTGGGAAGCTTGGGAATTAGGGACTGAATTTGCTACCACCGGGGCGATTCAATTTATCCGTACTCCCTTAAATATTTCTCAGGAAACAGGTACACACCATCCTGATAAACGTCAGGGACGCACCCGGATTTTAGCAATTTTAGGCGATGATACAGGGTTGGATTTTCAAGAAGAAAAGAAAACTTTAAAATCGCTGTTCCGGATTGCTGATGTGGAGTTTGTCAGTTGGAAGCTAGAAGAAACACCCACGGAAATTATCGAGAAAATTGCCGACGCGATCGCCGATGAACGTGGTTGGGATGTGTTATTTTTCGCGGGACACAGCAACGAAACGGAAATGACAGGCGGGGAATTAGGGATTGCGCCTGGTGTATCGATTTCCATTAGCGAAATTGCATCGCAACTCAGCGCCGCCAGAAAACGCGGACTGCAAGTAGCAATTTTTAATTCCTGTAGTGGGTTAAACCTAGCAGAATCTTTGATTGACTTGGGTTTTGGACAAGTTGTAGTAATGCGGGAACCAATTCACAATCGTGTCGCCCAAGATTTTTTAGTCAGGTTTTTGCAAGGGTTGGGAAAACATCAGAATGTCTACGAAGCGGTGATTGGTGCTAGGCAATATTTACGCATGGATAAAAGCCACACCTACCCCTCAGCCTACCTTTTACCTTCATTATTCTGTCATCCTGGCGCTCATCTCTACCGCATTCCCCCCTTCCACTGGCGACAACGGCTGCGTCAAAGTATACCCAACCGCTTAGAGGCGATCGCGTTAACGGTGGGTGTCTTGTGTAGTGTGCTAACACCTATACAATCAGTGCTATTAGATGGACGCACCTATACTCAGGCAGTTTACCGCAGCGCTACCGCCCAAGTTGATGCCGAAGAAGCCCCACCCGTGGCATTAGTGCAAATTGATACTGAATCAATTTACCGCGCCCAGTTGCCAAATTCGCAACTATTTCCCATGAACCGCAGTTATATCGCCAAGCTGCTGGATAGTACGCGCAAATTAAATGCTTCTGTTGTGGGCTTAGACTTTATTTTTGATACACCCCAAACCGATCCCCCAAATGCCGATGCAGATTTAGCTACAGCAGTGCGTCAGGCGGTGGATGCTAACACATGGTTACTGTTTGCGGCGGTACAGGAACCAACAAGAGAAGTGGGGACAAACGAAGCATTAGGAATTAACAAGTGGAATTGGACATTGCAGGGATACATTGATGCTTATCCCGACTTACTAGAATTCCCAGAAGCCGACAGCGATTGTCGTCAAGTTTGTCCCTTTGCATATTTGCTATCCCTGGTACAGCTAGCCAAGCAAGAAATCACCGATTTACCCCAGCCGCAAACCAAGCGCGATCAAAATTTACGGGCTGAATTCTTGGATGTGGTGCAGCAGCATTCAACAAAAGGGAACTTATCAAAATTATGGCAATGGAAAGCACCATTTAACATCCAACCAATTCTCGATTACTCAATTCCTCCCAGCCAAGTATATACAACAATTCCCGCTTGGCAATTAATCGAAAATCCCGATATCAACAAATTTCCTTTAGTGTCCAAACAGGTAGTTTTGATTGCGGTGGGTAGCGATGACAGGTTAGGAATAGCACCAGGACAACCAGATCGTTCCCCAGCACCAGCCGCATACAGTTATTGGACAAAACAACATTGGCTGACAGGGGGTGAAACATTGGCATATATGATTCACCATTTTGTCAGCAATCGTTTGGTAATTCCCATCCCCAGCATTTTGCTGATTGGGATTGCCATGATTCTTGGTAAAATCACGGTCTTCGTGATTAAAAGCCAATCGCGTTTAAGTCTCACGCGTCGTCGGCAAATCACCTTCGGCGCAGTCGGTGCTGTAATTTTATATGGTTTAGTGGGACTGCAAATTTATATAACAGCCGCAATTTTACTACCCTGGTTTTTACCCTCGTCGGTGTTTTTAGCCTACGTTTTACCAGCTACAAGGAGAAAATAATCATGTTTAAAATTGCTCATCGCAAGTCACTTTTGGGCTTTGCACTCATCCCTTTAGCGATCGCTTCCGGTAGTATCCTCAGTGAAAACCTCGCCAACGCTCAAAATATTCGGCAAACACAACAAACTATCGCGCAATCTGTGGATTGGGTAGGCTTATTTTGGCAACGTCGTCCGAAAAAACGGCTAGCCTCTAGAGGTGTAGTACAACCAGTCTGTGCGATTTCCCCTGGTTTAGTAGACACATATAAATTGTGGAGCGATCGCCCCTTATTTTTATGGCACAGTCCTGGTAATAATCAAGATGCTCAAGTAGTTGTCCGCGATTACGACTCTCAAGAAGTAGTTTGGCAAAAATCTGTCAAAATCGCCGACCAACAAGCGACTTACGATGCAACAAAGCCTTTAGAACCAGGTAAATTCTACCAATGGCAACTATCTGGTAGCAATAACTGGACAACATTCCAAGTCATGGAAACAAGCGATCGCCAAAAAATTCAAGCCGGATTGCAAGCTTTAGAACAACAACTCAAATCAGCCAAAGCCTCTCCTGAAGAAATTGCCTTGAAAAAAGCCGATTTCTTGATTAACTATGAAATTAAACACACAACTGAAACAGGAACATTTCACCCTTGGTCTGATGCTTTCCAAATTCTTTACCAAATAGAAAAACCCTCAGCATCCTTCATTAAACAACGGGCTGACTTTGTTGCTAATGTATGTACACCACCATCGGCAGCGAGAAATCAACCTAAATAATTCGTAATTCGTAATTCGTAATTAACTTTAGTTATATATTTAAACTATGTTTAATTGCTAATTACAGTAATTACAAATATTTTCTCCTGAATCCAACCCGTTGTAGGGGCACAGCAATGCTGTGCCCTAATCTAATGATGATTTTTTTTGCAAATTCAATAAAAATCAACAATCATAAATCATCTGCAAGAGCTTTTTTAAAAAGTTTTTTGCTGTAATTTTAAAGATTTATTTATTCCTTATAAAACAATACAGTTCAGTTAAGAAAATTAATTAACAACAAAACCTAAAAACTAGTTATTCAACAAAAAACTCAACAATAA
>NZ_JACJQJ010000096.1 GCF_014696615.1 Nostoc linckia FACHB-104 | reverse complement strand
ATCTGCGGTAGCAGGCATTGCAGGAGTGATAAAATATCGGGCATGGGCTGCTTGTAGTTTTTGAGTTGTCGTTGTGAGAGACAATAACTCTACTACGAAACGCCCTACCTCTTCATCCTCTTATTTTGGCAACGGTATTGAGAATTAGTAATTTCTCCCCAAACAAGGGTTAAACGCAACCGAGCATCTTTGATTTTGGTGGGGATAATTTTGGACTCTGCCAATGTAGAAAGTGGTTGAATATCTAATTCTGATTCGGCTTCAGTAAATAAATCTGTATCTTTACCTAGATAAGCTAGTAATGCTTCCCCTTTCTCTTCATTTAGACTTTCGCTGCGGTAGGCTATTAACTCGCCACTGCCATCTTGCACCATATATACAGCTTGTGGAAATACCTCCCGATGGGCAAGCGAAAGTGACATAATTTCTAAAATTTCGCCTGTATGCTTCTCAATTAAGGAAATCGAGGTTTGAGGGCTGCTTCTGAGGTTGATGTCTTTGTGCGGATAACCTCTTCCCCAAAGTTTTCCATTATTACTCAGAAAAATTTTGTTTTGTTGTAAAAGAGAACCTGCAACTGCGTCGGCTGCTTTTCCGAAACGGCTATTGAGTTCCTTTAAAGCCAGACTACTTTCAATGCAGCCGCATTCTAAATGTTTGCCTAGAATTGTGGGATAGTCTGGGTTAAAAGCAGCAGATTCAACTTCTCCCGATAGTAACTGTTCGCTATGCCGAGCGTAGAATACATCAATAGGATTTTGTCCCAAGGGTAGATAAATTACAAGTCCATGCTGCTTGCGTCCGGCTCTTCCTACTCGTTGCCAAAATGACATTAAACTACCCGGAAACCCACGCAACAAACAGCAGTCTAGCTCAGGTAAATCAATTCCCGCTTCCAAGCTAGAGGTTGAGATAATTACTTTAATTTGTCCAGCTTGCAGTTTTTGAATAATCTCCCGGCGGCGATCGCCCGTTAAGGAACTATAGAAGACTGCGACTTTGCTTGTTAAATAACCTAACCCAAGGCGTTGTGTTTCTCTTTGAATTAAGCCTAGTAAACCTTTGACAGCAGCACGAGAGTTACAGAAGACAATACCACTGAGATTATGCTGCAACCAGGAAATCACAATTTTGGAAGCTTCAACATTAGCTGCACTATTTGGAGCAAGACATAACAGGGTACGTCCTGCATTAGCTGCACCACTACGTTCAATTAAGTGTAGTCTTTGGGGTTGATGGGTTCTGCCACTGAAGCGCAATGCCATCTCTTGGGGATTACCAATTGTGGCACTAGAGCAGATAAATTGTAGCCTCTGGGAATTACCACCAACAGCATCAACTGCTAACCTTAGCCGCCGCATTAAATTGGCAAAGTGTGCGCCAAAAGCACCAATATAGGTGTGGCTTTCGTCAATTACACAATAACGCAACTGTCTTAAGAACTGCCGCCATCCTTCTCCCTCATCTCGACGGCGCACATTGTAAAGATAGTGATGCAATAAGTCGGGACTAACTGCCAAGATGTTTGGTGGATTAGGAAGAAACAAGCGCTGCCGTTCGGATGTGGGTGTATCTCCCGTCATTAATGCGAGTTTGAGACGATTGTTGGGCATTGCCTTAACAAGCGATTGCAACTTTCGCATTTGGTCAAGAGCTAATGCCTTGAGTGGAAAAATATATAATGCCGTTGTTTGCGGTTGCTTGATACAGGATTCGAGGATGGCGAGATTGTAGCACAGCGTCTTTCCGCTGGCTGTGGGCGTGGTAATACTTAGGTCAAACCCAGCACGTAATTTTGTCAGAGCTTCTAGTTGATGAGAATAAATGTTGGTGATACCGCTATTTTGCAACGCCAAACGTAAAGCAGGTGGTAAATCGCTGGGTACGGGGTAAACTATCCCTTGGCAAGGATTTTTAATATCCACCTCTGTGATGCTTGTAATTAATTCTTGAGCAACAGACTGAAACGCTAGGTGAGGGATTTGTTGAATACGTTCAGAAATTGTTGTGATTGCAGCGTTGCTTTCTTCAAGCAAAGTTGTGGAAGAAACCAAGTTGGTGTTACTTGATTTAATGGCACCAATCGAAATTGCGTGTTCCCAATCTTCAAATTGAGTTGGTTTTACCTCTTCTACAAACTTAACAATCAACCGTCTGCCTAATACTGCCATTACCTCCCCAACTCCATACTCTGACGAGTAAATGTGTTTTCCAGGATTTAACCATTCGGGTGATTCTGGAATAGTTTGGTTAGCGGCGCGGATGATAGCGGCGTAATCAGTAGGTTTAGATTCAGTCACAAAACTAGATTTTTGCTACTGGTGCTACTCGTCAGTATATCTCTAGTGACAACTCTCCCGCTAACCACAAGCGATGTAACAGGAGCATTTATTAGCAGCAACACAAAGCTTACTTGTGTAAGTTTGCTGCTTAAAAATTATGATTGAGAGAGGCTTGCTAGTAAAATTGCTTGGAGATTCAAAAGCAATTCTGAAAAAATGCTCCTATCAGCATAGTGCAAAAAATTATGGGTAAAACTAAAAAATCAGAAAATGTTGCTAAAAAAGTAGTTAACTCTTCTGCAGATGGGTTATATGTACTGGATGTATTTTTAATTGATGGCCCCATTACCGAGGAGTTTATTGCTGATAATCCAGTAGTGTCTCGAACTATTGAGATTAAAGGCAGTAATACTTTGCAGGAGCTTCATAAAATCATCTTCAAGGCATTCGACCGCGAAGAAGAGCATATGTATGAATTTCAAATTGGCGGAAATGGCCCGCAAGATCCAAATGCCAGAAGGTACGGTTTGAAACAAGCATTTTCCAGTTCTGGTTTGACACCAACGCCTACAGGCGATGTTTCTAGTACTTCAATTGCTGATCTAAGCTTATCAATTGATGAGGCTTTTGGTTACTGGTTCGATTTTGGGGATGATTGGTGGCACCAGATTAACGTCACAAACATCTTAGACAATGCCCCTGCGGGCAAATATCCCAGAATTAGCAAGCGCATTGGAGTTAGCCCTCCTCAATACGCGGATTTTGATTAGTATGTCTCTTCAAATGTACGGAGTTGTTTTAGAAATCAACACTAGTCCTATATTGCAACTATACAAAAGGGCGTTGTTGCGTGAATAGGCAAAATGGTAAATTTTACCTATCGCCTATGTTCTCTTGCCGGCTAGCCCAACGATGAAGATGAAAGCCCAGTATAAAGTGAAAAATTGGAACGCCTATGATGCAGCATTAAAGCAGCGGGGCAGTATAACTTTCTGGCTGGACGAAGACGTAATCGAGCAGTGGCGCAACCAGCAGAAAACAGGGAAAAAGGGAGCATCAAATTATTATAGTGACGTAGCCATCGCCACTATGGGGACGATTCAATCAGTGTTTCATTTCCCAGGAAGGCAAGCAGAGGGATTTTTGGAATCGCTATTCATGCTCATGGGAATTGAGCTAGAAGTACCAGACCATTCCACGCTATCTCGTCGTTTAAGCAAGCTGTCTGTGGAACTGCCAGTAATTCCAAAGAACAAGGCAGTTCATGTAGTCGTAGATTCAACTGGGGTGAAAGTCTATGGTGAAGGCGAATGGAAAGTGCGTACACATGGGATTGGTAAAAGGCGGACATGGCGCAAATTGCATCTAGGAGTTGATGAAGAGAGTGGAGAAATTCTCGGCGCAGTTGTCACTACTAATGATGTAGCTGATTGTGAGGTGCTAATAGACATATTAGAGCAGATAGATGCGCCGATAGCGCAGGTTTCTGGTGATGGTGGCTATGACACTTTTGACTGTTATGACACTATTGCCGAGCGCGGTGCAAAGGTGACAATTCCACCTCGTAGCAACGCCAAAATTCAACAACCAAATAATGAATCACAGCCACACCCTAGAGATGAAAATCTGCTGCGGGTGAACCAAGTCGGGCGTAAGCAATGGAAACTTGAAAGTGGGTATCATCGCCGTTCATTGTCCGAAACTGCGATATTTCGTCTCAAAATCATCTTTGGTGGTAAATTAAGACGACGCTTTTTTGACAATCAAGCTGTCGAGTTATTTCTACAATGTGCCGCCCTTAATCGCATGATCCAGTTAGGCAAGCCAGATACTTACAAAGTTGAAGGCTAATTTCAAATCCGATTACGGATTGGTATATCCTTTTTTCTTTCATGCAACAAAGCCATACAAAAGTACAATAGTTGTTGCAACTAACCATAGAGAAAATATCAATCACAAAAATTATCAATACGTAAATCTCGCCAGATGTCAGAAACCTGCCAACCAGTGTTACCTACAGACTGGAGAACTGGAGCGTCTTGCACCGGAGCGTAGACGTGAAGATATTCTCTTGATTGGCTTTCTACCTCCAAGTCTGGCTGCGGCTCAATGATAGGTTCATCAGCAGAGACTGTCTCGATAGGCGCAACTTCCTCAATTGCTGGCTGTGAAGTAACAGACTTTTTGACAATCAGTAGTTCCGGTTTTTTAATAGGTTTCATGTTTATCTCGGTGCCAAAAGCTTGATAGCAGAAAAACAGATGTAGCTAAAAATTGTGTTAATGCCTCATTTATAGTGAGTGATTGAATAGTCTTTAACAAGTAGTGAAAACAAGGTAATCTGTTCGGTCTCAATTGAGTATTAACAGACAACAATTAAAGTGCAATTCGCTCCTAGAGTACTGCTAGCGATTGTAACTGTACTCTTGCAAGTAGTACGTCATCTGTAAAATCTGCAGTTGAACACTCACGTTTTCCACCTAGCAAAACTAAGCTGGAGATGAAGATTCACTGGGAGCCACTCATCTACAGTCATAGCTGGGCAATATCTGCTACTCCCTTGGTAAGGGATTGTACCAGCGATCGCTGGGCAAGAGTAGTTTATCTGATTCAGGTGGGCCCCATGTATTTGGCTCATATTCGTAAACGGGTGTGACGTTGTCGAGAATTGACTGGACAATCCGCCATTCCTCCTCGACGGTATCTTCGCGCACAAACAAGGTGGGATCGCCCCGCATGGCATCACCCAACAGACGTTCATAGGGTTCCATTTCGTCCCCACCTCCGTAAAAAGCCAAAAGTTCAACCGCAGAGCCAATCATGTCTTCGCCTGGGATTTTAGTGCGCGCACCCAACCCGACAATCACCTCCGGATCTAGTAGAAATCGAACATAATGAGTGTTTTCTTTTCCCCCTTCTTTGAACACATCTAGAGGTGGACACTTGAGTTTGACCATCACTTCAGTCGTCTTCACAGGCAATTTTTTCCCAGCGCGGATGTAGATGGGAACTCCTGACCACCGCCAAGTATTAATAAATAGCCGCACGGCAACAAAAGTTTCTACTTGGGATTGGGGATAAACACCTTCTTCATCGCGGTAACCGCGAAATTGACCGCGAATAATGTCATTGGGTTGCAGTGAAAGTATAGCTTTGAGAATACGCTCTTTTTCATCCCGGATGGCATCAGGAGCATTACTAGCGGGTGCATCCATGCAAACTGAAGCTAATACTTGCAGCATATGGTTTTCCACCACATCCCGAATTGCACCAGTCTCCTCATAGAAGTGCCCCCGTCCTTGAATACCAAAGTTTTCTGCCATCACAATCTGGATGCTTTCAACATAGTTACGATTCCAGATTGGTTCGAGAAAAGAGTTGGCAAACCGAAAATAGAGTAAATTCAGCAGTGGTTCTTTGCCCAGGTAATGGTCGATGCGATAGATAGAAGATTCAGGAAACACCGATGCCAGAATTTGGTTCAACTCACGTGCTGATTGCAAATCCCGGCCAAATGGTTTTTCAATCACTACGCGGGCATTTTTCGCACAACCTGATTTGCCCAATCCTTCTACTACTGGGGCAAACAGGCTAGGCGGAATTGCTAGATAGTAGAGAGGACTTTTGGCATCACCCAGGGCTTGACGTAATTTTTCGTAAGTTTCTGGTTTGTTGTAGTCACCAGAGACATACTCAAGCCATGAGGAAAGTTGATCAAATGCTGCTTGATCTACACCGCCATGATGTTCTAGGCTATCACGTGCCCTTTCCCTAAGTTGATCCGTCGTCCAAGATCGTCCGGCAACACCAATCACTGGCACATTGAGATTACCTCGCTTCACCATTGCCTGAAGGCTCTTAAAGATTTTCTTGTATGCCAGGTCACCTGTTGCCCCGAAAAATACCAGTGCGTCTGAATGAAGAGTTTCCATGACGAACCTCTTGAGGAATTAGCTTTTTAATCATGGCTGACAACAGTTTATCAGCAAAATCTTGCTTTACTACGGGAGCTAAAGCAAGCAAACAATGCTGGATTTAACACAGGATCTGATACAAATTTGTTGATCCTCGCGATCGCTCACTGCCACCAAACCTGAAACCAATAAACAAGTTATCATTTTTGCATGGACAAGCACGATCTCTATTCTCATGATCGTGTTGGGCATCACTGCTCCCAGCGCAGCCCACTGCAGGCATTGCATTTCCTTTAAACAATGAAAGAGAAAAACACTTATGGATCTCCAACTATCAAATAAGGTTGCACTGGTGAGCGGTTCAAGTGCCGGAATTGGACTGGCAATAGCTACTACACTTGCTCAAGAAGGAGCGACGGTCATTGTCAATGGCAGAACGCAAGAGCGAGTAAACCAAGCCCTTGATCAGATTCGGCGCATTGTGCCAAATGCTAAACTTCAAGGAATTGCTGCCGATCTGGGAACCCAAGCAGGAGCACAATTGTTGTTTCAACAGGTGCCATTGGTCAACATTTTGGTGAACAACTTGGGCATTTATGGCTCCAAAGCATTTGAAGATATCTCCGATGAAGAGTGGATGAACATTCTGGAAGTGAATGTGATGAGCGGTGTTCGACTCTCACGTCATTACTTACCGCTGATGCTGAAGCAAGATTGGGGACGCATTATTTTCATCTCTAGTGAGTCTGCCTTGAATATTCCCGCCGAGATGATTCACTATGGGGTGAGCAAGACTGCACAGGTGGCGTTGGCTCGTGGTTTAGCTGAAACAACCGCAGGCAGTAATGTCACAGTCAATACAGTATTGCCAGGCCCAACCCGTTCCGAAGGAGTGGAAATTTTTATCCAGGGACTCGCCAAAGATCAAAGTATTTCACCCGAACAAGTTGAGAAAGAGTTTTTTAGTAAAACTCGCCCATCTTCACTGATTCAGCGATTTGCTTCAACGTCTGAAGTTGCTGTATTGGTGGCGTTTGTTGCTAGTCCCTTAGCCTCTGCGATTAATGGTGCGGCTCTGCGAGTCGAGGGCGGATTGGTGCGATCAATTATTTAACAGTAACGAACGTGAAAATCCGGTTAGTACCATAGGATTGAACTTCCGCAAACAAGGTATGCAAAACACAAAGCTCTTGAGAAGCAAAATTTTGGTTGAAGAATACATCCGTCAGAATCAATAAGTCGCGGGTCTGAATCCCCGACTTATTGAACGCGAGTGCGTCTCCCCTTGGGAGAAGACCACCAAATCGTAGATTTGGTGGGGGTGCAAAAACGCCGGTTATTCATTCGCCACTCGCACAGAATACCCAGACTGTATTCTGACTCCTGACGGATGTATTCTGTTCGATAAAAAAGCATATTTCGCTGTAAATCTAGGTTTTTGCGGTTAGTAAATGGATGAGGAAGATTATTCATGTTGATATGGATGCCTTTTACGCATCAGTAGAGCAACGGGATCATCCCAGCTACCGAGGTAAACCATTAGTAGTCGGAGGCAGTCCCAATCAACGCGGTGTGGTAGCCGCAGCTAGTTACGAAGCCAGAAAATTTGGCATTCACTCAGCCATGCCTTCCGCAGTTGCGATCGCTCTTTGTCCTGGACTAATCTTTGTTAAACCAAGATTTGAAGTTTACCGAGAAATTTCACAGCAAATCCACGACATATTTAAACGTTACACCGATTTAGTAGAAGGGGTAGCACTAGATGAAGCTTATTTAGATGTTACCGAAAATAAGCAAAACATCACCTACGCTTCTACGATTGCTAGGTACATCAAAGCCGCAATACTAGAACAAACCCACTTAACAGCGACAGCAGGTGTGTCGATTAATAAGTTTTTGGCAAAGATGGCATCGGGGCAAAACAAACCCAACGGATTAACAGTGATTCTGCCAGATGATGCGAGCGCCTTTGTAGAAGGGTTAGCAATTGAGAAGTTCCACGGCATAGGAGAGGTAACGGCAGCGAAAATGCACGCTCTGGGCATTCATACTGGTGCAGATTTAAAGGCGCGTTCGCTTTGGGAACTAACACAACATTTTGGTAAGGTGGGGCATTATTACTACAAAATTGCCAGAGCAGAAGATGATCGCTCAGTTGAGCCGAATCGAGTTCGTAAGTTGATTGGTGCAGAAACATCGTTTGCTTGGGATTTAAGCGAGCGGCATCAGATGCTACAGGAACTCGAACAAATTGCTCAAATTGTAGAGCAACGCTTAGAGCAGCACTCAGATGGGGGACGCACTTTGACTTTAAAGGTCAAGTTCTCTGATTACCATCAAATCACACGCAGTAAAACTCTTTTGTCACCCATGAAGAAAGGAGATATAATTTTTGAAACTGCACTCGTCTTATTTGATTCAATTGAATTGGACAACCGTAGGATCAGGTTGTTAGGAATTTCATTGTCCAATCTGGATAATCACAAAACATTTGAAGTAATTCAATTACCTTTATTTAAACTTTAAATATAAGCCTACAGTCCATATAACATAGCGGCAACTACTTTGGCTTTCCAAACAGGTATTGTTCAGGTAGAATGAGTGAGTTTTTCATATCAGCTAACAATTCCTACTTCCCGAGACTATAGTCTGCCTGGACTAATAATAGCTGCCTCACCATCGATTTTAAAAGTCGGAAAAATTGTGGTTAATTCCTCTCAAATGCCGAAATTACCGCTACCTGCACCACTTGTAGGCTCAGAAGTAAATTCTTTTACCCAGTACACAGTTACTCAAAGAATGCCTGCAATAACTCGCAGAGTTATAGTGGAAAATGATTTTTCACCAGAAATTAATGCCAGGTTAGAAAGCCTTACAGCAGAACTTCCCATAGGATATTTAGCACTTTTAGAAAATGATACTGGCAGAGATGTTTGTGATTGGAATAAGTATTTACAATTTTTTATGTTTAGTTGATTTTCTCTTAAGTAGCAGCTTGGTTAACCAGGTTTACCTGCACTTAAAACCACATCCGACTTTCGTTTCTGATGCGATGATTAAGGATGTACATGATACAACAAGTTTTTTACTTGCTAGTGATACTCCACAAGTGAAATCTTTTGGTCAAAGATTAGAAAATCATATTCAAAGAGGAAGTTTAGTATTATCTGAGGATTATTTTTGGACATCACCTTTAGCATTTTGGGAAATGCCGAAAGCTTTCAAAGATGAGTTAGCTCATACAAGTTTACTTGTAATCAAAGGAGATGCAAATTATCGCCGATTATTAGGAGATCGTCATTGGGATATGACTACTAACATTGCAGATATAGTTTGTTACTTACCTGTACTAATGGTAGCTTTACGTACCTTAAAATCAGAAGTAGCAGTAGGTTTAAAACCTGAAGTTGTTGAAGAACTGGTAAAATCAGATTCCTGTTGGTTAACAAATGGACAATGGGGTGTGATTCAATTTGTTGCTTAATAATAGGTTTTACCAATTTCTGATTAAGGGATTAAATATTAATATTTATTTGTATCCGTGCAATTAATGATTAAATCTGTAACAGATTTGTCAAACTTTAAATAAAGCTGTGTATTGATTGCATGGCTTTTTAAGTAGTAAAATTAGAGATTTTATCAAAATGACCAGCGAACAAACAGAAATAGAACAGGCCACACAGACCGAAGAACAAACGCCAGCAGGGATGTTTCAAGCAATTGGCGTAATTACCGGTGATGTGGCTTTTATCAAAGATGATGAGAGAAATAAATACATTGCAAACATCACCATAGGACAGTACAAGTACAACCTATTCCCTCACGGCTCATCATGGAGCAAATTAGCATCTTTTAATGGGCTGCGGAAGCAGATAGAATCCACAGGTATTAGCAAACAAAAATTGATTGTTTACCCCAAAATTACACATTACCCAGGTAGAGAGCAGCAACATAAGATAGCCTTCCAATTAATTGCATTCGAGAACGATAATGTAGAAAATTCAATCTCAAAAGAATTAAACGACCTAGAATTTAAGCTTTCGGGTTTATGGCAATTCATCCCAGTTTGTAAAACACCGTGCATCACGGTAATGAGGAATTTTAGTGATCAACGCTTGGAGTATATCAAACAAGCTCAACTGAGCAGTAAGGTCAACTTTATGAAAGCATCTCATATTCCCTTGATCTGGAAAGATGCACCAGTAAAGCCTTTTAGGTTTAACCCAAAGTTGGAAAAAGAGCAGCAAGGAAAGGCAATGTTTGTCAGTATCAAAGCTAGGTTTATCCCTGGTAAAGATATGTTCGGGTTTGATTCTTTGTTAGGTATGCCACAGGATGAACCGCCAAAGTATTTAAAAGCAGGCAAGAAAGATAAGGCAGAAGTACTGAAGAGTAAGTTAGCTTTTAAGCGTCAAAGAAGCACTAACGAGCAGATAAAGGTAGTGAATCAGCCGAAAGTTGTTCCTAAAAAACTTGACCCAATAGAAACCAGTCCAGCAGCAGTCATAGAAAAGCCGAAACTAAAACCTAAAAACTAGTACAGTACGGCGTAAATAAATAGACTATACCCTACCTTAAACCCTTCTCTTTCAGAGACGCTAACGCGTAGCTTGCTTCCCCTTAGGGGTACGGGTGAATCCTTCGGATACGCTACGCGAGCGCAGTCGCTCATGGGGAGCCACTGCGTTGCGGGGGTTCCCCCCGTTGTGGCAAGTGGCGTGGAAACCTCCTCGGCGCTAGCCTCTCCCCTTGGGAGAAGACCGCGCTGGCTCACCGCTTTGCGTCTACAAAATCAACAAAACGCTTACTCTGCCTCAATGCGCGAATTTTGAATTCAGCCTTGCGTTACTAGGCTCATTTAGCAACGCATATCAACAGAATTAGCAGGTTTTCAAAGTTTGGGTGAGATGCGTCGATGAGTTCAATCCACTTGAACACAGAATTATGCTTGCTTAATAAAAAAGCGTGAATAATTATTAAGTATACATTCTTCGCAATTATTAATCGTCTAAATGGGGGATAATATGCCTTAGCCTTGAGACACAAGTTCTACCATTGGTGCATATTTATCAAAGGAAGAGTCATTAATGGCTAAAAATTATTTTTGGAGTCGTCGGGCAATTTTGAAAGGCATAGGTATTGCCAGCATTGGTGCTTTAGCTGCTTTCCCTACACTCAGTATGGCTAAAGAAAGCTACGCAAGTATACCTTCAAGAGGGCGAACTAAGCAAAAAGGAGCGGTAGGCTCATGGTCATTGATTGTAAGTTTTGCTAATGGTTCACAAGATAGGTCACTGGGAGCTTTTACCTCTGATGGTATTACCATCATTACAAATGAGCGTACTAAATCCACAGGATTTGGAGTTTGGGAAAGTACTAGTTCTAATACATTTACCTATAAATTTCGCGAACCAATATATGAGCCAAACGGTAATTTAGCCGGGGAAGTTTATGTGGTTCAAGACGGAATTTTGAATGAAATAATTGATGAATTTAATAGCACAGGGAAAGGAACTGTATATGATTTAAAGGGCAATATCATAGCAGTTGAAAATACTACAGCCCGAGCAACCCGTATTAGAAACGAAAATTTATAACTAATTCCAATTCCTTATATATGAGTCGGAAAATTAGTTAATAGCTGTCAATGTTTAATTATAAAAAATCCACTTCTGGGTTATTAAACAGTCCGTCAAGAAATATAATTTATTTACACATAAAGATGTTTATCTATGGCTTTAGATTAGTCAATCTAATTAAAAGTTGTTTAGAGTTTTATCTTAGGCATTATTTATATATTTTGGTTTTTAAATAAATTCTATATGTCTAACAAAAGTTCAATTAAACATCTTTTTATTAAGCATCAGCATGGTTCAGTCATGCATGAAGTAGAAGAACTCAACTTAAAAGTAGGTTCTGGTATAGAAGGAGATATTAATGCTAATCCTATCAGCCCTAGGCAAATTTTAGTTGTGAGGTATGAAGATATTAGAGAATTAGCAATTTTACCAGGAGAATTAAGAGAAAATCTAGTCATAGCAGGGGTTGATTCTGCAACTTTTACTCCTGGTGCTCTAATAAATTTTGAGAGTGGTGCAGCGATTCGTTTAACTTTCCATTGTGAACCTTGTAAGCACATAGCCTATTTAGTTGATTCTTTAAAAACTATTCAAGCTAAAAGAGGGATTTTAGGTGTAGTTATCAATTCAGGTAGAATTTATGTGGGTAATAATTTTCGGATTCAGGCTCATAAATTTCCGGCATTATCTGAACAACCTTATGAACGCTTTCTAGACTTTATAGTTAAAGTACCATTAGGCAAAGTAGTAACTTACAAACAGATAATTGCAGCAATTGGTGTAGATAACAGTTATCTGCGAGCACTGCCGATATATCTCAAAAAAACATCTCCTGATGATTATCCAATCCACAGAATATTAAATTCTCAAGGTCAATTAATTAGATATATAAATAATCAAAAATCTAAATTAGAGTCCGAAAATATTGAAATTTTATATAATTCGGGTTTAGACAGCGAACCTCATACCTATTTTGTAGAGGTTGATAAATATCTATCTAACAATATAACAATGTGAAAAATATCGATTTTGACGGTTAACTGTGAACATTGAAAATCATTTAAGCTGAACTTCCGCTTTCTCTAGTAATGATAGCAGCGGTAATCAAATGCGCTAACCGTAAAACCTCTGGTACTTTGCCACAGTCAGTTAAGCAGTGAAGTACAAGAGCTACTATGGCAAACTTGTGATGGCAGAAAATTAGTCAGCATTGGTATTCAATCCAAACTAATTTTCCATAAACCTTATAGCGGATTGAACTGTTGCAATTGACTATCGGTGGCGCTAGGCCAATCACTGCCATATATCAAGCCAACACTGAAGAAATTATTCACCCGATACTGCCCAAGTTTTCCAAAACCTTCGATATTTTTTGCATCCAGGATTACCTGGTTGTTCAACTGTATATCTATTTGGTTGCCGTCGTTAAAGTAAATCGTGGCTCGTTGTTTGTGAAAGCTGACCTGAACATTGTAGATTCCACCAGTCGCATAATAATATGCTCTAGCAGGCAGCTTTTGACCATCAATGGAATACCCTTTGTATTCAACTGCCATAGCAGGTGAGCTGAGTAATAACAAAGCAGATACAACCAACCTGAAGATTTTCATTGGTTTGTTAACAACAATTGTTGATCAAACTATTTTCTAGTCTAAAATATAAATTTCATTGGCGAAGCAATTACAAAGTATCAGTCCGATAGATGGATTCAATTAACTCCTCAACTTCTTCTTCGTCCAAACATTGTTTTACTTGGTTATTAAACCACTTTATCTCTTCGGGTTCTGTGTTTTGGAGTTGGTAAACCAGTAGTGTTCCTGCAACACGGGCAAAAGTCAGGGGTGATGGGGAAAGGTGGCTCAGTAGTTCGGATGCATTTTGATATATTTGCATGACTGATGTTTCGTCCAAAGGAGATCCCAATTGAACAGAAAGCTGTTTTAGGTTCTCTTGAATAGACAAATAAAAGTTTGGCTCTTGTTCATGTGAAATAGGGTTACTCATAAACGCTAACTAATTAGTGCAACAAGTTGACGGTCTAGCCTGACTATTTCGGCTCGAATGTCTACCATATTTTCACATTCATTGAGTATCTTCATCGGCTAAAAAGCATAACTGACGAGATTAGCTTTCAATTTTAAAGTAACTGAGGAAAGATGTTGATTCAGAATTCTGGATTCTGAATCCTGAATTAATTGGGGATTCAGACCTGCCACTAATTGTAGACCGCTAAATCTTCAAGAAGCGCGGGGCTCTTAAACCCCTGCAATTCATCCGCCCTTCTGGTTCAGCAGTTGCTCATGGGGGATAGCAACTGCTGTCAAACTTTCCAAGACGGATTGGGAATTACTCTCTGTATTAGATTTCTGCCAATCCATATAAGCTAATCGTCATTTAAATTGCATCATTTTCATATTAGTAAAAGCTGCAAACCCTCTCCCTTGCTCCCTCCCTCGGCTTATCGCCATCATTGTTAAAATTGGTATTAGTTGGAATATAGGCAGCTAAGTCTGGGAAATAACTTGAAATTTTGCTTGAACGACGATGTCATTAAAGTCTTTATCACCACCACCTACAAGGTCTTCAAACCCCCAAGTGTTGTTTCCTAAGAGACGAATATGATCTACTCCATCTTTATTAGCTCCGTGGTAGCTAAAGTATACTGACACATCATTACTAATATCTGGGTCAAGCATTTGCTGCATTGTACCGTTAGCAATAATGAAGGGAGCAAAGATAGAACCACCCTGTAAAATATAGCTCATGCCTTCACTTTGGTGATTAAAACTCATGCCATTGGCTGAAGCACTACGTAGGGCTGCCTGGGTATATCCACTATCTCCTGGGTTAAGCAATTGACCTGTAAGGGTGTCTAATACTGTACCTTGTTCATTTTCTACTCGATAGAAACCTACAGTATTCTTATAAGCCGCTTCGCTCTTGACAATGGGCAATACAGCTTGAATTGATTGACCCTTAAAGTCTGTAAAATCAATTAGCTCTCGCTCAATTTTACCTTGTAATTTGCTACCCAAGGGAAGGGCTGTTTCTGTGAGGCGTACATCCAGCATTAAGTCTGGGTTAGAGTCGCCAAGTTGGTCTTCAAAGGTTAAGCGGAATTGATTAATATCTAGTTTTTGAATTTGTAACCCATTATTAACAGCAGAACCAAATAGAACTTTCTTCCCACTGCTCGGATTATTTAGTACTTCATCAGTACTACCATCCTGAACTAAATAGAATGAGAGTAATCTACCTTGGAAGTTTTCTAAATAGCGTGTTGGGTGAGGTACAAACTCATCAGGAATTACAGAAAATATTGTCTGGCTGCGGCTGAGAGCTGCTTGTAAATAACCAGGATCATTGGGGAGTAAGCCATTGACACGCATAGATGTGTCATCGACAACAAACAATCCCAGCTCGTGAATGTTTCCTTTACCAATGTGTTTGCCAGTTAATGCCAACTCTAGCTTGGCACGGTTAAGATCTCCATGTAAGCGCAGAAGGTTATTACCCTGTTCGCTGATAGTCAAACTAGGCGCAAGAGATTGATTGCCAAAGTTAGCATCTGTAATATTTTCCCCAGGTGCAACCGTGACCACAACAGCTCCATTAGAGTTGCTATTGCTGGCGGGAGCCACACTACCAGATGGAACAGCCGTAACCGACATAGCCTTGGAAGAACTGCCTGATTTCAAAGCTAAGATGCTTTCGCCTAAGGCCAGCACATCTACGCGAGGAAAAGTCAGACTAGTATTGATGACATTATCATCTTCATCATCCCCATCTTGAAGCATTACCCCAGTTGTTTGCAGTAGGCTGCGGAACTCTTCAACGCTTAACTTGCGGTTTAATTCCCGCATCGCCAGTTCTTGAGCTAGCAAAGATACGCCAGCGATGTAGGCCGATGCTTGGCTAGTACCGCTAAGGGTGGTGTTACTACCTGTAGCGTTAGCTCCTAGCAATTCTGTACCAGGAGCCAAAATATCTAGTAAATCTTTGTTTCTTTGAGAAAAACTAGCAATGCGATCGCTCGCCGTACTATAGTCAATGGCTCCATTCTGTGTCTGCATAGCTTCGCCAGCATTACGGCTCCAAACTGCTCCTACAGCAATGGTATTGGCATCAGCAGCAGGATAAGCTAAACCGGGTTGCTCGTCATATTGGGCAAATTCATTGCCAGCCGCAGTAGTAACAATGATATTCTGGGCAGCAAGGGCGGCTAACTCGTCGTTGATGTTGTATCGCCCATCAGTATTTAGCCAATTTTTCTCATCGCTCAAAGATAAGTTAACGTTGGCGACATTGTACTTAGCTGCATTCGCTTGTACCCACTGTAAAGCTTCTTTAATATCGGCGAAATCTTTACCCACTCGCAAAGCAATCAAATTGGCACCAGGGGCAACACCAGGGTAAGTCTTATCTGAAGAAGCGATAATACTGGCGATGTGAGAGCCATGACCATCTAAATCGGTAGCATCCAGGTCCTCATCGACAAAATCTTGCTGATAAATAATGCGGTCTGCGATGTCATTTTTATTAGCATCAAGACCAAAGAAGGGATGATTAACATCAATTCCCGTATCAATCACAACGGAAGTTAACCCTTTGCCATTGATGTCTGCAAATCGCGGATCGTTACGGAACGCATCTAAACGAGTAAGAGCATCAGCAGCCGCATTCCCTGAAACTACCGAATTATTAGACGTTGGGAACAAACCAATCACCTGTGTCTGTGTTGGGAAAGTTTGTTGCCATCCTTCCTGTACTACCTGCCTAACAATATAAGTACCTTCCTCAATATCGTTAAAGGTATAGTTTCCTTGGCTGTCTGTGAGGGCGTTAATTTCATTGGTATCGAATTGGCTATTATTGTTGGCATCAAGATAAACCTTCCAACCAGTGAGGTAAGATTCCTCAGTCTCCTTGATTCCATTAGCATTAACATCATTGAAAATATGACCGCTGATACTACCAAAGCTGGTTGCGAGATTAGCAAACGACAGCAAGCGGCTATTAACAGATGCTTTGGAAAACTGACCCAAAGCCGCAACTAAAGAATCGGACTCCGTGAGATTTTGTTTGGCAGTAAATTGCAGATTCGCGATCGCAATTGCGGTAATATCGCTGGTGCTGTAAGTAATATTCAGCTATTACCTTGTGGGTCAATAATATCCAGAGTGAAGTAGTTTAACCCTTGAGGAACTTGAAAATCGAGCTTAACTCCATCACCTGCTTTGAGATGGAGCTTGACAAAATCGACATCATTATTTTGTTCTGTTAGTTGTGGATTATCGCCAATTGTACCTGTGTAGGTTGCTGTTAATTGAGAGGGGCTGAGAATAATTTGATTTGCTGTTTCTGGCGTGTCGTTGCTTTGAGATTCTGGTGTGAGTACATTACTAGCTAATACATTTAGCGTGTAGCTACCAAAAGCATCTGAATTACTACTACTGTCTTGAATAGTTGGATTGTATGTAGCATTATCAGCATGACTCACACCAATATAATAAGTACCTGCTGTCGGTGCTAAGAAGTTTAGCTTTGTTGCTGTCTTTGGCGATCGCGCTGTAAATTCTTGCTCGAAATAATCGTACTCCGGTTCATAGCCATAAATTTCCGATGTTTCTTCAGCTACAGACAAAACTTTTTCTTGTCCGTTGGCATCAAATACCCGCAACATCGGCATAAACTGGAAATTTAACTCATCAACTAACAGTTCTGCACTCAAGAGTTGATTGGCTGCTAGTTCAACCTTATATAAATCAACATCACCAATTTCTGAAGTAACGGGAATATCACTATCGCCAACGAAAGCATTGACAGTAAAGCTGTTGCTTTCTCCAGCCATGATATTGGTTACTGTTGCATTTGCCAAAATACTGTCATCAATCTGCTCCAAGTTAACCCCACTTCCTGGAGGTATTAATTCCACTTTGGCACTGAAGTAACGTCCAGGCGGTGGTGTAACCTTCTCAAGATATCCTGCATAGTACTGGGCATTGATATAAGCGTAATAGTAACCACTGTGCGCGGCCACAAACTCCAGCGACGGCACGACTTCCCACGTATCGTCTGCCAATGACCCGTATTGATTAAAAGCGATAGCCTCACCTTTACTATTGAGAAGAAAAATGGATGGATATTCTTCTAAGCCAAGTTGGGGAAGTTGCTCGGGATTTTGCTGATTTACATCTAACTTAAATTTATCCCCAGCTTGGAGATAAACGCTGTAGAATCGCCCAAACTGTAAATCTGAGTAACTACCTGTATCCAGTGTCATCGCATTGGCGATCGGATCGGGTTGAATCTGTAAGCGATAAGCACCTGTGAATTCTCTGGGTTCTGCCAGCTCTATAGTATTTTGTTCCTCCGGTATCAACCCATTGAGAAACTTAGTTATCGTTAGAGAATATTCACCAGTCGCTCCATTTGGTAAACCACTACCGACTTCATCAGGTTTGTATGTGCTACTTTCGTAAGTGCTTAAGCCTAAATAGTAAGTGCCAGTAGTTGCTGCCGTGAAAGTGAGATAAGGATCGAAGGTATAAGTAGAAGCATCAGTGCTTTCTTCCAGAGGCGATCGCCGATCATCGCTGAATGCTAGCTGTGTGCCAGTAGCATCAAATAAACGCAGATATGCATCAAGATTATTCGTTCCGATGCTAGAGACATCAACAGCGATCGCTTCTCCTTGCTTGAGTTCAATTGCCCAGAAATCAACATCTTGTCCCGGTTCTACATTTTGATTATCCCCCAGCGCACTTGTGGTGTTGTAGTACGGTAGGGAACCATCGGTGGCAAATGTCACGGGTGTAGCTGTTGTCAGGGTGTCACTAAATTGGTCAAAACTGACAATATAGGTAGAATCTGGATTTTGAGTAGCGTTGGTGACTATACCAGGTTTGCTATATTGATTGGCGTAATTACTGACCGATACATAATACTTACCAGACTCTTGCGGTGTGAAGGTAACAAAAGAAGTTGCTTCTAATGCTGCTTCGTAATCAGCAGTAGTACTAAAGTCATCTGATGTAATTGGATACACCTGTTCCGCTACCAGTTCCCCAGCCGCGTTATAAACCCGCACCCAAGAGTCTAAATTAGCTCCAATAAATTCCGAATTGTCGGTGTAAGAGTATTTGCCATCTTCATAGATAATATTATCCACGTTGAGGGTATCGCGGAAAGTTTTCGAGTCAATGCGAATTTGAACTTTCTGATCCTTAGTCAAGTCAAGTTGAAAGTAATCAACATCTCGATCAGAGGCTAGTGTAGCATTGTCGCCAATGATACCTTTATAGACAAAAGGCTGGAAGACATTGGCATTAATTTTTGTCTCAATAGCTTGGGCAAAGGTATTGTTACTTTCTGTGGGTTTTGGTTGTAGTTGCAGTTTGAGTTGGTAATCACCTGTGAAACCGTAGCTAGAAGCAGTACCTTCTACCAGTGGATCGTAATTGGGATTATTGCGATCGCTAATACCAATGTAGTAATTTCCTGTGCGAGGAACTATAAATGAGCCATTAAAAGCAGCATCATTAAATTCCTGTCCTTCAGCATTAAACAACCGCAAGTAGGGATCTAAACTCGAACCATCTGCATCTGATGTATTTGCGTTGAAGATTAGTACATCTCCCACTGTGGCGGCAACTGCAAACAAATCAACGTCTTGACCGCCATCAAAATTAGGATTGTCACCAATATGACCCTGATAACTAAAAGGAGTTGTAGATGTGAGTCCTGTGACTATTGCTCGGTCGAGAATGTCGTTGTCAGGAGTTTCTAACTGAGAAAGCAGATTAATATCTAGCGTGTAGTTACCGCCAATACCTACACCTTGTCCACTACCCGCGAACCAAGGTAGATATTTGTCACTGGCGTGAGTACTGACACCGATATAGTAAAGTCCGGCTGTCTGCGCTCGGAATTTTAAATAAGGATCTTTGGTCAAAGCTTCGCCGACTGCATCTCCATTGTCGCTGTAGTCAAGCTCATGCAGTGTTTGACTATCAAAGACGCGCAAACTCAGATCCGTAGACAGTAAACTGGATGTAACTGTATCAATGTCAATCGTAATTACTTCCCCAGCATTGAGATTTATCGAGAAGAAATCAACATCTTTAGTCAGATAGTTACCGTCACCAATTACACCTTTATAAGTAAATTGCAGATGATTGCGGCTCACCTCGGTGTTGAGGGCGTATAAAACCGTATCTCCAGTAATTTCCAAATCAACAGAGGCTTTATTAGAACTGGTATCAAAGCTAAATAACTCAAATTCGCCAATAGAATCGCCACCGCTAGTAACCAAAGCAGTGTAGAAGTACTCAGCAAAGGCAGAAACTTTACCACTTAGGACAAAGGCATCGCCAATATTCTTGGGAAAATTGGTAAATGCATCTTTAATTTCAGTTATTCGGACTTTGCCATCTTTATCTTTGTCATTTAAGTCTAGGTTAGCTTCACCTTTAATACCTGCGACAACACCAAAATTCAACCAAGAGTTTCCTAGATATGCTCCTATACCCAAGCTGGCATTAAGTTGCAGTTCGGGTAAATCTATCATGGAACCATTTTCATCTTTATAAGTATCTTTGAGGTAAAGCCCATCCACAAACAGATTACTAACCCGGTCTAGAGCAAATTCTTTTTTCTTCCAATTCACCAATCCCACAGTGTCGTACCCCAAGCCAAAACGAGCTTGCAGCCCTAGTTTTCCTTGAATAAACGCCTGACCAACAACACCAAATGGAGGAATAGTAATTGGAAATGGCAGCTTAATTTCTGTACCAATATTAAAGGTAGGTAAAGTAAACTCTGCTAAAGTCACATCTTCCTGCCCGACTAAAAGACCTAAAATTGATGTCGGGTTATCCAAAATCGGGAACCTGAACAAATCCTTGGCACTAAATGCCTCAGCAAACCCAGCAACGGAGGTAGTTTTGAGTTTAGAAGCGGTATTATTTGATGGCTTTTGTTGTGATGCTCCAGAAGGTTGGGATGTTGTGGGAGTAGACTGATTTGCCGTTCCAGTAGTAGCTGTGCTGTTGCTTTGGGGTTTACGTTTTTGATCCTCTGCTTGGCCGGCCGCTATTAGGGCTTTCTGAAGCTCAGCCGCTGAGACATTAGTAAAGGGATCGGGTTCAGAAGTCGCTTCTTTTTTAGCATCCTTTTGCTCGTTGGGCTTTTTCTGAGTTCTTAGCAGACTAGCAATGTCTGATAGCGGAAACTTGCCGAGATCAATTGCCGTTTCACCCAAATCCTCATTTAACGATCCTTGAATTTTATTGGCAATATCAATTAGCTTAGTGACAGTATTAAACGCTTTCAAAAGTTGAGCAGCACTGCTAGATGGGGCTTGCTCTGAATTTTGTTTTGTACTGCCACTAGTTCCTGGTGATGAAGTAGAGTTGTTGGAATTCTTCTTCGCAGCCAGCCGATCCGAATTGAGAATTAATTCTAGAACATTAATCTTGCCATCTTTGTCGAGGTCATAGGTTTCCCCCAAGAGAAATTTAAGTTTGGTATCCTTTTGCAGAAAATCAACGATGGGACGAATTGGGTCAATCTTGGCATTAATTTCTTTGAGCAGTGGCACTAAGTAATTTTGGACTAGAGAACCGACATAAACTTTGGTATTGGCTTCGACTTCTAGTTGGTTGTATAAATCGCTTGCTTTCTGTAGTTCCAATAAATTGGTTTCTGGTAGTTCTGCTGTTAAGTCAATACCTAAAGAAGGCAATACAGAATATCCACCAGGAAATTGCACCCGACCAGTCAAACCGATGGTAGCACTAGCATTAATCTTAGTTGAAATTAATCCAGGCAGGTCTGAGTTGGTTTTAGAACTACCAGCAGCTATTGTTAAACCGAGTTGAGCCAAACCGACTAAGGCTTCTCTTAGGGTTAGCTTTTTATCTGTGTTGGGTTGAGTTCCTGGATCGTTCAGTCCCAAGTCAAAGCCCAAGCTGAGTTTAGTTTCCTGAATCTCAGAGGTATCGGACTCATCTGGGGGAGTCGCGGTTTCTGCATCTTTGGGAGCGACATAAGCTGGGATTACCTGCAAAGATTGGCTCTGACTCGACCAGGATAAGCTAATAGCCGCATCGTTGGCATAGGGAGGTGTTAAAGTAAAATCAAAATCGTCGCTGAAGTATTCCACCTTCAGGTCATAAACCTGTTCTGCTTTGAGACTAACTTTAGTACTGGTTTCTTCTCTGATAGGGTAGTCATTGTTAATTAAACCTTTAGGCCAGCGATCGATCAGCAATGTTTCTACCCCTTCTATCGTTAGCCAAACTCGCACCCCATCATTGGCTTTGGCATAAAAGGTGTAATCCTCAGAATACTTTGCCTTGATTTGTCCTTTCCAACGAACGCTGTAATCACCATCTTTAATGATGCCGGGAATCGGATCGCTAGTACCCCAAGAATTATTGATTGTGCTTTCGTATCGTTTGAACTTAGTATTTCCTTCTAAATCTGGATTGGCAAAATACTCCGCCAGAAAACCGCCATCTGCACTATTCACAGCCTGCTTGTAGGTGCTGGAACTAGCAGTGTCAACTGTTATTTCTGTTCCTTTAATAACTTCACGAACAGAAACACCGGGCTTTTTCCAATACATTTCAACGGAGGCTGTACTCCAATCATCATAGTGATATAACTCGACATTAAGAGTTTCTCCAGCCTTCAGAAAAACGTCAAAAGAACCACTTTTCCCCGCACCTTTGACTTCCAAAGTTTTGAATCCACTGGTGGGACTCGATAAGTTGAATTTGGCGTAGTCATCGACATTATCGATATAGAAAGTGTACGTGCCTGTAGTTGGTACTGTTAACGACCCCAGCCATTTGACACTAAAGTAATTATCTTTGACTACATTAGGCACGGGAGAATTGCTACCCCAATTGTGGCGAATCTCAGACTCTAAGCGGCTGAAAACAGGTTCACCTGCCCAGATTTGGTTATTGTAGTAATATGCTCGAAAACCATCACCAGAGGAAGAATTATTTGTAGAAGACTGGGTACTAGGATCATAGGGTTTAACAAGTTGGTATGCCTGACTCTGGCTTTGCCAGTATAGTTGCGCTCTGGCATCTCCTTTGCCTTCGTAATACTCCATCTTCAGATCGTAAATCTGTCCGGCATTGAGAGCGATCGCCCCAGTCCAAACATAACTTCCATCTTGCCAGCGATCGATGATTAATTTATCGTCAATCCACAAACGCACACCATCATCAACACTGGTAGTAAAGGTATAGGTTTCGTTATATTTGGGCTGAATTTTTCCTGTCCAACGCACACTCACCAGATCGTCATCAACATCAGCCAGTTTACCTTTACCCCAATCGTGATTGATATCGAATTCGTAGATCGTCTTCTTTAATGTTTTTAGCTCTTTGTCATCGTAGTACTGAGCCTGGAAGCGGGGTAATGAATTAGGAGAAAAATATTGTGTCTTAACCTGTTCGCTAATTCTACTTAAGCCAGGTCGATCAACAGTCCAATTGAGATCGAGTTTCGCGTCCCCACCTAGATCTACGAAAATAAGTTTAAAGTCGTACTCTTTTCCTTGCTCAAGGTAGATAGGGTTGACTTTGTTAGTGTTAAACAACGATCCATCTTTTTCTCGTTGCAAAACAACAGTATCATTGACTGTAATTGTAGCAACGTCATCAAAGTTACCGCCAAAAGTGTACGTTCCTGTGTAAGGAGCAATCAGGCGACCTGTATAATTAGCATAAAAGTCTTTGGCACTACCTGTGGGGCTGCTGTTACCCCAATCTTGACTGATATTGGGGGAGGTAGCAAAATCTGTAACGCTTGGTAGAGAATCGAAACCGAAGAAATCTTTGTTATAAACTTGTCGGCTTAATCCTTTATTGGGAGGAGTAGAAAGTGTCCCAGACTGAACTGCCACATTATCAGTAATTGATTGTTTTCTCCTCTCAAACTCTAGCTGAAACTGGGAATTGTCGTTGATTACCCTGAGTCGTAAATCATGCTTACCGGGAGTAAGATTCACTTCTGCATTATTTCCGTTCCATTTCAACCTCTGCCCATCAATCTCCAATTCGGCAGTTTGACTTGTCTTGGTAAAGGTGTATTTCCCAGAATCAGCAACTGTGAATTGACCTGTCCAGCGCGTGACGTATTTATTAGTTGATATGTAACTAGGTTTGCTTGTAATTTTAACTTCGGGCTTCACCTCGGTGACAATTGGATGCGCCCCTTCACTAACAGAAAAGAAACCTTCGTCATTAGAATATTCTACTTTAAAGCCAGTTTCTGACTTTAACTCATTTTGCTTGGGACTGAGGTATTGCGCGGGAATAGACTCCCAAGCAGCGCCTGTTTTCTGCCATTCCAACTCTACTGATGCATTACCTTTAAACTCTCTGAAATCTAGTTGTAAATCATATAGCTGATTTTGAGTCAGATTAATAGCAATCTCTTTGCTATTTTGGTCGTTGGTTGCAGAGTTAATGTATTGTTTACCATCCAACCAAAAGCTAACGCGATCGTCTGGGGAAACTTTAACTCTAAATTTGTAGATGCCATTAGTTGGTGGTTTTAATTGACCTAACCAGCGTACTCCTATATTGTCTTTATAGAGAAAATCACTCAGAGGTTTACCAAAATCATCATTAAAAGATGTCGTGGATGTGATGCTGGTGTAAGCAGGTAAACCAGTAAAAGTTGAATTATTGAAATATTGAGCAGTTAACCCGTTAATTGGAGCTTGGGTTGGTTCCAAGACAGTTGTAATTTCGGGGTCGTAATTAAGATAATTTTGCGGAATTAGTACAAAATCTGATGTCTTCGGTTGTTTCCATAGAAGTTGTAAAGATGCATCTCCATCTTTGGTGTAGTAGTCAACCTGAATGTTGTAAGTTCCTTTCTTAAGGAAATTGGTAGAACTTGTGCCAATATCTTGATCTTCCCAAATATCAATTAGTTTTTTAACTGTGCCATCTTGTAGCCAAAATCGCACACCATCATTGGAAAACAAACTTGAATCTATTTCCCCCTTTAATTGGAATTGGTAATTTCCATCTTCAGGAATTGTTAACTGTCCTAACCAACGTCCACCAAAGTTATCTTTATCTAAGCTAGAATTCGGGGAACCACTACCCCAACGTTGATTGATACTACCAGGTTCAAATTGCTCAACCACTGGCAAGCCAATCAACTGAGAATTATTGTAATACTCTACATATAATCCGCCTGTTCCCAGAGTTTTGACTTCGCTGATTTTCGGTGTAAAAACCTCCTGAGGAATTACCACTTTTTCTGAAGATTTGGGTGTTTTCCAAAGTAGTTTGACGGCGGCATCTGCACTTTTTTCATAGTAGTCAAGTTGGATATCGTAGGCTTTGTCTGCTTCTAATTGAATTTTTGTGCTGGCATTTTCTGTGAAACCTTGGTCTCGCCAAGCATCAATCACGAGTTTGCCATCTACCCACAACCGCGTCCCGTCATCAGAACCAACGTAGAAGATATAGTCACCGCTTGTGAGGGGTTTAATTTGCCCTGTCCACCGAACTGAAAAGTTATCAGGTTTGAGACCGCTAAAGGGTGAACCTGTTTTCCAATCTTTATCAATTTTGGCATCGATTACTGTGCGGATAAACTTGCCACCACTGATGGCTTCCGATTGTCCTGCATACTGAGCTGTCAAACCGCGACCGCTAGTAACGCTCAAATCTACTGGTAGAGCAGCGATTTTAGCTTTAATATTTAAATCTTCAACAGGTTGAAAGACAATATCTCCCTTGAAGTTGGTCTTTTTTTCATCTGTCTCAATATAAAAACCTGTCTCGGCATTATAGCCCATTGACAATTTAAACGTGACATCAATAGTCGATTTCAGCTTTCCTGTGGTTTCATCAAGACTCAAAGGTAACCAGCTTGGCATTCCAAACCGTTTGTCTAAATCCAAGTCAAAAAGTTCATAGCTCCAAGTTGCATCAATACTGAGATTGGTATCGCTGGTAGCTGTGGCATCATTCAGCTTAATGTTGAGATTAAAAGGGCTAGTTTTATTTTGATTAGAAACATTAATTCCGGCTTTAATAGCATCAAAGGCTTTATTGAAGGCTGTTTGCAGGGCTTGCATACCCTGATTCACGTCCTGAGTAGGATTTAGTTTGAAAAGTTCTAACTCTATTTTGGGTAAAATCTGAGCAATATAGTTAAAATTATCTGATTTTGACAATAAATTGCCTATAATCGGCAACTGAGTTAAGCTCTGTTGCTTTTGCTTTATGGTGTCTGCAACACCTTGCAGTGTTCTCTGAATCTGCTGTGTCGCCTTACCCAGAAATGTCTCCGATCTGTTAATATCTGCGCTGAAATCAATAACTTGTAGCCCTTGAGCGCCATCTGCCACATAAGCATAGTTGTTTAGTAATTGGACATCTGAGGCTGAACCTGGTGTATCTTGAATTGCTAATAATTGTGGACTAGCTGGATTTTTAATATCCAAAAGAATTAGCCCTGTTGAACTATCAGCGACATAAGCAAGATTGTCTTTAATACTTACGCCATAGGTGATACCTGGAGTATCATATCTACTTACTAAAGCAGGACTGGCTGGATTGCTAATATTTAGAATGTATAGCCCTGCGCTTTCTGCTGCCACATAAGCATACTGCCCCACTACTTTCACAGCCCAGACGCGATCGCCTGCTGTAAATTTTCCTTTTAAGATGGGGTTAGTTGAATTACTAACATCAAAAATGTCGATAGTTTTCCCATCATAGGTAGCAACATAAGCATAATTTCCCGATACTTCGACATCAGATGCGAAGGTTGAGGTGCTAATTCGTGCTTTCTGTGTCGGATTGGCAGGGTTAGTAACATCGACTATAGTAAGATGGCCTGTTGATTCCGCAATGTAGAGAGTATTGCCAACAACATCAATACCTTGAGTAGCTGCATCACTAATACTTTGATAAGTTTTCGTGAGAGTTGGGTTGCTGGGATTGCTAATGTTGATAATATAAACGCCAGCTTTATCAGCAGCAATATAGGCATAGTTACCCGCTACTATTACTTCATAAGCGGAAGGACGAGTTAGTAAACTATTAGGACTTCCCTGCTTCCAATCCTGATTAATGTTTGGTTCAGATTGAATTAGGTTAGCTGTACCCTTTAATTCTTTACCTTGAAAATATTCTGCTGTAAAACTTCCTGGCTTTCCAGATATAGGGCTATAAGCAGACACGAGTCCTGAGAAAAAAAATTCCTGAGAATTTGTAGACCAGTATAGTTGGGCTTTGGCATCGCCTGTAGCCTCGTAATATTCCATTTTTAAGTCATAAACTACACCAGCATTGAGATAAATTTGCCCTGTCTTAGTGCCACTACTATCTTTCCATTGATCTATAACTTTTTGTTCAGCAGATCCTGGCTTACTAATCCACAGTCTTACCCCATCATCTGTAATAGCATCAAATGTATATGTACCCCCAATATTTGGTTGAATTTTTCCTGTCCAACGAACGCTAAAATTATCAATTATAGGTTGATGAGGTATTTCATACTTACTTTTTAATACTGGTTTTTTTGGGTCGCTTATATCGATAATTTGTAATCCCTTTTCTCCATCTGCGATATAAGCATAGTTACCAACAATTGTTACGCCATAACTGTTACCAGGTGTATCGTAGCTACTAATGATAGATGCCATTTTATTTATTCCTCTACAGATAATTTTTGTCTCGTATTTTCTGGGAGATAATAACCTATCCACTGACGCACCTTGCTTACTCTAAGCTTTGGTACAGGCTAATAATAGTCATTCATGAAGAGCCAACTGCGTAGAGTAAAACAGTTTTGGTATCAGATTAAGATATGATACCAATGCCTTTTGAGAAACACCAATATGTATCTCTTTGGTATATCTTAATTTGCTAACCTATGGCGTTTAATTAATGGTTGCCAATTATCTATGGATATTTCCAATAATCTGAAAAAATATACAAAATATACAGCATATATGCCTGTGACAATTAAATAATCGTAGAGAAAAAATTAGGTGATTTATATTTTTTACTTTCAAGCAAAAAGGGGCAATGGTGAAAATACGTAAACCTAGAATAACAAGTTTCAGAATTGTTATAAAAATAGGCTTGCTTACAAGAATCGGGAGAATAAGTATACCCAAAACTTCTGCGCTCGCTAAAGTATAATAGTGTATGATAATGCGTTTAATAGGAGCTTATACAGCACTTCCGTCTGTAATGAGGTACACTAAATTAAAAATTTGTTGATTCAGCGGTTTAGTAAAGTTATTCTAATCAGTAATGGATTCAACATTAAGCCTGACGATATTGAAACAGAAAAACGACTTTTTTATGTGGCGATGACTCGTGCCAAAGAAGAACTAATCATTTGCGCTCAAGCGCCAAACCAATTTATCCAAGAATCTGGCTTAGTTGCCCAAATAACTGATTATCCAGTCACTGAAATTCCTCAATTGATGTACTACTTTGATTTAACTCCTGCTGATGTAAATTTGAGGCATATAACCACAAGAAATCAGCAGGATAAAATTAAAATATTGCGTGAAGGAACTCCATTGCAATTAAAAACAAATCAATGGGGTGATGGTTGGAATATTTGCACAGAACGTCATGAACAAATTGGCTGTTTGTCACGTAAGGGAAAAGAACTTTTGAGTAATAAAAAGATTGTCCCAAACCAATTTCAATTTAAATTTGGTGAGGTAACAGTAAGATACGTTTATCATCACATCAAAATAGATGATGTCACAGGAGATATTTTAGAAGACTGGTTTGTTGTGATTCCCAAAATTCGAGTCTGCCGCGAATAATCAAAATCGACCAGCAAAAACAGTATAACTTCTAATTAATATCCTTAACCTGGTTAACTCTGTCTCGCTACATTGTGCATGGTATAACAATATACAAGTAATCAAAGTCAGACACAGAACAGCTTTCTGTAACTGACTTTCATCAATTTTCAGATGATGCAGAAGACAGGTCTATCAGTCATTGTGGGAGTGTTCAAACTCATAAACGTAAAATAGTCGGCTAAATTTCTGCAATAAGTATCCTAGAGTTGCAAATACTATTGCACTTGCAAGGGCCCACCAGAAGCCAATAGGGGGAAGTGTTAACAGCGATATTGGCGTTTGATTGACAGATGCTACAGCGGCCTTGATTGCTATAGCCCTGGCATCAAGGATGACACTTATACACAAACAAATGACAGCCAAACCATAAGCCGATGTATAAAGACGTTTAATATTGTTGAGAGCATCCAGACAAACTCGGCAATTTTTGGTATGAGTTGTCCAGACATCAAAAAGCTGTTGCTGATCTAGTTCACTCGGGGAAGGATGAGAGTGATACCCACCAGCCCAAGGAATGCTACCTCCAGCTTTTTTCTCTAACCACTGGCGGAATGTAATTACCATCTTATCTTGAGGATTGGGAGTATAGACTGCATCTAGCCATCGGCTGTTTTGGCGTTTGGCTAGAATCTTCTGTTGGTAATGGAGAAATACCAAATCTTGATGCAAAAATAA
>NZ_JACJQJ010000095.1 GCF_014696615.1 Nostoc linckia FACHB-104 | reverse complement strand
CATTTGCTGACTTTGCGATGCTTCCAGGTCTTCGTTTAGACAATACACAATCTCTGGCTTTTGTCCAATTTTCTGTTAAGAAAGATGTTTATAATGCATAGAGGGGGGTTAGGGGGGATCAAGCCACATTTTGCACTTAGCACAAAGATGTGTATACACCGTAGCGACAATAGCTGCGGGGAGTGTCAACAACTCTCCGTATCCACCTTCTGGCTTTTACCCATAAACTCAATTCTAAAATTGTATTTCTCACATCAAATAATTGAGAAACTTCTCATCACTCGCTCAATTAATAAACCAAATAAAAAATCTCTTCCCCATTCCCCATTCCCCATTTCCCAATCCCCAGATGTTTATTATGCACCTTTATCAAAATTAAGCTTTGCTTTATAAAGCACTTATTATTTGTTTAAGTTGAATTATCTTGATAAAACATCAAAAAATTTTGGGTAAATATGATGTTATGTTGAAAAAAATACGGTTAATGCTTCATACAATCTTTGTACCAATAACAACGTTATCTATCTAACTTATTTATTACGGTGATTATTGTAATTGTTATTTAATCAATATCTAGCAAATAAGCAAGCAAATATGAGGTTGACAAACAAAGCTAAAGCTAACACTCGTGCTTTAGCCTTAATCAAATCTTTTTGTCAGCAACACTCAATTTTTTTTCTTAAATTCCTTTAAACTGACGCTTCGCTCGATGCAAATTGTGCTAGTGTTTGTATTAATTCAAGTCTTTTAAAGCGGCAGGTAAATCAGTTATTTTCTTGGGAGTATGAAAGAAATAACTAAAGCCAGCGGCATTGTTACCACCTTACAAAGGCTCGATTAATGTTTAAATTACTGCATCTATTCGGAGTGAAATTGAGGTTTTTTCTGTAACGAACTTGTCAACTTCTATCGGGCGAATTGCATAAAATACATTATCCTGGAAGCTGAAACTGGCTATGACATTTATCAAGATACAGAACGTTGTCATTAACACCAGCTATGTGGCTGCAATCAACTTAGATAGTCAAACTAGTTTGGGAGAAAAGAGCGTTTCTGTCCTAATAGCTACTCCTAAGTTTCCCTTGCTTCAGTGGGATGCAGTTGCCCAAAATATCTATCATTACGAATGGCTAGAATTCACCGGTCAAGCTGCTACAGCGCTTCAAGACTATTTTAGTAATTTCAACAACGTCATTGACTTGCTACCACAATATCAAGAGTCGGGCGTTGTCTAGGATTTTCAAAATCACTGCTTGATCAAGTGTGTAGGTTGAAGTGTGAAATATGATTCACCCTCAATACTTGTCGGTTAAGGGGAAAAAGGGGAATGGGAAAAGGTAAAAAATCAACCTTTAACCCTTAACCTTTAACCTTTTCCCAAAACCAATTTTGGATTCAAAACACTTAACCGAATAGTATTGCATTCACCCTTTAGCCTTTAGCCTTTATCCTTCATCCTTTACTTATTGTGTGTGGTGTTAATTCCAAAAAAGCATTTAGCTTTTGCAGATAGGATAGCTAGCTGCTCGTCAAACAGATAGCTTTCATTATTGTACAGCAACAGAAATTTCTGTGGCTTTGCAATTCAAAGTCCTTCAGATTCGTTATGTCCTATGTCTGCTAATTCCATTGATGCTGCCTTGGCTGATTTAGAAGCCCAGATTAACAGTTGTGAAAAGACTTTGGTTAAGTTTATAGAGGAGAAAAAAGTGAAGTCGGATAAGCCAATTTCCATTAACAAGATTAACAGACAATTACAACAAAATCCTATAGCCATTATTGGGATGGCATCTTTATTTCCTAAATCACGGAATTTACGGGAATATTGGCGCAATATTATTAGCAAAGCCGACTGTATTACAGATGTTCCAGAAACTCACTGGAGCGTTAAAGATTACTACGATCCAAACCCCAGAACACCTGAAGATAAAACCTATTGCAAACGCGGCGGGTTTATTCCTGAGGTTGATTTTAACCCAATGGAATTCGGTATTCCACCCAGCATTTTAGAAGTTACTGATGTATCGCAACTATTAAGTTTAGTGGTTGCGAAAGAAGCAATGGAAGATGCTGGCTACGGTGACGCGCGTGATTATAACCGCGAAATGGTGGGGGTAATCCTCGGCGTGGCGATGGCGAAGCAATTAGGTATGCCACTTTCCGCCAGGTTAGAATATCCAGTTTGGGAAAAAGCGCTGAAAAGCAGTGGTTTATCTGATGAAGATACTGCCCAAATTATCGAGAAAATCAAAAGCGCTTACGTTAAATGGGATGAGAATGCATTCCCGGGGATGTTAGCCAACGTTGTCGCGGGGAGAATCGCCAACCGTCTGAATTTTGGCGGGATGAACTGTGTAGTTGACGCAGCTTGTGCTAGTTCCTTCGGCGCTTTGAAAATGGCGATTAGCGAACTAGTCGAGTATCGCAGCGACATGATGCTGACTGGTGGTGTAGACACAGACAACACTATCATGGCATACATCTCCTTCAGCAAAACCCCGGCTGTTTCTCCTAGCGAGAATGTCAAACCTTTTGATGCTAAGTCCGATGGGATGATGCTGGGTGAAGGTATCGGGATGATTGTCCTCAAGCGCTTAGAAGATGCGGAACGGGACAACGATAAAATCTATGCAGTCATCAAAGGTATCGGTACTTCTAGCGATGGCCGCTACAAGAGTATTTATGCTCCCCGCAAAGAAGGTCAAGTTAAAGCCTTAGAACGTGCTTATGAAGATGCAGGCTTCTCTCCCGCTACTGTGGGCTTAATGGAAGCGCACGGCACAGGTACAATGGCTGGTGACCCTACAGAATTCGGCTCTTTGCGAGATTTCTTTGCCGAACATGATTCTAAGAAGCAGCACATTGCGCTGGGTAGTGTAAAGTCCCAAATTGGACATACAAAAGCGGCTGCGGGTGCAGCAAGTTTAATTAAAACTGCTTTGGCATTACATCACAAGATATTGCCACCAACCATTAACATTACCGAGCCAAACCCCAAACTCAACATTAAAAATTCCTCCTTTTATTTGAATACCGAAACCAGACCTTGGATTCGCGCCGAAGGTGACGCGCCAAGACGTGCTGGTGTGAGTTCCTTTGGTTTTGGCGGGACAAATTACCACGTAGTTTTGGAAGAATACGAAGCCGAACAAGATAAGCCTTACCGCTTACACAATGCACCTGCGGAAATTCTGCTGTTTGCTGGGACTTCTGCTCAACTAATCGCTAAGTGTGAAGAAACCTTGGCGAAGTTGCAGTCAAAAGACGGTGACAGACATTATGCTCTGTTGATTCAAGATTCTACAGCACAAGAAATTCCCCAAACATCTGCGAGAGTTGGCTTTGTCGCTGAGAATCTGCAAGAAGCTTGCAAGTTATTGCAAATTAGTTTGGATTGGCTGAAGCACAAAGGCGCAGCTATTTCTTGGGAGCATCCCCAAGGTATTTATTTCCGTTCCTCGGGAATGAATTTGGCTGGTAAAGTTGTGGCGCTGTTCTCTGGTCAAGGCTCTCAATATTTAGATATGGGCCGGGAATTGGTGATGAACTTCCCCCAATTGCGCCGTCTCTACAGCAAAATGGATAGCCTGTTGCTGAAAGATAACTTGCGCTCATTGTCGGAAATTGTCTTCCCCAACCCAGCATTTGAAGAAGCAGAAAAGAATGCTCAAGTAGCAGCATTACAGCGCACAGAATACGCTCAACCAGCGATTGGGGTATTGAGTGCTGGGCTGTATACCATCATGCAACAAGCTGGTTTCAAATCCGATTTTGTTGCTGGACACAGCTTTGGTGAACTGACAGCTTTATGGGCTGCGGGTGTATTGAGCGAAGAAGATTACCTGTTCCTGGTGAAAGCTCGTGGTCAAGCAATGGCGGCTCCCGAAGACCCAGACCACGATCGCGGTAGTATGTTGGCAGTCAAAGAAGACATTGCCAAGGTAGAAGCGATTGTCAGACATTATCCCCAAGTGTTAATTGCTAATATCAATTCTCCTACCCAAGTGGTGTTAGCTGGCCCCACCGCCGAAATTGCCAAAGTTCGCCAAGTATTGCATGACAAAGGTTGCGCGGCTGTATTACTACCTGTATCCGCAGCATTCCACACCCCATTGATTGCTTTTGCTCAGAAATCCTTTGCGATCGCAACTAAGTCTGTCAAGTTCCAAATTCCCCAACTCCCAGTTTTCAGCAATGTCTCTGGGCAAAAGTACCCCCAAGAAGCACCTGCAATTCAAAAAGTTTTGGAAAGCCATCTCTCCAACTCGGTGCTATTTAAGCAAGAGATTGAGAATATCTACGCTGCTGGTGGTTACTGCTTTGTAGAATTTGGCCCCCGCAGAATACTCAGCAACTTAGTCAAAGATATTTTAGGCGATCGCCCGCACCTGACCATTTCCTTAAACCCCAGCACCCAAAAGAATAGCGATCGCTCTTTGCGCGAAGCTGCTGTACAGATGCGTGTAGTGGGGATGAATTTGCAAAATCTCGATCCTTATCAACTACCTCCTGCACTCCCCGCACCCGAAAACGAGAAGAAAAAAGCGTTAACGGTGAAGTTAAACGGCATTAATTTTGTGTCGGAAAAAACCAAAAATGCCTTCCCGCAAGCTTTGCAAAACGGACATAAAGTTAAGCTAGCTGCATCTGCATCTGAAGTTACCGTTACTCCCGCAGTATCTGCACCTGCATCTGAAGTTACCGTTACTCCCGCAGTATCTAAACCTGCATCTGAAGTTACCATTACCCCCGCAGTATCTGCACCTATACCTGAAGTTACCATTACTCCCGCAATCTCTGCACCTTCACCTGCACCTGTGAACATAGAACCTGTAAGTCCCACACCCATTCACACTAACGGACATAAGAAAACTGCCCCTACCCCAGTCATGAACGGCGTTGCTTATGCTCCCGAAACAAAGCCTCAAATGAATCCTGCGACCCTTTTACAAACTCCAGCCCAGGAATCAAAGATGCAAACACCTGAAAAACCTGTAAATTATCAAAGAGTTCTAGAAAGTTTAGAATATCTCCTGGCTCAATTTCAGAACAATCAAAGCGAAAATTTACAAGTTCACGAACAATATCTCAATCATCAGATGGAATATGCCAAAACATTTTTCCAACTGATGCAACAACAAAACGCTTTACTCGCTGAAGCTAAAACTTCAACAGAAACCGCCAAGCTCAAGCAAGTTGTCATGGAAAGCTTAGAGCGCAGCATGATGCAGTTTCATTCCCAACAAGGTGAAACTCTACGCATCCATGAGCAATATCTCCAAGAGCAAATCGCATATACCAAAAACTTTTTCCAACTAATTCAGCAAGAGTATTCTCATCTCGTTGCTGGTGAAGAAATCACCTTACCCCAGGTAACATTACCCTTCGTTAGCGAAGCTGTTACCGAAGCACCCGTTCCACCCACCGCCAAAATTGTTGAAACTCTGACTGCACCTGTAGTTGAGCCAAAAGTTGAGCCTGTAGCCAAAAATGGCTCTGCTCCCAAAATTGTTGAACCTCAGCCTGAGCCTGTAGCAGAAATTCCTGCGCCTCCAGTTGTGGAAATTCCCCCTCAACCTGTAGTTGAGATTTCCGTAGCTCCCGTTCAGCCTGAACCTGTAGCCGCACCTGTAGCGGAAACAGTTGCTTTCATCCCTGCACCCGCACCTGCATCCAGCACCGTCGATTTATCTGAGTTGGGTAATAACCTGTTAAGCATCACCAGCGAAAAGACAGGCTACCCCATCGAAATGTTAGAGATGGACATGGATATGGAGGCAGACTTAGGTATTGACTCCATCAAACGGGTAGAAATCTTAGGCGGATTGCAAGAATTATACCCCGACCTACCCAAGCCCAACTTGGAAGAATTAGCCGAAAAACGCACCATTGGCCAAGTTGTTGAATACCTGCAAAACCACGCCGCTGGTAACGCCTCTGTAGCTGCTCCCGTACAAGAAGTTGCGGAAATTCCCCAAGTAGTCGCCCCAGTTGCAACCGTAGTCACTGCACCTGAACCAGTCGCTCCAGTTGCAGTAATCGCCCCCGTAGAAACTGTAGTAACTGCACCTGAACCAGTAGTTCCACTCAGCGAAGTAGTCTCCTTCGCCCCTGAAGTTGAAACCACAACTGAAACCACAACCAGCGCTGATTACGCAGACATCGGTCAAACCCTACTCAACATTACCAGTGAAAAAACTGGTTACCCAGTAGAGATGCTGGAACTGGAAATGGACATGGAAGCCGACTTAGGGATTGACTCCATCAAACGAGTAGAAATCCTGGGTGCGATGCAAGAAATGTACCCCGACTTACCCAAACCAAACATCGAAGAACTCGGCGACCTCCGCACCATCGGTCAAATAGTTGATTATCTCCAGAAGCTGGCTGGAGGTGAAAAAAAAAAGCATGAATTTGAGTTTGACAACGAGCCGATAATAGATGTAGAGCATAACGTTCAACGTCTACCCATCAAACTCAAATACCTCCCCCAACCAGATTACTTAGACTTCAACTTACCAGAGGGACACATCGCCTTAGTTACCGATGATGGTTCCCTCACCACCTCGGTGGTAGTGCAATCCCTAGTGGATAAAGGCTGGAAAGTTGTAGTTCTCAGCTTCCCCCAAGCGGTAATTCCCCAACAAGCACTCTTACCGCCAAGCGTTACCCGCATCACCCTAGTAGATTTAAGCGAACAACTACTGCAAGATAAATTATCTGCTATTACAAGTAACATCGGCAACATTGGGGCATTCATCCATATTCACCCAGTTTTCCAAGTCAGTCACACAAAGACACTTCCTTACATTGAACAAGAAAAGGCGATCGTCAAACACGTCTTCTTCATGGCGAAACACCTGAAAAAATCCCTCAACGAAGCCGCACGTTACGGACGCAGTTGTTTTATCACAGTAGCTCGTTTAGATGGAGCCTTCGGGTTTGAGCATAACACCAACTTTGGAGTCATCGGAGCCGGTTTAGCTGGTTTAACTAAAACAATGAGATGGGAATGGCCCAAAGTTTACACCAGAGCAGTTGATATTAGTCCCACTCTCGATGCTCAACAATCAGCGCAACACATCATTGCTGAATTACACGACTCTAACCTTTATCTCAGTGAAGTTGGCTACGGCGCTCAGGGAAGAGTTACCCTAATCACTTCATCTGATAAGTAAGAAGATGAGGGAGATAAGGAATAATGTCACCTCATCTCCCTTTCTCTAAAATCTTTTTTCTCTGTGTCCTCTGTGGTTCGTTGAAAAATCTTTTTTCTCACGCAGAGGCGCAGAGGCGCAGAGAAGAGAAAACAAGAGCAAAAACTATCAGTAATTATCGGCGTTTATCAGCGTTTATCGGCGGTTAAAAAATTCCAAATTGAAATATGGCAACACAAACACCTATTCGTCCCTCATCAGTTTTTATAGTTAGCGGCGGCGCTAAAGGTATCACCGCCGAATGCACAATTGAACTCGCCAAAAAACAACCTTGTAAATTCATTCTTTTGGGACGTTCCGAACTATTAGAAACCGAACCAGAATACGCCCAAAATTGCTTTGAAGAACCTGCATTAAAAAAACGCATCATGGAAAATCTTCTCGCTCAAGGTGAGAAGCCCACACCCATGAGTGTACAAAAAATTTATAACAAAATTCACTCCAGCCGGGAAATCAAAAAAACCCTCGCCGCTATTCAACAAACAGGCGCAACCGCCGAATATTTAAGCGTTGATGTCACAGATACCCAAGGGTTAAAAGCAAACTTGGCGGCTGTAGTTAACCGCATGGGGCCAATTACCGGCATCATACATGGTGCAGGAAATTTAGCTGATAAATTAATTGAAAAGAAAACCGAACAGGATTTTGAAAAGGTTTACACCGCCAAAGTTCAAGGATTAGAAAACCTGTTAGATTGTGTTCCCACCGAACAACTCCAGCATTTAGTATTGTTCTCCTCCGTCACTGGATTTTACGGCAATATCGGTCAATCTGATTACGCGATCGCCAATGAAATTCTCAACAAATCTGCTCACTTGATGAAGCAGTACTACCCCAACTGTCACGTCGTGGCGATTAACTGGGGCGGTTGGGATAGCGGAATGGTAACCCCAGAACTCAAAAAAGCCTTTGCAGAACGGGGAATTGATATTATCCCTGTGGAAGTGGGAACCAAAATGTTAGTTAAAGAACTAAATCCCAAGCATCACGATACTACTCAACTCGTGATTGGTAGTCCCCTGGTTCCCCCACCTGCACCTTTAGATTCTGAACTGAAAACTCATTTTATTCGTCGCCGCATCACAGTTGAAGCTAATCCATTTTTAATGGATCATGTGATTGCTGGTTATCCAGTAGTTCCCGCTACCTGTGCAATGTCATGGATGATTAATGGCTGTGAAGAAGCTTACCCTGGTTATAGATATTTCAGTTGCAAAGATTTTAAAGTTCTTAAGGGAATTACCTTTAATGACTCGGTAGCCAGCGAACATATTTTGCAACTCAAAGAAATTGCCAAATCTGACGGCGAGTTTATCGAATTTCAAACAACTATCTTCAGCAAAACTCCCGCTGGCAAAACTCACTATCATTTCACTTCTACTATCAAACTGGTGCGAGAATTACCTGATGCACCTATATATGATGCAGTGAATTTGACAGAAGATGGCATTATTACCGCTAGGGGTAAAGATTTATATCAAAATGGGCCATCAACACTATTTCATGGGCCATGTTTTCAACAAATTCAAAGAGTTTTAAATATTAGCCCAGAAAAAATTACTACAGAATGCTATTGGGCACAAATCACTCTCCAACAACAAGGACAATTTCCAATTCACTGGCACAATCCTTATGCTACTGACTTAAGTACCCAACCTTTATGGGTATGGTTAAGTCATTATCATAATGAAGTTTGCTTACCTGGACAGTTAACAACTTCTGAACAGTATAGAGCAATACCAGTTGATGAAATATTTTATGTTTCTTGTGATATTAAGGAGAAAAAAGCTACTGGTTTAACTGCCGATTTTATTTTGCACGATCGCGCAGGTAAATTATACTCACGTATTCTGGGAGCAAAGGCTGTGGTTGCGCCGATGAGTTTACTCCAAGCTAAGTAATGAATTCGTGATATTTATAGCATTTCTTTATTGATGAAATACAAATTAAGATGTATTATAATCAATTCTGAAATGCTATAACTGCCATTTGATTTAGCTTGTTTAACGGCGTAAATCTTGCCATCTTAGGGAATCCAATTTATGCGGTTGTTATCTAGCTTTCCTATTTGATTTGTGAAAGTTATTTTTTTAACAAACCGCCCATAAAGTCAAGGGGAGAATATTGAAGCATAGCGAGCATATCCCCTTTTATTTAATATCCCAATGAGGACATGAGCAGTGGAGAAAATAGCGATTATCGGGTTATCTTGCCTCTTTCCTGATGCCAATAATCCTGAGCAGTTTTGGCAAAACCTGACAAATGAGAAAGATGCAACTTCAGCTACTACTGTTGCAGATTTGGGTGTAGATCCCACAATATTTTACGATCCAATTAAAGGAAAACCGGAAAAAATTTATTTTCTCCAAGGTGGATTTATTCGTAATTTCCAATTTGACCCCAGCGAATACAATTTACCTGCGGAGTTGGTAGAAAGTTTGGATGATTCCATGAAATGGTCGCTGTATGCAGCAAAACAAGCGATTCAGCAGAGTGGCTATTGGGGAAATCGCCAAGTTCTCTCAAAATGTGGGGTAATTCTAGGGACTTTATCCTTACCCACCAAGATGTCTAATCAATTGTTTGCACCAATTTACCAGCAAACAATTACACCTGCGATCGCAGAACTTTTACAAGATGAAAATTTCCGGTTGGCTGCGTTACCAACCAAAACAAAGGCTTCCCCATATAATGCGATGATAACCGGCTTTCCCGCCGCCCTTGTCTCCCAAGCCTTTTCTTTATCTGGTAATCACTTTTGTATAGATGCGGCTTGCTCGTCCTCATTTTATGCCATTAAGCTAGCCTCTTACTATTTGCGATCGCGCAAAGCTGATGTCATGTTAGCAGGGGCGATGAGTTGTGTCGATCCGCTATTTTTACGAATGCTATTTTCGGGTATTCAAGGTTATCCCGAAAATGGTATCAGCCGTCCTTTAGATAAGTCTTCTCGCGGCTTAATTACATCCGATGGGATTGGGATGGTAATGCTGAAACGCTACAGCGATGCTGTGAGAGATGGTGATAAAATTCTCGCCACTATTGCTGGTAATGGACTTTCTAATGATGGTAAAGGTAAGCATTTATTAAGTCCCAATTCCAGAGGACAAATTCTCGCTTTTGAACGTGCATATAACGAAGCACAACTTAGCCCGAAAGACATCGATTACATGGAATGTCATGCTACCGGCACATTATTAGGAGACACCACAGAATTTAATTCTGTAGAGACTTTCTTTGGTGAACATCAAGCATCGCCTTTAGTAGGTTCTACTAAAGCTAATGTCGGTCACTTATTAGTAGCGGCTGGTATGGTTGGCTTGGCAAAAACTATTCATAGCATGAATGCAGGTGTAATTCCTGCCACGATTAATGTCAGCGAACCAATTGGGACGGAAAACAGTGTCATTTCTAGCAATAATATTGTGAGAACAGCGACGAAATGGCCTAATAATTCGTCTGTGAAACGTGCGGCTTTAAGTGCTTTTGGTTTTGGCGGAACCAATTCACATTTGATTTTGGAAAAGCAGGATGAAGTGTAAGAAGATTTAACCGCAGATCAACGCCGATGTCAAAAGTTTAGATTTTCTTCTTTCTTTTCTTTCCTTCGTGTACTTCACGTCTTCTCTACGAGAGGCTCCGCCAACGCGGTTCGTTCTGAATTTAGAAAATAAACCACTAAGGCACGTTCGGCGTAGCCGTTCCCGTTCGCGTAGCGTCTCCGTCAGGAGAAGGGTAGGACACAAAGGGAAGAGGATGATATAGGGATTGTGCGTAAGTCATCTGAGATTACTGTCAGCGAAAATCAATCTCTTTAACATACTTCATCCTTAATTCTTTCTTATCTACTGTAAATAAACAATGTTTGAACAAGAAATACAATCAGGTAAAATTGCCATTGTGGGCATGGATGCCTTTTTTGGTGAATGTCAAGATTTAGATGCTTTTGAACGTAGTATTTATGACGGCAAACAGCATTTTATTCCCCTACCTTCTCAAAGATGGTATGGCATCGACGAGAAAGCAGATTTACTCAAAGAATACGGATTACCCGATGGTAAAGCACCAGTAGGCGGGTACATTCAAGATTTTGCCATCGATACTTTAACTTACAAAATCCCCCCTAATGAAGTAGAACAACTCAATCCCCAACAACTTTTACTGTTAACAGTGGCAGATGGTGCGTTAAAAGATGCAGGGATTCAAGAAGGGGTAAATGTCGCTGTTGTGATTGCGGCTGAAGCAGATTTGTCTGTGCATCAACTACAACAACGCTGGAATTTATCATGGCAGATAAAAGACGGTTTGAATGCTGCGGAAATTGCCTTACCACCAGATAAAATTGCTCAGTTAGAAACAATAGTTAAAGACAGCGTTCACCATCAAGTAGAGATTGGTGAATACCTGAGTTACATCGCCAATATTATGGCGAGTCGGATTTCTTCTCTATGGAATTTTACTGGCCCATCCTTTACAATGACGGCGGTGGAAACCTCTGCTTTCAAAGCTTTGGAAGTAGCACAAATGCTACTCCTCAATGAGGAAGTAGACGCAGTTGTGGTTGGTGCTGTGGATTTGGCTGGCGGGATTGAAAATGTCTTGCTGCGTAGCCAATGGGGAACGGTAAATACTGGCGCTAATACCTTAAGCTACGACCAAAATGCTAACGGTTGGACAGTGGGCGAAGGTGCAGGTGCAGTAGTTCTCAAGCGTTATGATACGGCGAAACAAAATGGCGATCGCATTTATGCGGTGATTGATGCTGTTAGTATCGGTCAAGCTGCTTCTACTGCTGTAGATGGGGAGACGATTAACCAAGTCTGTCAATCGGCTTTCCAAATGGCGGGAATTCAGCCGTCAGAGGTTAACTATGTAGAAGTGGTTGCTAGTGGTTTCCCCGAGGAAGATGAGGCGGAAATTGCCGGGATGCTGCAAGCTTATCCCTCTGTAGGTGATGGTCTACATTGTGCCATTGGTAGTGTAAAGGCCAATATTGGACACACCTATGTAGCATCGGGAATTGCTAGCTTAATCAAAACAGCTTTGTGTCTCTATCACAACTATATTCCTGCTACTCCTAATTGGTCTGGTGTGAAAACACCCCAAGTTTGGCAAGGTAGTCCTTTCTTTGTAGCGACGGAATCTAGACCTTGGTTCCTCCATAAAGATAGTACCCATAGAATCGCTGCTATCAATGGTATCGGTTGTGATGGGACTTGCGCCCATGTCATCTTGTCGGATGAACCAGACCAAGTTAATCACAGTAGTCGGTATTTACAACAACGGCCTTTTTACCTGTTCCCCATAGCAGCTGATGACCGTTCAGCTTTATTCAATCTCTTAGATAATCTGCAACAAGAGATTGAAAAATCTGATTCTCTATCTCATACAGCTAGCCAAAACTTCGTCAAATTCCAGCAGCATACGGCAGCTAAATACACTCTAGCCATTACCGGACGCAACAAAAAGGAATTACTCAAAGAAATCGCCTCAGCCCACAAAGGGATAAATACTGCCTTTGACAAGGGTAGTGATTGGCAAACACCCATAGGTAGTTATTTCACCTCTAAACCTTTGGGTAAAGAGGGTGAGGTTGCCTATGTGTATCCGGCTGCGGTGAATTCCTATGTCGGTATTGGTCGGACTCTTTTCCGCCTCTTCCCCGATTTGCAAGCTGAACCCTTCGTCAAGAGTCTGTATAAACGAGTCTCGGATGTCGAGAAACTCGTATTCCCCAGAAGCTTGCATAAGTTGTCTACCAGAGAACTAGAAACCCTAGAGAAGAAGTTGCTAGATGATTCCCTAGCAATGTTTGAAGCGGAAATGTTCTTTACCAGACTAATTACTACCGTGATTCGCGATCGCTTTCAAGTCAAACCCAAATATGTGTTTGGCTATAGCCTTGGTGAAACCAGCATGATGGTATCGCAAGGCGTTTGGAGTGATTTCTTTGCTGGTAGTAACAGCTTTAACTCCTCAGCTTTATTTGGCGACAGGTTATCAGGGCCGAAAAATGCGGTGCGGGAATATTGGGGATTACCACCAGCTTCCGACGCTTCAGATAATAACTTCTGGGCTAACTATGTACTCATGACTACCCCAGATAAAGTTAGAGAATGTCTGAAAAATGAGAGTCGCGTATATTTGACGCAAATTAATACACCAGAAGAAGTATTAATTGCTGGTGAACCAGCAGCTTGTCAGCGCGTGATTAAAGCCCTTGGTTGCAACGCTTTCCCTGCACCTTTCGACCATGTGATCCATTGTGAAGCCATGCGATCGGAGTACGCAGAGTTAGTTAAACTCAATACATTACCAACCCAGGATATACCCGGAATCAACTTCTATTCTGCGGCTGGCTATAAACCTATCTCCCTGAACAATGAAGTAGTAGCCCACAGTATCGCCACCGGACTTAGTCAACAACTAGATTTTCCGCGCTTAGTGAACCGCGTTTACGCCGATGGAGTTAAAATCTTTGTCGAAGCTGGCGCTGGCGGTGTTTGTTCTCGCTGGGTAAGCAAAATTCTCGAAGGAAAAGAACATATCACCGTCTCCCTCAATCGTCGAGGTATGGATGACCATACTACGATAGTTAAAGCCCTAGCTAAATTACTCAGTCATCAAGTTGAGTTAGATATTTCATCTCTTTACGACCTCACCCAAGAAAATGGGAAGAAAAATAAATTAACCCAACGAAATATTACCTTGGGTGGTAAGTCAATTACGGCTACAATCTTAAGCGAAGAAAATCGCCAAATTTTCCAAAATTTAACTAGCAAAACCCCAACCAACACCGCCCCAGTTGATTATCAAAGAGTCAATCCAGTATTCAATTCACTGAATACGCCAGTGGTAATTGCTACCAATAATCAACCCGTTGATGATATTTTCCTGCCCACAAATCAGCCAGCAGAAATCGCAGAGAAAAATATCATGGAACACGGTTTAGTCTCAACGGAAGAATTACAATCCTTTGAGATAACTACCACTCTCCAAAAACCAACACAACCCAGCTTTACCCCATCAAATATAACTCGTAAACCCGGCCAAATTATCCGTATGCTCGATTTAAATAAGACTCAATATCAAAAGCTCAATGCTAACAATGCCAATTTGACTAAATCTCATACAGCTTTCTTAAAATCTCGACAAGATTTTAGTCAGCAAATGAGCGAAATCATTCAATTGCAATTAGCTTGCGCGCAAAACTTACTGAAGGAAGAATCTTAATCAGGGATTGGGGATTGGGGACTGGGGACTGGGGAATCAGAATAAAGATTTGTACTCAGCACCTCAGTCTACTCAAAGTAATACCAATTTTTCAACTCTATCATTTCTCTGCTCTCTGCGTTCTCTGCGTCCTCTGCGGTTCGACCTAAAAAACTTCTGCACTCCACTAATATTTAACGAACTTTACAAAACACAGTAACGCCCAAGATAGAAAAAATTGGTATTACCTTTTTTCACACTTTACCCTTCATCCTTTAGAAACCTTTGCTTATAAATCGAGGGATAACTAGCGTGACTACTGTAGATGCGCCACTAAGTCAACACGAAAATGGACTAGGATTTACCTGCTATTCCTATGGACAAAACCTCATTTGGAAAGGTTCCCCAGATTGTATTTCTTTTGATCAACAAGGAATAGTAGTTAAATTCCTCAACTTAGATCAACCCTGTTATATTGTTAACGCCGGCGGCAGAATTGGTGTTACCAATGTGGGATATTTATGCCCGCTAGATGGGACTGTAACTGCACCAGTAGAACTTTTGGCATCAATTCCACCAGTAAAAATTCAACAACTAGGCGACCCCTCTTTTCTCTCCTTTTATGGAGTGAAATATGCCTATGCAACTGGGGCAATGGCTGGCGCTATTGCTTCCGAGGAAATGGTAATTGCCCTCGGAAAAGAGAAAATTTTAAGTTCCTTTGGTGCTGGTGGTTTAAGCCCAGAAAACTTGGAAGCTGCTATCAACAAAATTCAACAAGCCTTACCCCAAGGCCCCTATGCTTTTAATTTAATTCACAGCCCTAATGAACCTACAATTGAACGCCGTGCTGTGGATTTATTCCTCAAATATGGCGTGAGAGTAGTCGAAGCATCAGCATTTTTGGACTTAACTCCCAACATTGTTTATTATCGGGCTGCGGGATTAAGTTTAAATGCAGCTAATCAAATTGAAATCAAAAATAAAGTCATTGCTAAAATCTCTCGTAGAGAAGTAGCTAGCAAATTTCTACAACCTGCACCAGCTAAAATCCTCAAAGAACTTGTACAACAAGGGTTAATCACAGAGTTGCAAGCAACCCTAGCGGCTCAAGTTCCGATGGCGGATGATATTACCGTGGAAGCTGATTCTGGTGGACATACAGATAATCGTCCTCTGGTTTGTCTGTTACCTTCCATCATGGCTTTGAGAGATGAAATTCACGAAAAATATCATTACTCACAGCCTATTCGGATTGGTGTAGCTGGGGGAATTGCCACACCACAATCAGCTTTAGCTGCTTTTATGATGGGTGCAGCTTATGTAGTCACTGGTTCTATTAATCAAGCTTGTGTAGAATCTGGCGCGTGTGAACATACTAAAAAGTTACTCGCCCAAGCAGAAATGGCTGATGTCATGATGGCTCCCGCCGCTGATATGTTTGAAATGGGAGTCAAATTACAAGTTCTCAAACGCGGCACAATGTTCCCGATGCGGGCGCAAAAATTGTATGAGTTATACCGCGCTTATGACTCAATTGAAGAAATTCCTCTGGCTGAAAGAGAGAAATTAGAAAAACAAGTTTTCCGTAAAACTATTGCAGAAGTTTGGGAAGGAACTGCAGCTTATTTATCCCAAAAAAATCCGGAAAAATTGGGCAAGGCAGTTAATAATCCTAAATTAAAAATGGCATTAATTTTCCGGTGGTATTTAGGATTATCTTCCCGTTGGTCTAGTTCTGGCGAAAAAGGACGAGAAGTTGATTATCAAATTTGGTGCGGCCCGGCAATGGGTAGTTTCAACGACTGGGTGCGCGGTACTTATTTAGCTGAACCACAAAACCGCAAAGTTGTTGATGTTGCTAACCATATTATGACCGGAGCAGCATTTTTATATCGCATCCAAAGTTTGAGATTTCAAGGCTTACAAATTCCCGATTACTACAGTCAGTATCGCCCAGCTAGTTCTACATTGGAGATGTAAAAAAATGAATTCAAAACATTCTTATAGTGCTGCAGATATTCAAGCCTGGCTGGTTGCTAATCTGGCTGAGCTACTAGGGGTAGAAACTGACGAGATAGATGTCAACGAACATTTAGAAAACTACGGTTTGGATTCAGCCCAAGCAATGATTCTCGTCAGCAAATTGGAGAAAATGCTGGGATTTCAACCATCTCCTTTGTTGTTGTGGCATTATCCAAATATCGCTGCTCTTTCTCAACGTTTAGCAGAAGATTTACCCGAAGATGCAGTAGTTCAAGATACAAATACTACCCCTGCTAATGCTCCTATCCCGGCTTTAGATTTAAACGCCGAGGTAGTTCTTGACCCCACCATTCGCCCTGACGCTTTACCTCCAGTTACGATTACTGAACCAAAAAACATCTTTTTAACTGGTGGTACAGGTTATTTAGGCGCATTTATTATTCGGGAATTGTTACAGCAAACTAATGCAAATATATATTGCTTAGTGCGGGCTGCTAACGCTCAAGAAGGTCAGAGTAAATTAGAAAAAAATCTGCAATCTTACGCAATTTGGGATGAAGAATATAAGTCGAGAATTATCCCAGTTGTAGGCGATTTAGCTCTCCCATTGTTGGGTATAGGCGCTGAACAGTTCCAAATTTTAGCTGCTAATATTGACACCATTTATCATAGCGGTGCCTTGCTGAATTATGTGTTTCCCTATTCAGCATTGAAAGCAGCCAATGTGTTAGGAACTCAAGAAGTATTGAGATTAGCTAGCCAAATCAAACTCAAGCCTGTACATTATGTTTCTAGCGTGGCGGTGTTTGAATCACCTGCTTATGCTGGTAAGGTAGTGAAAGAGCAAGATGACTTCGCGCATTGGGAAGGAATTTTCCTTGGTTATTCCCAAACAAAATGGGTAGCTGAGAAGTTAGTCAAAATTGCCCGTGACAGAGGTTTACCTGTAACTATCCATAGACCACCATTAATTTCTGGAGATAGCCAAACAGGTATTTGTAACACCCATGACTTTATCAACTTGATGGTCAAAGGCTGTCTGCAAATGGGATATTTCCCAGATGTGGAATATATGATGGATATGTCTCCTGTAGATTATGTCAGCAAGGCGATCGTTTATCTCTCAATGCAGCCTTCATCTATAGGTAAAGCATTCCACCTGCAACATCCCCAACCAGCGCCTTTAAGCACCTTAATTAAGTGGGTACAATCTTTCGGTTATCCAGTTAAGGCGATTCCTTACGATCAATGGCAAGAAGAGTTAATCAATAATGTCTCTTCTACGGACAATCCTTTATATACTCTACGTCCATTTTTGTTAGAACGCTGGTCTGATGAGCAATTAACAATTCCCGATTTGTATTTGCAAGCAAGAAGACCTCATATTAGCTGCGAGGAAACTCTCAAAGCATTAGAAGGTAGTTCTATTGTTTGTCCGCCAATCAGTTCGGAAATGTTTATGACCTATACTGCTTATTTGATTCAGACTGGGTTTCTGAATGTTGCATAAATTAGTAGGAAATTTGTAGAGTTTTTAATCAATAAAAAGCCCGTACAAGCGGGCTTTTTTATAGCGTTCAGCTTCATTTCTATCATCCATTCTTGGATGGAAACAAAGGGTTTTAATCCCTAATAAAGAGTAAATAAATTCACTCTCTAATCGGGAGTAAATGAAATTTCAACAATAAAAAGTATGCTGGCTGGTTATGCCAATAGCTCATACTTTACCAAGTTTGCAACAAGATATAATTTAATTTTTTCTTCTCTTTTTAACACCTTTGGTTTTGGCAAATGAGCGCATAATGCGATTAATTAGATTAGAAGACGGTTGCTTGCGGGAAGAAGATATTCTCGGCTTATTAGTACTACTATCTTGCATACCTGGATTAGTAGAACTCTCATTATTGAGAGGTACAGCGTGTTTAGTAGGAATAATTCCGCTGCCATACCTTCTGGCGTAAACTTGGGTAAACTCAGCACCAAAAAAGAGAATTTGAGCAGCGTAGTAAATCCACGCGAGAATTACTACCAGCGAACCAGCTGCACCATAAGTTGAGCCAAAACTACCATTACCTAAATATTGTCCTAACAAAAATCGACCGATAGAAAACAAAAGTGAGGTAATAGAAGCGCCTATTAAAACATCACCCCAAGTAATTTTCACATCTGGTAAAACTTTGAAAATTAGTCCAAATAGTATTGTAGTGATAGCAAAACCTAGAAGAAAGTTAACAATTTGCCAGAGAAAATCAACACCCGGTACTAGGTTACTAAAGAAGGTTACTATTGCACTCAAACCTGCACTAATTACTAAAGAAACTAATAGTAAAAAGCCAATTCCTAACACCATCGTGAATGATAAAACACGCTGGCGAACCATAGTGTTCACGCCTCTTCCTGGTTTTGGCTTTACTTCCCAAATGGTGTTGAGTGCATCTTGCAACTCTGTAAATAAACCTGTAGCACCCAGCAGCAGAACTAGGATACTAATAATAGAAGCGATAGTTCCTGTTGTCGGTTGGTTGGCATTTTGAATAGCTGTTTCAATAAATTTTGCGCCTTGTGTACCAACTAAACCTTGAATTTGGCGAAAAATTTCACCTCTGGCGGCTTCTTCTCCAAATACTGCGCCGACGACGGCAATAACAATAATTAGTAATGGTGCAATGGAAAATATTGTGTAATAAGCTAAAGCTGCTGCTAACCGTGAGGCTTTATCCTCACTCCACTCTTTGAAAGTCTCTTGGAATAAACTCCAAATTGCTCGCCAACTCATGCCATCAGTCTCCTTATCCCAGCATATTACTCGCCTCTGATATATTGGATACTGATTTACTGGTTAGCGTCATCTTCCCCAAGATGTTGGTATAGCGTCCTTGAGGATGAGACTCAATAATTTTGGGTTAAGGGGGAATGGGGAAAGGGTAAGGGAGAAAAACGGTTTGGTTAAGAATTTTTCGTCATGATTTTGGGGTTGTACAGAGGCGATGAATTGGTAAAGACGCGATGAATCGCGTCTCTACAAGATTTAAAGGTCAATCAATTTTTATTATCAGAAACGTATTGCTTCCCCACCTATTTGTCACATTCTTTTTTCAAATTCGCGTGAAAGCTGAAATAAAATTCTTTTGACTTTTGCATAGCGGTATTAGCGTCGCAAACTGCGAGGGTCTAGTGCATCTCTTAGCCCATCGCCTAGTAAATTGAAAGCTAATACTGTAAGGATAATTAGCACGGCTGGCGGCCAGATTAGCCAGGGTTGTAGTACCAGAATTGAAGCATTACTAGCTAAAGAAAGCATATTTCCCCAAGAGGGGTCAGGTTGTTGAATTCCTAAACCAATGAGACTTAAGACAGCTTCGGCGCTGATAAAGCTGGGAACAGATAAGGTGGCAGAGATAATTATATAGGTGGCAGTTTGTGGCAAGACGTGACGGAGGATAATATACATTGGTTTACCTCCCATTGCTCTTGCAGCTTGTACAAATTCTCGTTCTTTAATTGATAGTACTTGTCCGCGAATTACCCTTGCTAATCCCGCCCAGCTAATTACGGAAGTAATGACTACAATCAATAAAAAGCGTTGAGTACTGCTTAAACCAGGTGGTAATACTGCCCCTAATGTTACTAACAAATAAATACTGGGGAAAGTCATCAGCACTTCTGCAAGGCGCATAATTAAGGTATCAATTTTACCGCCAAAATAACCAGAAATCCCACCGATGAGTAAACCCAGGGGGTAGGTGATAATCACACCAAAGATACCAATAAATAAGCTGATGCGACCTCCATGCACCAAACGGCTAAATTGGTCACGCCCTTGATCGTCAGTACCTAAGATGTTAAATTTTGCTTCTCCAGTAGTGCCAAACAAATGCCAATTTAAGGGGATACCAGGGATAATTGTGACTTCGTCCCATTTTGGTGGTAGCGGTAAACTGAGTTGAAACAGGCGGTATTCGGGCCCTGAGACAAATAAACGTAGAGGTGAGGGCTTTTTGAAGTCTACAATGAGTTTGCGATCGCCTGTTTCTAAATTAGTATCTCCCTGAGTCGTGGGATAAACATGAGGCCCGATCGCTTGTCCTGATGGTGAAGTCCAATAAATTTTTGTGGGTGGTAGCAGCGAACCGTTTGGCTGCGAAGCATAAGGATCGTAAGGGGCGATGAAATCTGCTGCAATTACTGCTATGTAGAATATCAGCAGCAAAATTGCCCCAAATCGTGCCAAAGGATTCTTTTTCAGTCGTTGCCACCAATCCATAGTTTTGATATACAGTCAAGGTTTAATAGTTAATAGTCTGAGGTCAAGGGTGAATAGTCAAGCCCTGCGGAAAGTTAAAAGTTGCAGAGACGCAATTCATCGCGTCTGTACAAAAGTCAAAATTCTCAGTTAACTATTATAAATTTTGACTTTAACCTCTGCCTGTTGACTCTTGATATATTTTAGATTTTCGCTTGCAGATTTTGAAAATATCAAATCCAAAATTTTGACTTCTGACCCTTGACTACAGACGCGATTCATCGCGTCTCTACAAATGTTGACTAATGACTATTAGCTATTAACCGTAATTCTTCTTGTTGTTTTTCATGCTCGACAACAAATACATTTGAGTAAAGATTAGCTAATATTTGTTTACCTTGCTGTGTTAGCGCTAGGTAACGTAATGCATCTTTAACATAAGGATAAACCCCATTCCAGTAAAATTTGGCGTAATTCTTGCGTAAATCGCCTGGGTTTTGATAGCCTAAAATTTTATTCATCCCAGTTTCTTCAAATTCATAAAATAAAGACGTAATTTTCTTTAAATAACGCGGATCGCTGAGTTGTCCAATTAAGTCGGCGGCGCGAACTAAGCCTGCATAGTTTTGTGTATCTTGATGATCTTCTGCTTTCGGGACGGGGAACCTGGTTAATTCAATATTCGACTTAATTACTTCTGCATCAATTAATTTATGTCCACCAAAACGTTCATCAATAAATAATTTGCCTCTATCAACATGATAGGGGATGAGACTAGCATCAGAAGCACCTGGAGCTAAAGAAATCATTTGCCCATCTTTACCTGTAGCATATAAGCCTTCTGTCTCTTGGTCTTGCCGACAAACTCCTTTGACATAGCCAATATCATGACAAGCTAAGGAGATAATCACATGCAACCAATCATCACTAGAAACACCACCCTCACGAATATGTTTACCTCTTAAAATTTCCTGTCCTACTAAAGTCACGAGAATCGTGTGTTCGACGTTGTGATATAAAGCATCGCTATTGGCAATATTTTCTAAAGCCATGCTCCCAGCCCAGGCAATGATATCTTGATAATCATGTTTTAAAGCGCCATAGGTGCGTTGATAACCTTCTCGAATTTGATTAACAAAAGCATCAATTAAAATTTCTGTTGCATTGAACATTGGTTTTGACTCACTGGAATATTTTGCAAAATACGTTAAATTTCATCTTTAAAATGACAGCAATGCAGATTTCCTCCTTTGTTACTGGTTTAGAGTTTGAGTCCTATCCATTTTGATATTTTTCCCACAGAACAGGCTATCCTTTCATTAGCCTGCAAATAACAGGTTAGAAGCTTAGCTATCGCTGCGTTATGAGTTATGGTTTTTAGCTAAAACTAGTAGTTCCCTACAGAAGTTTGCATGGTTTCGTAGTCAAGGTTCAAATTCCCAAGTAGAGGATTCAAGTCTTGGCTATGAATATGTCTGTTTTTCCCCCATGCTCAAATTCAGCGATGGAGAGAAATCTCCTGCATTGAAAGCCTCAGTACTGTTTTAGGCATCAGCACTTATGACTTTCCAGGTGCTACTTCTGTTTGTCAGATACATTGCCACAAATTATTCAGTTTTGTATAGATGTGCCTTAGCCCTATCTGATTTTTTTACTTCTATTATTTACGTATCAACAATCTAGATTGACGAGAGTTAGATACTAAAAAATCACAATAACTGCAACCTGATAAATAATTCTATAATTAGAAATTTCTCGAAAATTTGAGCCATATTCATCTTCTATACCCAGAAAAAGTAATAGTAGTTAAAATTTACTCAGTCTGTTTGTCAGACTGAAACTTTGGAAAAATTTGGATTATCTGCACCTGTATTTACTTCCTTGCATTATAAATGCTAGTCAATATAATTTTAATACTAAAAATATGGCAGTAATTCAGTGCAAATACTCATTGACAATATTTTGATTAGCTAAATATATTGCAAATATTCTTCTATTGTAATAAAAGTTCAATCTGTATCATCTTTCTATACTGGGAATCGTGATAGTCAGAGCCTCAAAAAATGAGCTATATTTCATACAAGTTAATAAATTTAAACTTTTATTAAAAAATACCAGTAATTATTCACATTACAGGAGCTAGAGGTATGACTGTGGGTGATGAAAGTTCATCAAAAGTCGAAATTGAAGACTCTTTGAGGGCTGAAGATGCTGATTTAGGACACAAACTACAGGATCGGCAAACTCGCCTATGGTTAATGCCGCTGTTACTGGGGACTGGTTTAGGGTTAGCGATCGCTTTTGGTAGTATGGGTATCTTAAGTCATCGTCCCACTGGTCAACAAAATGCTGTAGCCAAACCACCAGCGAAGTTGAAACCATCGATGACAGTTACCCTTGCTACCGTAGAAACTGCAAGTGTAGCACGGACTCTCAATACTACGGGTACTGTCGCCGCCTCGGATTTGATTCCTGTACTTCCCCAAACTAACGGACTGCAAATTAAAAAAATTCCTGACAACATTCAAGAAGGTGCTTTCGTCAAAAAAGGCGATGTTTTGGCTGTTTTAGATGATTCCGTACTGCAAACTCAAATTACCCAAGCTAAAGCAGATATGGAATCGAAGCAAGCAGATATGGCATCGAAGCAAGCCGATGTTACATCTAAACAAGCCAGTGTGTCATCAAATGTGGCGATTGTTAAGCAAAGACAAGCCGATTTAGCCCAAGCACAAGCGCGGTTAGAAGAAGCGGAGAAGAATTATCAGCGTTATCAACAACTAGCTGCCTCTGGTGCAATTAGTCAACAAGAACTGGATACTCGTTCTTATACGGTCAAAACTGCCAGAGAAACTGTGCGCGTTGCTGAAGAAAATGTTCGTAGTGCCCAAGCAAACGTTGGTGGCGGTCAAGCAAATATCACCATTGCCCAAGCAAATGTCAATAAAGCCAAAGCTGATGTTCGTAGTAGTGCAGCGAAAATAGGACAACTACAAACCCAATTAGCACAAACCCTAGTTGTTGCGCCTGTATCGGGAATTATTGCCGAAAAACTGGCGAGAGTGGGGGATATGACAGGTGTACCACCGCAAACTCAAGTAGGAAATGTAATTGGTGGGACACAAAAGCTATTTTCGATTATTCGGGATGGCAAATTACAACTGCAAGCAAAAGTTCCAGAAGTGCAACTCCCTCTAGTGAAAGTGGGTGCAACAGTAGAAGTAACTTCCGATTTGGATCGCCTTGTGAAATTGCAAGGAAAAGTCAGAGAAATAGAACCGATGGTAAACGACCAACGGCGAGAAGCCACAGTCAAAATTGACCTACCACCAACAAAATTGCTCAAACCTGGGATGTTCGCCCGCGCCGCCATTACCACCTCATCAACTCTAGGCATGACAGTACCGCAAAAAGCCGTACAAACCCAACCTGATGGCAGTGTAATTGTATTCATGCTATCGGGTGAAGACATTGTCCGCGCCCAGAAAGTAGAACTAGGAGAACCTTTAGAAGGTAACAGAGTGGAAATCAAAAGCGGATTGAAATTAGGCGATCGCGTGGTTGTTAAGGGTGCAGGTTATCTCAAAGATGGCGACAAAGTCCTAGTAGCCCCTGAAGGATAAAGAATCCATAATCTGAACCTGCTGCGGTGAACCTTTCCCCATCAATGCAAAATCCAAAATCCAAAATCTAAAATCCAAAATTCTCCGATGTCCTTCAATATCTCTGCTTGGTCGATTAAAAAACCTGTTCCCACGATAGTTTTATTCTTGATTTTGACGATAGTTGGTTGGTTTTCGTTCATTTCCTTAGGGATAGATACCAACCCCAACGTTGATATTCCCGCAGTGACGGTGACTGTTACCCAACCAGGTGCAGGCCCTGCGGAACTGGAATCACAAGTAACAAAGAAGATTGAAGATGCTGTCGCGGGTTTGGGCAATATCGACAACATGATATCGAAGGTCAGTGATGGTAATTCTACAACCACAATCAATTTTTTATTAGGAACAAACAGCGATCGCGCTACTAATGACGTGCGAAATGCGATCGCCCAAATTCGCCAAAGTTTACCCCAAGACATCAACGATCCAATTGTCCAACGTCTAGACTTCGCTGGCGGGCCGATCATGACCTATGTTGTCAAATCTGATCGCCGTTCTGTGGAAGAGTTAAGCAACCTCACAGACCAAACTATTAGCCGCGCTTTGTTAGCGGTGAAAGGTGTCGCCCAAATTAAACGTGTGGGTGGGGTTGATCGGGAAATCAGAGTCAACCTCGATCCCAATCGGTTACAGTCTTTAGGTATCACCGCCACTCAGGTAAACGACCAAATCCGCGCGTTGAATATTAACTTACCCGGTGGACGTGCAGAATTAGGTGGAAGCGAACAAAGTATCCGCACATTAGGTAGCGCCGCCAGTGTCAATGTGTTGAAAACCTACGAAATCATCCTACCTGGTGGTGGTTCCGTACCCTTATCCAGCTTGGGGACTGTCGAGGATCAGTTTGGTGACATCCGGCAAACTGCAAGCTTGAATAACAAACCTGTGGTAGCGTTTCAGGTTCTCCGCAGCACTGGTAGCGTCATGGTAACAGTGGAATCGGGAGTGAAAGCCGCAGTTAAAGAACTGGAAAAAACCCTCCCCCCTGATGTCAAGCTGGATTTAGTTTTTACCAGGGCTGATGTAGTTCGCCAATCCTATGAAAGCACCATCGATGAATTGATTCAGGCTTCCATACTGGCGGTCATCGTCATTATGATATTTTTACGGGACTGGCGAGCAACATTAATTACCGCCGTCGCCCTACCTTTATCAATGATTCCCACCTTTGCCGTACAGCAAGCATTAGGTTACACCCTCAACAACATGACATTGCTAGCCTTAGCCCTAGCAGTCGGTAACCTAGTCGATGATGCCGTCGTAGAAATTGAAAACATGGAACGGCACATGGCAATGGGAAAATCAGCTATGCAAGCGGCTTATGAATCGTCAGAGGAAGTGGGATTAGCCGTGCTAGCTTCTTCCGCGACGATTATTGCTGTATTTCTGCCCGTAGCTTTTATGGGTGGGATTCCCGGACAATTTTTCCAACCCTTTGGCTTTACAGTTGCGATTTCCACAATTTTCTCAACCTTAGTCGCCCGCATGGTAACCCCCATGATGGGAGCTTATTTGCTCAAGGATAAAGACCATACGCACAGTAAGAAAATACAGGATCAGAATCAGCCACGATATATCCGATTATTAAATTTTAAATTTAAACTGCCAACAACCAACAAAAGAACTAAAAAACTCAGCACTCACCACTCACCACTCAGCACTCACCACTCAGCACTCAGCACTCAGCACTCAGCACTCAACACTCTCAAGCCTCGGACTTTTCAGCCTTATAAATCGCTGTTGCAATGGTCACTCAGACATAGATTAACCACAATTGCGATCGCGATCGCTTTCTTCATGGCTAGTTTGATGCTAGTTCCCATGATTCCCAAGGGTTTCGTTGATGATGGTGACTACGGACTTTCCAGTATTTCTATAGAAATACCTCCTGGTTCCACCTTGGCAGATATGAATCAGGTAGTTACACAGACAACTAATATTCTCCTGAAAAACCCTTATGTTGCCCAAGTAGTAGCTACTGAAGATTTGAGTACAGCCACCCTCTCTGTCAATCTCAAACCAAAAGAAGAACGCAAAATTTCCCAAAAACAGTTTGAGGAACAAATCCGCCCCCTATTTCAAAAAATACCAGGAGCGAGAATCAGTTTCCAAAGCCAAGTACCAGGTGATAGCCGTAAAGGTTTATCAATAGTTCTTCGCAGCGAAAATCCCGAAGCTTTGGGCCAAGCATCTGAAGCACTAGAAAAGCAGATGCGAACCATACCCGGATTAGTGGAAGTCTCTTCTAGCGCCAGTTTGGTGAAACCAGAAATTCTGGTAATACCTGATCCCCAACGTGCTGCAGATTTGGGCGTGACAGTGCAAGCGATCGCCCGTACAGCCTCCTTAGCAACGATTGGTGATAACGATGCCAACTTAGCCAAATATAATTTAAGCGATCGGCAAATCCCCATTCGCGTGCAAATCGATCCCAAAGCCCGCGCAGACATCAACAGCATTAAAAATCTCCAAGTTCCTAGTCAAAATGGCAGCTTAGTTCCCCTCCTCGCCGTTGCAGATATCCGCTTTGGTAGCGGCCCTGCAACCATCAACCGCTATGATCGCGCCCGTCAAGTTGCAGTAGAAGCCAACTTGCAAGGTGTTGCACTTGGAGAAGCAGTCCAAGCCGTCAATAAACTACCCATAATGCAAAACTTGCCCCCAGGAGTCATGCAGCAACCCTCCGGTGGTGCAAAAATTATGCAAGACATCTTTAGAGGTTTTGGTAGCGCTTTAGGATTAGCAATTCTCTGCATCTATGCAATTCTCGTGCTGCTGTATAACAACTTCCTGCATCCGCTATCGATTATGGCAGCCTTACCCTTTTGCTTAGGTGGCGCATTAGTAGCCCTAATGGTAATGCAAAAACCCTTAGGACTCTATGCCTTAATTGGGATTGTACTGCTGCTGGGGGTTGTTACCAAAAACTCAATTTTGTTAGTTGACTATACAATCATTAATATGCAAGAAGGCAAAAGCCAACGCCAAGCACTCATAGAAGCTGGCGTGTCACGCTTACGGCCCATCATGATGACCTCACTAGCAACAATCGCTGGTACTCTACCCCTAGCATTAGGAATTGGTGTCGGTTCCGAAGTCCGCCAACCGATGGGAATCGCCATCATGGGTGGCTTCACAACTTCTACATTGCTGACATTGGTGGTAGTACCCGTCATATTTAGCTATATTGATAACTTCCAAAGCTGGATCATGAATACATTGCGCTACGGCTTCGGCAAAAAACCACCCCGCCCTACATCCAGCGAACATGAAGTCATCAGCCTACCATCAGAGCGGGAAAAATCCGCTTCTTAAATTCAGCCTTGGCAAATTGTGGTATAGTAGTAGCTAGTTATAGCTTAATGGCTAGCTGCTGTTTGCGGGTGTAATTCAGTGGTAGAATGTCATCTTCCCATGGTGAACGTCGTGGGTTCGAGTCCCATCGCCCGCTTTTTATTCAATGTACATTAACTAATTATTTGTCACTGTTAACAGATTGATGTCATTTTTAACAAATTAGTGTCACTGTTAACAAATTAATCTACTCTTCAACAACTAACTTCCTTTTATTCTATGCTGCAACTGATGCTATCAACTCCAATTGTTGATTCAGCCTCTACAACAATAAAAATTGGGAAGGTGACATTCCTTTCAACCCACCTTTTTAATTTGGTACTTACATAATAAAGTTTGTTTGTCGCAACTGGCTCTTTGTTGCAGAAGCATTTGAAACGATAGTTCGCTAGTGTGAAAAAAATCTACCCAAGCTTCAACCCGCCTCAAGCTGTGAAGGGTATTGAAACTCATAGTTAGCAAAGGGGTCAATATTTAGGCGTAACCTTTCAACCCGCCTCAAGCTGTGAAGGGTATTGAAACGCGAGAATCGACTTGGCTAATAATATCAACTCCATTTCTTTCAACCCGCCTCAAGCTGTGAAGGGTATTGAAACTTTAGCTCCCATAATTTTGCCAATTTCAGCAATTGGAGTTCTTTCAACCCGCCTCAAGCTGTGAAGGGTATTGAAACTCACATCCTCCAGTAAAGGTTCCATACTTAGCCTTTCAACCCGCCTCAAGCTGTGAAGGGTATTGAAACTCCAGCGCCTCAAATCCTTCACCAACAAAGACTTCTAGAAGCATTTTGTCATATCTCCCAAAATCGCCTGTCACTCAACACTTAAAAAAGTAAATTAATTGACATAGTGAAGGCTATAAACCTTACTAGAGAAGCGATTCCAAGTTTTGGCAGATCCCCAAGGAAATTGACCCCGCTTCGATTCGCCAAAAAAAATAATTAAGGTGGGTTCCTCCTTGGTCGGAGGTGATTCAGTAGCCACTACTGCGGTAAACCCGCACCTCTATTACTGGGGGCGCACCTTATTCCTATCCACAAGGGATAGCAGCATCAAGGTGGGCAGCTACCAGGGTCAGAAAGCAAGACTGTTTAACAGCAGTCAAACTAACCCAAATTTACACAGCACAGAGGCTTGTAACAAGCATGAACTGCGGCGCTATTGAATATTCTTATTTTATTGTCAAGGTTCAGTTTTTTGTCAATCAGTTTTTTTGACGGGAATGGTAAGCTGAGATCGCTAATTCTTTCGCCTTCTCTTGCGGACTACCTCTAATCGGCTGTTTTGACTCCTCTATCACAATTCCAGTTTTAGCCGCTGACGAGCGAATATTTGTAATTAACCTACCGTAGCTCCATTGATGGACGCTAACTCGGTACTCTTTGGCATACTTTTGTTGAACTTCTATTAAGTCTGATTTCTGTTCAGCTTTGGCTTGAATCTCGCTTTGAACTTGTTCTCGCATATTGTCCAACTTAGGGAGGACAATACTACCAGCAGAGTAAGTTTGGGCGATCGCCACAATTTCTTTAGCTAGTAATCTGTCTACATACTGCCCTAACTCTGATTCTCCCATTTGATTGCGTGCAGCAAGCGTTTGAGCGATTTGGCGTTGATGGGATAATGAATGTTTATGTTGTCGCTGTTGGTTTAGTAGTTTGTAATTATCGCCAGGGTAAGAGCATCTCAATTAGGCTTGACATAAAGGCTGGGAGGAATCTAATGTAGAGTCAATGAAACAAGAATTGAGAACTCGAATCATATAATCATTG
>NZ_JACJQJ010000094.1 GCF_014696615.1 Nostoc linckia FACHB-104 | reverse complement strand
TGTGGTTGCCGAACTTTACCTTCTAGAAATAGAAGATTTTAAATGGATTCTTCGTGACTGCGATTATCCAACTAATCAAGTATGCGATAAACCATTTTCTCGCACTCTCGAACCTAAAGCATTCTGGCGTGTAGATAAAGAAAAAGACCCGGAACTTCGCCACACCGTCTTATCCCTCGTCGCCTTTCACGAATTGAAAAAAATCGGACTAGAAGCATTCCTCAACCTTAACGACGGTGAAGGGTGGATGCTACCAGAAACATTGAAATTAGCAGATTATCGCTTAGGTCATGATGAACGCGCAATGCAACCACAACCCGTAGCATCCAGATTAGGCGAAAGATTTCTTCCTTGGCAACTAGAAGGTTCAGCAGAGGAGTCTTGGGAAGAGTGCGAACGTCACGCAGAGAATTTAAGGCGACTGTTAGGAGAGAAATCGCTTGTTAATAATGACCAACTGAAGACAGAAAATAATCTTGATAGCACCAAAAATTCGCCCCCCGACTCGGTGCAACTTAGCATATTTGACCAACCAATAGAAGAGATATAATTTAGCTCAGTTCACCTCCATAGTAATTATTGGTAGCTAAGTAATAAATATGACATACTAAACACGGTCGGCAAAAGATAGACACAACCCCATGCTCAACCCCATCGTCTACACAGAAAAAGTAGTCAGCGACTTCCTGCGCTATCAAATCACCGCCTATCCCTTCGCCGACGAGAATCTTTACCAACAAATGCGTATCCTCCTTAACCTAGAGGAAACACGCGCCACACCTTTATTTAAAGGCCCCTACATCAGCCTTAGCCGCAGCTTCCGTAAAGGTGCGAAAATCACTGACCTGATTTCTGAAGGCATTTTACATCCCCATCTCACTCAAATTGCCCCCTATCCCAACGTTTACGGTCATCAAGAGTCAGCAATTCGCGCCATCACAGTCAAAAAGACAACCCTAGTTTCCACTGGCACAGGTTCCGGTAAAACCGAAACATTCCTTTATCCTATTATTAGCCGTTGCCTGCAACTACGAGATGAGGGCGCAGCCGCAGGCATAGTTGCCGTAATAGTTTACCCCATGAACGCCCTCGCCGAAGACCAACTGGGACGTTTGCGGGAATTACTCGCAGGTAGCGGTGTGACTTTCGGGATGTACGTGGGCAAAACTCCCGAAAATACCTCTGATGCACCAGGAAAGAAACTTCGAGACGGTGCTTCTAAACTCGATTACGAAAGAGAACTTGAAAAAGCCAAACGCGAAAAACAAACCTACGCCATCTACCCCGCCGAAGAACGAGTATCGCGGGAAGAAATGCGGACAAAAGGAAAACAACCCCGTATCCTGCTTACCAACGTCAATCAATTAGAATTGCTGCTCACCAGACAACGAGATGTGGAATTATTTAATGGTGCAAGACTGGAATTTCTTGTCTTTGACGAAGCCCACACTTTTACAGGTGCTATTGGGGCGGAAACTGCTTGTTTGATTCGCCGCTTACGGTCATTTTGCGGGAAAGGAACTACAGACACTACCTGTATTGCTACCTCTGCTACCATTGTAGACCCGGAACGTGGTGCGGATGCTGGGGCAGATTTTGCAGCCCGGTTTTTTGGGGTGCCTCCAGAAAATGTGGTCATGGTACAAGAAGAGTATGAACCAGATTTGTGGGCAGAGTTCCGACAAGTTACCACAGCCCTCCCTGGAAATCCCGCCCAACACTTGAAAGATGTGCTAAATGCCGTCGAAGGTGGAGACAAAGCTGGGGAACTGGTACAAGCAGCATTTGCGGCGATGACAGGAAACCTCATCGATGCAACTAACTGGGAAGAAAACCTTTACGAACAACTCGCCGCCAACGAACTTGTTTATCAAATTGCCCAAAGCTTAGAAACTCCCCGTCTGCTTACAGAATTTATTGCCGACTTGGTAAACCGTGTAGGGCGTAAAGTTTCTGAAGAAGAAGTTTTGTGCTGGTTAGCCCTGGGTGCTGCTTCTCGCAAACAACATCGTCCCTTATTGCGCCCCGTGGTTCACGGTTTTATACGCGGAGTTAGTGGTGCTGTCGTCACCTTTCCCCCAGAATTGGAACGTCCCAAACTGTGGTTATCAGCCGAAGATGCCACCAAAGATGATACCCCCCTCAATTCCGCCGCAAACAGAAGAGAGCAAGAAAAATTAAACTCCCTCCAGGCTAGGAGTGAAGTTGTTGAGGAGTTATTTCGCCTTCCAGTCATGACCTGTACCACTTGCGGTCAGCACTATTTTACCCATCACGTTGGTGACTTTAGTTTCTTTGGTAAATTTCCTGGTGGTGGACAAGCAATAAACCAGCGCGTCATTTGGAAACCTCTCGCACCAGAGAACGGAGGAAAGCGCGTTGTCCTGCTTGACCGCTTAATTACTACTGATGAAGAAGACGAGACAGCAGAACTTGATGCTAATTATCCCAGTTCCACAGTTCCCTTATATATGTGTCGTCACTGTGGCACTTTACACTCCGAAACTGCTAATCGCTGTGACGGTTGCGGACGGGAAGGTAAATTAGTCACATTACTCGCAGTCAGGCAAAAAGATAAAGCCCCAGGTAAACTCACAAGTTGCGTTGCTTGTCAAGCCCTTGGTCGCTTGGCACCTGGAGGCTATCGTGAACCTGCTAGAAATGTCCGCGCCGTAGCAGTTTCCGATGTCCACGTTTTGGCGCAGAACATGATCCACCACGCCGAACGTCGTCGCTTGTTGGTGTTTGCCGATAATCGCCAGGATGCAGCGTTTCAAGCAGGATGGATGCAAGACCATGCCAGAAGATTTAGATTGCGATCGCTGATGTACGATCGCATTAAAAGTAGTGCTGTTTCCGTAGGCGACCTTACTGCCTATCTTGATGATATTTTAGAAGCAGACGACGAACTCAGTCGCGCCTTAATTCCTGAAGTTTGGCGTGTCGCCCGTAAAGAAGCCGAAGGTGTCAGACACAGCGAAGAACGCCGTCACTTTCTTCGCATTCAAGTATTACGAGAAATTGCCACTGGTGTAAAACAACGGATTGGTTTAGAACCTTGGGGAAGGCTGAAAGTTGAGTACGCAGGTTTATGCAACCAATTAGAATTTGCTGCTAAATGGTCGCTACTACTTGGTATTACTGAAGATAGCTTAGTTGAAGGCATTGCCTCACTCTTAGATGTAACCCGCCGCAGTAACATTTTACTTGATAGAGAAGGACGTATTTTCTCAAAATTCTGGCAAGCAGGAGACTTTGAAATTCAACGTGGGTACTTACCCTTAATGTCTGGTGTTCCCAAAGGACTAAAACTCAGACGTGCGCCCAGCGACGATACCAACCGTGTCCTACAATGGCTGAGTGAAAAAGGGGATACCTTACCCCGCCAAGTCGCCAAAAAATGGGGAGTTAATAAAGAATTAATCAACGAGTTTTATGACGAATTATGGCAACTATTAACTGAAGAATTGCAGCTTTTAGTAACAGTAACTTTAACAGGCAACCGCAATCGGGCATTACCTCGTTGTGCAGGCGTGCGTCAGATTGATGCAGACAAATTACGTTTAACAGTCCATCAAGGTGTTTATCGCTGCAATACTTGTCGTCGCGTTCACCTGCGTCTTACTCCCCGTATGACCTGCATGGCGTGGCGTTGCAACGGCAAGATAGAGTTTGAGCCAGAAAATCCTGACGATTACAACTTAATGGTACTTGACCAACAATTTACCATGTTGCGTCCCCGTGAACACTCAGCCCAAGTTCCCGCCCCAGAACGAGAAACCTTGGAACGAATGTTTAAAGGTGACAGTGAAATCCTCAATACCTTGGTTTGCACACCCACCTTAGAATTAGGTGTGAATATCGGCGGGCTGGATTCTGTCTTAATGCGAAACGTACCGCCCTTACCCGCCAACTACAAACAACGTGCTGGTCGCGCCGGTCGTCAGCATCGTATGGCAGTTAATTTAACCTATGCCCGTCAAGCCAGCCATGACCGCGCCTATTATGCCGAACCCCTCAAACTTTTGCAAGGGATAGTAACTCCACCCCGATTTAACCTCCGCAACTCGTTGATGGTGAAAAAGCACGTCCACGCAGCCATACTAACAATCCTTAATCAATTAGTGCGTTCTGCTACTTCTATTACTGCTGGTGATCGTGAAGAAATTAAAGCAGCTTTTCAACACTGTTTCCCAAACCAAGTTAAAAACTACCTATTTGACGAAAAAGGCAATGTCAGAACCTCACCGCTAGATGTCAGTGTACTGGCTACAGTTATTACCAAGCATGAGGCAATAATTTTTGAACGGTTACAAGAAATTTTTGGGCAGGGATGGCCCGATACTGATGCAATTGTAGTATCTGATGATGCTTTGCAGCAGTACATTCGCCAAACAGGAGATAAGCTAACGGAGGTTATTAAGCGAGTATGGCGACGCTTGCAATGGGCGCTGGCACAGATGAAACTACTCGACGAAGTTCGCCAACGCAAAGGAACCCTCGACCCCGATGAAGAAGCACTAAGGCAAAGGTGCGATCGCTTAGTGAAAAAACTCAAAGGTATCCAATCAAAGAAAAAGCGAGAAGCAGAAGGATACGATGACACTAACACCTACAGCGTTTTGGCAGCAGAAGGGTTTTTACCAGGATACGGCTTAGATATTGGTTCTGTTTTGGCAACTGCTCAAGTACCACGTCATTTTGGTGGATGGATATCTGATTTTGAATTACCACGTCCAAGTGCGATCGCATTACGGGAATACGTACCAGGTAACTTAATTTATGCCAATGGCAACCGCTTCATCCCCCGTTTCTTCCATTTAGAACCGCAACAGCAACCTGTACTATTTCAGGTGGATATTGCCAACGAAGCAATTGTGGAAATTGGTACAGAAGTTCGAGGAACCGGGGCAGGATTAGGAGTAGCATCATTGCGGGCAATTCCCATCTGCGATGTTGATTTACCACACCAGTCCCAAATTAGCGATGATGAAGATTATCGATTCCAAATGGCAGTTTCCCTGTATGGTTACGAACAAAATCGCCATAACGGAGGACAAGCCTATACTTGGGGCAATAAAACTATCCAATTACGCCGGGGTGTGCATTTAAGAATAGTTAACATCGGTGCTGCTAACATTATCCGCACTCCTGGAGGTTTGGGGTATCCAGTTTGTTTAGTTTGCGGGCAAAGCCGTTCCCCATTGGCATCAGAAGCCGATAAACAGGCATTTGCAAAAGAACATTTAGAAAGGTGCGGACAAACCGTACAACCCACTGGCTTTTTTGCCGATGTCATGGCAGATACTCTCTCTTTCCAAGACTGTGACAATCGAGAACAAGCCTACAGCATCGTCGAAGCAATTCGCATTGGGGCTTCCAACGTTTTGGATATGGAAATCGATGACCTACAAATTTTAATCATCGGTCAACCGGGGCGAGAAACCGTTGATGCCTTACTTTATGACCCCATGCCCGGAGGTTCTGGTTTGCTAGACCAAATTATATCTCGCTGGTCGGAAGTGATTGCAGCAGCAAAAGAGGTAGTAGAACATTGCCCCTCCGCTTGCGAGACAGCTTGTATAGATTGTTTGCATACATTTCGCAACGCCCATTATCACCGTCACTTAAATCGCCATGAAGCAGCTAAAAAGCTAGATAAATGGGGTTCCATGCTGAAATTTAGTCACGGAATCCCATCGGCACTACCAGTAGTAGATAACACAGATGAACAACCAGTTAACGACAAAGAAAGCATTTTGCGGGATATGCTCATTCGCGCAGGATTCCCCAACCCCATAGCCCAACATTCTATCGACTTGGGTAGACCATTGGGAACCACAACACCAGATTTCTTTTATGAAGACCCTTCGGAACGTTCTGAGGGAATTTGTATTTACTTAGATGGGATGAGTAGACACCTGCATGGCGATCCAGAGAGACAACAACGCGATCGCATCATTAGGGAGGAATTACGCAACATTGGTTTTGAGGTGTTTGAAATTCCTGTTGGTAACTTAGATGATCGTCTAGCGATGGCATCTCATTTTTTCCGTATTGCACGGGTTTTGTTAGGTAAAAATAAAGCGGCAGAAATCCGCGATAACCCTAAGTGGTTTGACTAAGAATTTTGGAATAAGAAAAATTTTACTTTTCGCTATATTTTTCTCTCAAAGTACTTTTTTAATATTTTAGTTATACTTCACTTTTTTTTACTCATATATACAAACGTGCTTGCATTATCAACAGGCAGTATGTAACTTGGCTAGTGTGCAGTTTATTTGGAGCTAGGTTGAAATATAGATGTATTTGAGTTGAGCTATATCTGTACTAAACTGGCATATTTGGTAAATTACTTTTTAATCTACAAACAATTTAGTAATGTGCTAGTTTAATTCGCTTCTCATTGATGTTGTCTTTCACTTGGAATTGAGTTTGATGATATGTGAAAACGTTATCTACACCCAAAAAACACTTGCCGAAAGATACGGGATTTCAATCTCTGCTTTACAAAAGTGGTATCCCTATGCCGGTATAGTAAAACCGCGAAAGCGGGGAGGATACTTTGATGCAGCAACAGTTGAGATTGCTGATGTTTTCTACGTTGCTACCAAAATTAGGCGGTTGACGTATAAGGAATATTTACAGCAAGTAATTCCTGCTGGTGGCTTAGATGCTTATTTACAAAAAGTTAATGGCTTAACCCTTTATAACTTTTTGACTAAGCATATATCTGATGAAGAAAAAAACAACCCAATTGTGCAATCAGTAATTAGGAGAATTGAGCGCAATGAAGCATATCAACAAAGTGGCAGAGACTTTGCAGGTGTCGCCTGATGTAGTACGTACCTGCTGTCGGTTGTTAGATTTAGCTTTGCAGCCAAATGATACGCTTGACGAAACAATCGAACAGCAATTAGTTCAACTTAAAGAGGTAGCTTCTCGTGAAGGTATGTCCTTAGAAGAAGCTGCCCAGCACTTGATTGCAATGCGCGATCGCAAATCAGAAGTAGGCGAACATAAGTTCGACAAGCGCGAGTATATTAAACAGCGATTTGGCGTAGATCCAGAACAAGCTTCCCCCGATAGTTTTGTAGGAATACTGTACCGGGATGCAGACAGGGGAATTCAGTTAGGAGAATTACGCCATAAAGTGGTGCTTGAATCTTCCACACTTGCTCTCGAAGAATTTGTTTTTCATGGAAGTAGTTCGCTGGCTGAAGGTAATACTTCCGTTCCAGCTGGTTACGACCAGGCGCAAGAGCGAATCAATTCGCGCATTGATAACGATTTTTTCGGCAAAGTGAACTGGGGGGAAGAGACTCATCCACTGTTGGTCGGTACATCGACACCGCAGCCCAGACAGTTGAAGTCCTTGCAGCCGAAAACCGGGCAATCTCCGAAGAAATAGTAGCTCAGATGCTACCCATCTGCTATCGAATACGGGATGAGAGTTTACTCAACTTGAGAAAAACATCTACCCAAGCGGTTGGTATAAATTTACTTTCGGTAGTAGCTGGTACTGTGGTTGGGACATGGGTAGCGATTCCCCCAACGCAAGATAAACAGGAGATTTACAGCATCCAGCCAATTTTGATTGGTGTGGGTATAGGTGAATTAGTTGGTTTGATTCTGGCACTAGTAGTTATTTGGTTTACCAGGGAGTAAGTATGAGTGCAGCATTTGACTTTTTGGTTAACACTGCGGGTGGTTTGTTAATGAACTTGGGTGTTTCTGGGATGGTAGGACAGCTATTGGGAGTGGGGGCCACGCTTGCCTTGCACCCTCTGTTACTACTAACCGGGATAGTTGTGGGTGGTGCGGGAATTGCGATCGCACGCGAGTTAAACAAGCGCCCTCAGTTGCAGTTGGTTGTTGATAATACGTGAGGGGTAAATTATGTTTACTCCTACACCTGTCCGAAATAAACAACCAAGTCGAAGAAGACAAAAGGTAAATGTCACCCTGTGGACGGTTTGTTCGACTGTTAGTGCGCTGTCTGTTATTGGGGCGGTTGCATTAATGGTTGGATGGAAGCAACAAATTCCAAGTAATCAGATATCGGAGGTACAGCAAGTAAAGGCGCAAGTTGCCCAAATTCGAGAAGTGTACTTAGAAAAGCTTTCCCGTACTGACTACAATATAGACCATCTGTCCAGTTACTCCTCATTAGAAGGTGCGCCTACTCTTACAGGCTGGCGACAGTTAGCGGCAGCATTGTGGGGACAGCAACTGCGGGGTGAAATATCCAGAATGCAGGCTAATGAGAAATCTGGGTTTTACCGCCTTCACTATATGCCAGCACTAGAGATAGTTAAATTCAACTCGCTGGATGTTTTACTAGAAGCGGCTTCTGGAAATAATAGTTTTTACTGGGGATACCGCAAAACCGATGGTACGAAAGTTGAGGAGAAGATACCAACTGGGGCTGCTGCTGTTTTGATCTTGGGTAAATTAGAGGCGATTGATTACGCTCAAAACTTGGAATCTCAACCATCGGTCGATCTGAATCAAATGCTAATTCAGATTAGGAATGCTCAAGAACCATACTCGCTTGCACAGGCGCAGCTGTTACGGGCGCGGGGGTATTTAGATCCAGTAGAGCAGATGGCACAGGTGGCAGATATCCGCGAGAAAATACGCCAGAAAGAGGAGGAAAGGCGAATATATCTCCAACAAATCAAGAAGCAATTACCTAATCCAATTCCTAATAGAAAGCCTGTTAATAAGTCAGGGGAGTGATGTCATGTACGTTAAGTTTGCTGCTGCGATAATTTGCATAGCTTTGTGTTCGCTCAATGTTGTAGCGGCAGTCAAACGTACCCCTATCCGTACAACCCTGGAAGGTTCAACTCGGACAACGGTTGAAATGATGCCATCTCCCAATTCAGAGGTGCATTGGATGAGTGCAGTTATATTTCTGGCTGGGTTTGCTTGCTTCTTGAGTTGGGGCATTTCTGACTATAACAATGCAGTTGAAGAAACAGATGAAGTGTCTGATAACTTGGGAACTTCTAACAATCAACAACTTCATGTTGGTGTTTCTAATACTGATATTCAGCCTTCTTTAATCCCCCCAGTTTCGCCTCCTGGGATGAAATTCAATAACGAGTTTTCTGCTAAAAATGTCGTTCAATTTTCTCCTCGTCCTGCTGTTTCTGGATTAGGGCGAGTAGATAGTAGCCAGTTTGTTGAAGATGGATTGCAAAATCAACCTGGAATGTTATCTCCAGAAGAGTTTTACGCCCAACTTCAAGATGAAGATTTTTGGGAAGATACTAACTCCCAAATAAATAATAAACCCGCCAGCTAGTTAGTTAATTTGAGGTCATATTATGAGTAGAAATCAACGCCGTAATTTTGATGTTGATTATTCTGAAGGTGGAGCAATTGTGCCTGCCAATCGGTTGCAAAATATGTTGCAGCAGGTACAGCAAGGAGGAATGGTAAATCAGCAACCTAGCGTTTCTCCTATGACCACTTATGATACTCAACCCGTAGAAGTTAGGTATATTAATGCACCTACTGCCTATAAGCCGAGAGTTCCTCAGATAGAAATTCCATACATTGAGACTTGGAAAGCACATAGGTTACATCCGCAGAATCCCTGGAGATTTGGCTGGTATCCAGTATATTTTTTATCAGATGTAATTAAATCTCCTGTGGGTGTCGCTGCTGTGGGAGTGTGGTTGTTAATAATGCTGTTGAATTTTCTCCTTAATGGCAGTTACACCGGGCCAGGATATGCAGCTGGGAAGAAGATTGAAGTTGTACCCAAAGAAGTTCCTTCTTTTGCCCTGCCTGTGGTTAAGCAGTTGGATTAATGTGGGTAAAGGCAATTTTTTGGTTCGTACTGCTGGTATGGATTGCAGATATCTTGCAACCGGGGTATTTGCAGTTTTATAACTGGCGTAATGCTGTGGCGTTGGCACAAAAGCTTCAATTTTTATCGCCAGCTGTTGTCTCTACTGCTGCACCTAGTGTGAATATATCTTCTAATCCTGTCTCTACGCGCTATTCCCCTAAAGTTAAGGAATCTGCAACATCCGGAGATGGCCTAAATTCTCCTGATTGCCGTGTAGCTCAGAATGATTTTGAGGAAGTCTTGAGTAGTGCAAAGATTGGTTGTTGGCAGGTTTATCCTGCTAATGCAAAAAGGCGTTGAGACAATGCGAATAATCTTTGAAACTGACGGTAAAAAGGAGGTTAGTAATTCGACTGTAACTAGTTTGGATGGTACAGCCGATACTAATTCGAGTGAAAGTTGGAGATATGCGATCGCAACCTCCGTTTTAATTGCAGCTATGGTCATTCCCCAAGTTTCTGGATGGATTGAATCTCAGCTGTTAGTTAAATCTTTCCAGAGTCTAATACTACCTAGAACTGTTGTTAGCAATAAGGTTTTAAATAACGGTCGAATTGCCTTTCCAATTGCTGCTGGTACTCCTGTAACTAGTGAATTTGGTTGGCGGACACACCCCATTACAGGCGATCGCAAGTTTCACAAGGGAATTGATTTTGGTGCAGCAAAGGGTACGCCAATTTATGCGGTTGATGCTGGCCGAGTAGTTTTTGCGGGTGACAAGGATGGTTACGGCAAAGCAGTTATTATTCAGCATCAGGGAAGTTTATCTACTCTCTACGGTCATGCCAGTCAGCTGTATGTACAGCAGGGACAACAAGTTGTCCGTGGGCAGATGATTGCAGCAGTAGGTAGTACGGGGTTTTCGACGGGGCCGCATTTACATTTTGAGGTTCACGTTAATGGTGTAGCGCAGAATCCCCGCCCTTATTTACACGAATATTTAGCAAACCGTTGAAAGTTATTAGTCGTGATACCTAAAACCCTGAATAAATCTGGTGCATATAAGCGTATAGCCAAATAAATTTGGCTTTCTTAAATCAGTCGAGATAAATCAGGTTGAGCCATGATAATCTATGAGTTCAAAGTCAAAGGAAAAGACAAGCAGTATCGTGCTATTGACGAAGCCATTCGCACCAGTCAATTCATCCAAAACAAATGTTTACGTTACTGGATGGATAATAAAAATGTAGGCAAGTATGACCTCAACAAATACTGTGCGATACTAGCTGCTGAATTTACCTTTGCTGATCAACTAAATTCAACGGCTCGGCAGTCGGCGGCGGAACGTTCTTGGAGCGCAATTAGCCGATTTTACGATAACTGCAAGAAAAAGATTAATGGTAAAAAGGGTTTCCCAAAGTTTAAGAAAAATTGCCGCTCAGTGGAGTACAAAACCTCTGGCTGGAAGCTTTCTAAAACTCGTAAAGCCATTAGTTTTTCAGATAAGAAAGGCATAGGAACACTCAATTTGAAGGGAACTTATGATCTTAATTACTACGACATTAAACAAATTAAGCGTGTCCGTTTAGTACGTCGCGCTGACGGTTACTACGCTCAGTTCATACTTGATGTTGATGTTAAGGTTAAAACGCAGCCAACAAATCAAGTAGTTGGTATCGACTTAGGATTAAAGTATTTCATTGCTGATAGTAGAGGTAATGTAGAACCCTCGCCCCAGTTTTACTGCAAGTCGGAAAAGCAGTTGAATCGAGCTAATCGCAAAAAATCTAAGAAATTCAACCAAGCTAAAAATAAAGCCAAGCTTCGTCAGTCTAATAATTACTACAAAGCTAGAAATAGGTATGCGCGTAAGCATTTAAGAGTAAGTAGGCAGCGAAAAGAGTATTGCAAGAAATTGGCGTACTCCGTCATCCAATCTAATGATTTGGTAGCCTATGAAGATTTAAATGTGAAAGGCATGGTAAAGAACCGACATCTAGCTAAATCAATCAGTGATGCTGGTTGGTCAACTTTTCGCAGTTGGGTAGAGTATTTTGGTCATAAATATGGGAAGGTAACGGTTGCTGTCTCCCCTCACAACACAAGCCAAAATTGCTCTAACTGCGGCAAGAAAGTGAATAAATCTCTATCTACTAGAACCCATATTTGCACACATTGCGGATATGTAGAAGACAGAGATGTCAATGCCAGTATAAATATCCTGAAACTAGGATTAAGTACCGTGGGGCACACGGGAAATTACGCTTGGGGAGATTTGCCCTCTTGGGGAATTGGTGTAAACCAATTGCCTAACGGCGAGTCACTGAACCAAGAATCCCTTTCTCTTTAGAGCAGGGAGTGTCAAGGAGTAGCTTCACTGCTATGTCAGTTGCCATCATGTTATATGCATAGTTCTGGTAAAGCAATTGATAGTTGGCAATTTGGTTTTATTGTTGGTAGTTTAGTTGAGTTAATGCAGAATACTCGCCGTCAATTTATATTACGTTTTCAACCCATTCATTTGTCTACTGCTTCCTTAATTACTTTGGGCATTTATTTCTCAATTTCTCAAAGTACCAGTGTTACTCCAGCATCATTAAATAGTTTAAGAGGAAGAGTTAATACAAGTTCTTATTCACCACGGTTGAGTGCTTTTTTAGCAACAATTCGTTGGGCAGAAACAGGAACCAGTGAGTCAGAAAGTTATCGCAAGTTAGTATTTAACAGAACTTTTAATGATTTTTCTACGCACCCGTTAAAGAAACAGTGCGCTCCTATTAATGGTAAAAATGTTTGTTCGACTGCGGCTGGTGCTTATCAAATGTTGGATATAAGTTGGTATGACCTTCAGCCAAAGTTAAACTTAAAAGATTTTAGTCCAGCTTCTCAGGACAAGATGGCAATTGAATATATTCGTCGTAATAATGCTTTAAGTGACATTGAAGCAGGAAGGTTTGATACTGCTGTATGCAAAGTAGGTAGAATTTGGGCCTCGTTTCCTTGCAATAATTACAATCAAAACCCAAAATCTTTAGCGCAGTTAAGAACTTACTATCAGCATCAATTACAAAAGTTTGAAATTTCTAGAAAGTGAAACTTAGTAATGTTACCACCATACAATAACACTAATGGTAATACTGAAATTCAAAAACAACAGCTTTGGACTGCAATTGTACAGGCCAAACAAGATGGTTTGAACAATGAAGAGATTATAGAGAATGTACAGGAAGCTTTACCGGACGCAATGGTTTTTTATGCTGAAACTGTTTTAAAGCAGATTGACTTTAGAACAAAATTATCACGTCCAGTTGTTGAATTTAATTTGGAATTTTTATTTCAGGTAATATATGAATCAGTAATTACAGGTACAAACGATGATGAAATATTATCAATATGTGCAGAACACTGTACTTTAAATCAGTACGAGTTTGTACGTTATGCACTTGAGTATATCCATCTCAATCGAATGCCCTCACAGTGGGAGCAAAATAACGTGTATCAAAAAATGATTCAGATAGTTAATCTATCACCCATTGAATCTTTATTTGAATATATAGAATCAATCAAAAATATTTATCTCAAGCAGATTGGTTATAAAGTAGTTCAGGAGAATCTTTATAATTTATTTTTGAGCAATAAAGAAACTGGTTATTTTACTGATTTAGCAAATAAATCGAGAGATAACTTTATTAAAAACTATTGCTGTCGAACGGCAGTGCTTGTTGCGCGTGCCACAGGTAAACCATTAGATTTAAAAGTGACAGGTAATGGCTCAATTCTTTTAAAAGAACCTAAATATTTGGATAGTGAAATTGCTAATAATGAGATTGCTAGCTCAAATATTTTAACTATGGGACAAGCAGGAAAACTATTAGTTGATACTTTAGAAGATTTTAATATTAATGCTAAGTATGTTGATGCCAAAAATGGCCCTACTTTTAACCGTATTAGGGTAAAACTGGGACGGGGTGTTAGTTACAAGAAAGTAGAAGATATCGGTAATGACTTAGTACAGCAGCTTGGTGAAGAATTAGGCTTGAAAGTTGCGCCAATGGTGAGTGTAGTGCCTGGGGGAGTTGTATTTGACATACCCAGGTTAGACAGACAATTTGCTTATTTCCGTGATTACTTTACTTTTGAGGGCGAACCTGACATTTATTCGGTGTCTATCCCCGGTGGTGTTGATGTTGATGGCACTTATGTTGAAATTCCCCTTTATAGCGATAACGTGACTCATATCCTGGGTGGTGGGCGGACGCGGGGTGGAAAATCGCAGTTTGAGAAAGCCGCAATCTTATACTTAGTGCGACGATATCCCCCTTCTGTTGTTCGATTGGCACTTTCAGATGTTAAACGAGTGACCTTTGGTAAATTTGATGGGCTTCCCCATCTTGTAGCCCCAGTTGCGCGTGATGCAGAGTCTACCGCTAACTTGCTTGATTACTTGGTCGAAGAAATGGAATTGCGCTACCAGGAATTTGAGCGCCACAGCAGCATTGAAACGATCGCACAGTACAACTCACGGTTCGCACCTAATTGTGTTATGCCACGAGTAATTTGTCTAATTGACGAGTGTTTTGACCTACTTTCCGATGATAATTATTGCGATCGCATTGAGACTGCGCTGATGAAGTTGCTTGCAAAAGCGGGTGGTGCGGGGATTCATGTATTGTTATATACCCAGCGACCTGACAAAAACGTGATAGACCCATTGATTCGCTCAAATTTTCCAGCGAAGACAGCCTTTGTTACAACCCGTCCTGAAGACAGTTGTATTATCCTGGGTGACGATAAAGACAAGCGTGCAGTTTATTTGCTGGGATACGGTGATTTTTTGTACAAGACGACTGAAGTTTTACGACTCCAAGCTTTATATGTTGCTGACGATGAAGACCCTGAATACTTTCAGCAATTACTCTTAGAAGCAAAAAACCAGAACGATCCTTATACAGCATGGAAATCTGGGTTAGATTTTAATGAATTTGTCGCTAGTCTGTATGGCGAGAGTAGTAGTAATGATAATGGTAAATTTAAAGCCACTACTGCTACTAAAACTAAGCAATCTAAGACTGATTTTGAGGGCAGTTTTAGTTTTAAGGTGCAGCTTGACGAAGAAGCAAGAAACTCAATTATGAATTTGCATCAAAAGGGCTATAAACTTGATGAAATTGTCAAAGCAGTATTCAATTTATCCCGTCAAGATGGTAGGTCATACAAGAAATTTAGAAACGTTGTTGAGGAATTTTTAAATAGCTTGAAAGGGAGTGAGGAAGATGATATTTGAACTAACAATGCCTTTACCCCCTTGTATGAACGAAATTATTAACCAGGCACGGTCGAGTTGGCAAGCGAGTGCTGAACTTAAGAAGTACTGGACAAACTTAATTGGTGAATTTGTTAGAGAATGCGAATTTTATTTAGATAGTACAGTTTGGATTGAGTTCCATTGGTATCTCAAAAATTTTGCACGAGATAGTGATAATGTAGCTGCTGCCGCTAAATTTATTATGGATGGGCTAGTTACAGGACGAGCAATTCGTAACGATAACCTGACAGTTATCCAATCACCTGTTGTTCATTACTATCATCGCAGTAGTGGTGATGATGGTGTGCTGTTAAGACTTTCACAATCACCTGATTTTTTATTAGATAATTTTATTCTATCTAACCAATTTTCTAGAAAAAGTTTAGGAAGACACAATCAAAAAATCACACATTTAATTTCAAACCAATTGTAGTTTATCTAAAGGATAATACTAATGTTACGTTATAAAGAATATACTTGGTTGATTGGTAAACTAAATGTAGGCAAGAATGTTAATTTATGGGGTAAACAGGATATTGGTAAGACTTTTACTGTTAAAAACTGTTTACTTAAAGATATTACTTTAAAGTCTGTCTATCTCAATCTTGAATATCCTTTTAGTGTGGCTCATCTCTTTGATGTTATTCCTATGAGTTTTGATTTGTACTACCAGCAGGATTGGCAAAATATAATAACCGAATTATCTGAAGGATTCAATAGACTACTTGTGATTGATAATTTTGATAGATTGCACTTTGTTAGCGATAGTTTTAGCAACGATTCATTGAAATTGCAACAGTTGGCTAAACTAGAAAATTTTTCTTTACTATTAATATCTCGGATGCAGCTAAGATGTTTCCATTTTACGGATTTTGCTAACTGTTTTGAAGAATTGGAATTAAACGAAACTAATACTTGGACTTTTGGAAAGTAGATATGGGATTTCTAGAACACCGATTCAGTAATCGGGGAACAAAAGAAAAATTAGCCCAGAGTGAAGTAAATAGTGAAGGAGAAAAGAGAGTAAATGCTTACCAGCCAATGCTTATAGCGAAAAGTAAGCTTTGAGAGATATTTAACAAAGTCTCAAGAAGAAGTGTAACTTTAATTAAGGTAGATTCAGGTAGTAAATGTGCATGGCAAGCTGAGAATATACGTATGCGACCAGGAAATTGGAATCCACCGATAGAACTATCAGCACCAGAGCAAAGTATCGTTAAGCGCATTAAACGAGCAAAGCTGTTTACGTTCTTAAGGCAATATCGCCATCAATTATTTAATGAAGAATTTCAAGAAGAACTGAGCAAACTGTATGCAGATTCGGCCAAAGGGCATCCACCAGTACCACCAGCACAACTGGCGTTAGCGACAATCATGCAAGCGTACACAGGTGCTTCAGATGCAGAAGCAATCGAAGCATTAAGCATGGATAGGCGTTGGCAGTTAGTGCTGGATTGCATAGATTGCGAAAATGCTCCTTTTTCTCAGGCGACACTGGCCAGATTTCGCATAGCTTTAATTATCCACGGTCTTGACCGACGATTAATTGAGAGAACAGTAGAACTAGCAGAGCAAACGAAAAGTTTTGGCTCAAAGCATTTAAGGGCAGCACTTGATTCCAGCCCATTATGGGGAGCATCAAAGGTCGAAGATACATATAACTTACTGGGTCACGCGCTCAAAAAAGCGATTGGTGTGATATCCCGCCAGCAGGGGAGGGAGTTGGCGGAAGTGGCAAATGACATTGGGGTAGATATTGTTGCGGGTTCGAGCTTGAAAGCAGCCTTAGACTTAAACTGGGATGACCCAGACCAAAAAAATTTGGCTTTAGGGATTGTCTTAGACGCTTTAGAACGATTTGAGACTTTTGTACAAGCACAGCCAGAAAATACTCAACACCCTCAAGTTCGTTCGACCTTAGAAACCGCAAGGTTGATTGAAGCGCAAGATGTAGAAGTAGATACTAATGGTGAAATAAAACTGCACTCAGGTGTTGCTAAAGAACGACGTATCTCAATCGAAGACGACGAAATGAGACATGGACGTAAAAGCAAAACCCGGCGATTTGATGGTTATAAACGTCATGTCTTACGAGATTTGGACAATGGACTGGTTCGCGCTGTTGGAGTCACAAGAGCGAATATTCCTGAAGCATCTGTTACGGACGCAATTGCCATCGACTTAAAATGCCAGAAAGTGAACCTGGTTGAATTACACATCGACCGCGCTTACCTGAGTAGTTCTTTGGTTCAGAACAGAACTGACGAACTAACTGTTTACTGTAAAGCTTGGCAAGTGAAAAACGGCAAGCGATTTACCAAAACTGCTTTTACTTTAGACTGGGACAATCAGACTATTTGTTGCCCTAATGAAGTCACTTTACCTTTTAGCGTCGGTGGTAAAGTTCAGTTCCCCAAAAATATTTGTGCAACTTGTCCGTTCAGGGAACGTTGTACTACTTCCAAAACTGGACGCAGTGTTTCTATTCATCCTGATGAGCCGTTATTTAGAGAATTACAACAACGTCAATTAACCCCTGCTGGTCGTGCCAAGCTCAGAGAACGTGTTGCTGTCGAGCATTCCTTATCTCATATTGGTCGGTGGCAAGGAGATCAAGCTCGTTACGTTGGTTCTCGCAAAAATCTATTTGACCTTCGCCGTACCGCCGTCGTCCATAATCTTCATGTCCTTGCCAAAATTTTTACACCCACTACTGAGCAGTCTGCTACTTAGTTCTGATTACTGAATCGGTGTTCTAGATATTGTTATTTGGTGATATTTCAGTTCGGTTAGATTGTTGTTTTAAGCAACAAAGCAAGTTCGACTCTTGCTATCACCATTGGGAATGAAACTACTACTGAGACTGAAAATTAACGAGTACATATCTATTAAATAGTTTTGGAGTTGTTAATAGAGTAAGGGGTAGGTTAGTGGTGTAGTTCTCAGCAAATCCCAATTTGTGCCGGGGCGAGAGTAATTAAAAACCTTGTGACCTGCATTTTGGAGGGATGAATTATGTTGAAAAAGTTTGCGTTTAATGGCTTGAGAAACCTTAATGCTGCTTTTGGAATGGTGTCTTTGACTGCTATTGCTTTAGGCACTGTAGCAACTTTTTCTGGTTTGGGTTTATTGTACTTAGCTAAGGGCGGATTCCCAATCGTTGAGAAAGAACGCTCCGAACAAATTGCCTCTGTTGGCACTGGTGCTATTGTATTGGGCTTTACCGGAATTATTCTTGCTTCCTTGGGCGGTGCTTTCTTAAGCATTGTTGAAGAATCGGAGGAAACTAATTCGAGTAGAGAAACTGCAAAAATAGCTGACATAAAACCGCTTGTATTAACAAAAGCTGAAAACTCTGAAAAATCTGATTGTCTGCCTTCAATTTACACTTACACGGTGATGAATTTTGAGGGACATCCTGATTCAAAGTGCTTGGTTGTTTCTAGATTTGAGGAAGAACCATATCGGAAATTCCTACTTTACGAAGAATTACGTTCTCACCAAATTGACGACTTGGCAGTAATCTATGATGAAACCGATCCAGACAGATTAATTGGACAAACATTCTCCTCATATAAACCTTTACCTTATGAAGCTTTAGAGGAGCATTTAGATATACACAGACGCTATATTAATGCAGTTAATAGCGAAGAATTTAGTTCTTGCTATTTGCAAGTATGTGCTGGGTGTAAGTTACTGCATGGTGCCAATAATATTGTTTGTGGGATTCATCCACATGGATGGTTTGAAAATGGTTGCTGCCCAGATAAACAATGGGATGAACGTAAGGCGTTGTTTCCATTTGAAGATGATGCTGTTGTCGAAAATTTAAATAGAGAAATATTGTCCAATCAAGCGAATATTTACAAATTTTACGGCAATCTTATCTTGTGGGATGAATACGCTAACCGTAAGTTTTCTTTTTCTTATTCCGGTATCTTGCTTAAACATTCTGACAGACTGCTTGAGCTTGGTATGGAAGCGAAACTTCTTTCTTACATCCAGTATTTCCGTACTCGAAATGTAGTGGTCTTTGACTACGTAGCATCAGGACGAGTTTTAGAGTTTGCAAAAGAACTCAAGAGCATAGCTCAAATCGAAGTTGATGGAGATGAAATATCTATCTTTTTTGATATATATGCGCCCTGTCATCGCTTTCGTCGTGATGGTGTATCGCTGCATCCTTACTCAACTTTCGTTCCTCAAGAACTCAGATATAACTACAACTTGGTTAGCTACGTTAACTACCTTAAGAGTAAAAAATCTGGAGTGTTGAGATGAATAAGGAAGTTTCTAAAAGCTGCGAGTACAAGCCAGAAAAATCGCATTTTTGCAATTCCCGTATTTTGAATTAATAATCTCTAGAATTCAACATCTGCAAATTTTGGAAAACTTAGTTCATCTAATTGCTTAAAAAGGCAATTTATCCTCCTTTCTCCTGCTATTGGTTGGGATACGTATAAAAGCTTTCACTCAGTACGGGGGTTTCCCCCGCTACTGGGTGGTAAGCCGCTAAATGCCGCCCATCAGTAATTCATGGAGGAACTACGCTATGTCTGCTTTTGCAATATCGCCATTTGTGCAATCTGTTAACGATGTTTTGTTTCCAATCGAGTTGTTTTTGATGGTCTTCCCAATCTTCTATGTGATATTTGTCCCTGCTCAATCAGTATCACTTCAAGTTAGTAATAGCGTTGGGGTGATTTCTGAAGAGTTGCCAGTTTTGGAAACTCATGGGAATTTGACTAGTGTTGGTGCTGTTTCTGTTCGGGAAGAATTATCCAAACCAGAATCTTCCATTATTGAAACTGCGCCGCCAGTTGTTGAAACTGGGGTTGCGGATGAAGCTAGACAGCTTGTGCTGGTAGACGTTAAGGAAGAAAGGAAGAAGCTTTTGGATTTAGGTGCGCGGAAGCTGCGACAGTTCTGCAAAGAACGCCGAATTCAAGGCTATTCTACCGTCTACAACCATAAAAAACTCGATGGACTCGTTGATTTTCTGATTGCACAACAAGTGACTTCTGCTCAAGTAGCCGAGGTTATGGAAATGCTAGCTTAATTTTGGATGAAAAGCCTCGGTAAAAACTGGGATTGCAAAACTACTCCCTTGGGCTAGGATAATACTTGCTTGATGACTCTTTCTATTAAGGTTGAGCTTCTAAAATGCGTCCTATACTTCTTGGCGATAGTGTTGGTAAACCTCTCTTAGCAGCTTCTTCTGCTACCTGCATATGGTAGTGGTGCTTGGAACGACTAGGTTTTCGGTTCTTGCTCCATTCGCTGATTTCGACAATTTTGCTTGCCTCTGTACTTTTGCACTTCTTAGGTCTGCCTACGTTGACACCCAATACTTCATTAGCTTTTGCGATCGCTGAGTCCTGGGTTTCTGACAAGATGGTACTTGATGTCCATCTTTTTTTCCACTTTGCTATTGAGTTTTCGGTTACACCAATTTCTTGCGCTAAGGCTAAGTACTTCTTGCCTTCGTTTAGCCCTAGCAGAATTTTAGCTCTTTTGCTAACTTCATCGCTGCCAGTTGCCGCTATGTGTTCTAGTGCTTGTTTTTCAAGAGAATTTAATATCTGAAGATGAGGCATCTAAAAATTTACCCCTCTTTACTGTACAATTTTGCCAAATGGAATGAAGCTTGATATACTCTTTTTGTAGCGTTCATTTTTTCTAAAAACCCACCCAAAGCCCTGGTGCAAACAGGGCTTTGAGGAGAAAACAAGCCCACTTGTTAGTAAAACAAGGCGGAACATTGTTTTGTCAATTTAATTAACTAGAGACATCATATCATGAGTTTAACCAGTTTTACAAATCTTTCTTTCGGTAGATGTATTTTTCCCAAAAATAACACCAAAAAATATCTCTTCAATGAAATTGGTTTTAAATGGGTTAATAATAATAGTTTTCTACTGCGAAAATTCTCTTCGGGAGATTGTTTGATAATTAATTGTTCATTATTTACAAAAATTAATTATTTTCTAATAATAGCACTTTCATCCACTGGAGAAAGTGCCATCAGTCCTGCTGCTTGATTTTTCCTGCTTTCTGCTTAAGCTTTTCAAAATTGAACTTATCTTTTTTAGGCAATTTGTAACCCGGAGTATCAATATGTCTGAGGTGCATAATCCGGCAATTGTATATATTTCTCCTGCGGAATTGGTAGTTCATCCAAAGCTGATAGAAATATACGGTGAAAATGAGAATCGTCCAGCTTTAGAAAAAAGTATCTCGGAAAAAGGGATTTTGGAATCTTTAAAGGTAACTGCACGCACTGGTGTAAATGTGGTCTTGGCAGGTAAGTGCCGCTTGCAGATAGCCCGCCAGTTGGGAATTTCTGCTGTGAAAGTAGAATTTGTCGAGTCTAGTTCGCCTGAAGAAGATTTGAAATTAGTCCTTGACTTTAATCTCCACCGGGAAGGCGGAAAGACTCATTACCAGAAATTTCACGAAGGGCAGTACTGGGAGAGCGTACTTCGTCCCCAAGCCAAAGAAAGACAACGGGAAAGTGCCCGTCGTTTGAATGAATCGAAGTATTCAAATTTGAACACTTCGTTAGATGAGAATAAGATTCAATTAAATAAGGGTAAACCTGTGATTCAGGAGGTGTCGGAGAATCTAAGGATAAGTGTTGGCAGTTATCACAAGGGTAAGAAAGTATTTGATTTTATTTCTCAATTAAGAGAACTGCAAAAATTTAAGGCAGTTGTGGCACTGGAGGCGGAATTTAACCGGAGTATTGATGCAGCTTACAAGTTTGTTTGCAATCAAGATATCTGTAACCAGGTGATAGACCTGATTGAAGCAGACGAGATAGGTAGTATAAGTGATGGTATCGCTTGGATGCGGAATGGCGATCGCAATCCGTTTCGGCGTTTCCAACTTGGTCAAGTATATCAATTTAAGAAAAGACTGCGGCCAGAGTTGGAAATTGTGGGACGGGTTATTGGTATAACTAATGAATTTGTTGTGTTTGGATTGAGGAATTTAGTAAATATGAACCTGGAAATCGTGAATCTACGTCCGCGACAGATTGATGCGGAGTTGCAAGATGAACCATCTGCTGAACAGAGAGCAAGAATACTTCACTTAATGGAAAAGTTTAGGGATGTTTTTCCAGTTCAGATATCTTTAGCTGAATTGTTAAAACTACCAAATTTAACTGATAAAGAGGAGGTTTTATTGCGGATGTATGAATCTGATGTATTTGAAAAAACTTGGGAGGACTATAAGAGCCAAATGAAGGCAATGGAAGTTTCTACAAATAGAAAAAAGGATAATATTCGTGCTGCATAGGTAGCTGTGAGCAGTTAATCTAGCAGAGAATTTATCCTACAATTTAACGTTACCTAATAGATTAGCATCTCAATACTGATTGCAGTACGAGTTCATATTTTGGGTGCTGGACTCGTATGGATATATTTGACTGTTTTTTGTTTTTAAATTCGTTGGTGGGGTGTAATTTCATCTTCACCCATTGTACTAACCTCTGCCAGTTTTCGGTGACACTTTTAGGTGTTACTAGCTTTGCATTCTTATTCCAAAACTATTTTCTAGATTTAGTCACAACTTCGCTAGAACTGACGTATTTAAATAGCTCTCAAAAAAAAGTTGGGTAGCCGCATTGTTGTTGGTGAAGCGTGTTGGACTAAATCTTAGCCTAAGCCTACGTATGTCTAAGCCTAAACAAGTATAACCTCTGTTTGCTTTCAACCACGAGACGATTACCAGTCGTCTCCAACAAGCGGATAACCAACCGCTTCTTAATAAAACAAAAATTTCAAATTTAGGCTAACACATTTTGACCAACAGCGAGGCTACCTGATGTACGAAAACCATCAGGACAGTCACTCATGTTCCAAGAAGATTTCGGGGCAGATGTTGATAACAAGCCCCAATTAAGCCTTTCACAGCTTTCAAAAAAGAAAATCAAACCCCATTTACCTTCAGAATCTTTGGGTAAACGCTACGTAGAGCGTTTTTGGCATCCATTTGGGGCGATAGTTGCCCCTTCTTTAGTAGAAGGTGCAAAACCAGCATGGCGCACTATCGATTATTACCTGCAACCTTCCCAACTGTGGAAGCTGCACCAAGATCAGTCAAAACTAGTAGGCCTGCGTTTTGACAACACAACCCGTTACGCCACAATCGATTTAGACTTTTTTGGTGACTACCATAACATTGAATCTATAAATCGCATCAAAGCGGCACTAGAGGACATTGGCATAGTCGATATCGTCATTCTCCAGTCCAGCTTTAGTGGTGGTTATCATTTGATTTTAAACTTTGCATCTCCCCTGCCAACCTTTGCCATAGCCTGCGCCTTAGAAATTACCTTAAAAAATGCAGGCTTTATTCTGCGCCAAGGACACTTAGAAATCTTCCCCAATACTAAACCATATAGTGCCAAACAAATAACCAACTACAAAGCCATCCGTTGTCCCATGCAACCGGGTAGCGGGTCATTTTTACTTGATGATGATTTACAAGCAATTAGCGACTCAGTTTCTATCTTCCTTGACTATTGCGATCGCGCGGCCAGTCGGCAAGATTTAACCAAATTAAAACGGGTAGCGAACAAAGCCAAAAAACAAATTGCACAGGAGAGATATCGTAAGCAAGAGTCTGCTGATGCTGCACAGTGGCGTGCCAACTGGGAAGAAATAATTGCGATCGGTTGGACAGGACAAGGACAAACAAACACCCTCCTACAAATCTTTGCAGGCTACGGAATCGTCTTTCTAGACTTAAGAGGCGATAAATTAGTCGAATTTTGCCTTTCCACCGCAATTAACGCCCCTGGCTATAAGCAATATTGCCGACACCAACATGAAATCGAAGCTAGAGTACAGCATTGGGTAGAATGCACAATTCGTAACAAATGGTACAGTGCCTACGTTAGTTATCCCGAACGGCTGTTGGGTACATTCGCTAATACGTTTGCAGAAGCCATAGCAGGGGTTAGCAGGATCGATCAACCCAAAGATAACGTAATTTCATTTGACCGTCGCCACCAGCAGAACTGGGAACGTAGTCAACAAGCCCAAAGACGCATCCAGATAGTTGTAACAGCAATAGAGTGGGGTAGTGGATTACCAGCAGGGGCTACTGAACGGGCAAAAGCTATACGTGCTGAGTATAAACGCCGCTTTAACAAAACTATCTCTCAAGAGACACTACAAAAGCACTTACATTTGTGGCATCCCACACGCTACATTTTAGACCCTTGGGCAGAAAATAGCTCAAATCCTTATCAATCAAGCGAGAACGGGCAATTTAATAGTTTTCAAAACTCATTTTCAAAACAAAATGTTGGAAGCCCCAGTAAAATCGATAATTACGGGCATTTTTACTATATGAAGGTTTTTTGTTTATCTCCTGCTGCTACAGCCCCCCAAGGGCTGGAGTCAGCAGAGGTAGTTGAACAACCTGGCGTTTCTCACGAACACTCAGCTGTTATCCGGCCTGTGGAAAATCTTGAATTCATAAATTCTTCTAATACTGCCGAAATTAATTCAAATAAAACCAGCAATCAATTAAAGAATTCAGTTCATACAAATATTTTACAATCAAATGAATTTAGTTCTCATCAGGATTTTATATACCTCTGTAGCTCCGGCACGTTGTCAAAAGTTGATAACCAAAACTTATCTAATACGGAGGATAACGGGCAGGGTGTAGTTTCCATACCTGCTGCGGTTGCACCAGAACCACCACAGGAAATTGCCAACAATGGGCGACAGAGTGCATCCAAGGGTGATTTAATACCTGCTGCGGTTCCACTAGAACAACCACTCCAAAACCCCAACAACGGTTTGCACAGTGCATCTGTTGGTGAAGAGACTGCTGATGTTTCCTACCGCATCGAGGAACTCAAGCGAGTGACAAAACTACGGCTAATGGCTTTAACCCAAGCTAGGGCTAAGGTGCGCCAATACTGCGTAATCACGGGACATATTTTCAGCACCCAGGAACGCGATCGCTTAGAGCAACGTGCCAAAATGCAATTCTACCTCGATTCGGGTAACGAAACTCTAATTGCAGAAGCTAAGGAGTGGGCAACTGCCAATCCTGGATGTTTACCATTTTCCTTGGAGTTAGAGAGCGAAAAATTTTGGGAAAGATGAGGGACATCAGGCGGTAAGATGTTAGTTATTTTAGATTTTAACTGCACAAAAAGAGGTGATTCAGCTTTACAGAAGTAATTATACTTGTGAGTAAAATTTGGTACAAAAATATAGAAGGAGATATGAAAGATATCTTAATGGAAAAACTGTTTAATCAAGCAGTTGAACCAATCTTCCAAGCCAACAATTTAACTAAATATTCAGCACTGAAACAAAGAGAGGATGAATTTAAATCACTGTTTAATATTGAATTAGTAGAATCCGTGGACTCGAAAAGAGGATTTAATTTTTCTCTATTTATCCGCGACTTTTTAAGTGAAGATTGCTTGCCGTACAGGGATGCTATTCAACAAAAATATGGAAAGCGAGCAGCAGATTTGATTGGGGAATTAATTTGTATTTGAAAGCAAAAAAAGTTGGCTGTTAGTTAGAATTTATGACTATACGGCCAGCGTTCTGTGCAACTTTAATACTATGTATTTGTATCTTCCTGACTTAATTGTTGCTCAAACTCAGATATTGAACCTGTAGTTACTGCTTTTTCTAACAATTGATTCAATAACTCAATATCATATAATTTATTTAATGTTTCTACTAATTCAGTAGAAACATCTTTAAATCGAATTGTTAGGATTTGAGCAATATATTTCTGGGTAGCTTCTGCTATACCTATGCGTTCTATGCTTGTCATGTATGTCATTTGCTGTTCAGCCTCAAAACGCTCCAATTCTGCTTTGAAATTTAAGTCTAACTCTGGTGGTAGAGTCATTAATCTATCTAGCAACCGGAAGATTTGCTGGATTTTATCTCTACTATAGCCTAACTCATACATTCGTTTAATTAGGCTCAACTTCCACTGCAATCGGCCTGCTAAATCTTGAGTTGTCGTTTGTGTCCGCAGGTGCGCCATCACCAGTACAGCAAAGGGACTATCACTTTGTTCTAATTCTGACCAACGAGATTCATAGTCCAGTAGCTTGACAATGGGAAATTGAAGACTCAAACGACATCCCCAACGACCATAACTATACTCTTGTGGTCGCCAGTTGGCTTGATTATCCCCCAGAATTGCCAAGCTAACCACTTCTTGGTTATAACGGTCAAAGATTCTGTAGTGATATGAAAACATCCGTTTAGGGAAGTTAGTATCTACTTGGCTTTGGATTTCTAGGTGAATAAGCAACCAAGTTTCCTTTCCATCTTTTAGCCAAACTTTGATTAGCTTATCGACGAATTGTTTACCAATTTCAGATTCTTTTATCAACTGCTGGAGTTCTTGCTCAAGAAATTCATAGCCTCGTTCCCAATCAATTTCTGCTTGAATTTCTGGAAAGAAGAATGCAAGAAACGCTTCAAAATATTGTTCTACACCTTCCTTCCAAGCACCATCATAATCAGCTCGTACTTCACTCATAGATTATTTCCGTTCAAAATATCATAATGCCTTTTTTAAAAGTCAAGTTACTTTAAACGACATAAAATTTATGACTAATTTACATATCAACAAATGTTGGTTTAATGTGGAATTTTGTTTATTGGCTTTTTGAGCGAAAGGTTACATACTCAAAGTAGTTTATTCAAAATAAATTAGGAAAATTTTATTGAGCGATATAGTTGCCAATCTTTTTATTTCATTAATTTAATTTATTGACTTTTTGTTTGCAAATTTAACAATTTAGATTGACATTAATCTAATACAACAAAGTTTATTTACTTTGTAAATAATATTATGACCAGAAAGAATAAAGAACAACCAGCCATGTCAAATAATACTTCCTCCAATACTAATGGTAAACCTCAAAAGCGACTGATAATTATAACAGGTGATAAAGGTGGCGTGGGTAAAAGTACCTTTGCAAGAGCAATATTTCAACTTTATATTAATAAACATTTACCCTGTGTTGCTTATGAAGCTGACTTAAGGAATCCTCAGATAGAAAGATATTTTCAAAAAGATTACCGCCCAATAATACGTTATATTGATATTTTTCATAGAGGTGGTGCTGATGATTTATTAATTAATCTAGATGAGAGTGATTGTCCTATAACTTTATTAGACTTACCTGCACAATCTGGAGGTTTCTTTGAAAGTTATGTCAAAGAGCTTGCATTTTTTGAAGTTTTAAAAACTGAAATTAATTGTCGAGTAACAATGGTTTCAGTGATTAGTAGAGTTCTTGATTCTATAAATGTTTTAGAAAAACTTCGTGAACTTTGTAAAGACCAAGTAGATTATATTGTTGTCAAAAATCTCTTTCATGGTGAAGAAGAAAAGTTTGAGCGATATAATGACTCTTCCCTACGTCAGAATATGCTTGCAGAAGGTCTAATAGAACTTGTAATGCCAGATTTATTCTACAAGTCTTATGACTTTCTTGACCGCCATGCTTTAACCTTTAATGAAGGTCAGACTCATAAAGAAACAAATATTGTAATTAAGTCAAGAATTAAATCTTGGCTTGCTGAGTTTGAAGCGCAAATTAAGCCAGCATTTAATTTATTGGGTTTTGATATACAACCAGATGACTGTTACTACCCAGCAGTTGTGGAAAAATCTAAAGAGCTTAGGGAAAACGAAGAAAAAGAAAAAGCTAAAAACCAAGATGCAAATTTACCATCTGAAGATATAGCTGCTTAATTGAATAGTTTGCTTGGTTTTTATGTTTGGAAAGCGTTTTGTAATTACATTGGGTGATGCTCGTGTGGGTAAGTCCACAGTTTCTCGGCTCTTGCTGGAATTGTACTTGAAAAGTAAATGCAATGCGCGTGTTTTCTACCACGGTTATCGTAATAAGCTATCGATGTATAAAACAAAAGGTTTTGAAATAAACCATTTGGGATTGTCTAGGGGCGATTCGGATAGATTATTACTTGACTTAGAAATGTTTCCAAATATTGATGTAGTTTTGACGGATATGCCAGGTCAAAACCACCAAGAGTTCAAGTTTTTTGATAAAGATGTTTCACTGATAGGAAATCTTAACCATCTCGGATATCGTGTTACTTTCTTGCACCCGATATCACATCGTAAAGACTGTGTTGAAGATTATCTTCAGGATTTATACAACCATTTTGGTAGTCAAGTTGACTATGTTGTTATCAAAAATTATTACTTTGGCAAGCAATTTCGATACTATGAAGGTAGTAGATTCCAAGCTGATATTAAAAAATTAAATGGCTTGGAGCTAGTTTTGGGGGGATTGCATAACGAATTTTATGAGTTGCTTGAGGATATTGGTTTACCCTATGCTCAACTTATTGAAACTAACTCCCCTCTTAATACTATTCACCGTTCGATAGTATTCAACTGGATAGAGAATTTTAATAATTCTATTGTTTCTAATGAGATTGCTTCTAATTATTTAGGGCTAAGTAAGAACTGTACAGAACTAGCTTCTGTAGGTACAAATCAACAACATCCTTCCAATTTTGATGTTAATGAAGATATTGAATCTGAAGAATGGTAAGTATGAGCTTTATCAAATTGACAGTGAGGTTTTAAATTAATTATTTAAACAACCTATGACCAATATTGCAAAAGTTGTTGAAAAAGTTATTGCAGAATATTCTGAAGAAAAGAAAGCAGAGGTCACTGATTGGATACTTAAATTGGGTGTTCGACCTGATGACCCCTTGTTTAACCTATATGCCGAACTAGGTACAACCCAATTTGCGTTGCAGCAACTACCTGGTAGGCTTGACTCGCTTGTGGTGGGTTGGACTGACATGGTGGACGATAAGTTAAATAGTGCTTCTAAGGTGGCAATACAACAACAAAAAAGTGCGATCGCCCAAGCGGCTAAGGATTTAATTAAGATGACTAAGCAAGCTGGCGGGGCATTGCCTCTCTTGGGTGTAAGTAATTGGCGATTGGCACAAGTAGCGGGAGTGTTGGGTTTTGTACTGGCTTTGGGATCTGTAATTGGTGTTTTTACATACAAAACTATTGCTGAAAGTGTAACTTTTCAGCAAGCGGTTTCTGGAACTGCTATTTTACAACCTGAAGATAAAAAGCTTCTGGATTGGGCTAAATCCAATGAAGGTAAGGCAGCACGTAGTATTTATGTTAGAAACGCTGCCATCATTAAAACTTGCCGTCAGCAGAAGAAGTATTCAGGTGGCTGCATAATTGCAGTTGATTAATTTTCTAGGCAACCCAGCCTTTGTATCCCTTATTACTTGTTTTAGCTGTATCCTTTTGACTATTTTGGTTGGTTTTGACTTTGGTGTGGGTTTCTTGAGTAACTTCTTCTTCGATTTTCATGTCTGCAAAGCTGAGGATTCCCAGGCGGATAGCTTCGCGGATAGCGTTTAATCTATCTTTGACTCCTAGCTTGATAAATGAATTATGTAAATATGACCTGACTGTACCTTCGGAAACATACATGACATTAGCAATTTCATTATTTTTCATGCCACCAGCCGCTAATTTGAGAACTGTAATTTCTTTATTAGAGAAATCACTTAACAAATCTAGTGAATTTTTATCGGCTGTGTCATTTGACCTAAGATTATCAATCAAAATGCGATTAATAGTTGGGTCAATCCATGATTCATTATTGTATGCAGCCATTACCCGGATTTCTCACGAGGGAGAAAAAAACACCTGGATTAGCCAGATTTAGGATAAATTAATTGACACATTGTTGAATTCACCGCCGATTAAAAATATTTA
>NZ_JACJQJ010000093.1 GCF_014696615.1 Nostoc linckia FACHB-104 | reverse complement strand
AGCACTACAGCGGAAATATCAAGTAGTTGAAAGCATTTATATTTCATCAGGTTAATATTGACGCATTCTCGACTAGCTAATCATAAGTAATAATAATCTATTCTATGTCTGCTGGTTAGAGTATTGGGTATCAAAAAGTATCTTATGTTACCAAATATTTGGCAATCGCTCTTTGGGAAAAACTTTTTGGTTTACTTTTCATGGGATTGATGCATAGCAACAATCAACTGTTGAGCTTAAAAGCAGGTGACTTTTATCCTCCAGAAACAGTGAATTAGTAAGTTAAACCAAAGAAAAATCCGAATATAGTACCTAATAATGCACATATCTGTATCACTTTTATCGGTTCTCCGTATTTGATGGTGTATTTATATACCCCGGAATCCGGGATAACAAAAGATAAAAATGTGTATAGTAAGAAATAAAATAATATAGGAGTTAGACCTCCTAGAAGAAATCCGTAAAAAGCCCAAGCCAAGCCAAAAAAAACAGATGTCATAATTTCTGTCTGTTTTACTATAAGTACTTATACTTATTTACCATAAAAAGAACCTTGAAAAAGCAGCGTTGTTGAATCATGAGATGATTTCGCTCAATGGAGAACGAATTTTCAATGGTTTCAGCCACCAATTCATGATGCCAGCCTAATTTTGTGCGATCGCGCCTAAAGTGCCATTAACCGCAGATACAGCAGTTTGCAACTAAATAAGATATGGGAATAAAAAATTAACTGTCGATAAATTTGTATCTGAGCAGATTAGGAAACAGTATAATAGGATTTTAAAAGTCTTATTGTTGGTAGTAAAATATTTTAAATTTCCCTAAATATACGCCACTTTCTACCCTTCAATAACGCCTCTGGTGAACATTCGAGAAACCCGCCCAATGCAGTGGCTAAACTTTTCAATAGGGACTTTGTGACTTTTTTGACTCTTGGTTCAAACGTAGTTGTGGGGATAAATAAGTCCCTAAAATTACAGCCAATTACTTTTCAAATCAACTCTCAAATTAACTTTTAAAAATCGATATTTTGGGCAATATACCAGCTACATTAAATGTATAGGGAGCGTTCAAAAAAAATGTCAAACTTACTCTATTTTGTAATTGGTGTTCTTTTAATCTTAGCGTTAGGAATTGTAGTTTATTTCCTGACTGCGCGCAAGTATCAATCTGCGGCCACAGTTGCTAATTCTTACGATCAATGGACTACTGACGGCATCTTAGAGTTTTATTGGGGAGAACACATTCACCTCGGTCATTACGGTTCGCCACCACGAAACAAGGATTTTTTGGCAGCTAAATCTGACTTTGTACATGAAATGGTGAAATGGGGTGGTTTAGATAAATTACCTCCTGGTACTACTGTCTTAGATGTTGGCTGTGGTATTGGTGGCAGTAGTCGAATTTTAGCGCGAGATTATGGGTTTGCTGTCACAGGAATTACAATCAGTCCCCAGCAAGTGAAACGCGCCCAGGAATTAACGCCCCAAGGAATAAACGCCCAGTTTGCGGTCGATGATGCAATGGCATTGTCTTTTCCAGATGGCAGCTTTGATGTAGTCTGGTCAATTGAAGCAGGCCCCCATATGCCTGATAAAGGAATTTTTGCTCGCGAATTAATGCGAGTGCTAAAGCCAGGTGGTGTATTGGTTGTAGCTGACTGGAATCAGAGGGATGACCGCAAGCAACCGCTAAATTTTTGGGAAAAACCAGTAATGAAACAACTCCTCGAGCAGTGGTCTCATCCGGCTTTTGCCAGCATAGAAGGCTTTAGCGAGCTGTTAGCAGAGACGAAATTAGTTGAGGGGGAGGTAATTACAGCAGACTGGACGAAACAAACGCTTCCTTCTTGGTTAGACTCAATCTGGCAAGGGATAGTTCGGCCGGAGGGATTGGTACGGTTTGGGGTGTCTGGTTTTGTCAAGTCTGTGCGCGAAGTGCCAACGTTATTGCTGATGCGTTTGGCATTTGGTACTGGACTGTGCCGATTTGGTATGTTCCGTGCTGTGCGGATGAACTCACGTACAGAATTGAGGGATAGAAACTTGGCGCAGCAAATTACTTAAAGCTATGTTTTTGTTGGGTAGCGATCGCAGATGGATAATCTTTGTTACCTTGTTACTGGCAGTAGTGTACTAATCTAAGATTATTCAGCTATCGCAAAAAGTGATGTCTCAAGTTGTCATTGTTGGGGCAGGGCCTACTGGTGCAACGCTGGCGCTGTTGTTTGCCAAACGTGGCATTACGGTGAAATTAATTGAAGCCTCTCGCAACTTTCACCGAGTTTTTCGTGGTGAAGGCTTGATGCCGAGTGGATTAGATGCGCTCGAACAAATGGGATTGTTACCCATTTTGAAACGCATCCCCCATCATGCTTTAGATGCTTGGGAATTTTTCCTGGACAATCAGTTGCTATTTCGAGTAGAGGAACCATTTGAAATTGGTGGTAAACCCACAACACTGGTTTCACAACCTGCTTTGCTAGAAGCCTTAATTGCAGAAGCTAGCACCTATGCTAATTTTGAGTTCATCCAGAGTGTAGCTGTCAAAGACTTGCTGTGGGAGGATCAACGAGTTAGTGGTATAAAACTCAATGATGAACGCTGTATTAATGCAGATTTAGTTATCGGTGCAGATGGGCGTAATTCTATTGTTCGACAACGAGCAAATTTAGATTTGCAGCATTATGACAAAACTTTTGATGTTTTGTGGTTCAAATTAGCAAATAGTCCAGATTTTCAGCGCGAAAATATATTTTATTCGATTCTTGAAGGCGATCGCGCATTTGGTTTGTTTGAGGGGGCAGAAGGCAATTTGCAATTGGGCTGGTCGCTGAATGAGAGACTTGCTAGTAATTGGCGAGAAGTAGATTGGCCTTCGATGTTGGTGTCAGCGTCACCTCCCTTTGTAGCCAAGCATTTGCAGCAAAATGTACAAACCATTGAGCGACCTGTATTGTTGTCTGTGGTGGTGGGGCGCTGTCCGCGCTGGTATAAACCAGGATTATTGCTTTTGGGAGATGCGGCTCATCCAATGTCACCGATTCGCGCTCAAGGTATCAATATGGCATTGCGAGATGTGATTGTTGCTGCCAATCATTTAGTTCCAGTCTTGCGATCGGCAAAGCTAGAGCAGACAAATCTTGATGCCATCTTACCGCAGATTCAAGCACAAAGAGAGCCAGAGATTGTTCTTGTGCAGCGACTTCAATCTCAAGAAGCAGATCAAGCTGAACTACTAGGTAAAAACCCAGTTCTGCGATGGACATTAATTAAGCTAATTGGTTTACTACGCCATATCCTTCGGCATTCTTGGCTCATGCGACAGATGCGGCTGCGTCAAGGAATCAAACACATAGATCTGACGGTTTGATGCTCTTCTACTACTTATCAATCTCCACAGCGGAAACTTCACAGCTAGCTTTTTAATGACAATCGGCAAGCCTGGAGCCTGGATTATCCACCCAACACCCTATCAAAAAATCAAACCCTGGTTTTTCACTCTAGATTTACTTTATAAATGGTCTCTGACTCGAAATTATTCCTCAAATTTTCTCGTTGGTAAATTTACTCCGCAACTTCCCTATTTACTAATTTAAACTTTATACTTTATTTGGACTTTTAACTATTTATTAATACATCTAACCTAGCAATAATCTCCAGGCAAAAAATAGTTTAAATAATACTCTTCAACCTATAGCTTTAAGATATTATGTGCTTGCTTGAAATTTACCACAACATAATTGGTAAACCTGCAATGAAAGAAGCTATACTTGTCCAAAGAGTAAAACGTTCAAGATTTCCCTCATCTAGCGCCAGACTCATTTGCCTAAGTGCTGATAATAATGCTGCTAATAGTAGAAAGAACAATGCAAAATATCTCACAAAAATCATGCTCTGCACTACTTAAAGTAAAACTAAACATAGTAAGTTTTTAACAGCCCATACCAAAATTTTTTGTTGTCTATTTAGCGCTTTCAAGGTTAAAGTTATAAATCATAAAAAAATAGCAACTTCTAGCTATAGCCATTTTCTAAGTTGAAATTCAACTCATACTGCTAAGCTGTTACGCATTTAAATTGTGTATTCGCACTCAGCACTCAGGTTGTCAAAAGTCAAGAGTCCAAAGTCCAAGCTAGCCTTTGACCCTGGACTATTGACCCTTGACAGTCCTAACACCAGAATATTTGATTTAGGTGCGTATCAGCTTATCCAAAATCAAACAACAGATACAAACCTCAAAACCCAAACCAAAATATTAAGTTTATGGTTTTAGACCTGTGCTGATTCATGATTATTTAAAAGTAAATTTAAATCGAATTTGGGGCGTGATTGAGCAGAATTTGCCTCAATTAAAGGCAACTGTTGAGGTGATTTTGTAAGAATTGGGGTAGTTGTGAAATATCAAACAAAAAAGCTATTTTCATCCTTGAGCCTTTACACTTTATCCTTCATTGGTGGGCTATTAATGGGGCTGACTGTGGCCCCTGTGGGTGCATGGTTCTTCGCTTGGATAGCCCTTGCTCCTCTGTGGGTGTTAGTTGTCAAACAAAGTACGCAATTAGCAGGTAAAAGGCGAAAATTCCTCCTTTTACCTTTATTTTGGGGCATTGGATATCACGGTTTAGCTTTATTCTGGATTACAGGCATCCATCCGATGGATTGGTTGGGTGTTCCTTGGCTAGCGAGTTTGGCAATTAGCATCTTCTGTTTGACCTTCGTTACCCTTTGGGGGGCAGCAATAGTAGTTGTGTGGGCGGCTTTGATGGTGCGTTTTGCTGCACAAAAGCCGCTTTTACGTGTGCTGATTGGCACAGCTATTTGGTGTGTTTTAGAAGGAATTTGGAGTGCTGGCGATTTGTGGTGGAGTTCGCTTTCTTACACACAAAGCCCGCATAATTTAGTAATTTTACATCTGGGTCAACTAGCTGGGCCGAGTGCTGTGACAGCCGCAATTGTCGCCGTGAATGGTTTAATTGCTGAGGCTTGGATTAACCGTAAAGATAAGAAGATTTACGCGAATAAATATTTAGCGATCGCTACTGGATTATTCATTACTCTTCACCTAACTGGTTTTAGCTTATACAGCATTCCCCTGGGTAAGCCAGCAGACAAGGCTTTAAAAGTAGGAATTGTTCAAGGTAATATTTCTAATGTTATTAAACTTCAACCCGAAGGTTTGCGAAGAGCGATCGCAGGTTACACCAATGGATATTTAACTTTAGCAGACCAGGGTGTGGATGCCGTCTTAACTCCAGAAGGCGCTTTACCGTTTTTTCAGCGTGACTTAGGCACAACTCCCATCATCTCAGCCATCAAGGAAAAAGGCGTGGTAGCTTGGCTTGGGGCTTTTGGCGAACAAGGACGCAGCTACACCAATAGTTTATTTACCTACACAGGTAACGGCGAAGTTTTCAGCCGCTACGACAAAACCAAACTAGTACCATTAGGTGAATATATTCCCTTTGAAGAGATTTTAGGTAAACTGATTCAGCGCTTGTCACCATTGGATGAACACCAAGTGCATGGTTCGCCCAATCAAATATTTGATACACCATTTGGGCGTGCGATCGCAGGTATTTGTTACGACTCCGCTTTTTCAGCCCAATTTCGCCGTCAAGCTGCTGCGGGTGGGCAATTTATCCTTAGTTCCTCCAACAATGCCCATTACACGGCTGCTATGCCATTCCAGCACCATGCACAGGATATTATGCGGGCGATTGAAACTGATAGATGGTCTGTGCGGGCGACAAATACAGGATATTCAGGGTTTATCGACCCTCATGGTAAAACCTTGTGGATATCTGGCCATAATACCTACGAAATTCACGCCGAAACAATATATAGACGGCAAACACAGACTTTATATGTGCGTTGGGGTGATTGGTTGACACCTGTGTTATTAATATCCAGTGGCGCAGCTTGGCTAGTGAATTGGAAAATGCAACGCGCAGCTAAAGAGTAATACCAATTCAAATAATGTTTGCGACACATCAATATATTCTAGAGGGCACGGCCTGCCGTGCCCATAAAATCTGTCGCATTCTTTTTTCAAATTGGTATAAATTACCATGTTGGCGATTTCCAAATAAAAAAATAATCAATCGCTTTGGCAAGCAGAGGAGGAAGAATATAATTATGGTCTTCCTTCCGAAAAATGGAGAATTTAATTTCTGGAAGTCCCTTGAACTAACCAGCAATGTACACCAATCATCACAATCGCAGGTATCAACATCAACATGGGAATAATATCCAATCCTGCCCAATTCGCCAACCAACCGACTCCCGTGGGGATGAGCGCAGCTCCGAAACTGGCGGTACTGGTAGCAAAACCCACTGCTGCAGGCACCAACGTTTCTGGGACTCGTTGGGGAATCAGCCAAATTGTAGCAGGAAAGATGGTGGCTAAAGCAAAGCCAATTAACGGTAAGCTAATCCACTGATCGGGTAAGAGCCACCAAGCTACGAGGCTAATCATTAATAAAATTAGGGATAGGCTGATGGTACGAACTGCACCCAGTCGGTTCAAAGCATAACTCAAGCTGAAGCGTCCGATTGTCAAACCCATCCAATAGGCACTGACACTATATCCGGCAATTAGTTCAGGCGTTTGTCGGGCAACAGATTGTACTGTGTATGCCCAGTTACCAACAGAGGCTTCGGTGCCTACATAGACGAGCAACAGCAATCCAGTTAGCAGCACAGCCGGATGATAAAGCGATCGCTGCAAATTTCCCACCGCACTCGTATCAGATGGCGTTACCTTTGCCATCATTGGCTGATAGCGCCAGAGAATCACGCCGAAAAGACCGATTACCAATACACTAACTACACTCGCCAACACCAGATACACCTGCCGCCAATTCATGCCAACAGCTAACAATGTTGTTGCTACTGCAGGCCCCAAAAGTGCGCCAATGCCATAAAAAGCATGAAGCGAACCAATCAAATTGGCACTGCGCGAATCCTGCACAATGTAGGTGTTGATCCCGGCATCAATTAACCCAATCCCTAACCCTAACAAGGTTCCGGCAATCACCATGATCAACCAGTAAGGGGATAAAGCATAAATGAGCAGTGCAGTTGTTAGGGCACTGGCAGCAATCAGAAGCATTCGTGCCAACCCTAAACGGCTACTCACTAAACTACTGCTGAATGCAGCGACAATATATCCACTAATTTGACTAACAAATAGCAGTGTGACTGTTGCGGGAGTGAGTTGGTAAGTGGACAAGATGGATGGTAACAGCACCCCTAATCCTGCTTCGGCAATACCAATAGCGATGAAGGCATAGAAGGCGATCGCTACTCCAATCCAACGAGATGTAAGGTGAGGTTGCTGCCATTGAGAGCGTTTGTTGCGATCGCATTTCATGAAAAAACTCCGGAGGTAAAATCTGACTATTCAAGGTTTTCAATCAATTTTAGGTATGATTGCTTGTGGCTGTTGATGAGATTCACGGTCTAACTGAGTGAGGGCGATCGCCAAAATGAACAACCCAATTGCAACAATTTTAGAAGCAGAGATCGGACGGGGTGCTATGCTCAACCAGCCCAATTGATCGATAATCACAGAAACGATCATCTGAGTGCAAACAACGGCGAGCGTTGTAGTTGTTAATCCTAATTTAGGCACGACTAGGGTACTTAAAGTTACAAAAGCCGCTCCGAGAATTCCTCCCAGAAATGCCCACCAGGGAACTTTCAGCAGATGTTGGAGGGGTGGGATGGGAAGCACCTGCAAAATCATCAGTAAGGCCAAGGTTGTAAAGCCAATAATGAAGTTAATTGCGGCAGCTGCAATTGAAGATTGGAGTGTTTGCCTTAAGCGAGCATTCGCAGCCGCACCAATTGCAATCAACACACCCCCTGAACCTGCGCCAAGTAGAGCGAATAACATATTCATAAGCAAGGGAAAATAATAAATTACTGAGTTAGAAAAAATACTGCAACTACCAATAGCCCGATGGCAAAGCGACGATGGCGTGTCAGACGATGTTGAGGAACGCCTAACCAGCCAAAATGATCCGTGATGATGCCTGCGATCGCTTGTCCACAGACCACAAATCCTAGTGTCAAGGTTGGCCCTATTAGGGCAGTGAAGTAGGTACTGGAGGTGATGTAACCAGCGCCTAAGACTCCACCAATAAAGCTCCATCGGGGTGCTTTGGATAGGCTAGTCCAGTCAACATTGCCAAACTGTTGGCTAAACAGAAGTGCTATTAAAGCTAGTGCGCCAACAAGGTAGGAAATATCAGCAGCCAAAGGAACTGAGTTAAGAGAACGTGCGAGTTGAGCATTCAAGCTAGCTTGAATCGGCAATAAGGCTCCACTTAGTAATGCCAATAGCAAGTACAGACAGATTTGGCAGCGAGCAGCAATTTTAGAGCTGACGCGCAGCACAGTCGCAGGTAAGCGACTGAAACGTTTAGTAGTCATAACTGGTGTAGTAAGAAAATCTTCAGTGGATAGCCAGATAATTGAACAGCGATCGCAGGTGGTGAATGCATTAAATTTTATCTTGATATCAAGATACTTAAGATAAAGGTAAATGTCAAGAATCTTGATGTCGAGATATAATTGCCTCATGAAACAGGACTACATTGACCAAATTTTGGAGCAGTGGCGGCAGGAGTCGCCTCAACTGGACTCTTCGGCGTTAGCAGTGGTGGGGCGTGTGCTACGAATTGCCCGCTTGCTGGAAAAGCACCGAGAAACTGTACTGGCAAAGTATGGATTAAGCGTCTGGTCGTTTGATGTGCTAGCAACCCTAAAACGTCAGGGAGCGCCCTATCAACTCAAACCGACGGATCTCTACGATCTGCTGATGTTATCTTCAGGGGCGATGACAAACCGGATTGATCGCCTAGAGCAAGATGGCATTGTGATGCGTCTGCGAGATTCTGGCGATCGCCGCAGTGTGATTGTGCAACTCACTCCCAAAGGCATTGATCTCGCGGATACAGTAATGCCTGTATTACTTGAGCAAGAACAGCAACTTTTGGCTCAGTTCACAACCAGCGAAGTAAGCTCTCTCACAACACTTCTACGCAAATTCTTAGTTTCACTTGAAGAAAATGAAACATGAGCTAATGGCAATACTGCTCGGTTAAGGATTTTCAACTCTTAATTTGGTTTGGGGAACAGGTGAAAGGGTTAAAGGTTTTTTCTTGCCCCTTTTGCCCTTAACCGACAAGTATTGGAGCTAATGGCGAGAATAGAGCTGAATTTCCAAACTGGTCATCGCCATTACAAATTGAAATTTTGATTTAGTGTAAAAAGCAATATTAGCAGCAATAAACGCTGCTCAATGATTACCAAATAAATAGGGGATGTCTACTAAAGTTTTTTATAAAAATTGAAAAGCTCAATTTTTATAATTCTGTTTGAAACTATACTATTAGACACGGTTGATTATGACATCCATAGCAGGTAAGACAGTCCTTTTGACCGGAGCATCAGGTGGTATTGGAGAATTTATTGCCCGTGCTTTAGCAAAAGAGCAAGCAACCGTAGTTAGTGTTTCTCGTTCCGAAGAAAAGCTAGAACAAATATCAAATGAAGTGCAAGCTTTAGGTGGTAGAGGCATTAGCATTCCTTTTGATATTAGCAAGTTAGAAGAATTACCTGTATTAGTCCGGCAGATTAATCAAATAGCTGGCAAAATTGATATTGTCATTAATAATGCAGCTATTGAAAAATACCGAGCTTTTCAAAACTACGAATTGGCAGATATTCAGGCGATATTAACTACCAATTTAATTGCTGGGATGGAATTATCACGGTTAATCTTACCATCTATGATCGCCAGCAATAGCGGTCACATTGTCAATATTGCCTCTGGTTCTGGTAAGAAAGGCGCACCGTACAACAGCATCTATTCTGCTAGCAAAGCTGGGATGATTATGTGGACTGATGCGTTGCGGCAAGAATTAGCTGATACCAATGTTGGGGTGACAGTGGTTTGTCCAGGATATACCAAAGCGGGAATGTTTCTAGCTTTTGGGCTACCTTCGCCCAAATTAGCGCAGGTTTCTCAACCCACAGAAGTTGCGATCGCAATTTTGCAAGCGATTAAGCAAAACCAACCAGAAGTTATCATTGACGGATTTCTCACTAAGCTTTTATTCTCTAATATTCAACTTTTCCCCAAATTTGGAGATGTTATTTATCGGTGGATTGGGTTAACAAAGTTGAACAAAACCTGTGCTGAAAATCAAATGCGCGGACTTTGATTAATTCTCACAAGTTATTAGAACCAAAATCCAAAATCTAAAAACTTCTTTTCATTTTCCATTAGGGTGGAGAGAATGACTGATGCACATTATGATGCTATCGTCATTGGCACAGGTGCAGGTGGTGGCACTTTGGCCTATAAACTAGCAACGAGTGGCAAGAAAATTTTAGTTTTAGAACGAGGTAGTTTTCTACCTCGGAATAAGGCCAATTGGGATTCGCAGCAAGTCTTACGCAAAGAATGTTATCGCACTTCAGAGCAGTGGTACGACAAAGACGGTAAAGTCATCAATCCAGTAACAAATTATTATGTAGGAGGTAATACAAAATTTTACGGGGGCGCGCTATTTAGATTACGCGAACAAGATTTTGCAGAAGTCATTCATCACGGAGGTATTTCTCCAGAATGGCCTTTAAAATATCAAGATTTTGCCCCATATTATGAGCAAGCTGAGAAACTTTACGAGGTACATGGACAACGCTATCTAGATCCAACTGAACCGCCAAGGAATCAAGATTATCCTTTCTCAGCCATTAGCCACGAACCATATATTCAAGATATTCATGATGGTTTAAAAGATAAAGGTCTGCATCCCTTTTATCTACCACTGGCTATCAAACTCAATGAACTTGATCCTCATTTAAGTGCTTGTATTCGTTGTGATACTTGTGATGGGTTTCCCTGTCTAATTAATGCTAAATCTGATGCGGATGTAAATTGTATACGTCCAGGGATAGCATCGCAAAATTTAACATTAATCACACAAGCAAAGGTGGTACGCTTACACACTAGTGCATCAGGGCGAGAAATCACTGGTGTAGAAGCAGAAATTTCTGGAAAAAGTCAGATATTTTTTGGCGATATTGTGATTGTGGCTTGTGGTGCAATTAACTCAGCAGCATTGTTACTCAAATCTGCCAACGATCAACACCCTAATGGATTAGCAAATAGTTCTAATCTTGTGGGGCGAAATTACATGGCACATAACTTTGGCGTAGTTATGACATTGAGTACAAAACTGAATCCGACAGTTTTTCAAAAAACGCTAGGAGTGAATGATTTCTATTGGGGAGAGGACGATTTTACTTACCCAATGGGGAGTGTACAATTGTTAGGTAATATAAATAAAGAGAGAATTGCTGCTAATGGGCCACCATTGATGCCTGAAATTGTGGCTGAAACAATAGCAAATCATGCTGTTACTTGGTTAATCATCAATGAAGATTTACCAGAGTTTCACAACCGCGTGCGTGTTCAGGGTGAGCAGATTTTTCTTGACTATAATCCTAATAATCAAGAAGCATTTAATCGGTTAATTCAACGCTGGATTGAAGTGTTAAAATCTCTAGATGAGCAACATACATTTGGGAGATTCTCGCACCATATTACTCAAAATTTTACTGTCAAAGAAGTAGGGCATCAGTGTGGAACTTGTCGCTTTGGAGAAGACCCCAAAACTTCAGTACTAGATATTAATTGCCGCACCCATGATATTGATAATCTCTATGTGGTTGATGGCAGCTTTTTTCCTTCTAGTTCTGCGGTCAATCCATCTCTGACAATTATTGCTAATGCTTTGCGGGTGGGAGAGCATTTGTTAGCAAGAATTAGTTAAAGAAGAATGGGGAAAGGGGAAGGGAAAAAGGGGAAAGGGATTAGTAATATTTAGGTAGCAGGGTTTAGCAATGCTAAACCCTCTACGAAAAATCTACCTGTGTCAGGATTTTGGTGAATTGGTATTACACAGCAACCGCGTATTTTTGAGTTGGAAGTTGCTAATTAACCTTCACCTTTTCCTTCTTTGATAAAGCAACTAGCTGATAGAGCTTTTCTTCAAACTTCTCCTGGCAAGTTGACCAATCAAAGTCTAGTATCGAAGGGCGAGCGTTTTGAGTCATTGCTGTTTTCAGTTCGGTATTTTCTAAAATAGCAATGATTTTTTGGGCGAAATCTGCTGGATTGTTGGGTTCAGCAAGGAAGCCGTTATGTCCGGGAATCACTTGTTCTGCGGTTGAGGGTGCTAAGGCTGCAACTACAGGGGTTCCGGAAGCTAGCGCTTCGTTATTAGTGGTGCAAAAGTTTTCGGTAACGGAGGGGTTAACAAAAACATCGGCTCTAGCAAACCAACCTAAAAGTTCTGTACCGTGAGATTCTCCCCAAATCGTAATTCCCGATTTAAACTTTTGGGCGCGTCTTTTGATTTGCTCGTCTAAGGGGCCGCTACCAACGATAACTAAATGCACATCAGGAATTTTGGCAGCAATATAGGGGAATGCATCTATTAATTGGGTAACATTCTTTTCGGCGGTAATGCGTCCAACAAAGAGGATAGTAGGTCTGCGATCGCCTGGTATGGGATCATAACAAATATTACGAGGATGGAATTTTTCGCAATTAATACCTTGATAGGGCAAGTATTCTCCACGTTGACATTGCAAATTATTGTACTTAATTAGCTGTTCCCGCGAGGAAAATACATTGACAGTGTAAGCATCGCTGACTTGCTTGACTATTAAGGGAATAATCGGGCGTAGCAAGCCAAAGAAGAAATTTCCTAAGTAATATTTGATATAGGCAACGATATCTGTATGGAAAACCGAGATAATTGGAGTGCCTGTTTGCTTGGCATATTTAACTCCCACTGTACGACCATAACCTTGTAAGAAGATTGAGTAAGCTCCTCTCATTTGGGCAGCTTCTTCAACCACAATAATATCGGGTTGAAAGTTCAAGAGTAATTTAGTATCGCTCCAATGTTTGTAATTTAATGGTTGAGGCAGAGATTTGTAGAAAATCAGTGGCTGTGTGGGAAATGCATAGGAAGAAAAGTTAGGAAATTTCTGTAACTCTTCTAATCCTGGCATAGGACGATTCCCAACTTGTTTAGGATATTTATCGTTAAATTCGGGATGGATGAGAAAGACTTCATGTCCTTGCTCTAGTAACCAACGAACTCGCTGATGTACTGCGACTGAAACCCCTGTGAGGAAGGGAGCATACAAGCCTGTGAACAGAGCAATCCGCAGAGGTTGGTTTGTCATAATAAAAGAGATATTTCATGAAAAAGCTGGTTTTGGTTTTAGGATTTACGCAGCAAAGATTTCATGAGAATGGGCATGGGGCATTGGGGATTGGTAATGGGTAATTGGTAATTGGTGTTTTCCCCAATCCACAGTTAACAGTCAACCGTCAACCGTCAACAATCAACAATCACCTAAAGAGAAAGTTTGCGATCGCTTGGTTGGTCTACGATTTTATAAGGGCGATAGTCGAGGAGGCGAATGTTCCAAGGGCCGTTGATATCGTAGGTGATTCCCCGCCACTTAACTTTTGACATCCACAGAGAGAGAAACATGGCGCAACCATAAACCCATTGGGTAAAGGGAATCCCAATGAAAATTTTGAAGATGGTTGCTGGTGCGAGTTTTGTTATCGGTTCACCGTGACGGTGCAGGACTTGCTGGATCTCTTTTTCTAATACTAGTAGCAGCAAGAGCAGTCCCAACATATAGCCAATGTAACAACTCAAGCAGAAAACTGCAGTGTTCCATTGTTGGGTAAATAAAGCTGCTACGAACAATACAATCAGCAGAGTTGGCAATAATATGGTTAAAATCGTGTCGCCAACTACAGCCAACCACCAGGGATGATACAGCCGCGAAGATATTAATTGACGCTGTAGCCAGTATCTTAAGCTGGGTAAATCTGATTCTTCCCGATTCAGCATCAATAAGGAAGGTACAAATTTTACCCGTAATTTATTTTTGCCTAAGACACTACGCATCATAGTATCTTCGCCAAAAGCCTTACTCCACTTATCTAAAAGTCCTGTTTGACGCAGTACCTCCGTTTTGACAGCGAGAGTTCCACCCCAAGGAATCCCATACAAGTACATCTGCACAACCGCAGATACATTCCAGATGTAGCGCACTAAAGAACCCCAATATTTACCAGTAGGTAAGTACCAACGGTTACCAGTTGTCGCGCCAATGTGGGGATTATTTAAAGGGCTGACTAATTCCCGCAGCCAATTAGGATGAACGATGGTATCAGCATCGACTAAAGCAACTACCTGATAGGAATCGTCTAAGTCTGACGCTGCTTGCAGTAGAGAACTGCACTTCAGGCTACAGTTTTTGCGAATAATTCTCAAAGGGCTAATTTCAACGTTAGTTGCTCCTAGCTCTTGGATAGTATCAGTAGCAATTTTCCAGGCTGGATCTTCTTGACGATCAACAATCAGCTTTAAATCATACTGGGGATAGTTCTGATTTAATAAAGCACGCAAACAATTAGGCAGAAAAGGATCTGCACCCCGCAAACAAAGAACGATCGCAGTTTTGGGTAACTTGTCATCTGGCAATAATTTCCCCTGATAAGAACGCAAATTCCACAAGAAAACAAGAATTAACAATACCTGAATGGCCAGCCATCCCAGTACAATCTGAGACAACAATCTCGCCAAATCGTTCATGCTTGATCACCTAGAAGATTCCATGAAAGTGCTGGTTTTAGGATTTACGCAGCAAAGATTTCTGGAAAATTCTCATTGACATGGGCATGGGGCATGGGGCATGGGGCATTGGGAATGGGTAATTGGTAATTTATTCTCCCCCTGCTCCCTGCTCCCTGCCCCCTGCCTCCTCTACTCCCTCACCGATACGTCCGATACTCTACTAACCGAATGTTCCAAGGGCCGGAAATGCGGTAGGTGATACCACGCCAGTTAACTGTAGACATTCTCAAAGAAGACAACATTCCTAACCCATAAAGCCATTGAGTTAGGGGGATTCCGATGAGGAGTTTGATGATGGTGGGAAATGTAATTGGTGTTGGTTTTTGATGGCGATCGCGAATTATTTGCTGGACTCCATGCTCTAAAATCAGCATGAGCCAAAGTAATCCAACTGTATAGCTGGTATAACACGCCAGCAAAAAGACGAAATTATCCCATTGTGAAGTAAATAATGCCCATAGCAAACACATCAAGACGAGCGTTGGCTGCAATATGCTGGAAAAAGTATCGCCAATAATCGCTGATGGTTGGGGATGATAAAGGCGAGAACAGATGAGTTGACGCTCAATTTGGTCTCTTAATGTGGGTAAGTTGCATTCTTCCCGATTGAGCATTAATAAGGAAGGTACAAATTTTACCCTCAACCGATGCTGTCGCAAGACACTACGAATCATGATGTCTTCGCTTAAAGCACGGCTCCATTTATCAAGCAGTCCTGTTTGCTGAATGACTTCAGTTTTAATCGCTAAAGTCCCACCCCAAGGTATGCCAAACAGATACATCTGTATAACTAAGGAGACGTTAGCTATATAAGGTACTAAAGACCACCAGTGTTTACCTGTGGGTACATACCAACGGTTACCGGTGGTCACTCCTACCTTGGGATGGGATAAAGGATTTACTAATTCGCGCAGCCAATGAGGATGAACGATAGTATGGCTATCCACTAAAGCGACTACTTTATAGGAATCATCCAATTCCGAGACTGCTTGGACTAGAGAACTACACTTGAGGCTAGAATTGTTGTTTATTGCTCGCAATGCGCTAATTTCAACGTTAACTGCGCCTATTTCTTGGATGGTGTCAACAGCAATGTTCCAAGCTGGATCTTCTTGATGATCGACAACAACCTTTAAATCATAGTTAGGGTAGTTCTGCTTTAATAAAGCACGCAAACATTGTCTCAGATATGGATCTGCTCCACGTAGGCAGAGAATCACCGCTGTTTTGGGTAACTGGTCATCTGGTAACAAGTTCTTCTGGCTTGGATTCAGAGACACCAAAAACACCAGGGTTAAACATACCTGAATCGCCAGCCAACCCAACAACGAGTTACACAGAAATTTGACCAAATCTGGCATTAATTGTAAAGCCTCCTCAAAAAGCGGTGATGAGCCATATCAATTTGTAATACCCTACGGGAAGCGCAAAGCGCTACGTAATTACAAATTTTGTAGGGTGCGTTAGCCTCCGGCGTAACGCACCGTGAATTGTCCTCAGGCGGTGCGTTGCGCTACGCGACAACACACCCTACCCTGGAATTGCGATCGCGTTAGCGGCAACGCCAGCCTTTTTGTATTAGGGATCGAGGGAATATTTCACTGTGATGTTGACGGTGGTGTTTTTGTTGACTGCAAAACTAGCATCGCGGAATTTGGGTGTTCCAGTTTGAATGGATACTGTAGGGTTGTTGGAAATACCAAAGCCTTCAGTGGGAATACCGAAAAAGTCTTTATTGACTTTGCGATCGCCATTTTGATCGTCAACGATGGCGACAGCGTAATTTCCAGGCTTCAAGCCGGAGAATTGGTGTTTTAAGGTGCTACCTGTAATTTTTTTACAAACACCTTGCAATACATTGGAAGTATTGGAGGGAAATCCTTTCTCTTTGTCTTGAGAGTAAACTCCGATACAAATTTGTCCCTTTTGGTGTTTGATACCATTAACCACCACAGTGAGGGTTTGCGCTGGTGCAGCATTCACAAGCTGAATGGAGGTGAGGCTGGTGAAAGTTGCGATCGCTAAGGCTGTAATTTTAGATAGTTTTAACATCATGTATGAGTCTCCTCAAATGGTATGATTGGGAAGTAATTAACCGCCGCTCAAAACTGAGAAACGTTGATAAAAGTTTTGGCGGTTTTTCCATAGAGTTTGAGCAGCTAGCTGTAAGTCTTTAAGCAATAAATATTCTGGGGCGTGTAAATCGTCATAGGCTACCCATTTAAAATATTCGCCTGTAGACAATTCAAAGGCGCGATGAAAGTTTCGAGCGCAACCAATATTTTTGGCGTTACGGTAATAGCGGATACGGTTATCTTTAGCAGCATACTCTCTACAAATTTTTTCGGTATTATCTGTAGAGGCGTTATCAGAAATAATTAATTCAAAATCTTGGAATGTTTGATTCAAAATACAATCTATGGACTCACGGATAAATTTCTTGCCGTTGTATACAGGGAGTCCAATGCTTAAACGCTGCAGAGGATTACTCATAAGTTTTAGTAGTGCTGAGTGCTGAGTGCTGAGTCCTGAGTATTGGAAAATGGCTACATTTAAGGTGGTAAGCCTGCATTTCTCCCAAGCAGCAGATATAGTATATGTAGGTTGGGTTAAGCGCAGTGCAACCCAACATGGATCTTGAAAGCTTAACCGATATTTCGGTGTTGGGTTTCCTTACGTCAACCCAACCTACATAACTCAGCACTGTTTAGACTATTTCATTAGGTTTTGCAGGTCTGTTTTTTCTAGCCATTCTTTAGTAATTTGTAAGCCCTCTTCTAAACTAATTTTTGGTGCATAATTCAATAAAGTTTGGGCTTTCTCAATCGAACAAGCGTATGGACGAGTCATAAAATCTATAGACTCTGGAAGAATATCGGCTTTTTTGCGAAATAATTTTTGTCCTTGAACACGCAATTTCAAAAATAATTTGATTTCGTCTTTACCGATAGACATGGGTTCTGGTGAACCAGATATTACGGCTAAACGGGTAAAATACTCTTTCCAGGAAGTGTGTTGTCCGTCGGTAATATTGAAGATTTCGCCATAGGTTTCTTTTTCAATAGCTAGGAAGATAGCATCAATCAAATTATCAACATATACATGATTGATCACGCCATGCTCATCATTAGCATAAGCGAATAATTTTTGGCGCATAAAATGAACCGGACGTGCTACCCAGGGAATACATCCTGGCCCGTAAACATCGCCGGCACGAATTACAATTACACCAAAATCTGGCGGGTTATTGAGTGGTAATAATGCAACTTCTGCTTCGATTTTGCTTTGACAGTAGGGGTTATTTTCTTCAGCTAGCGGCTCGGATTCGGTGACGCGATCGCTATAATTAAACCCATACACCAAGACGCTAGAAAGATGCACAAAGGTTTTAACACCAGCACTTTTGGCTGCTTTCGCTATTGTGATGCTTCCGTCAACATTCACCTCACGAAAATCTTTGAGAGGGCCAGCTTCTTGAGCAAGTTGAGCAGTATGTAAAACGATGTCTACTCCCTCACAAGCTTTTTGAGCAGTTTTGGCATCGTTGATTTTACCAACAATCACCTCAACGCCTAAATTTTGCGCTTTTTTATCCTGAGTACCAGAACTTTGTAGTCCTTTGACTTTCATTCCCTTGGCTATGGCTAACTCAGCCGCACGATAGCCAATAAAATCGTCAATTCCGGTAATCAGAATAGTTTTATTTTCAAAGTTCATAAAGCAGAGATAATTGATGAAGGGAAGTAAAGAAAACTAATGGTGTTGACTGTTAACTGTTAACTGTTGACTGACAACAGTCAACTACTTAACAAGGTGATTATGCAATGAATATCTGTTTTAGTTGAGTGTCTATGTATTGAGAAAATAATTTATCTAGCACAGAGGAACAAAGACACCGACGAGAGTAATAGTTAGAAAATATCAGCCGGGTCTGCGGAACGTAGTTTATTGATAGCAAGTGACCCTGAAGTTAAACACATTAATGTAGCTGATACAAAGACTAATGATGCATTATTAAATGTCATCACAATAGGCAACTTTGTCGCTTTCATGGCAAAATCATATAGCAGCACGGAAAAGATAAATCCGGGTATATAACTTAAAACTGCCAATATCAAAGCTTGTTGAAAGACAACATTTAATAAATATCTATTGGCATAACCCATAGCTTTTAATGTTGCATAAGCTACGAATTGTGTAGCAATGTTGCTGTAGAGAATTTGGTAAACAATTACTACACCTACAACAGAAGCCATTGTTAGCATCAAGCTGAGAATAAAACCGATTGGTGTTCTTACAGCCCAATATTGTTTCTCAAAATCAATGAAACCTTGGTATGTAAAAACTTGCACATCATTAGGTAAAGATGCTTGTAAATCTTTCAGCACCTTATTAGCATCTGTACCTGGTTTTAAGGTAATTACACCCACGTCAATCATTTCCGCGGGGCGGGTGTTGGGATTGATTCGGAGAAAAGTTGAATCGCTAACAATTAGGTTACCATCTACCCCAAAGGAAGGCCCCAAACTGAATAAACCTGCAACTCTAACGCGATAACCAATTAAAGAGTTAAAGGGAAAGATTTCAACAGTTTGTTCAGTCTGACCTTGATCGAACCTTTCTGGAATCGGCCCAAACTCGGAACGTGAATCTCTGTCAAACAGCATCATGTCCGTAATTTTGAGCTTATCTAAATTCTCTTCAACCTCTGGGATATTTAAAACAGATCTACCTGGATCAAACCCAATCACATAAATTGAATATTTCTCGTTATTTACCGGGTTTTTCAACTTGGCAAATTGCACATACATGGGGCTAACAGACTCAACACCATCAAACCCCAAAGCTTGATATAAACGAGTCCGAGAAAAGCTTTGATTAGAGGTCAAAGATTTGTATTGAGAACTAACTACAAACAAATCTCCTTTCAAGCTTTGATGTACTGCGGTAGCACTAGAATAGAGTGCATCTTGGAAACCTAGCTGAATAAACATCAGCAGCACAATAAAAGCAATCCCCGCTACAGCTACCAGAAAACGAACTTTTTGCTGGACTAATTGTAGCCATGCTAAAGGAATCTTAAAATTCATGAATTCTGTTATGGATTGTCATTTGTTATTTGTCATTGGTCATTGGTCATTGGTCACTTGATTGTTGACTGTTGACTGTTGACCGTTGACTGTTGACTAAATATGAATTGCTACATCCACTTGTAAGTTAGTGAGGCGTGATACCTTCGCACTCTCTTTAGGATCGTCTATGCAGATTTTGACCTCGATAATTTTGCGGTCGGTGTCGGAACTGGGGTTGAGGCTGAAGATACTTTGCTTCTCAACTTGCCAACCTACATTTTCTACGGTTCCCTGCAATTTTCCTACAATGGCTGGGCTGGTAATGGTCACTTTTTGACCTTTACGCACTTTTTGAATATCGGTTTGGTACACTTCTGCAACCACGTACATTTGAGATATGTTACCTATCTCAGCAAAGCCGGAAGTAGCAATTACTTCGCCGGTTCTGGCATGAATTTTTAAAATTGTGCCATCGATGGGCGATTTAATGTAAGTTAAATCGAGGTCGGCTTTTGCCTGTTTGACAGCAGTTGTGGCACTTCTCACTTGGGTTTGTGCTACCTCCACATCTACAGGACGTACTTCTTTGACACTGCTAAGTTGCGATTGTGCTTGTTTAATTTGGCTTTGCAGGGTGTCTTGAGTACGTTTCTTGGTAGCTTTGGCTTCTTCAAGCTGCTGTTGTGCAGTTTTGAGTTGCAGTGCTTTGCTATCGCCTATGGAAGCTGCGATCGCACCTTGTTTGAACAATTGCTGATAGCGATCGTTCTCGGTTTTGGCATTTTCTACCTGCGCCTGGAGACGTGCAATTGTAGCTTCTTGGGTTGCTACATCTCCTTTTAATTGGGATTGTAAGCTTGCGATCGTGGCTTTTTGCGCGTCAATATCTCCAGTTTTCGCACCAGATTTTACCTGCGCTAGTTGGGCTTTTGCTACTTGCAGTTTGTCTAATGCTTGTTGCAAAGCAGCTGTAGCGCGATTGTAGTCTTCTAGGTAAGCTAAAACTTGTCCAGCCTGTACCTTGTCTCCTTCCTTAACTAAGAGTTTTTCAACTCGTACACCGTTAATAGAATTAGGTGCAGACAAATAAGTAATTTCGCCTTCAGGCTGTAAACGTCCTAAAGCTGTAATTGCAACTTTTGCAGGTGCAGGTTTTGTAGGGGTATTAGTTGGGCGAGTGTAAAGATTAGAGCGAAAGAATAATGTTGATAAACCGTAAAAGGATGCTAACCCAGTAGCTAAGATGACAGAAACTCCTAAAACAATTTGCCAGCGATGAATAGGTTTAGAGAATAACGGATTTTCCTTGTTTGCTGTCATATTTGTATTCCAGTTGTGCTGTGTCGGGGAATAATTTAAAGGTCTATCTCACTTGATTACATTCGACTTATCCCACTTTATGCTGTTTAAACTCAGTCTAAAAGTTCAGGATGATATGAAGTAAATTAATTGGTAACCTAGTTATCTTATATGAGATAAAATCAGCTTTTTAAATACTAATTTGTATCTCATTTCAAGATTCATGCTTCATCCTTTATTCGACTGTCAAACATGAGATAAGTCTGATTAGTTGTAGGTAATTTTTTTACGCTTTTATGCTTAGAAAGATTATTCGTTACAAGCCGATATTCTCCATGTAGAAGCACTAAATATGAATTAAAGCAACGCCAATAATGTCTTTAAAACCCAGCAAGATACAAGGATTGAGGAAGTATACCCGTCAGGGTACGGCACTGCCCAGAGGTGTAAACTTAAGACACAGATAGCTTATTTGCTAGGCTTTCATACTCGCCTTGGAATGAATTCCAAGGGCCAAAGGCAAAGTTTACTAAAGTAAACTGGGGATAAATGATAATTTTTAGTTAGCTTTAGCTTACTTTTGCTATTAGACTCCGAATTAATTCGGAGGCGGGCTATGGGTTTAGTGTGGTTTCACATTAAGTTGACACGTATGCTGCCGTGCCCCTACCTCTCGATATAATGTTGTACCGTTGCATCTGTTGCTGAATAATGTTGATTGCTCAAAGTCTTAAATCAACTGGTTTTATACTCAGCACTTTCTGAGAGATATGCAAACTAGATGTGGTTTAGCTGAATTGCTAATTACGCTACTACTAAGCATCCTTAGTTTTATCTTCTACAGTCAACAAACCCCGTAACTTAAGAATTAAGTAGCGCTAGCAACAAAAAATTCTCCAAAATAATGTAGCGCTGATTGATATGACTAGAAAACTAGGATAAAGCTTTGTTAAAGTATTGCAAAAACACTTTAGCTTGTCAATCAGTTTTCACTGTCTTATTTGTTATTGAATCTCCATAATATTCTGAATAAATGACGAGGAAACGATTAATATACACTAAGTAATTTTCCTCATTTTGCTCTCAGATATTAAGGCTAATCAACTCACATTAATATTATCAATCAATTACTGTTAATTCATTTGTGTACCATTAGACAGTCTGGGGAAATTGGGGATTGGGGATTAGGGACTGGGGATTGGGGATTAGGGACTGGGGAGTGGGGATTGGGGATTAGGGACTGGGAGATATTTCAATTACGAATTACGAATTACGAATTACGAATTACGAATTACGAATTTCCCATGCCCCATGCCCCATGCCCCTTGACTATTGATATCTTAATGCTATGGTTGGTGTTTTGACTGGCTGCACTGAAGAACAGTAGTTATGCCTATTGTGCCAATAAATCAGATTCTCGTTGGTTGCAATCGTCGCCCGATTAAGGGTGATAAGGTGAATGAGTTGAAGGAATCAATTAAGGCTAATGGCCTGTTGAATCCGATTACGGTGGATCAAAAGCTGAATTTGATTGCGGGATTGCATCGGTTGACGGCTTGTAAGCTGTTGGGGTTAGATGCAATTGAGTGCAATATTGTGACTTACCAAGCGCCTGATCAAGCGCGATTGGCAGAAATTGATGAGAATTTAATCCGCAATGAGCTAGAACCGCTAGAACGCTCGGAATTATGGTTAGAGCGCGATCGCATTTTGGAACGCATGGGATTGCGGGCGAAGGCGGGAGATAATCAACATACTCTCAAAGGTGGTGAAATGATTTCACTACCTGCAAAACGAACTGTGGAGTTAGCGAAGGAAGCTGGCTACTCTGAGCGCACTTTTCAGCATGGAAAGCAGATAGCCAAAGGGATTCACCCTGATGTCAAACAAATGATTAAAGGGACTGCGATCGCAGAAAGTCCCACGGCTTTATTAAAAATAGCCAGAGCTGGTAGCCAGGAACGCGCTTTAGCAGAAGCCGCACAAAAGGCGCTGGAATTAGCCCAGACGCAAGGAGATATACAAGCAGCACAAAAACAAGCAAAACTGCTAGCTGAGGCGCGAAATCAGCAAAAAGATTTACAGACTTTAGCCTACAACAGTGCTTTGGCTGAGAAAGAAGCAAAGTTACTGATCAAGAAAAACCAGCGTCCCGCTGAAGAGTCAAGCGACAAATTAGCGAACTCAGCTATTAAGGTGACAGAAGGCGAGGAATGGATGCTGGGGCGACATTTGGTATATTGTGGCGATACTTCCAAGCAGGATTTTATGAACCTGCTACCCTCAGATGCAGCATTGGCGATCGCAACTTTTTCCTCAACTTGGAACCATAATTACTTGGCTGGGGAAGCGCGGGTGGTAGCGGTATTGCGATCGCAAGGGCAAATTTACGAATTCTATAGGCACAATCAAATGCCTTTTCAATACGAATTATTGTTAGGAAATATTTATGTAGGGATTTTCTCTCATCAATCTCTATCCCAGCCACAAACAGCAATTAATCTTGAAGGTGTAGAAGCAATCGTCAATTACTTAATTAATTTATATACCAGTCCCAACAATTTTGTAATTGCGCCTTTCATGGGGAATGGTGAAGTTCTAATTGCTTGCGAAAGAATGGGGCGAATTTGTTTTATTGGTGACGAGCAACCAGAGTTAATCAGCCGAGGAATTGCGCGCTGGGAGAAGTGGACAGGAAAGCGATGTCAGAAAATGGGGTAATAAAGGACGCGGTGAAATGGTGTTATGAAAATCTGTCTTTCCCATGCCCCATGCCCTATGCCCCATGCCCATTTTCAAGCTAGTCTCATTCTATGCGCTAATACTCACGCTTTTACTATTATTATCTGATGCTTGTTGTGCAACATTTTTCAAGCGGCTCGACCTCATTTTGCGGACGCGATCGCTATCTCGAACACCACCTGCTGTCTCATATTGAGGGCTATCTGTGCCGTACTTAATAGCAATTAGCATTAGCATTTTTTGAGAAAGTTTATTCAAATTTTTCTCCATCTCTTCAACTTCAGTTAAAGAAGAATCAGCTAAAGCCAGAGCGTTATTATGAACCTCAAGTTTATTACGTAACTGTTCCATTGACTCCAGCAGTTTATCCAGACTATAATCATCATCCAGTTTCAGAGTTGGATCGATCAATTTCATCCCATCTGCTCTTAACTTAACTTTTTCTAAAACGCTGGATTTACGTTTTTTGCGGCTCATAAATTTGCCCTGTTAAAATACTTCTAAACCTAGATTGCCTTAATTAAATCGAAATCTGGTTCAGCATAAATAGCAATTTTTAAATGTACAATTTTCAGCTAATAATCAGTAATATTTCGGTGTCTAATACCAATTCAAATAATGTTTGCGACACATCAATATAAGAGGGCAAGGCATTGCCTTGCCCCTACAATCTGTCGCATTCTTTTGTCAAATTGGTATAATTACTCATTTTAAAAAGGCAAGAGGCAAAAACAAGAGGTAGGAAATATTAGGAAAGTCACTATTGAGTTGAGGATAGCCGCTATTGAGTTGAGGATAGCCGCTATTGAGTTGAGAATAGCCGCTATTGAGTAGAGAATAGCCGCTATTGAGTAGAGAATAGCCACTACTGAGTTGAGAATAGCCACTACTGAATTGAGAATAGCCGCTATTGAGTAGAGAATAGCCACTACTGAATTGAGAATAGCCGCTATTGAGTAGAGAATAGCCACTACTGAGTTGAGAATAGCCGCTATTGAGTTGAGAATAGCCGCTATTGAGTTGAGAATAGCCACTATTGACTTAACGATTGTAGGGGCATGGCAGTGCCATGCCCTCTAGAATATAAGGAAACGCGATCGCCTAGCATTTTTACGGAATTTAGGCTAAAAAGTTTGTATTATCTCAAATAACCTGCCACGCCCACACAGCCGACTATGGAATTAAATCTCCGCTTCCCAGAGAATCATCAAGTCATTGTAACATTTGATGGGCAAGACACTGAGAGGCTGGACTTTGCCTCACCGTTGAGTGCAGCAGACAGAGAAGAGATTCGCTGGTACTTAGAAACTTATGCGGCACATTACACAACGGATGTAGACGATAAACGGGCGGAAGGGATAGCTAAAAAATTCCGGCAATGGGGCGAAGATTTATTTAATGCAGTTTTTCAAAATCGGGCTGCTCAACGGCTGTTTAATGATTTTCAAGATGAAAATCAACCAGGACGCTTATTAACCATCAGCGCCAGTCATCCAGCAATTTTATCACTGCCTTGGGAATTGTTATGCGACCCACAAGGTACTTATTTGTTTCACGAAAATCCCCGCATTTCGATTCGTCGTCGTTTGGCTGGTGCAGGGGGTGGACGCAGACCGTTTAAAGTGCAAGTCAAAGACCGTTTGCGGTTATTGTTTGTCGTCAGTCGTCCCAGTGATGCAGGATTTATTGACCCCCGTGGTGAAGCAATGGCAGTTTTGAACGCCATTCAACAAGCAGCAGCCGGAAGAGTTGAGGTAGAGTTTTTGCGTCCAGCCACCTTGGATAATTTAGTAGCGCGGTTAGAAGACTCCCGCCAACCCCCTATTGATATCGTGCATTTTGACGGTCATGGGGTATTTGATTTAGATGGGCGTTTCCAAGAACAGGCTAAACATAGCGACCCGGTGGGATTAACTAAAGGCGGGAACGAGAACGGTGGCAATATCGGTTATTTGTTATTTGAGGATAAAGAAGGGAAAAAAGCCCTGATTACTGCCGAAACCTTGGGTGATATGCTGAATCGGCAAAAAGTGGGGTTAATTGTTTTGTCTGCCTGTCAGTCGGCGGCGATGGGTGGCGAAGATGGAGAGGATGCAATGGGTAGTGTAGCCGCTAGGTTAACCCATGCAGGTATTCCCACAGTCTTGGCAATGACTTATTCGGTATTAGTGACAACTGCCCATCAACTGTTTGCCAAGTTCTATCAGGGTTTAGTATCTGGTGCTGGTATGGGTGAAGCATTAGATAATGCGCGGCGAGACTTGTATCTCAACCAACAACGGGGAGAACGGCAACGGGGTGAGGAACGAGTACAGTTAAAATTGCAAGATTGGTTTTTACCTGCCTTGTATCAAGCGGCTGGTGATACCCCATTATTGCAGCAGCAAGACTTGAACAACCAAGAAAGCGGCGAGACACCAAAATGGGGAAACTTGCCCGATTTACAAGAAGCTGGATTCTTCGGTCGTAGCAGGGAATTGTGGCAGATAGAACGCTGGTTTGTCCAAGGAACGCGCCGCCTCACAGTATCGGGTTTTGGTGGACAGGGAAAAACCTATCTTGTCCAGGAAGCAGGACGCTGGTTACACCGCACGGGGATGTTTGAGAAAGTTTGTTTTGTGGATTATGCTGCCTTTGGTGGTGTGGATGCTGTAGGCTGGGCAGTTAGCACCCTGGCGACAGTGTTAGAGGCGAGTTTAATTGATGGGGCGGCGGCAACTCAGGCGTTGCGGAAGCAAGCCACATTGCTGATTTTAGATAACTTAGAAACCTTGCCAGCAGAAACTCTACGAGAACTGTTAACCGTAGCAAAACAGTGGTCTGAGGTGGGGGAATGTCGGGTGTTACTCACCACTCGCACACCAGATTTTCACCATCCTGATTATCCCACACAAGGCAGCCGCAAACATATCTCCTTATCTTTGCGAGGTTTGGGACAAGAAGATGCCCTAGCGTATTTCCAGAGTTTGATTAAACTGCCGCCAGCACCCAAATTTGATCCACCTAAACGCGAGGTGTTGTTGGAATTATTTAAACTGGTGGATTTTCATCCCCTGTCCATTGGTTTGTTAGCGAAACAGTTGGAAAGTCGCCGTCCGGCAGAGTTGGGACAACGCTTAGAAGCGTTGATTGCCCAAACACCAGATAATCCCCTATTAGCATCGTTGAATTTATCTTTGGAACGGTTGGATGCTGAAGCCATGCAGTTGTTGCCTCGCTTAGGCGTGTTTCAGGGCGGGGCGTTAGAACCTTACTTGCTGGAAATTACAGAAATTTCTGAGTCACAGTGGCAAACTTTGCGTCCAGCATTAGAAGCCACTGGTTTAATTCAAGTTGATAGGCTTTTTCTCAAATTTCACCCCACCTTAGCCCCAGCCTTGTGGCCGCGCTTATCCCCAGAAGCACAGACAGAACTGCTTGCCCGTTATCAAGGCTGGTATTATCAACTTTCTGACTATTTGTATTTTGAAAATAGCAAAAATCCTCATGCAGTTCGTAACATTGCTCAATGGGAATTACCGAATTTACTTTATGCAGGTGATAGCGCGTTAAATGCAGGTGCAGAATGGGCAGTGGACTTTGTTGACAAGGTAAACTTGTTTCTTGGTATCTTTGGACTTAACCGCGATCGCACTAGACTAAATCAAAGGATTGCTGAATTAACTGGGGAAGTAGGTTCTAATACATGGTTTCTCAGCCGTAGTAGTTCAGGCGAGCAATTATTCAATGCTGGTCGCTATCAACAAGCAGCGCAGGTGTTTAGTGAGATACTGGCAGAGTTGGGCGAGCAACCAAGTTATAAGCGCTGTGTTACTTTGGGTAGGCTGGGGCGGTGCTTGAGTTTCCAAAGACAAACAGCACAAGCAGCACAAATCTATCGCCAGGGGTTGGCAGTGGCGCAGCAGTTGGAACAGTCTAATAATGTGAAGCAACTGATGGGAACTTTGCAGACTGAATTGGCAGATGCGCTGAGGAATATGGGAGATTATGATGAGGCACGCATTGCTTATGAAGCAGGATTAGCTATTGATAAAGAAATTGGAAACTTGAGTGGGGCTGCGGTATCAAATTTTCAACTTGGAACTCTAGCCATGCGGCAAGGCAACCTCCCAGAAGCAGAACAGCGTTACCAAGAAGTACTGAGTACTTTCCAGCAACTCAACGAACCAGCACAAGCAGCCACGGCTTGGCATCAGCTGGGTAGGGTGTACCAAGAAGGCAAGCAGTGGGACGCTGCGGAAGATGCCTACCGAACATCAGCACAAATTCAAGAATCTCTAGGAAATCTGGCAGATGCAGCAAGGACTTGGGGTCAATTAGGCAGCCTCAATAGACTTGTTGACAACCTGGGAGAGGCAGAGGCTTGGTTTCGTAAGGCTTTAAAGCAATTTCAAAAATTAGAAAATCAAGCAAATGTATCTTCAATATTAAGTAACCTCGCTAACCTACTACAAAACCAACCCCACCGCCTCAGCGAAGCCCGACAATTGGCAGAAGAAGCATTAGCTATCAAGAAAACCTTAGACCCGGCTGCGGCTGAGATTTGGAAAATCTATGACACCTTGGCAGATATTGCCGACAAGCAAGGCGACACCACCCAAGCTAAAGAATATCGTCGCCAAGCAAGGCAAGCAAAAGCGGCGTTTGCGGGGACACAGTATGAGTTGCGGCAATATGGGCAGTTTATTGCACGGGTAGTAGCTGCTGTGGATGATGCAGAAATCAGGGAACAGCTAGAAGTTGAGATGGAGAATGCCGCAGAAGATTGGCAAAATCTCGTTGCTGCCATCCGTCGTATCTTAGCCGGCGAGCGAGATGAGAATATACTGTGCGAGCCGTTAGATTCGGAAGAGTCTATGATTATCTCCGCTATCCTGCGGGGTATTGCTGACCCACAATCCCTTGCAGCGTTATTAAATAATTCGTAATTCGTAATTCGTAATTCGCCGTAAATGTAGGGGAGCCAGCGCTGTGCGGGGGTTCCCCCCGTTGAGGCGACTGGCGTTGTGTTGTCGCGCAGCGCAACGCACCGCCAAGAATCTAATACCAAGTCAAAAATAGCGCTTCTGGTGTTGGATGCAAAACAAAATTATATCGTCGCCTGTAGGGGCATCGGCACTGCCGTGCCCTTAAGACTGTGTGGACTCAACCGATAACCCCTATAATGTTTGCCACACATCAATTATTCTAGGCAATGCCTTGCCCATTGGTGTCAATTTAACGCGAAACCCGCTTTGTAGCAAGGTTTTTGCCCTCACCCCCAACCCCTCTCCCACCGGGAGAGGGGAGCAAGAGATTTAATTCCCCTTCTCCTGTGGGAGCAAGAGATTTAATTCCCCTTCTCCCGGGGGAGAAGGGGTTAGGGGATGAGGGCGAAAGTTTTTGCACAATGCTCGCCATATATAGCTTTTAGCTTAAGTGGACACCAATGAAAAAGACCCCGCCCCTACAGGCTTGACGATTTAAATTCAACTCTTAAAACTCTTACTCTCTGCGCCTCCGCGCCTCTGCGTGAGACAAAATTCATTTATTATCCACTTCCGCAGAATAATCTTCACAAAAAGCCTTCAACCCAATATGAATAATAATCACCGTTACCGCCACAACTAAAGGAGATAACACATCCCCCGAAACACCCATCCCTACCAACACCGCACCCAAGCGTTCCACAGCATCCTTATTATCCAAATCCCCCCATTTCTGCCACTGCTTATTCAGCATTCCCCCTTCCTGGCATAAATCACTTTTAGCAGCGCGTCCAAATTTCTGCAAAAAACTCCGAGAATTTTCTTGTGTAACTTGTGTAATTGCTGCCGTTTGTTTTACCAGCAATTTTTCATCTGAGATTTTATCATCTCCTTGTTTTTGCTCTGAATCTGGAGCAGAGCGCAGTTCTATTAACTGGCGGTCAATTTCCGCAGAGAGGGCAGTAATTTCTTCAGGGGTAAAGATGCTGTTCATTACTGATTTTCAAGAGAATTCTGTTGAGAATAATCATAGAGTAGTATATGCCATGCACAGCAAAACTGCTGTATGAGTCGTCCCCGAATCATTTAACCCAATCAAAGTTATACATTACCTATCTTCGTAGCACCACAACGTTTAGATCCCCCTAAATCCCCCTTAACAAGGGGGACTTTGATTCTTTTCCCCCCTTTTTTAAGCTATGCATTATAAACATCTTTCTTAATAAGAAAATTGACAAAAAAGAGTAGTTGTGTGTGAGAAAAAGTAGGTAAAAAAATCACCAGTGAGTAGAGAAAAT
>NZ_JACJQJ010000092.1 GCF_014696615.1 Nostoc linckia FACHB-104 | reverse complement strand
GCCTATTTTATTAAACCAGATTTTCGCCAAGCTTACTGCTTTAGGACGTATTCATAACGTTTCTACAGGCGTTGAACCCTCGTAAATTGGCAGAGGTATTGATTCTGTTACAGGTTATCGGTTGATGAAACGCACTTACGGGATGACTTGTAAAAATCAGCGTTGTGGTAACTACAAAAAACCGCTTGAAGGGAAAACTTGTTCCTTGTGTAGGCATCCTCTAGGAGCAGCTGAAGTAACAAAACTTCAGTCAGAAGTAGCATTTGAGGAGCCATATGTTACAAAATACCAAGCGCCCTGCGTACTGGTAGAAATAAATGAACCCCTGCAAAAAGTGATACAAGTACAAGTCAACAAATACAAACAAGAGATCATAACATCCACAGGAGGTGAAGTTCCTGAACAATATCAAACACTATGGACTAGTAGTGCTGATTTTACAGCAGTCCATAGCATCCAACACCAGATAGTAAAAGCTGTACCCCTGGTAGTTTTGTCCTCTAGCCTAGATGTGGATGGAATAGTTACGCAAAAAGAAACTAGAACAATTGGCTACTTTTTTGACACTTGTGAAGGTGGTAATGGAGCAGCAGAAGCTATATTTTCTGACTTGACCAATTTCGCTGCTAAAGCATATGCGCTAGCAGCTGAATGTGATTGTGAAGCGGGTTGTCCAAGGTGTTTACATTCAACTGGTTGTCCGCAGCATAATGAAGCACTGCATAAAGACTTGGGTTTGTTTTTGTTGGATGCAATCAGCCAAGTAGCGTAGAACGCTAACAAGCAATCCCAAGAGCAATTCTAATAAGATGAGTAAATTTAAGATTTCTGAGATGTCGTATTTTAAAATACGACATCAGAAAAAGTTTCAGTGGTAGTTATAATATTGATTTTGCCAGCATTTATTCTAATCAAATGTTGTAGCTTTTTAATATGTTGGGATTACTTTGACAATTCTTAGAGGTCAAAATAGTAGCTATGCACTTCTAGTAAGACATGATATGGTAGCAGACACAACTGCCTATCTTAGTTCTAAAAACAATTGTCTCAATTAAGGGCGTTTTCACCAGAAACATCTTTAAAAGTAAATATTTAATAGAGTGATGTCGAATTTTAAAATTCGACAAAAAGTAATCTTATGAAGCAGATAGTTATCTCACTTTTGGCAAATGCAGGTGGTGTAGGGAAAACTACGCTTAGTGTACATCTTGCTTATGAAATAAGCCGACGTGGCTTTTCAGTAGCAATGATAGATCTAGATCCACAGCGTTCTTTAGATGTATTTTGTGGTCTAGCTCCAGCAGAACCATCCAAGACTTTAGTAGAAGTTTTATCGAAGGATTTCAAAGGAAATTGGTCTCTTGCTCCAGTCTGGAAAGATTTCAATGTCAATGTAGAAGTTTGTCAAGGACATCCACTATTAGCTGAGATAGCAAACGAATTGGTAATTAGGAAACGAGGAGAGTACGCACTAAGCGATCGCCTCAAGAGTTTTCCATTACCCCATAACTTAATAATTTTGGATTGTCCAGCCACCTTGGGGATGCTCAATGTCAATGCTTTGGCAGCGTCAACACATATTTTGGTACCAGTGCAATTAGAAATGAAAGCTATTTCAGGTTCAGCTGAATTAGTAGAATGGTGTATTTCCACAGCAGAAGAATTACATCTTGACCCTAGACCACCAATTCTAGGTTTTGTACCCAGTATGTATGATGAATCCGTAGCAATGCATCGACAATATTTGGAGCAATTGCCAGAAATTGCCAATCAGTTACACTTGAAGCTTTACCCCAAAGTTCGTAACTCGAATGAATTCAAAAATGCTAGCGCTCACGGCTTGCCGTTACAAGTCTACCGTCCCAAGCACCCTGCTTGTAAAGATTTCAAACCAATAGCAGACGATTTAGCAGCTTTAATCAAAGATAAAAAGGAGAAAAAATAACCGTGGCCTTACCAAGAATTGCTGACAGGTTCAGTGGTGCAATTCAAAAAACAGATCAAGAACAAAAGATTACCGAGCTTCAGGCAGAAGTCGAGCGCCTAAGAGCTACCCAATCCCCAGATTTAGAAATAGAACTGCAAAAACTTCGAGAACAGTTGCAAAATCAATCAGGAGAAGTCGAAATTGACTTAGATCTGATTGATCCCAACCCCAACCAACCTCGGCAGACAATTACATCAGAATCAATTCAAGCGAAAGCACGTTTACTCAAAAAGCATGGGCAAATTTCTTCAGTTATTCTGGTACTTCAGGAAAACGGACGCTATATGCTGCTTGATGGTCAACTGCGTACTGAGGGTGCAAGGGTTCTAGGATGGAAAACCATTCGCGCTGTAGTGGTTCCAATGCCTAGAGACTTAACCCAATCTGCACTTATTACTTTTCTTGGTTTTGAGGATTTAAACCCTTTAGATAAGGCAGAGGCGGTATTTAAAGAAGTAACTAAGTCTACAGATTTAACAATAGATGAAATATTTACGCTCTTAGGAACAGTACTTAAACGAATAGAAAGAGATGGTAACAGTAAAGAACTAACACATCTCATCAATGTTAGTACTGAAAAGCAGCAACAAGGTTTAGAACAGTTAGGAGTTATAGATACAGAGCAAAGTCTACTTTTAGTACTCTTAGAACTAGGCTTAAATCCTAGTTCTGTAAAAACTAATCTTATGCCAATGCTATTCTTACCTCAAGATTTAAAAAATGCAATTAGGCAAAGTGGCTTGAAGGGCGCTCATGCTTTAGCATTGGCAACACTTTCAGCAAAAGGACTTGACATAAACGAAGAACTTGCAACCTCTGAGCGAATTGCCGCCACAAATAAAGTATTAAACGAAAATCTGACAGTCCCAGAAACCCGTGAACTGATTAAAGCAATTAAAGATAAATATTTAAAGCACAAAAAATCTGAATCAAAAGAAGTGAAAGCTGTAATTCAAAAAATTAAGGAACTATCTGAGGATTCACTACAGGGAGCTAGCTATGAACAGCTTCAACAGTTACGAACACTACTAGAACAAAAGTTAGTAGCGCTCTCTCAAGTTCTCAATGCTTGAATTTAACTTTGCTACTTTGAAAAGCAACGAAATTTTGCTTATTAACTTCAAGCAGACATAAACAGTAATTCTTACAGGTGTTGAGCTAGAGCAACTCACTTTATACAGTTAATATTGTCAAAAAGCGCGGTCTAGTTGCAAAGATTTTTTATAATCTTGCATAAACCGGGCTTTTTTGATGACTCAGATTTTCTAAATTTGGTTCTACAAAATTTGTTAATTTATGGACTTATTCGATCAGCATTTAGCTCAAGTCACAGCAGTGGAAGCTCCACTCGCAGCCCGAATGCGACCTTTGACTCTTGATGAATTTGTTGGTCAAGACCATATCCTTGGGCAAGGAAGGCTTCTGCGACGTGCCATTAGTTTAGACCAACTATCCTCACTAATTTTCTACGGGCCACCAGGCACTGGTAAGACAACTTTGGCGCGTGTGATAGCTAATACAACTCGCGCTCATTTCATTGCTATTAATGCCGTACTCTCTGGAGTTAAAGAAATTCGCGCCGCCATTGAAACTGCACAAGAGCAACGCAAATTCCACAACCGCAGAACTATCCTGTTTGTAGATGAAGTCCATCGGTTCAATAAGTCCCAACAAGATGCAATGCTGCCGTGGGTAGAAAATGGCACAGTCATTTTAATTGGTGCAACCACGGAAAATCCTTATTTTGAAGTGAATAAAGCGCTAGTCAGTCGTTCCCGGATTTTTCAGCTTCAACCATTAAAGGATGAAGACTTGTACCGGATTGTTGAGCAAACACTAAATGATTCTCAACGTGGTTATGGCAAGCTGAAAGTGCAGATTGATGATGATGCGTTAGCTCACCTAGTTAATGTTGCCAATGGCGACGCTCGTTCACTATTGAATGCTTTGGAATTAGCTGTAGAGACGACATCAGCTAATTCCAATGATGTCATTCATATCACCCTAGCCGTCGCCGAAGAATCGATTCAGCAGCGAGCTGTTTTATACGATAAAGAAGGCGATGCTCATTTTGATACCATTAGTGCCTTTATCAAAAGCTTACGCGGCTCAGATCCTGACGCAGCACTATACTGGCTAGCGAAAATGGTGTATGCAGGTGAAGACCCACGCTTTATCTTCCGCCGAATGTTGATTCTTGCTAGTGAGGATGTGGGACTAGCTGAACCCAATGCTGTTGTTGTAGTCAATGCTTGCGCTGAAGCATTTGATCGCGTCGGTATGCCTGAAGGACGATATCACCTAGCGCAAGCAACACTTTATTTGGCAACTGCACCCAAGTCCAACAGCATTATGGGCTTTTTCGATGCTTTGGCAGCTGTTGAGAGCGAAAGGTCAGCAGATATCCCCAATCATCTCAAAGATGCTAATCGAGATAAAAAAGGATTTGGGCATGGAGCAGGCTATCTTTACCCTCACGCTTACCGAGACCATTGGGTGGCGCAGCAATACTTGCCTGCTAGCTTGCAAGGACAAGTATTTTATCAACCATCAATGCAGGGATTTGAGGAAAAAATTAATGCTCAGGTTGCCAGTCACCGTGAAGCTCAATTAGCTGCTTTAGTAGAAGGAATGGGTGTTGCTTCTCTAGAAATTCTCACTTATGGCAGTATCGACCGAACTAGTGAATTATGGCTACAACGTACTCTTTCGCAAGTAGGTACGCAATTAGCAGTAATACGCGATCACATTTTCACCTTAGCCCAATTACAACGTCATCATTTGGTTTTGGATTTAAATGCAGGTAGTGGTTTACTCACCTGGGAAGCAATCCGCCGTGTCGGGGAAGGTGGAGTTTATGCTTGTGTTAATAGTCAAAATGATGCTCTTGCTCTAATTGAACAAGCAGCTGCACTTCCACAACTGATGCGTCCAGTGATATTAAATGCCCAAATCACTGAACTACCTGCTGTGTTAGCTTCACAAACGCCAGGAGTAATATTTGACTACATTATTGGTCGCAATGTATTGTTTGCCCAAACGGATAAAGCGAGCGCGGCCCAAATTCTAGCTAAATTACTGCCTTCTTCAGGAAAAATACTGCTGGCGGAATCAATCCCACGCCACACACAAAGGCTTTATCGCTTAATTGAGCCAGAAAAGTTGGATAAAAAATTGTATCAGCGTTTAGTTACGGCTGAAGAGGCTATTTACTCGAATCAATCAGACCCGATGTTGAACTGGGATGCTTTTGATTTGCAGCAAGCTTTTGAAGATGCGGGGTTAGCAGTCGAAGTATCAGTTGAGCAGAACACAACACCAATACACATTACCTCAGGCTTTATTGAGCGCTTGTTTAGAGCTAATGCAAATCGACCCAGTTATGGTGAGCGACTAGCTCAGAATCTGACATCTCTTGAAATACATTCTCTCAATGAGCTATTTATGCGCTCCTTGCTCAATCAAACAGTCAGTTGGATGAGTTCTACTGCTTTTGTGAAAGCAGCGTACAAAATTTGACATTGTTAGCAGTCTACAAAAATTTATGGGGTATAAGTAGGTGCTATATATACCCCATAAATACTTGAAAATTTTTATGCTCATTTTACCTCCTATATAGGGTATATATAGGTGATGCTTAGGGTATTTTTTGCTCATTAAAACTTTATACCCCACTTGACCCCCATGACCAACATTCACACCTTACAAAAAATTTTTCCCTCCGGCTTTGATAACGGTTACGGTAGCATCAAACTTTTAGTCGATGGTTTTGATGTTGTTCGCGTTCCCAGTTATATTTCTTCTGTCGATATGGAAGATGTTCCTGGAAGAGTAGTTTTCAATGGTACTGCCTACACCGTCGGCGAATCTGCTTTTCGTACGGGTTATCATTTTGAACGCAATACCGACAGCAATGAAAATAAAGTCAATAATGCACTGATTACATTATTGGGTGCATTGGCACATCTGCCACACCGTAAAGCTTGGCATTTAAAGTTAGTCGTTAGCTTACATGATGTCGCTTTGGCAGAAGACTTGAAACAAGTACTCAACGGTGAATACCAACCAATACTTGCTGGCAAAGTTTCAGAGGTCAAGATAGAAGTGCTCAAAGTCGTCCCCGAGGGAATGGGTGCATTGTTTGGGCAACAACTTCCCCCAAAATTAACCGTTTTGGACTTTGGCAATGGTACCACTCTGTATTCTCGTTACAGCCAAGGTAAGCGTGAAGTTCACACTCCTTATCCCACAGGTGTAGAAGTCCTCATAGAGGATATCTCCCAAAAGATGAAACATCTTAATGGCGGTAAAATCGGTGACCCATCAAAAATTCGATTTTGTCTAGAAATGGGACATACCAGGTATAGCCGTGATATTGATATCAAAGATGTCTACAGTGCAACTTTAAAGGACTGGTACGAAAAATACTTGAAGAAAGTTGTGAATCTCACACTTGATGCCAAACACGCTGGAGACGAAATTTGGGCTATTGGTGGTGGTTGTCTGTTACCTGGATTTAAGAAGCTTTTAGAGAAGAATGGGTTCAGAATTCTGGATAATCCGGTAGAAGCTAATGCCTTTGGACTCCTAGAAATGGCTAAAGCGATTGTCAAAAAGAATACCTAAGCATACTTTGTAGAAGATAACGATGGCAGATAAACAAGACTCAACCCCAGAAAAAATTCGCATCAAAGACAGCTACCGCGAACGCATATTTGCAGAATCACAACAATTAGATAAAAGTTACCTGGAGACGCTTTACTTTATCATTGATTGCTATTTTGCGTTTAAAAAAGGTGCATTCCCGATATATCCAGCAGTCACATATACACCTGTTGTTACTCCTAATGCTACAAAGCAAAACCTAGAAGAACAGTCTACTTCAACGCCATCTACACAAGAAATTCGAGAAACTTCAGATGGCGAAACTTTTACTCTTGATTTTGATTTGTAACCAAGTGGGGTAGCTCTTGGTTCGCACCAAGAGCTACACTGCTCTTTTCTTCACCAAGTTTTGGAGAAAGAAAAAACTAAGAAACACTTACTCTATGAAATCGATGATCTGCTCACAGCAAGGATTTTTCGTAGGTAATGTCGCGCAACACTTTTGCGAAGAAGTGGCTACGGGGGCGGGGCAATGTTTACCTTCAGAGAGGAATGTGCTGTTTCATCCAACTGCTATCAAAAATCAATTTATAAATTCTATTATAAACTTTGAGAGCACCTTGTTGTTTAACCACCAGCCCTGATAAGAGCAACTCCCTTGCTTGTGGAGTATCAACGGCGGTAATTTCTCCTTGTTGCAAAATCTGTCTGTAGATCTCTAACAATCGAGCTGGTTGTAGTTCGCTGTTGAGAATGCGATCGCGAATCGTTCTTAAATGCTCTGGCTCGTCCTGAGATTCCCAATTGGCTATTACCTGAGTTTGTACCAGGTTTTCAATCCATTCGGCTTCACCTTTTGTGGGAATGGAAAACTAAGAATTACGAATGAGCTGACAAAGCTTTTGAGTGAGAAAAGGCTGACCATTTGTCCAAGCTAATATTTCTTTGAGCATATAGGGCAAAGAATTTATATAAGATTTATATCTTGTGCAAATAATGAAGCACAGCTAATATCCTAATTAAATGAAGAACCGCACTCACAAGACTTCCGCCGTGAGCTTCAGCCGAACGGGGAACAAAAAAGAATTTACCGAATTTACCAATACCCAATGCCCGAAAACCTCGTTAACCCACAAAGGGATGACGTTTACCGTCACTTTTAATGAACTCAATTAAAAAGTTAGTAGTTTTCATGGTTGGTGAAAAATCTACTTGTTATTAAACATTAAAACACTAATTGAATTTTTATTTAAAATTATTAAAATACACATAGTAAACAAGTAAAATATTTCATTAAAATTCATTAACTATCGCTGTTTGTTTAAAACTCCGCCTTTTAACGGCGCTTGTAATTGGGATGAGTTAGAATCTCCTTCCAATTACTCCTTCTCTCCTCTGCCTTTTGCCTTCTTCAACTGACTATAAGCATTAGTTTTAAGATTGGTTTTGACCAAAATAACTATATTCAGTGTTTGGGCAAATTCCTTGTGAAGGGGAGTGCATTAATAAACATCAGTTTAGATTTCATGCTCTATGCTGTTTGGGATAAATACTTGTCAGAATTGGTAAGCGTTTAATATGTTTGCGAGCTAACGTGGCACTGACCATGATCGCACTGCACCCAAAGTCACTGGCATAAGATTGGCAACGTCAATTGTGAATCGATATACCTTTTTGGCGCGACGGCTATTTTCTGAGTCGAAAAACTTCAGCATCACGTCCCAACAATTACTGTTAAGGCGACAAAAGGGGCTTTTTTCAATCTCAATGCTGTCTAGTTCCATACCGCTATTAATGGCTTCAGCAAAGGTGGAGGCAGCTTGGAAGGCGTTTGTAGCAGCAAAATTGAGGGCGCGATCGCGATCAAGGTGTCCTAAGTTGCGGAGGTCATAGTAGATGCGATGCAGGAAACTCTTGAGAGAACGTCGCATTCTCACGTTGTCAGGTTCGCTCGCTTCAGTAGTAACAGTGTTAATGGCTGCTTCCACAAGGGCATTTACTTGCCAACCGTAGATCCCTCTAATATTGGGTAGTGCCAGGACAGGAACAACCTGTCCGGAAAAAAGTTCAACGCTGCGATCTGTCAAATTGCCGGGAATGCTAACGCGCTCAATGTAATCATCGCTCTCTTCGGGCTGAATTTGTCCAGCCAAAAGCATCTGAAATACGTTATATATCTCGTTGGCAAAAGCTTTTTGGGGTTCTAGGGCGTAAATTGGGGTAAGTTCCTGATTTAGCGTCCAGATGAGGGATTTGCCTTCAGAGGGATTCAACTCTAGATGATTAACCATCTGGCGGGCATCGTAGGGATTGGCGGGAATTAAAACGCCATTGATACTGACCGCAGACATCTGTTGCTTGAAGGTGTCGCGGCGGGCTTCACTGCCAAAATCGTAGCCAAGGCTGCCAAGGGCGTAGACTTTTCTAGAGACGGCGCTGGGGGTGACGGTAGAAGGGGCAATGTCTGCAATTGTGGCTGAGGCGGTGACGAATTGAGTAGCGGTAGAACTGTGAATCTCATTGAGCGGTTGGCAGGCATTTATGACCGCAGATTTGGAACTATCTGGAATGGCTGGTAAGATAATTTGTGGAAGGGCAACTGCACTTGCTTGAATGTTGGGTAAAAGCCGTCCAGTTAGTAATTGATAGGCTCCGGGAATATTTAATTTACCCACTAAACAGCGTTCCGGTTCTGCAATTTCGTTAGGGTCGCACTTAATGGCACTATTAAGCAAAGCAGTCCGTACTGCTTCAGCATTGGGTTTTTCGCCTCGTTGTAGTTGCAGACTCATTAGTAATGCAGAAATACCAGTTATTAAGGGGGCAGCTAAACTTGTTCCTTGTTGAAGTGCTGGTTCATCGGTGCCGGGTTGTGCTGCTACTATGTTTTCACCCGGTGCGAGAATGCCCTGTTCCTGATACTGTCCACCCCAATTACTGTAGTTAGCGGGTTGCCCATCGTCTTTCATCATACACACTGCCAGGACATTTGGTAAAATCGCCGGAGCGCAGAACCATTCGCCCTTATTGTTGCCTGATGGAGCTATGATTAGAATATTATTGTCTTGACATCGTTTGACAGCTTTTTGAATCATTTCATGGGCAAACCCAGTTTGAGTGGGATGACAGGCAGCACAATGGATGATATTTATCCCCAGTTCCAATGCCAGATTAAAAGCATGAGCTAAGTTCAACGGTGAGAGTGCCTCATCGCTCGTTGGGGTTTCAAATAAGGGAATGTTAATAGCGGTGCAGTAGGGCGCAACTCCTTCAACTGGGGAACCGGGTTGCCCAAACATTGTACTAAAGATGCCTGTTGCATGAAACATACCACTGAGGCGATCGCGCACCGACTTGGGAATTGATTCTTCCAGGGCCTCGATCTCGACTTCTAAGGCTTTAATTTCTGCTTGATAATCGATGTCTGCGGGTATTTCTGGTTTGACTGTTGTTTGCTGTTGCTTGGAGTATTTTAACTGGTGATATTGTTCTAGCAATAGGGCTTCTGTGTTTTCTAATACAGCATTGAAGATGGTCGTGATAGGATAGTGCGTTGCGAAGCTGTTCCCCCTTAGGGGTAATCGCGACGGCATAACTTTAACAACAGATAGCGCTGTATCCGTATCCCGATTCTCGATCTGCTTCAATGCTTTCTTCAAAGCCTTTTTTTTGTCTCCCAACTTCCTAATTAGAAGTTCCCTTTGAATATATATAGGCTCGATTGGCTCTAAATCTGCTTGCCAAAAAGCTGTGGCTTTGCTCAAGTTTGCACCCCGAAAGCAAGCACGTTCGAGATCGGCTGATCCATCTAAAACAGCAATTTTGATCCGAGAATCACCAAGAGTCAGAGCTTGCAGGGCAGCAAAACCGGGAATGGTATTAAGGTCAGGCATAGCAGTAATCGATTAAATGTAGTATTATCAAGTTGCTCAATTGGTGAAACTTTTAGGAGAGATTGTTATTTATCGCTTTAGTGAACCGAGAATAAACTCTCCAACAGAAGACTCTTCGTATTCGTTAAGATTGGCAATTTTGCTGAACAGTTCGGAATTTCCTCCACCGATCGCACTGGGAGCTAATTGCATGGCAGTGGCAACCAGGTAAAATGTTTGAAACAAAACACCAATATGTTTTAAAATCAGCCCATAACCGATGCCATAGTATTTCCAAAACAATCGCCCAAATCGAGCCGTCACAATTAGAAGCACTTGAGGAACATCTTGCTGTCCCGTTGATTTCCAGGCATCAAAAATTAAAGCTTCAACTTCTGCATTCCCCTCTGCGATTGCATACAAGGCATGAGACAATGGCTGATAGTGGTATAATCCTGAATCCAATCCCTGACAGCGATTAATCACAGGATAAATTTCTAACTCGTATAAAGCACCACCAGCAGGATAAGGACGTTTTGTAAATTCTCCAATGTTCATAATGTCCCCCTCATGGGTATAAACTCCTTTCACCCTGGCACAGCGATAGAGGAATTCTCCCAACTGGTTAAGGGTAATGGGTTGGTTGTCGTACTCACGAATTGATTGTCTAGATTCGATCGCTTGGGTGAGGGAAATATCTGTTTTGGCTAAGGCTTCTAGGTGAGGTTTCTCTAAGAAAATGACTCCATCGCTCATGGGAGACTTGATAAAGTGCGATCGCTCACTATCCTCGAAGCTCGGCATTTTTAACTTTCGCACATCGTCTAATCGCTGTGAACGGGTTTGCCGATGAAACAAAAGATTGTGAAATTGCCATTCCGCTAACGCTTCACTTTCAGGTTCCAGGGAAATCATCTTAGTTGCAATCAGCAATTGAATCAGCGATCGCACTATTTTTACATCAATTAACGACTCTGCTAAACGCTCTAACGTGAATAACGAATCAGACTGAGCCAGTTTCCCAATTACAGCAGCAGCACGCCAATCTAGAAGAATAATTTTGGCTTTAGATAAAGGAGATTCTAAAACGAATTGTTGATTTTCTTGGCGCAGAAAGGCAAAGCGAGATAGGGTAAAATGCTGATGCCAATCAAAAACCGGAGAAATCAATTGATAATCAGTAGCGATCGCAATGGCGGTTGCTAACGGTAAAACAGAATGGCAAATCCAGCCCAGGTTAATCAGCTTTTGTAACTCAGCTTCAAAGTTTAAACCGTCTTCCACACCATCAGCTTCTACAACCAAAGCGGTTAACTCGGTTGCGGTTAGGGCAGAATGCTTTAGGTGTTCTAATGCCGATCGCAATCCTGGTTTGGGACAATCCAGAGTGAAACGGTGAGTAGCAAATTGCACAGTCAAGCGATCGCTTTCATCGGTAAAGACAATCTCAGGACGAAAGGCGAGGGTAAAGGTATCGGACATACTAAAACACCATTGGCATAGGATTCATCTGCTCTTCAGCCAAGGGAGTCGGTAGCCAGCCGAGTTTTACGGGCACATCATACAATCTTCCAGCCCCAAAACGCGACCAAAAGTGACGTAAACCAGGTACAATAACCTTGACCACAGGTAAACCAATATCGGGACGAGTCTGATTAAGTACCAACATTTCCAGCCCTACTTTTCTCGCAATCTCCCCACAGTTCAAGACATCTTGATAGATATCGTCGCTCCACTGCTGAGGATAATCAGCGGCTTGTTTGGCAGGAGCTTGAGAAGGTACTAAATAGGGTTGGTTAGCGATGGATGCGTGAGTAAACCAGTAATTCAATGCCGAGTCTGCATTGGTTGGGGGATACTTCTCTGGTAGGTGACCCCCCATTTGATTCACCTCCGTCACCGCTCGTAAAATGGCAATTTTGGCATCGAAATGTGCGCCGTAACCCGCAATAATGTATTCCTGGTCTCCACCCGTATAACGAGAAACGGCGGCAAATGCGGGAATATTCAAATCTGTAGTTAAATCCAAAACCCACAATTCTCTCTGCTGAGTGCCATACCAGGCTTGCAAATCTAGTAAATAAGGTTCGTTAAAACTAGCTAAATCCACACCAGGACGCTGTAGACGATTATACCACCAAATCGCTACACTATCGCGCTCTGCTAGTTCCAAAAATCCTTGTAAAATAGCATCTTCCAGGGTTCCACCTGCCGCGTTACCATTAGAATCGGCAAAGCAGAAGCGATGTTCTTTGTCAAGCTTGTAATTGTAATAACAGAAGGCAGTGGGGAGATATTTGTGGGTTTGCTCGGTGAGTGACCAAACAGGTGTCCAGTCAATGATTTGGGTTTCGTCAAAGGGTTGGGGAATCCAATCGTGATCGACGATCGCCTTTTGATTCAATTCTTCCCGATTTTGATACTGAGTTGCGCTCAATAGCAAACATTGTGCAGGATGAATAGCACCGTCCAAATCTGCGAACTTAGACTTGATTCGGGGTTCGTCACCCTGGTAAATACCAGAATAGCGTTCCACCGCCTCACAAAATCCACTGGCTTGAGATTGGCGATCGGTTTTACCTTTACCACCGCTTTTATGACCAAGGGATTTCCGCAATTGACCCAAACTAGAAGCGGAACCAAAAGCGTGAACCGCGCTGTAGGTATGGACAAAGGGGTTTTCTGGATCGGACGCTCGCGTTAAGCTACTAACAACTCCCGTAATTGGGCTAATTAAATGTTCGTAACGTTTTAAGATTTGATCTGGTGTAAAGGCGCGATGTCCACCATCCTGAGTAAACAGCTTTTTACGACTGGTGAGAGCGATCGCACTGTTAACTTGTTGACTAACTAAATCCGGATTACCACAAGCACGACATTGGGGGCGCTGAGTTAGGGAATGGGTTTTCAGGGTAAAATTCGTTTGATCGAAAGTGATGATTTTCCCAGCTAAAGTCTGAATTTTCGCCTTGGGGACAATCTGCTGCACCAGCCATTTAGCAACTTCGGTAGTCGTGAGTGCGATCGCGGTTTGCTCCGTGGAAGGTAACCCAGCTACAGCAATCGGTAAACATCCATTCCCCGTCTTTCCTTGCTGTTGTAAAATCGAATTCTCCACCTCTCGATTCCCCTGTAATCGATGAGCCAAACATTCCCAGCAACCTGTTTCTTGGGGAGTAAAGATAGAACCAAACCACGGTATCCCACCGTTTGGTTTAATGAGTAGCCAAGGTTGCTGAGTTTGCAATGCCATTTTATTGATCCGGCTTAGTTCTGGCTGAAGATAGTCATCAGTGAGAACTACCCACAGGGAATGAACCCCCGATGTAGAATTCTCTGGCTGTCCTAACTGTACGGGAATTCCTACTGCTTGCAACGCTGCAATCAAATCTTGCCCGTCAACAGCACCAATAGTTGTGACGAAAACTTTTGTCTGGGGTAAGCGATCGCTCACGAGTAGCGGATCGACATTCAGCAGACTCCAAAATGCTGCTGCTTCGCGGGTTAGACTGTGAGCAGCATCAGTAAGGTAGCCTTTTTCATCCAGGCGATCGAGGACATAATCAAAGTGTTCGGGGAGAATTTGCCCATCGAGTTTTTGAATTATTTCTTCTCTTGTATGTTGCCCATTCAGAAGGGGAAGAATTTGGCAATAAAGGCTACCTGTCAGCGCGTAAGTGGCAGATTCGCTGAGTAAATAGACATTTTTGGGTTCAACAATTTCGACGCGGAAGTGGGGTTTAATTTGGGGAATTTTCATGACACTTTATAACCTAATGTTGAATATCTGAAGTAGAAAAGCTTTAACGAGAAATGCGATCGCTATGCCCAAATCCGTCCCCGTTGGAAGATAGGATCTACCTCGGCTTTTTGTTGCTTTGCTATTTCCTTATACCAGTAGGCGTAATCCTCGAATCCGGTCGATCGCGTTAACCGTTCCTGAGCATTGAGATTGACTTTGATGGGAATCTCGCACTCTTGCCAAGCAGCATTACCCAGAACAGTTCCCATTGCTCGATTGGTCGTTTTATCGCCGATCGCGGTGCCAAACCCTTCAGTTAATGTCCAGCAGCGCACTAATCCCAGTTCTTGCCCAGTAAGGAAGTAGGTCATATTTGCCTGAATTTCGGCTAGCGATCGCGCGAATCGCCATACCCGCACTTCCAGCAATTTGCCATGAAAGCTGGAGTCTGGCACCTCTGGATATCCTCCTAAATAGGTATTGCCAAATGACACAACTGGAGAAATTACCGTTTTATTGTCGTTTTCTCCGCCGTTAATGTAGAGCTTCGTATCGCCGGGACGACTTCCCCCCCGTGCCACTGCAACATGATACCAATTACCAGCCACCAAACCCGCAGTAACTGAGGAAATTGCCTCTGCATTTGGGGTAGGCTGAAACTTTAATTCGCCGCCTTCTAGATAAAACCGCGTTTCCCCATCAGCAAAAATTACCTGCTTTCCCGCATCTTTAGCAGGACATACCCAGGCTTCGATAGTGAACCGTCCTTGTGGTCTTAATGCTCCGCTACCTACAGCAATTCCCTGAGAATTGGCATCAAAAACCAGCACCTTCAGGTGACTCTTAAGGTGTACGTTCTGTTCTTTTTCGGATGACTTAGACATAGTTGCAACAGTTTCAATTGAGTTTGTTTATGGTCAATGGAATTACAAGAACGTCCTAGCAACGGCGTGAAAGCAACCACAGCCACCGGAAGTTCTGAGTTGGTTATAGCTGCGGTATTGAAACCCTGCGGGGTCGTTATAGTTCGCACCATGCAGTAATTTAATCCGAATATTAACCAAATCTTCCACGCTGCCGTGAACCACATCAACAGTCTCGTGGGGCTGAATTAAATCGGGACGTTTGACAGGAGGAGATTGTTTAGGAAGTTTCATAGTTTGGTTGCTTTTGATGATCCAAAACGTTGTGTAGGTAAGCCAGCTAGAAAGTCTAATTGGGGAAATAAACTTCTAGCTGGTTTAGATATCAAAGGGGGCAAGAGAAGCGGAAAACCTCCCCTGCTTCCCCTAATCCCTCATCTTCCCCTCAACCCAACAGGTGCCAGGTAACGGAAAACCCCCAGGATAGGGCGAGCACAGGTCAATTCATCCGAGCAAACCAGGCTTCAGAACGGGCACCAAGGGAACTTTGAGAGAAATTTGAGAACCGAATGGAGCGGGAACTTATTCTATTCTGCGTCGCGTTCGTCAGGAAAATCTAGATTATATATGGAGGGAAGAAACCACCCCAACAATCACCGCAAGCTGTTTGCCATGCACATCTGCCTCCTGATGAAAGTACTGATGCACTACTTTCTCCATGCAGATGTAGGGCTTCTTCCGACAATTCAGCCAACTCAGCAGGCAATTGCCCAGTAGTGATCCGGTTGACGGGTCGTGCCGCTTGGGGCATTAAGTTTTGCTTATCCATGAGAGTTTTTCTCCAATTTGTTGTGAGTTCGTGTCCCGTTGTCGAGCCGTTACTCAGTTGGTAGGTCTGACCGTTTTTTGTGTAAAATCGCACTTTATATACCGTGAAAAGCGATTACTTAGGGTAGGCGAAGCGCGATCGCAACTTCCCTAATCCGTCATCTTCCTCAACCTAATAAGTGCCAGATAACGGAAACCCCCAGGTGAGGGCGATCGCAGATCAATTCATCTGAACAAACCAGGCTCCAGTACGGACGGAAAGAGAACTTTGAGAGAGATCTGAGAACCGAATGGAGTAGGAACCTATCCTGCATCGTCTCCATTATCTGATACAGGTTCGCGTACAGCCGAAACAGTCACCCGCCATGCATGGCGGTACACAATCACCACATGCACACACTTCTACTCGAGATGCTAGTACTGATGCGCTACAGTCGCCATACAGTTGTAGAACTTCTTCCGACAATTCAGCTAACTCAGCAGGCAATTGTCCAGTCGTAATGCGGTTGACAGGTTGTGCCGCTTGGGGCATTAATTTTTGCTTATCCATGAGAGTTTATCTCCAATTTGCTGTTTGTTGATGTCCCGTTGTCGAGCCGTTGCTCAATCGGTGGGTCTGACCGCTTCTTTTGTATGAAGAAGGCTGTATTAATACGCCGAAGACCAAGTTCTCACGTCGCCCAGCGTCACTGGAATCAGGTCATTCACGTCAACGGTGAAGCGGAATATTTTCTTGGCACGACGGCTGTTTTCTGGGTCAAAAAACTTCAGTTTCACATCCCAACAATCGCTATCCAAGCGACAGAAGGGGCTTTTCTCAATATCAATGCTGTCGAGTTCCATCCCTGCTGCTACCGCTTCGGCAAAGGTGGAAGCAGCCTGAAACGCATTCGTCGCCGCAAAGTTGAGTGCCCGATCTTGAGAAGTGGTGCCAAGATTCCGTAAGTCGTAGTAAATCCGGTTGAGGAAACTGCCCAAGGTGCGCCGAATTGCCTCTTCTTCGGCATCTCCCACGGTGGTTTGCACCGTTTCTATAGCAGCAGATACTAAAGTATTAATCTTCCAGCCATATATTCCCCGTGGGTTCTGGGGTGCAATTAACGGCACAACTTGCCCAGAAAACAGCTTCACGGTTTTTCCGGTCAAAACGCCAGGAATACTCACCCGCTCTACAAATTCCTCGCTGGTTTCGGCTTGAATTTGACCTGCTAATAGCTCTTGCAAAACTGCGTAGGTGTCTCGCGCAAATGCTCCTTGGGGTTCGATCGCGTAAATTGGGGTCAATTCGATATTCAATGTCCAAATTAGCGACCTGGATTCCGAAGGACTTGCTGCCAAGTAATCTACCATTTGCCGTGCATCGTGGGGATTTGCTGGCACGGTAATATCACCAATACTATTAGCAGGCATCAATTGTTTGAAAGAATCTCGCCTTGCTTCCGTCCCAAAGTCATAGCCAAGGGTTCCTAAAGCATATACAAATTGACTACCAGCAAGTTCGCTAGGTGCTTGGCTAGCGGTGACAAAGTTCGATACAGATGATTGCATAACAGGTATTGAGGGGGTTATAGATTGAGGAATTGAGGGCGCGATTGAACTTGCAACCAATTGAGACTGGTTTACAGGTGCAGGGACAAGGGTTGCGGCAGGTTGCTCGGATGCTTCTACCTCAGTGGGTTTGATTCCAGTACAGCCGCAACCAGAGGGAGCAACTGCTTCTGTAGGGTCTGACACAGTACCTCCAAAAAGATATTCAAGTGAACCAGAGATATTCAGCTTGCCAACTAAACAACGACTTGTGTCTGTTGTATCGGCAGTTGTACAGGGTAAAGCACTCTTTAAGATAGCGTCCCTAACTTTTTGCGGATTCGGGGTTTCACCGCGCTGAATTTGTAAACTTAATAACAGGGCTGCAACTCCTGTGACGATCGGTGCGGCAAAACTTGTACCACTCAACTGAGTTGTCCCACCTCCTGGCTTTGCTCCTAAGATGTTTTCACCCGGTGCTACAATGCCTTGATTCTGGTAACTCTTACCCCAATTACTGAAGTTAATGGGCTTACCCTGGTGATCCATAGCTCCAACCGCTAACACCGCAGGTAGGGCTGCTGGAACGTGTAAACAAGCACAGCCATCATTGCCTGCTGCCGCTACAATCAGCACATTCTTTTCCTGGCAAAGCTGAACAGAGCTTCGTAACCACCCTTCCGCTTCGCCTTCATCGGTGAGTTGTCCACCGCTAATGTTGATGATATGCGCTCCAGCGTTGACAGCTTGCTCGATCGCACGGGCTAAATCGAGTTGAGACAACTGCCGTCCTTCATCTGCAAACACCGGAATGCTCAATCCCTTGCATTGAGGGGCAATTCCCCTGACAGGACTACCCAACTGACTAAAGATGATGCTTGCAACATGAGTACCATGCAAAGACATTCCGCCATTCGGATTTGCCTCTCCTGTAACTAAGGTCGGTATCTGAGTCAAGTCTGCTCCCAGGAAGCATGGATGCTTGAAATCAATCAGTCCATCGAGTACAGCAATACAAATTTGGGGGCTACCGGAAGTCTTTGCCCATAATTGCTCAAGAGCTAAAAGATTCATTTAGAATAGCCCTTATCCTTTATTTGAGTGGTTTACAAATTTCTTGCTTCACCAATTCCATAAATTGTCTGTGTCCTGCTGTCGTGCGCCCTACTAAGCAACCAGCACTGGCTGTTTTGATATCGTTTTGGGGAAAGTCAAATCCCAAATGCTGGTTAATGCCGAAGAAATCAGTATCAATTTTGTCATTGGTATGCAGGAAGTTTTTATCAAAGTCTCTATGAACGCTCACCTCACCGCCTGTTTGCACTAATGCCTCATGTGCCGTAGGTTTGTCTGCTTGGTGCGTCCTATCTGCCAAGCTCGATATTGGCGATCGCATTGTGATAATTATGCTGGTGGTAAGATGAGTCGCTTGAGAACTAATTCTGGATCGTCTAAGAATGGATTAATCTGGCTAAAATCATATATGCTATTGATGCCTTTATCGGGTTTGCCATTGTTGTTGATATCTCCAACATATTGATGGATCAAAACCTTACAAGGAACTGGGGTTGTAGGTGCAGCTTGATCTCGATCCCAATGGCGAATCTTTGTTATTTGATTACCATAATTAGCAACCCATAAACCATGACACTGTGCGCCTGCTTTCATAGCAGCACTGAGATTCTGTTTTGAAGTTGAATCTTGCTTGGCATTCAGGTAAACGCAAGGAAGTAATTTTACCTTACTACTTGCTTTTAAAACAGCTTCTGACCATCCAAAGTAAAATTCCTTGGACAATGAGGGTTGTCCCTCTAGTCCCTCAACATCAAGGAAAAAATACAAGCCATCTCCCTGTGAAGCCAGATAATCTTCCCCAAAAGTTGATATCACATCTTTTGCATGACTACTACCAATTTTATTTCCTTGTTCTTGTGTGCCATTAACTTTATTAGTCTGTCTGGAAATTGGTAAGACTCGAATTTGTTTATCATGGAGGGGCTTATTTTCCTTTGCGCGAAGGTATTCACCTTCTTCTTGATTACCTTGGAAATATCTTCCCCAAAAACGTGGAGAGTTTCCCATGAAAGTGGCTACTTTTGAAATCATATCAGCTGTGACATTTTCCAAAGTGTCAGCACCACCGATTCCCGTTAAACTCGATTGACTAGGCCACTCACATTGCCATCCAAATAATTTTTCATGCTGATCAAGGGCTGTCCATGTGTTTGCATCAACCTCGCCATTCACCGTCAAGCCTACTTCTTTTTGGAATAGTTTGACTTCATTTTCTGTCAAATCACCAAAATTTCCATCAAGGTCTAATGGATTACATTTGCATCCGTTTAACACATCTTGAAGAAAGACGACCCATTCTCCTCTAGTTCCTTTTTGAAGGCTGGGGCGTTGATTTGGTTCTATCTTGTTCATTTGCTATTCTCCTTTTTGTAGCTAATCGTCAATTTCCTGAATAAACTCCAAACCCTACTGAAGGTTGCTATGTAATTAAGGACAGGCTAAAATCAAGAGCTTTATCCCATCGATTAACTAATCCTTGCCAAAATGGGCTAAATTCGTCACGAACAACCGATTCGCGCTCATATTTCTCTCTGGATTTACGAATATCTTTAATTAGCTCTCTAGGCTGTGACTCTGCTTGTCGCGCGGCTTTGAGCGTTATATGACCGACAATACCATCCACTGAAACTCCCAAAGCAATTTGGTAAATTCGCGCAGTTCCTTTGAGACCTCGGTTAAATGAGCTATCACGTAAATAGGCTTCCACTCCTATAATACTTGTCCATTCTGCAACACTGTCTGTATAAGTAGCAATGTAAGCCGTAGCTCGTGTTTCAGCTTCACTGTGTTTGCCTTGTTCAACTAATTCTTTTAGAAGTTTGGCTTCATTAGGATGATACTTGTCGTTAATCCCAGCAACTTCATATTTTCCTCCTCCGTCGCCAGCAGGTAAAGTATAAACTTCGATCCGACCTTGAGAATCCCGTCTAGCTTCCCAATTAAGAATTTGAGCGGCTATCTTTAATCTCTCTTCTGGTGTTGTCACGTTACTTTGCTCCGAATCCAAAATTCAAAATTTAAAATTAATCACCCCACGAATCAATCCGAGGACTTGAATTAATTTTGTTTTATCTAAGCTCGACTTTATCCATTTTTTGGCAACACTCAGGCTGACGCTGAAATCTTTGTATGGCAATAGTTTTACTTTTTCAATTTCAGCTTTAATCAGTTATATGGAAAAAGTTTTTGCCAAAAAGCTAGGGCTTTTGCTCTATAAAAAGAACCAAGTTCTTAATTTTGGATAAAGTCGAGCTTAGAGGATGTCTGAAAAGTTTTAGACAGGTGATTTTGATTACGCAACTGGAAATTTTTCGATAAATTCGTCACCTGGAATTATTGTTGTATGAAATAAGTATTTTTGGTTCTTCTGATAACGCCTATCCTGCTTGATCAACCTCATAAATTCTCTGTGTCCATCTCTTGTCCGACCAACTAAGCAACCTGCACCTGCTCCACGAATGTCAGTGCGAGGATAGTCAAAGCCATGATGTTGGTTGATCTCGAATTTACCAGTATATAGAGAATCACCTGGGCGCTTAAAGTTTTTATCTTTATCTCGATATACATCGATTGGTGCTTCTTGAACTAATGCTTCATGAGGTTCTGCACCACTACCATAATGTGTTCCCACTTGCCAAGCTTTATATTGTCCAAAAGCTATTCTGGCAGCTCCGTACTTAGCTGCATCTCCTTCCTTAGGGTTTAAGGTAAAATTTTTCCCCGGTTCAGTTGTTCCTTCCCATTTACCTTGGATTACTGGTACTAAGTCAGAATCTGGAATTTCAATGACAAGACGTAGATCATTAAATTCATTGGGACGATCAGAATTTAGTGAGCCATCGGGATTCATGCCTTCAACATAGATTATATTATACTTCTGATTACCAACAGAAACTCGGTAATTCATTTCTGTCATAAACTTGATTAGTCTAGCAGCCAAATCTTTGCGGGAATAATCGATCTTTGGTTGTGGTACATCCTGGGGTTTGGTTTCAATTAAAGCTTCTGCCGTAGCTAAACCTAAAAATCCCTTTTCCTTAGCTACTTCTGGTCTAACTGTACTGATAGCATTTTGAAATTCCATTAACGCTTCTGTAGAAATAGGACCAAACTTGCCATCTGCTGGTGGGTCAAGAAAGTTTAGCTCAATTAGAACTTGCTGAATATGAGTAGCTAATTCTTCATCAGATGCGATCGCTTCTACTCCATAGTCTAACGATTCACTCTTGCTTTTCGCTTGCTTGTAAGCCTGATAAAAATTTTGTAATCGCATATGTTGTTAATGAATAGGTAAATGAGGAAATAATTGATATAGCGGTTATCGATTGGATGAGAACACCGAAGTCCTTGCTGTCAAATCATTTCAGCAAATTTTTTATATTTCACTGAACTGCACACCGCTATCAGGGTTTAAACTTCTAAAAATGCTTGTATTACTCATGTAATACTTTTTAACCCGGTTTTCTGCACGAATCCTATTTGTACTCCTTAGAGTGCATTGCCAAAAAATACTTAAGGATAATATTTACTTCCCTGTGCTTGGAACTCGATACATTCATCAAATCCCACCGCATACTGACTTATCACCTGAGAATTACTAACTTGTGACTGACTTGTGACTGAATTTTATGGTGTTACTGGTACAATCCATACAGTTGTCATAAGATTCTCTATGCCCAGATCACTTAGAGTGCAACAGAATTGTCTTGACAAAGCCAAACTTGCACTTATACGTAACGGCTTTCCCAGCCAACGCTCTCTAGCTGAAGATGCAGGATTCGCTCTAGCTACAGTCAGCAACTTCCTGACTGGTAAGCCTGTTGACTATGTGACTTTTGAAGAACTTTGTCGGAAATTGGCACTTGACTGGAGAGAAATTGCAAATTTGGATTTTGAGGTTTCATCTCAGACTATAAATAAAAATCCTGAAATTTCTGAGTTGAGTGATGCAAACCAGGATACTTCGCCCCGCTATCCCAGTGGCTCAGTTCCTCTGGGTTCCCCTTTTTACCTAGAACGTGTTCCTATTGAAGAGCAGGTTAATCAAGAAATTAGGAAACCAGGAGCCTTAGTGCGGATTAAAGCGCCCAGAGAGATGGGCAAAACTTCTCTGCTAATGAGAATTCTTGACTCTGCTAAACGCCAGGGCTACCGCACTGTTAGCTTGAATCTGGAACAGGTTGACCAGGTTATATTGAGCGATTTAAATCAATTTTTGCGCTGGCTGTGTGCCAACATTGCCCGTCAGCTTCAGTTAGAAGCGAAGCTAGATGAATATTGGGATGAGGATCTAGGGAGCAAAATTAGCTGCACTTCCTACGTCGAAGAGTATCTACTAAAATCAATTGCGACTCCCCTCATTTTGGCGTTAGATGAGGTAAATCAAATTTTTGAACATCCTCAAGTGGCAAAGGATTTTTTACCCCTGTTGCGATCATGGTACGAAGAAGCCAAAACATTACCCATCTGGCAAAAGCTCCGCCTGATTGTGGTTCACTCAACGGAGATTTACGTTCCCCTCCAACTTAACCAATCTCCTTTCAATGTGGGGTTGCCGATTCAGTTAAACGCTTTTAGTGCGGAGGAGGTGCAGCAGTTAGCTCAACGCTACGAACTTGACTGGTCAGATGGTGATGAAGCTAGACAACTGATGGATCTGCTAGGGGGACATCCCTCACTGATACACACCGCTATCTATCATCTTAGTCAAAAGGAGATAACTCTGGCGCAACTGCTGGAAACTGCCCCAACTGCCACCGGAATTTATTCTCATCACTTGCAGCGCCATTTGGTAATACTGCAAGAACTGCCGGAATTAGCCAGATCCCTTAATTCTGTTATGTGTAACACTGAGCCAGTAGAATTAGAGACAATCCTGGCTTACAAGTTAAGCAGTATGGGACTGATTAAACAGTCAGGGAATAAAGCAATACCAAGCTGTGAGTTGTATCGGCAGTCGTACGTGACAACCTTAGTGGATACTATTGGTGAATATAATACATTTTTGTCTAATTAAGTATTATGTACACTCAAACCTTCAATCTGTGCTTGCGTCTTTGAATTGTAACAGTTTTGTCTGCGTCCAGAAAATATTGTTCAAGAGCTTCAACCAACGCGTTTTCCCTAACTTAACCTAAGCGAGCGGCTTTGGAAGTTAGGGAAAACAACATTAAAAAACTATTTCCTTCTCTACAAAATTTACGCATAGCCATAGCCCGATGTAGGTATTACATACAACAATTTTTTCGAGCAATGTACATAATGAGTAAATAATATCTATTTCCTGCTATAAGTTTATTTACAAGCTTTTATGCAGCTTTATATTAAATTGGTATAAGCCTTCTTTTGTTACTACGAGGAGAGAAAAATATAGCCTCAACTTTGAATGCTAAACAAAATAAAGAATTGAGTGATCGCAGATTTCTTTTGTCATCTAAATTCCTTTGTTAAAAATAGACGTAAAAATAGGGGTTTAGGATTATTATTTGCTAAAAGTAAAAAAAGTGATAAGTATGATTAGCGATCGCTATTTGAAAAAATTTTTTGTTTTACTGTTACTAGGATGTCAACTATAGGAATCCGGTTTAATGCTTGAAATTGTTTGTGTACACAGACAAGAGGTAAAAACAAGACCTAAAAAGATTACAGAAAATGAAGGTGTACTGAGTTTTTTAAAAAATTAAATAGGCATCCTATAAAGAATAATAACTATGCTAAATAAACCACATTTCAACCCCTGTTATTCTGTTGCAACTATAGAACCAGAACAAGTATTTTTATTATCAGAGAGGGAGACAATTTGGTTAAGCGATCGCCTTTCTTGTAGTTTGGCTGCTTTAATCGATAACAATCTCAGTATTGATGAAATTATTGACACCATTCAACAGTCGCTACTGGAAAATCCAAAATCTTTTGAGGAAGCTGCTACCTTTTTTCAAGAAGTTCTTAATGTAAGTATTAAAGCCCAATATGCTTTATTCCAAATGGAACAAAAGGGTTATATTGTCAAACCAGATCACTCTTTGCCATCCCATTTAAAGATTTTTTGTCATCATCTCAATATCGCTCCCACCTTAGCTCATCAACGATTGCGCTCAACTAGAGTAGCAGTAAAAGCATTAGGTTCGGTTGCTGATGGGGACTTCATTGCTATGCTTGAGTCTTTACAAATTCAAGTAACTGACGTTGGTGACTTGACAGTAGTTTTAACTGATGACTATCTTGCTCCTGAGTTAGAGGAGTTCAATCAACAAGCTTTAAAGTCCCAATCTCCCTGGATGTTAGTTAAACCATTGGGAACAATAGTCTGGTTCGGCCCTTTGCTAGATCCTAAAAAAACTGGGTGTTGGGACTGTTTAGCCAAGCGTTTACGAGATAATAGACCAATTGAAGGGTTTATTCAGAGACAGAAGCCCATTTATCCATCTTTAACTCCTCCTTTAGGATTTTTGGCATCTACTGTACAAACTGCATTAGGAATGGCAGCCACTGAAGTGTTTAAGTGGATTGTGCAAGGGGAAAATAAACAATTAGAAAGCAATCTAATCACTTACGATACGATCGCCCTGCAAACTCAAAATCATGGCTGGATGAAGCGTCCTCAATGTTCTAGTTGTGGAGAGATGGTAAATGGGTTAACCAAAAACCCCCTACCTCTTGTTTTAGAACACCGCCAGAAAACCTTTACTGTCGATGGAGGACACCGTGTTTGTTCGCCACAAGAAACTTTGAGAAAATATCAACATCATATTAGCCCCATTACTGGGGTTGTGCGAGAACTGAATAAAATTCCTGGGAATGGATTAACTCATAACTACATTGCTAAACATCATTTTCACAGTATTTTTGACGATTTCAACGGCTTGCGCCAAAATTTAGGGGGAAGAAGCGCAGGGAAAGGTAGGACTGATTCTCAAGCTAGAGCTAGTGGTTTCTGCGAAGCAATCGAGCGATATTCTGGGGTGTTTCAAGGGTATGAAATTAGAGAAAAAGGCAGTTACAAACAAATGGGGGATAAAGCGATTCACCCCAATGCTTGCATGAACTTTAGTCAACAGCAATACCAAGATAGAGAGCAATGGAATAGTTCATATCAAGGCTGGTTTCAAAAGGTTCCAGAACCATTTGATGAGGAAAGAGAAATTGACTGGACTCCTGTTTGGTCTTTAACCCATCAGGAATTTAAGTATCTGCCAACGGCTTACTGTTATTATGGCTATCAACCGGGCTATCAACCTGACTGTTGGGCTGATTCCAATGGGTGTGCGGCGGGTAATACTATCGAAGAAGCTATTCTGCAAGGGTTTATGGAGTTAGTAGAGCGTGATGCAGTTGCCTTATGGTGGTATAACTCCCTGCAAAAGCCGCAAGTGGATTTAGATAGTTTCGATGAGCCTTATTTTCAAAGCCTGAAGCAATATTATCAAACTATTAATCGGGAACTTTGGGTTTTAGATCTTACTAGCGATCTGAATATTCCAGTTTTTGCTGCTGTTACTCGTAGAAGCGATCGCGAAGTAGAAGATATTGTTTTGGGTTATGGCGCTCATTTCGATGCCAAGATTGCTATTAGTCGAGCCTTAACGGAAGTTAACCAAATTTTACCCAATGTTTTATTAACCCAAGCCGATGGCAATACCCAATATCCTCCATCAACCGATCCCTTGGCTATAGACTGGTGGACAACTGCGACTTTGAAAAATCAATCTTATCTAATTCCTGATGATCGAGTTGCAGCTAAAGTCGCTGTGAATTATCCTCAAATCGCCAGTGACAATCTTTTAGAAGATATTAAGCTATGTCAACAAATTGTCAAGAAAAACGGTATGGAAATGCTGATTTTAGATCAGACTCGTCCTGATATTGAACTAAGGGTAGCTAAGGTAATTGTGCCGGGGATGAGGCACTGGTGGAGTCGGTTAGGTGCAGGGAGATTGTATGAGGTTCCGGTCAAAATGGGTTGGTTGAAAGAAACCTTAACAGAGGAAGAACTTAATCCTTTCCCGATGTGGATGTAAAAATTAAAATTAAACTTATCCCACATCAGAAACTCATACGTCTAGCACTAACGAGATAGTGATTAAAAACACTTGAGGTTGTACTCGATACAGGGGAAGGCCAACGACCGTAGTTTGCTTCTGCCTCTCCTAGAACTACAATCTTTGGTTGCCTTGGTTGCCATCCATATTGCAAAATGAATTGCTCAGGATTAGAGACACCAAAAAGCCAAGGACATCCCAGTTTTCTGAGCTTAGAGAGAAATGGTTGTGCATAGGGAGAGTTTAGAAGCTCTGCTTCAACGAAGTCCATTCCCAGCCAGCTACCTGGACAGGCAAGACTTTGTAGTGTCTCAAGCACAGTCGCCACAGTAGCGGGTTTTAGGTAAAACATCAGTCCCTCAAACAGAAAGGCTGCGGGTTTATGTCGGTCAAAGCCAACGTCAGTAAGAGCAGTTGCCCAATCCTGTTCCAAGTCTGTTACTACGACCTTTCGTACACACTTTGCTCTAGCATTTAAATTTAGAAGGATAGGCTCCTTGTATTGAAATATTTCTTGACGATCTACTTCAAATAGTTGAACGTCATCCATCCAGGGCAAGCGGAAAGCACGAGCATCCACTCCGGATGCTACTATAACAACCTGTTTGAGAGATAATTCATGGACAGCCATCAGCAAAGCATCATCAAAAAAACGAGTCCGAATAGAAATACCAGGATGTGGATCATTAGCTGAAAATCCAGGGGAAAATGCCCTCAAATCTGAGAACAGTGCAAACCCCCTGTCACCGGCAAAAGACCGAGCGTATGTATCTACAAATAAACGTTGTCGATACTCAGTTTCATATGCTCGTGCTGCTGCGACATATAGCGATGTAACGCCAACAGGACTCAACATAAATAATTGACAAAATTAGTTCATCATGGTAATTTTATGTCAATAACAGGCAATTTGCTATTTATTGCTCATTGTTTTAACTATTAGTTAGAGAGAATGAATGTTGTACTCTATCTAACTAAGAGTTAAAATCCTAATTCTTTGATAATTGCCTTGTTATTTATTAACACTCTCCTAAGAAATTGCAAGGTTTCCTTACATTCATGGAAGATAGCCTTAAACAGCTTTTAAGAAACATTTCTATTTATTTATATCGATTTTGAATGTGAACGCTTTTCTTGAACGCTCTTTTCATGGTGGGGGTTCAAATTTGAAAATACACCCAATTAAAGAGCATCACTGGTTATAGTTTCCCTGTGAGATGAGTGATTTTAGGATTTTTCATCGCCTCAACATTTAGTGAATTTATGAAATAGGAGATTAAAAATGGAATCTCAAGATTTAAGTAAAGAATGTGAAGATAAAGAATGTAAAGATTTCTTCAAGCGTTTTTTATTACAAGGTAAGCTAATTTCTCAGATCGTTACATTTTGGTGGACATATGGTGATGAGGGTGATGAAAGTGATGAGGGTAAGGCAGCATATACTCTAGGGAAATGTTTCTTTCCAGGTTTTCGTAACGCAGACCCCGCAATAGGTGACCCAAACTTACGTAATCTATTTTCAGCCAACCCCGGACAATATTTTAAGAATATTGAAAATAAATCTCCTAATCCATATACCGATACTGATAAAGACCCTCTGAGAAGACATGTTGATGCGCTTATTACGGTCTTTGGTAAAGACCGTATTACAAAAAACAGCGAATATCTTTCTCCTATATTCTCTGATACTGAACTAGGCTTTAAAAGGGAAAATAATCTTCCATATTACCAATTTAAAATTGATACTAGCGGTACAAAATTTGGACGACTTACTGATCCTGAAATAGTTATAGAGAAGGGTAATTCACTTTTGAAATATATATATACTATTCCAATTCCTCCACGCCATCTAAGTCCACTGATTCAAAGACATAAAGATATCTATAAAGAATGGATAAATGATAATGATGAAAATAATAAGTATCCTCCTAGTCCACATATACCCTTTACCACTTAATGAAGGCATTAGAAGTCAATAATCCTAAGCTGTAAAAATTATTGTTCTTCATGATTTGTTATGCTAAAAACGTCTGTACTTTAGCTCATATTTTTTATGGAGAAATAAATGCAGCTTTTAACCTTTACGTTTGAACTTTTGGGATAAAATTTAGGATGTAGCTACCTGAAAGCATGATTTTAAAGGAATATCCTTAGTCTTAGTTTGAAGTTTAGCATGACACCTACGGCAGAGCCAAAATTATTATTCAGCGTTACTAAGTTAAATATTGATAGACCCACAGCTAAGAACTGCTTGTGGGTTTTTATATAAATATAACCACTGAAAAACATAGAAATAGATGATATCAATAGGTAAAAATTATGATTATTAAAGATCCCCTGAAAATGTTACCAAGTCCAATTAAAGTCAAAGGGGAAATGAGGGACATGATACTAGAAATTCCTCCCCATAATATTCCCTTACATCCCAAAAGTATAGAAAAACTTTTTGCCGCCATCAAATCTGGAGAGCAAGCGGTAGCTTTCAGACCTTTCATCCCCATTGCATCTGACTTAGGTTTATGTCCACCCTATCCTACGTTAGCCTACTTGTATCCTCAAAAGTTAAATCATAAAGAAGATATTGAGAAGCAGTTATTACAGAAATCTGGCAAGATAGCGCCGAATACGCTTGATACTTTAAATCAATTTACCATGATTTCCCAAATTGATATTGAGGAGCAGCTACATTACTTTGGGGATTTCTATGGAATAGCGGCAAAGCCTTCATATATTAGAGTTGTCGTGAGCAATACTTGTAATCTCAAATGCGTCATGTGTCCTTATCACAGCACTTCGCTGAAATTAATTCATACAACAGACTTCTTTAAGAGCAACAAAACAATGTCTTGGGAAATGATGGAGCGTCTCGCCATAGATTGTGGAGAAGCAAAAATCATGATTATTCTTGGGAATGTCGAAGAACCAATGCTACACCCCAACCTTGTCAAATTTGTCGAACTTTGTCGGCAGCAAGGGGTTCCTGGGGTTCATCTGACTACCAATGGTCAACTCCTAGATAAAAATCGAGCTAAGTTGTTATTGAAAGCTGGCTTAACCAGTATTGATATTAGCATTGATGCCGCAGATCCAGATACCTATCTCAAGATTCGGGGTGCTGACCTCAAGCGAGTTGAAACAAATGTCTCCAATTTTTTGAAGCTGCGGGATGAATTAGCTATTCCGTGTTATGTAAGAACATCTTTTGTAAGAAATCAGAATGTTACATTGGATGAAGAAGAAAGATTCCGAGAACGTTGGCTTGCAAAAGCTGATGGCGTATTTATCAATAACGTAGCCCAATATAAAGAAAATAATACACGCCTCGGTAAAACTAACCAGACTGTACAAGCTTCACTAAAACACTATCTTAAAAAAGCTCAGGGACGTTGGCCATGCCTGTTTCCCTTTACTGAAATGGCTGTTTTGCCTGATGGCAGAATTTATTACTGTGTTGAAACTTTATTTAGATTGGGCTTTGATCAGAATCTTGAAAGTTTAGGAGATTATAATCAACAAACATTACAAGAGATTTGGCATGGAGAACTATTCAAGCAGCTTCGACGAGATTTGCTCCTTAACCAGTTAGAACATAGATCAGCCTGTAAAAGTTGTGAACTATGGATGGCACAAGTTTTGTCGAGAGAGTCTAAAAATGGGCTTGAGGTTATGACAAGCACCGTAACCGAGATTTATCACTCTGGTTTTAGGCAACAGAGAACCGAAAACGGGGAACAGAAATATTCAAATTAAGTGCAATATTTAAGAGCAAGCTGTAACTTCATGACTCCGAGAAACGCTATACCCGGATTTCTCACGAGGGAGAAAAAAACACCTGGATTAGCCAGATTTAGGATAAATTAATTGACACATTGTTGAATTCACCGCCGATTAAAAATATTTA
>NZ_JACJQJ010000091.1 GCF_014696615.1 Nostoc linckia FACHB-104 | reverse complement strand
TTTTTACTTGGGGTCATGCTTTAAGCTGCTGGAATTCTTTTGCAACATACATTTTGGCAGTTTTTGACCCCTCTTCTTTCAATCTTGGTGAGAAATCCGGGACATATCCTTTTAAAGGAATCAAGCTGAATTGGCTTTCGCTGAAAAAAATTTGTAACTGTATTGCGAGCTAGAAGCTGAGACTGTGCAAAGTTACTTTTTGAATTAAACCCTAACCTGATCAAGGCATTTTCTGCTAAATCTACACCTTTTTGAGATGCTGTGATAGTTATTTTCTTCTTGTTTCTGCCAAGGCTTGGGTCTGTCATAGTCATCAGGATGGTTTTTTTAAGAAGCGATCGCCTACTTAATCAAAACTTGGGCACAAGGCAATCATAGAGAAATCATAAGTGGTTGACAACACAATCGTTGTGCAGTCAATGTTCTAGGCGTTTGGCTTGATATTAGAAGTGTGAAGTTGAACACACCGGAGCGAAATTTATGAGTAATCAGCCAATCGAATTTGACATTGCCCAAGAACGCTTGCGCCAAGCACGATACAGTTTCAACCTCGCGCTAATTGCAACTGCATTGTCTGCCTGTATTAGCCTTGTAGGTGCGGGACTTCTACTATCAGGTAAGGTTCCCGAAGGAACTGTTACTGCCGCAGGTGGAATGGCTGCAAGTGTGCGATGCATTCAGCTTGCAAAAGACTCTAACGACAGGCTCGACAAGATTTTACCCGAACTAAAAGATAAAGATTAAGGGTTGCAAAACGCGATCGCTCCTTTTATGCACAGATAAAGGATGCGATCGCCCCGCTGTGCCCCTAAAATGGCAGGCATGAACCAATTGCAGATCCAATCACTCTCTACAATCAACGACTATATTCTCTTGGTGTTCTACACTCCAGGTAAATGCTGGCAATTTAGGGTGATTAGCCCAGAGGGTTCGGTGTATGGCTCAGAGAAGATTTTCTACACGAGCGAAGCTGCAAAGGAAGCTGGGGTGAGTTGGGTTGGTGGTGGGAAATAACGGGATTGATGGGGTATGAGTTTCCAAGAGAACTAAAAGCTGAAAACACAAGTTTCAATAGCCAACGAAGCTCTAGGTATCAAATTGTGGGAATAATTACAACAACGATACTTATGAAGAACTTCTATGCCTCAGCCCCAAACCGCCAACAACACAGCACTTAGTACCCAACAGTCAGCACAGATGAAAACTACAAAACTGTTAAAAGTGCTAAGAATAATGTTGCCTCATGAAAACTGGACTAATCAGAAGTTAACCAGCGAAGTCAATGTTAAGGGGAATGGTGTTTACAAGTTTGAGCATGGAACCATAGCCTACCTTGGGCAACCTGATGGGCCCAAAACTGAGTATCTTTGGGAAATGACTGTAGATCGGGCATGGGCTAGGGCGTTATTTGAGGCATACAATCAAGCCCAAGAATCTGAGGCTGTAGTTAAAACTAAGCCTGAAGTTTATCCAAAAGATTGGTATGGTTTACGTTTACGTTCCCCGGCTGAGGCGGCGATCGCTGTGGCTTTGCAAAAAAAAGGGGTGCTGTTTTTTGTGAATGCTGGCTGTCGTCTCGTCAATCACGCAAAACAGTATGAAACTAGAGAAGTTGACTTTCTAGTTTTTAACCAGGGTAAAGTCAGGATTTTAGAAGTTGACGGCATCACGTATCATCAAAACCCATCTGCTGATTACAAGCGAGATAGGTTATTTGATAGAGAGGGTATTAGAACCAGCCGATTTAGCGCCCAAGAATGTTTTGGAAATCCCAACGCGGTTGTTGAGGAGTTTTTAGAGTTGTTTAAATTTTAAGCAGATAAGACAAAGCGATCGCAACATAGTTACTTCGTCTTCGGGACAGCAAGAATATACTTGCGCCATTCCTTAATCGTATTGTCGCCCGCCGACTCCCACACCTGTCCAGTTGCTGTGTCTAATATATAATCAGCCAAATGACGTTGACTAAAAATCTCGATCTTATCCGTGACCATCTGATAGCGACCGACCTCAGAAGCCGACGCAGCAGCTAGCGTGGGCAAGCTACTCTGGGTGATCAAACCCAAGGCGGCTATTAAAACTAACGCACAGACGATGATGATGGCTTTAGCTCGCATAGTTTCTTCCACAACGCATAGCTAATTATCATACTCAGATCTTGCACTAATACGATCTCAGCTTTATTGCTCGCATCCTATCCCATCACCATCTCTATCAAATTTATGTATATCGGGTGGGTTGACTCTGAATCTACGATACGGAATATCTTTGCAATCTAAATCAGGCGAATTAGGTGGAAGACAGAAGTCAGGATATGAAGGATCGCATTGTTGCTGTGCTTGGGCTACTACTGGCTGAGTATTGGTGTTCTTGCTTTGCCTAAAAACCCAAGGCATAACTGGCTTGGGTTGGTTCCAGAATCCTAGTTTTTGCTGTTTTGCAGCAGCTTCAGCCTTGAGAAATTGGTCTTTAGTGTTGGCACAGCCTTTTAAATACTGCCTGTAAACTACTGCCTGCCCCTCCTGAACCATGCTGAGATTAATGGAGCGATCGCCTACATAAACTTCAGCCACAAGTCGCTTGTACTTATCTCGTTCAACTTGCCTGACTTTGATAGATTGACCAATGGGCAGTAATTGCTTGAGTCGGGCTGCTGACTGCTCACCCCAAGGTCGCTGTTTCAATTCCGGCGCATCAACACACGCAAGCCGGATAGTTACAGCTTGCCCTTGCTGGTTATGTGCTCGTAGCGTATCGCCATCTCCAACACTAACTACGGTCATAGCAGGTAAGTTGGTTTGAGCCACGGATGGAAATCCAGAGATTAGCATTACGGCTGCTGCAAGGACGGCAGTCTTATTCATAATTAAGTAAATCAATTATATAGTAACAAATTTTACTTTTCATCAAGATGATCGTCCATCTTATCCAAGATGCATAGGCAAATGAATTTCGATTTGTACAAGCCTTGCTTTTGCGCGATCGCATGAAGGCGAACGTGATACCAATTCAAAAAATGTTTGCGACAGATAGGGCATTCAAAATGAAATCATAGCCAGTCAGAGAAGCAGCCACTTGAGAAGTTAGTTGAGCAAGAAGTTCAGCAACCTTAGTCCGCAAATGCTCCAGATTGTCAAATAACTCCCACTTCAAATCCTGTTTAAGATGTTCCCAAACTCGTTCTATAGGGTTCAGTTCTGGAGAATAAGGTGGTTGAAACAATAAAATAATATTTTCTGGAATTTGCAACTTCTTGGCTTTGTGGAATAACCCATTGTCAACTTGAAGAATATTGAAACTATCATGATTACAAGCGGCAAATTCGTTCAGAAATTGTTGATAACATTCAGTATCAACATGAGAGAATTGCCAAAAGAAACTTTCACCAGTCAGCGGCTCAACTGCCCCATAAAGCCAGAATGCTTTAAATTGCCACTGCCAGTCACCAGTCGGCTTAACGCCTTTAAGGGTAATTCTTCTGCCTTCAATTGTTTTGAGACCAAACCGACTTTCATCCTGTACAAAATAACGGATGTTTTTATAAGTTGGTAATACAATAGCCACGTATTGGGAAATCAGTTGTAAGTCATCACCGAGGTTTTTTTAAAAGCTTCAAGTTTTTGTGTATCTTGTTTAAGATTACGAGGACGTGGAACCTTTAGTTTTGCTTTGAGTTGATAACGTACTAAATGATGTACCGTGGCATATTCAGCTTCTACTCCTAAGATAGTACCAAGCCAATGCTGAATTTGTTTATACCCTGCAAAACCAATTTCTGGCTGTTCTAATTGTTTCTTGAGGCTTTCAACTGCCCAATTTGGTATTACTCTTGTTCGACCTGGACTGACACCAAATTCAAGCATAGTCTCGATTCCAGTTTCACGATACTCTGCCAACCACCTTTGTACTGTGCTTCGATGCTTTCCTAGTATTTTAGCGATCGCACACACGCTCGTTCCTTGATCTTTTATCATATAAAGCGCTTGTACGCGCTCTTTGAGTCGTGCATTACGCTGTTGACGTAGCAGTGCCTCTAGTTCCTCTGCACTCTCTTTGATCTCTATCCGGGTTATCCCTGCCATCACACCCCCCAAATGCTGCTTCTATACATTTACCATTTGTCGCATTCTTTTTTCAAATTGGTATGAGATTTCTGCGATTTGTACAGATGGCATAATTTATCACTGGTTTCGGCTTTTCAAATATATCCATTTAAGCGATAATTAAAGCTTTAAGATAAATCAGTGCTATAACAAAATGCGCCAGCATTTATACGCTTTACTTGTTGGTATCGACAACTATCCCAACCCAAATCATTGCCTTCAAGGCTGTGTGAACGACATAACAGCAGTACAAGAGTATCTTAACGAACGGGTCGATCAGCAGCAGTATGAAATGCATTCATTTATACTTAAAAATAGTGAAGCAACTCGTCAGGCGGTTATTAATGGCTTCCGCAACCATCTTTGTCAAGCTAAACAAAATGATATAGTTCTGTTTTACTACAGTGGTCATGGTTCTCAGGAGTTAGCACCAGAGGAATTGTGGCATTTAGAACCAGACCATTTTGATGAGACTTTAGTATGTTACGACAGTCGTACTGAGAACGGCTGGGATTTGGCAGATAAAGAATTGGCGCTACTGATAGGGGAAGTAGCAGAAAGCAACCCCCATATCACAATTATTTTAGATTGCTGTCACTCTGGTTCTGGTACTAAAGATCCCATGCAGACAGCTAAGGAACGTCGCTTTCCCGCAGACAAGCGATCGCGTCCATTAGATAGCTTTATCTTTTCCCTCGGTGATTTAGAAAGACTTTTAGATACCCGCAACCCCGAAAAACACCCCACTGGGTGGAAGATCCCCAGAGGTCGTCATGTACTTTTAGCAGCTTGTCGAGACCACGAAACGGCAAAGGAATACTATGGTAGTGGGCAACATCGGGGTAGTTTCTCCTATTTCTTACTGGATACCCTTTCTAAAACTAACGGAAAACTAACTTATCGAGATTTATTTGCACGCACAAACGCCATTGTTCGCAGTGAAATTACAGACCAGTCTCCTCAGTTGGAAGTAAATCATCCTGAAGATGACAATAAATTTTTTCTTGATGGCGCGATCGCTGAACATGACCCCTATTTTATCGTTCAGAATCACAGAACCTACGGATGGGTAATTGATGGTGGTGCAGTTCACGGAGTTCAAGCACCTGAACATGGAGAAACTACTTTACTAGCATTGTTTTCCTTTGATGCCAATATTGATGATCTGCGTGACCCATCAAAATCTGTGGGTACAGCAAGAGTTACTCAGGTACTACCAGGTAAGAGCAAAATAGATATTGAAGGTGTACAAAACTTAGCTGCTGACAGCACTTTTAAAGCGGTTGTGATGAGTCTACCTCTACCACCTTTAGGAGTGTACTTTGAGGGAGATGAGGATGGTGTCACCATAGCAAGGGAAAAGTTGAGAACAGTGGGTAATGGTAAGTCTCCATCACCATATCTCCGCGAAGAGAAAGAAGTCAGTCAAGCTGAGTTTCGTCTGTTGTGTCACAACAAACAATATGTAATAGCCAAACCAACAGATAGCCGACCTCTTGTAGAACAGATTGATGGTTACACACCAGAAAATGCAGAAATAGCAATTAAACGCCTAGAACATATTGCCCGTTGGACAACAATTGCCAAGCTTTCAAACACTGCGGCAACTCGGATTAAAGCTGGTGATGTGAAGATGGAACTTATCTTTACCGATGAGGATTTATCGCCATCAAACCAGATGCGTTTGCCATACAAATATAACAATGGAACATGGCAACCACCAGAATTTAGACTTAAACTCACCAATACAACGAAAAAGCCACTTTTCTGTGCTTTAGTTAACCTGTCGGATAGTTTCTCCATTAGTACCCCGTTTTTTGAATCAGGTAGCATTAGGCTGGAAGCAGAACAGGAAGCTTATGCTTTAGATGGAGAAGAATTGCAACTAGAAGTCCCAGATGAATATTGGGAACAGGGCATCACTGAGTACAAAGACATTATTAAATTGATTGTTAGTAATGATGAGTTTGATCCAAGATTACTAAATCAAGGCAAACTTGATGCTCCTCGTCCGACTACTAAAAATATACAATCCCCAAATCAAAGTAGCCTTGAGCGTTTGATGGATCGTACTCAAAATCGTGAAATTAGAGCAAAAAATAACGCAGTTAGATTTGATGATTGGTACTCTGAAGAAATTACAATTACTACAGTTCGTCCCTTGAATTATACGCCAATTTCTCAGCAACAAGAACAACAATTAGGGGCAGGGGTAAGCTTACAACCACATCCTAATTTAGTGGCAAATGTTCGCCTCACAACCATGCCAGAAGTCAGCCGAGATTTGGGTAACAACATTGTACCTCCTATCGTGAGAGAAAATTACGAAGTTATTCAACCGTTCCAATTTACTACCAGTCGTGCTACTGACCCTGGATTAAGTGTATTGGAATTAAACGATATTCAAGATTACAAAGTTGTTACTCCTAATGCACCTCTAAAATTATTTGTTGATGCACCACTAGCAGATAATGAGTATATTCTTCCTATCGGCTATGATGGGGAATTTTTCTTGCCATTAGGTCGTGTCCATAAAACTTTAGATGGTCAAACAGAAATTGAGATAGAAAAATTACCAGCCCCAGTTAGTCAAGGAGAGAAAAGCCTACAAGGTTCTATTCGCATCTTTTTTCAAAAAATTATCAACCAAAAATTAGGAAAAAAATATAACTATCCTCTACTCAGAGTAGTAGAAGTTAATGATAATCAACAAGTTAATTATCTACCAGATGAGGTAACTATTAACCGAGTTAAGGAAGCAAAAAGGATTGCTGTTTATATTCACGGAATTATTGGCGATACTGAAAGCTTAGTCGCGACTATCAAACAGCCTATATTACAACCAGACGGACAAATAGTTTCTATCAGAGAACTTTATGATCTAATTCTTACCTTTGACTATGAAAATCTCAACACTTCCATTGAAAATAATGCTCAATATTTGAAACAGCGATTGAGAGATGTAGGTTTGGGAGAAAACCACAGCAAAGAATTACATATTATTGCTCATTCAATGGGGGGTTTGGTATCTCGTTGGTTCATTGAAAGAGAAGGAGGAAATAAAGTTGTCCAACACTTGATTATGTTGGGTACACCGAATGCAGGTTCTCCTTGGCCAGTTGTAGAAGATTGGGTAAAACTCACTTTGGGTATTGTACTGAATGGTCTTGCTATCATTGCTTGGCCTGCAACTGTGGTAGCTGGACTAATGGATGCTTTAGAAAGAAATATTCGGGTAGCATTAGCCCAAATGAACCCAGCTTCTGATTTTCTCAATTCTCTAGCAGCCAGTGATGACCCTGGTATTACTTACTCTATCATTGCTGGTAATACTTCTATGATTACATCTGTTGTTCCAGCAGCATTAGCGCAACAACCAGAGAAAAAATCTAGTGTGCTAGAAAGACTCAAAAAAAGTTTATTTAATAAAGTTGTAGGTTTACCTTTTGATGGTAGACCGAATGATATTGCTATGACGGTGGAAAGTATTAAGAGCATTTCCAAAAGGCGATCGCATCCTCCTCACATTCAAGAAGTACCTTGCGATCACTTGAGTTACTTCCTGAATGAACCTGATGCAGTTGGGTTAAAAGCTTTGATTGCAGCTATTACGAATCATAAATAAACAGCAAAAAGGCAAATATTGGCTTTTTATTATCTAATTTTTGCCTTGTCCATTTTTTGATTTATAAGCTCAGTAGGGACAGTAAATTTATGTCTAAATATAATTTCAATCGTAATTTTGCTATTATTATCGGTATAAATAATTATCAAAACGGAATCCCAGAGCTAAAAACAGCAAAGCCAGACGCTATTAAACTTGCTGAAATTCTACTAAATCAGCATAAAGCTCTAAAACCACAATATCAAGCACAAAATCAATATGAAGTGCAATTATTTTTAAATCAACGTGCTGGTCTTAAACAACTAAATCAATTAATTGCAGATTTTAAACAAGGGCAAATACCATTAGACGGAGGTAAAGTTACAGTTACAAAAGACGATCGCCTCCTTTTTTACTTTGCAGGACATGGCATTGCTTTAGATGCTTTAGACGAACAACAGGGGCCAGTAGGTTATCTGATTCCTCAAGATGCCATATCAAAAGATAACAGTACCTACTTGCCAATGCAGAAATTGCATGATGGTTTGAACGAACTTCCCTGTCGGCATATGTTAGCAATTCTTGACTGCTGTTTTGCCGGAGCCTTCCGTTGGGCAAGCCTGAAGCGAGAAATTGTACCTAAAGTTAAAGTTTATAAAGAACGCTACGACCGTTTTATTAGCGATCGTGCTTGGCAAGTAATTACTTCCGCAGCAGATGACCAAAAAGCTTTGGATTTTTCGGGATTACGAAAGGAAGAAGGTAACGACCACTCTCCCTTTGCAAAAGCTTTGTTTGAAGCCTTAGATGGGGCGGCTGACCTTGATAAAGATAGGATCATCACCTCAACTGAGCTTTACTTGTATCTACGAAATCAAGTTGAAACCTTCACAGAAAATAACTATAAGCGGCAAACCCCCGGTTTGTGTCCACTAAAAAAACACGATAAAGGGGAATTTATCTTCCTGCTGCCTGAATTTGACCGCGATAACTTGGAAGATGCACCGCCATTAAATTTAGAAAATAATCCCTACCGAGGATTGGAATCCTATGATGAAAAACACAGTCATTTGTTCTTTGGTAGAGAGAAACTGATTGAGACGCTTTACGAAAAAGCTATTGCTAACCAACAACCATTGACATTAATTGTGGGCGCTTCAGGAACTGGAAAATCTAGTTTAATGAAAGCAGGTTTGCTACCACATCTGCGCTCTTGCCAGGAGCAGTTTTTGATTTTAGACCCCATGCGACCAGGGGAAAGTCCCGTAAAAGCTTTGACGCAGATAAGTTTACCAATTGGAAATATAACTGTAGATGACCTTTTACAAAATGAGCAAGCTTTTGCAAACTTGGTTGAACGTTGGAGCCAAAATCATACAAAGACTAGGCTATTGTTACCAATTGACCAGTTTGAAGAGTTAATCACTTTATGTAAAAGTGATGAGGAAAAAGAGCAGTTTCTGAAACTCATCAAGAAGGCGATCTCTAAATATCCCGACAAAATCCATGTAGTTATCACCTTGCGACTGGACTTTGAGGCTCAGTTTCAAACATCTGTACTTAAAGACTTCTGGAATGATTATACTCGGTTTGTTGTCCGACCAATGAGCCAGAATGAATTTCGGGAAGTGATTGAGAAACCTGCACTAGAAAAAGTTATATATTTTGACCCTCCCAGTTTGGTAGACGAACTGATTAACGATGTTTTACAAATGCCAGGTGCTTTACCTTTACTGTCTTTCACCCTCAGCGAATTGTACCTAAAATATTCGAGTGATCGCACTAGGGATAACCGAGCCTTAACGAAGAAAGATTATGAAGATTTAGGAAGAGTATTTGGTTCTTTAACCAAACGTGCTAACCAGGAATATGAGAAGTTAGTTGCAGAAGATCCCGCTTATAAAAACACAGTGCGACGGGTGATGTTGCGGATGATTTCATTGCAAGGTGATGACTTAGCACGGCGACAGGTTACTAAATCAGAATTAGTGTATGCAAACGAGGAAGAAAACAAGCGGGTGCAAAGAACTATTAAATGCTTTTCTGAAGCTCGCTTAATCGTTGAGGGTTCTAATTCTCAAGGCGAACCTTATGTAGAGCCAGCCCATGATGCTTTGGTGCAGGGGTGGCATCTGTTACGGGCTTGGAAGAACGAAGACAAGGAAAATATAACTTTACAACGGCGCTTGACACCAGATGCCGAAGAATGGAAAAGCATAAGGAGCAAGTTTCAGCCATTAGGCTTGCAAACAACAGCTGAAACTGTGGTTGATTGGTTTGATCGCAGACTCTACACCATTGAAAACTCATTGACCAAAATTCCTGCTCAGATTGCTCGACTGTGGAAGCGATCGCAGAATCAGCAAAAGCATTCTAGAGAAAAACCAGTACAGTTTTTGTGGGATGAGAATCCTTATCTCGATGTAGTGGCTACAGAATTCAGTTCCAATGACAATTGGTTGAACCAGGTAGAAGCAGAGTTTGTGCAGGAAAGCGTATTGCAAAAACGCCGCAATATTAGTTGGCGGTGGCGAATTGCTGTAGGAGTGATACTTGTTTTGTCCGGCTTGACCATCTTTGCTCTCAACCGTCAAATATCGGCAGAAATCCAAGAAATTAAAGCTTTAATAGAATCATCAGAAGCACTGATGGCATCAAATCAGACGCTTGATGCACGTGTAGTAAGTTTACGTGCGGCAATAAGACTTAAGGATTCATTTTGGCAAGCAATTTGGTCAAACCAAGGGCTAAAAAATCAAGTGCGTGCAAATTTACAACATGTAGTATACAAAGGACAAGTAACTAATCGTTTAGAAGCTCATATAGGTAAAGTTTCAAGCGTAGCCTTTAGCCCTAATGATCAGTACATAGTAACTGTTGGAGACGTTGATGGAATCGTCCGCTTATGGGAAACATCTGGCAAGCAATTGCATGATTTATTTAAGGGGGAATTATTGGGGTTCAGCTCAGATGGTCAGCGACTGTTTTTCTCTGACAGCGATAATACTGTTCGTATATGGGATATCACAGGCAAGGTGTTAAATGAATTTAAGGTTGATAATTCCTTAGATATTACGTTCAATCCAGATTCTGGACAGATAGCGGCACTTGGATATGATGGCATCGTCCGATTTTGGGACACGTCGGGCAGATTTTTACGTGAATTTAAAGGATATGAAAGCAGCAATACATGGAACAACGTGAGATTAGCATTTAGCCCAAATGGTCAGCAAATAATTATTAGCGTGGGAGGCTACCCCATGCGTTTGTGGACTACATCAGGTGAGCTATTACATGAATTTAAGAATGAGCTTTTTGTTCGGGAAGTGACATTCAGCCCGGATGGAGATTTAATAGCAACTCTTGAGCGAGATGGCTCTGTTCGCTTGTGGGAAACATCAGGAAGGCAATTGAATGAATTTAAGGGGCGTGAATACGAGTTCATTAGAATAGTTTTTAGCCCAGATAGTCAACAAATAGCCATTGTTGGTCACAACGATATCAGCATCTGGAAAAGCCTGAAAGACAAACCATGGGATAGTAACAGATTGTTGAATAAATTTGAAGGATATAGAGGTATTTCCATTACCAGCATGGCGTTTAGCAAAGATGGTCGGAGAATCGCTATCGGTGGAGATGACGGGTCGGTTCATCTGTTGAATACCTTAAAACAGCCTTTGACAGAACCAAAAATGCTCGATAGCGATCTATGCGGGCAGTTTGACATCCTCCTAGCTATGGTGCGATTTAGTCCGGATGGTCGGCAAATAGCTACTGGCACAAAGGATGGCTCAGTTTGTTTGTGGGACAATTCGGGGCGCCTATTGAATAAATTTGGGCAGTTTAAAGGACGGGTCAATAGCCTCGTGTTCAAACCTGATGGTAAGCTTCTTGTTGGTAGTAGCTTTTGGGGTGATCAAGACCAAGACAAAGACGCGCGGGAAGACCTATACCTGTGGGAAACTTTAGGAAATCTGTTTATCAAGTTTCGTAAGAATAAGTGTGATGTGTATAGCTTAGTGTTCAGTTCAAATGGTCAAAAAATAGCCACTGGTGGTAAACATAACGATGTATGCCTGTGGGACACATCGGGACATCTATTGTATAAATTTCCGGGATTAGGGCATGGAAGTGAAGTATCGAGTGTAGCATTCAGCCCGAATGGTCAGCAAATAGTCACCGGTGGTACTGAAGGCAATGCTCGCCTTTGGGACATATCTGGTAAGCTTCTGAATGAATTAGTGGGACACGAATCAGTTGCAAGTGTAATTTTCAGCCCTGATGGTCAGCAAATAGCCACTGGTGGACAGTTCGGAAACGTTATGTTATGGGATTTATTGGGTCACAACTTGGCTGAGTTTGAGTTCGATAAAGTTCGGAGCGTAGCGTTCAGCTCAGATGGGCTGGAAATAGCCACCAGTGACGACAATGAAAATATTCTCCTGTGGCAAGTTTTTGGAAATATAGATAGATTAATTTCAATAAATTGCGATTATTTGCATGATTATCTCAAGAATAACGGTAAAGTTCGGGAGAGCGATCGCTATCTCTGTGACGATGTACTACAAATTACTACAAAACCTGAGAATTAGGTGAGTTAAAAGCGAACTGCAACCATCCTATGTCCAAGTCTAAATACGATTTTCACCGCAACCTTGCAATAATTATTGGTATTAATAACTACTCAAATGCTATTACAGAGCTATAAACGCCTGTTGCTGATGCTGAAAAACTCGCCAAAATCCTCCAAGAAAACTATCAATATGAGGTGCAGATATTACTAAATGAAAAAGCTACATTATTACAGTTAACTTCTCTATTAGCCGACCTTAAGCAGAAAACACTACATTTACCTGATAAAACGTTACAGATAGAAGAAAGTGACCGTTTAATATTTTACTTTGCCGGACATGGAATAGTCCCCGCAGATGGGCTAGAAAACAGGGATAATTTGGCAGGCTATCTTGTCCCCCAGGATGCCAGAGGAGATATTCTTCTGCAAAAGCAAATAGAAATTAACAAAATTCTCCTGCCCATGCAAGACTTGCATGATGCCCTTGTAGAACTGCCTTGCCGTCATTTACTAGTTATACTAGATTGCTGTTTTGCCGGGGCATTTCGTTCGAGTTTATATCGAGAAATTCTCCCGGCGCGGAAAGTGTATAAACAAAGGTACGATCGCTTCATAAGAGATAGAGCATGGCAAGCGATCGCACCTGCGGCTCATGACCAAAAGGCGATCGATTATCTCGGTTGTTTTGGACAGCGGGGAAGCACAGGAAAACACTCTCCTTTTGCAGAAGCTTTGTTTGAAGGCTTGCTTGGTGCTGGTGACACAACTCTAAAAGAAGGTGATGGTATTATCACAGCAACAGAACTTTATTGTTATTTACGCGATCGCGTTGAGGAACTAACTGATAAATATGACAAACGCTAAACTCCTGGTTTATTTCCTCTGAAAAATCATGATAAAGACGAGTATATCTTCTTGCTTCCCAACTTCGACCAAAACAATTTAGAAGGTGAAGGAGTTACTCAAGTCTGTTTTAGTCCAGATCGCAAAACAATTGTTGGTAATGCGAAAAATACACTCAAACTCTGGAATCTTGATACTCAAGAGAGCAAAATTTTTTCTGATATTACTGGTGCAAACAACGGTATCAGTTTCAGTTCGCAGAGGACGCAGAGTCTACGGAGGAATAAGAGGTTGAGAGATTTTGTGCGTAATTCCTAGTTATATATCTTTTTTATGTTTTTACAGCCTGTAGAGGCATAAAAAAGTTGGAAATTAAATAACCTGAGTTACTGCGTCATCTTTTTGGCACAATATTTGCTGATCGGGGTTATGTCTCTCAAAAACTCGCTTCTCAACTTTTAGAAGACTTCGGTATTCAATTTTTTGCCAAACCCCGCCGTAACATGAAAAATAAGCTCATGCGTCTTCATGACAAGCTCTTATCCCGTAAGCGCTCAATTATCAAGACCATTAATGACCAACTCAAGAACATTTCCCAGATTGAACATTCAAGACACCGAAGTCCCGTTAACTTTTGCGTTAACGTTCTATGTGGATTAATCGCTTATTGCCATCAACCTAAGAAACCCAGCCTTCAGATGGAATGGCTTTTACCCCAATCTGCTTAACCCGAACTCAGGTTAAATAATAAACTTGGAATATAAGTCTTGGGGGTAGATATTGCGATCGCCTTCAAGAGATGTTTTATAGCTAGAGGTAGACCGAGGTTTTTTCAGCAAATGATCAAATGAAAATATATTGCCTGAAAAGCCTATATGGTAAGGTTTTGATAAATTGTATAACTTTTTTATTTATCAATATGAAGAATACTTCGGAAAATGTACAACTTTATTTTTGGAATTTAGGTAAATGCTAACGTAAATACTAAGGTTTACAGGCGTTGAAATTGTACAACTTTATTATATTTCAACAAAATTAGGTTTATCAGCCAGAGCAAGCGATCGCATTCTCAAAGTAGCACGCACCATTGCAGATTTAGCTGGCGAGGATGAATTGAAACCCAATCATGTAGCTGAAGCGATACAGTATCGGACAATTGATCGGATGCAATAGTATCGCAGAGAACTAAATGCCGCAAATTCTTGGCTCATTAGCCTCGATTTGGCGAGATTTTGATTGAAACTATGATTAATGATGTGCGTCATTATTCAAAATGCGCTCATCATTCAACTATGACCAAGAAAAATTTACTTGGTAACGAAATTTTCACATTGGATCATATTCTCACGCCAGAAGAATGCGCTGAGTATATTACTTTCACTGAAAACATTGGTTATACAGATGCTCCGATTAATACGATGCGAGGTTTTCAAATACGTCCTGACATCCGCAATAATCAGCGTGTAATTTTAGATGTTCCGGAACGAGCTTTAAATTTATGGCAGCGAGTGTCAAATTATATACCTAATACTATGGGCAGATGGCAAGCTGTGGGGCTGAATGAGCGTTTTCGTTTCTATCGCTACGATCCAGGTCAAAGGTTTGCGCTTCACCATGATGGTTCTTATCAGCGACCGAACGGCGAGGAAAGTTTATTGACTTTCATGATTTACCTAAATGAAGGTTTTGATGGCGGCGCAACCCGGTTTCATCTTCCACGCCGATATTATGAACATTTACCTACTATGGATGTTGTTCCAGTTACAGGTATGGCCTTGTGTTTTGTTCACGAACTAGTACATGAAGGCGCTTCTGTGATCCAAGGACGAAAGTATGTTTTACGCTCAGATGTGATGTACCGTCAACTATCGAGAGTGTATTGAATCTCACTATTTACCTACTGTAACTGATTCAAGGAATTATTCTGAACTTATGTCGCCATAATTCCATTAATCGACATCCAACTAAAACAATATTCCATCCCTGCGGGATGCTACGCGAACGCTTTGTCAGCAGAGCAAGCAGAGCAAGCAGAGGAGAATATCAGTCTTTTGACTTTTGACTTTTGACTTTTGACTTCGCGTAGCGGTACTAACCATCCAAACTCCAACCTAAAGCAGTAGCAATTTGTCCAGCTAATTCTAAGGGATTGAAAGGTTTGGCGATCGCAGTTGCCATTCCCATTTGAGCATAGCGGCGGCGATCGGCGGCTTGGATTTTGGCTGTTAATAAAATTACGGGAATATCTTTGGTGGCTGGATTGGCTTGGAGTTTTTCAAAGGTAGTTATGCCATCCATATCAGGCATCATTACATCTAAAAGGATGGCATCTGGTTGCCAAGCTTCGGCTTTAATGATGCCGTCTTTACCAGAACTTACCGTCATCACTTCCCAACGGGCAACGGTTTCCAAGCAAATTTTGGCAACTTCTTGAATGTACTCTTCGTTATCAACTACTAAAATTCGCTTTGTTGTCATTGCTAAACCTCGTCCAAGTTGAGATATGGAGTTTTCTAAAAGAGAACAGGGAAGAGTATAAGATTTGGCCCGATGAATTGAAACTGCGGTGACTTGGAAACCAGGTTTAATTTTGAATTTTGCATTTTTCAATCCAAAATCCAAAATCCAAAATCTAAAATTTAAAATTGCTCTCCTTCTTGTTTATTGTGTGTAATTCGCTGCAGTAATTCCATTACCCGTTGTTCAAATTCTTGGGTGGTGACACGTCCTTTGGTTAAAAATTCAGTATGTCCTAATTTCAGGCGATCGCGTTCTGATTCGTCTAAGTCTGTGGCGGAGTAAACTACCACAGGAGTACTACATAGCTGATTGTGTTTCTGTAGCCAATCAACAACGGCAAAACCGTCGCTTTCTGGCAAAATTAAGTCGAGAATGAGTAAATCGGGGTTGACTTGTTGACTCAGGCGGATGGCTTCTCTACCAGTTTTAGCTAGGTAGGTGTCAATATCATGCCTTTCAAACAAGGTAATGAGTAGTTGCGCTAAGTCGTTATCGTCTTCCACAATCAGAATTTTGACTCGCTTAGAAGCTGTTGCTACTGCTTGTCTCAGTGATTTTAGCAGGTTACTTTCTTGGACTGGTTTACTCACCCAATCAACAAAGTCGGCAGTGGCTTGACTATTGCTATTTTGTTTGTAGACACTACAAATCACAATGGGAATATCTTTGGTATCAGCTCGTTCTTTTAATACTGCCATTGTTTCCCAACCATTCATTCCTGGCATGAGTAAATCTAATAAAATTACGTCGGGATTTTGGCTGGCGGCGGCGGCGATCGCTTCTTGTCCGTTGGCTACAGTGACTACTTGATATCCTCCTTTTTTCAGTACGGTTTGTAATTCCTGACTAATTGCTGGGTCATCATCGCACACTAAGACTAAGGGGGAGTGCTGAGTCATGTATCCTGACTCGGGTGCGATCGCCTGTACTGGCTCTGGCTTTTGCCGATCTGAAAGAATTGGTAATGTGAAGTAAAAAGTACTACCTTCATCTAAGGTACTTTCTACCCAAATTCGCCCGCTATGCTGTTGCACAATACTCTTACAAATCGCTAAACCTAAACCAGTACCATCATGGTTACGGGAATCCGAGGAATCCACTTGTTGAAAGCGCTCAAAGATACTGTCAAGTTTGTTGGCGGGAATCCCGCGTCCGGTATCTTTAACGGCGAATACTACTTCATTTCCTTGGGTTTTGGCTGTCAACCACACAGTTTCCCCTGGATGGGAAAATTTAATGGCGTTACTCAGCAGATTAGTGAGGGTTTGCACAATCCGATCGGGATCTGCCCAGAGTTGAATTGACACGTCAGCAATAGAAAGCTGCACTCCGAGTTTGTCTGCTAGCGGCTGGATGACATTGACTGCGGATTTAATCAAATCTGCGACATTACAGATTTCCCGTTCCATTTTCACTCTACCCGACTCAATGCGCTCAATGTCTAAGATGTCATTGATCAGGCGGACTAGGCGCTCAGTACTATCTGTAGCAATTTGCAGGAGACGTTTTCCCTGTTCTGAGTCGGCTGGGAGTAAACCACTCACTAACATTCCCAGGGAGCCGTGAATAGAAGTCAGGGGGGTGCGGAGTTCGTGACTGACCACGGAGACAAACTCGTCTTTCATCCGCTCCACTAGTTTACGCTCTGTAATATCTCGGAGGATAACAGTATAATAAGTATTGCCTCCCATATCTAATTTAGAAATCGAGGCTTCTGCCGGAAATTCTGTACCATCCTGACGCATACCATAGATTTCTCGCCGTTCGCCCATTCTCCGGGCGGGGCTGGGAGATTTGCCAAAGTCGCCTACATGGTGACGATGGGCTGAGGCAAAGCGTAATGGTAAGAGTATATCTAATTGCTGTCCCATCACTTCTTCGGCTTTATAACCAAAAATCTTCTCTGCACCTTGGTTAAATAAGGTAATTTTTTGGGTAGCGTCGATGGAAATAATCGCATCATCTGCAATATCTAAAATTCGGGCAAATTTCGCCTGAGAGATGCGTAGCTGTTCTTGGATTGACTGACGTTCATCAAGTTCTGCTTGTAATTTCAGATTTAGGCCAATTAACTCCGCCGTCCGTTGGGCTACTCTTAATTCCAATTCGTTGTTGGCTTGATGTAGTAATGCTTCTGTTTGTTTGCGCGCAGTGATATCACGGGCGACAACTTGCGATGCGGGCTGATTTTGGTAGGTAAAAGCAGCGGCGGCGATTTCTAGGGCGATCGCTTGTCCATCTAAACGCAAAAATTGGGCTTCTTCCAGGGTAACTGGCTGTGTGGAGGTTTTCAGCAGTTGCAGCTTTTCGCGCACTGCTAATTGAGAATTGGGATGAACTAACCCTAATACCTGTTTACCGAGTAATTCTTGCGGTTGGGTAGCACCAAACAACTGTACTGTAGCGCTGTTGACAAAGACAAAATTACCTTCGCTTTCAATAAAAATTGCTTCTGGGCAAAGTTCTACTAGCTGTTGGTAGCTTTGCTGGCTTTTTTGTAGGGCGGCTTCGGCAATTTGGCGATCGCGCTGATTGCGTAATGCCATCATCCCGTAAGCTAGGTCTATAGCTAAGGCTTCTAAAAGTTTGACCTCATCAGCATCAAAGGCTTCTGGTTCGGTGGCGTAAATATTCAATGCACCTAAAACTTGCCCATCGGCTGTTAAGGGTAAAGCAATGGATGCAGCATAGCCTTGCTTAATCGCCTGACACCGCCAAATCTCATAATGGGGGTCAGTTAAAATATTTTGAATAATACAAGTTTGACCTGTGCGAATCGCTGTCCCTACTGGCCCCAAACCTGCGGGATTATCAGCCCAATTGAGGTTGAGAGATTGCAAATATCCATCTTCGTAACCAGCTTGGGCGACGGGACTAATGGTGCTTTGGGCATCGTGTTCTGCTAAACCCACCCAGGCTAAACGATAATCGCCAACTTCGACAATCATTTGGCAAATTCTTTGCAACAAATCTAACTCGTCTTTGGCGCGCACCAATACCTGACTGCAATTAGTTAAAGCTTGCAGTGTGCGATTTACCCGCCGAATTTCAATTTCTGCTTGTTTATATTCAGTAATATCTTGCATGATCGCCAACTGCACAGTTGTGCCATCTGCTTCATAGCGCAGAGGTACAGCGTGAGTTTCTAGCCACCGCCGATGTCCTTTAGAACTGACAATTTCAAATTGGAGAGTTCCTTGATTACCTTGACAAATACTGGCGTGGAATTGGCGGAATTGCTGCTGATATTCAGGGGAAATTAGCTCGTAAATTGACTTACCAATCACCGCTGCATTGTTATTAGCCTCCAACATCAAAAGACAAGCGGGGTTAATTTCCAACAAAGTACCATCAGCGGCAATCACGCTAATACATTCATGTTTACTTTCAAATAGCGATCGCCAGCGATTTTCCGATGTAGTCACTTCCCGACTCTGGCATTTTGTCACGCGCCGCAACAGTTTGATGCGTTCTAAGCGATTAATAATCCGATTCACCAGTTCTGGCCCAACAATCGGTTTACTCACAAAATCATCAGCACCAGCACTAAATACCTGATTGACAATTCCAGCATCACTGTGAACTGTGAGGAATAAAATCGGCAACTCACTCCACTGGGCATCGTTCCGTACTACTTGGCAAAGTTCGATACCGTTGGTATGGGGCATTTCCACATCTAAAATCAGCATATCTGGCGCAACTGTTTCTAGCGTTGTCCAGAACTGTCGCGGATCTTGCAAACCTATTACTTTCAGCCCCCAAGGACTGAGTAAAGTTTCTAACAATGCCAAAATATTGGGATCGTCGTCTACAGCTAAGATTTTGGCTTCCGCATGGGGCGCTTGTCGCAATACTTGGGTAACAGCTTCTAACACCTGGGCCGCCGGCATCGGCTTTTGCAAAAATCTGTGTCCGCCATTGCGTGCTATTTGCAAGCGGTTGCTAAAATCGCTTTGCTCGGTAAAAACTAGCACAGGAATGGGTGGTTTGTTTTGAGAAAGTTCGGTCAATAGGCTGAAACTTTCCTGGGGATTGGGAGCGACACTGGGGTCAAGTAATACTACGCTAGGATGCTCCCGGTAGATGAGATGTCGAGCAGATTCAATGCTGTTAGCAGCTGTAACTGTGACATTCCAGTTAGCGGACTCTACTTTTAATTGTTCAGCTAATTTACCATTGGCATCAACTAGCAAAACTAAGGGATTTTCATCATGATCGGTGGCTGGAGATGCCGATTCTTGGGGTTTGCTGGCAATTTCTTCCCGCAATCGTTGCACCCAATTTTGTAATTTGCTATTCTCTGATTGCGTCAAAATTTTGTCAGATTTTAGCAATTGCTCAATTTTGCGCGCCAATTTGGAACCATGAGGTAAACCAAAAGTACCCAAGGAACCTGCTAAGGTATGGGCTTCTTGAGCAGCTTGCGATCGCAATTCTGGATTTAAGGTTTTTTGGCTCTTAGCTGCTTGCTCTAGCACCTGCAATTGCTGATTAACTCGCCCTTGAAATTTTTGCCAAATACCCGCAACTGCTGTGAGTGTTTGTTGTTGTGATTGTTGTTGTAAATTAGCAGATTTTTTCGCTTCTAATTCTGCTTTATTACTTTGTTCTTCTGGCGTTTGAGGTTTAAGTCGATAGCCAATTCCATAAACTGTTTCAATTAAATCGCTCGCCGCCCCCACACTTCGTAGCTTCATCCGCAAGCCCTTAATATGGGTACGAACAGCTTCTTCGCCGGGGGTATCTTCGTAAGACCAAAGATGCTCTAAAATCATGCCACAACTAAATACCCGGCGACTGTTACGTAAGAAAAGTTCTAATAATGCATATTCTTTCGGGGTTAATGACAGCAAATCTTGGTTATATCTGACTTCGCAACTAATGGGATCGAGCTTTAAATTACCCCATTCCAATACAGGTTGTGAGGTTGTTCCGCCACGACGTAATAAAGCACGTACCCGCGCCACTAATTCTTCTTGATCAAAAGGTTTAACGACATAATCATCAGCCCCTGCATCTAAGCCAATCGCCTTTTCATGGCTGCTATCACACCCTGTTAATAACAAAACGGGCATTTGCAAACCACGCGATCGGATATGACGACAAAGACTGATGCCGTCCATTTTCGGCAGCATCACATCCAAGAGTACTAAATCATAATCATAAGTTTCAATTAAATCCCGTGCCGTATCTCCATCGTGAGCGACCTCAACAGCATAGTTCAGGCTAGCGAGAATTTCGCTCAGCACATGTACAAGTAGCTCGTCATCTTCTACAACTAAAATTTTCATATCAAAAGCTTTCTTGAGGTCGGGAATGTGATAGATAACCAACAAAAAAGTTTAATTTAAAATAAATATTTTAAGTTTAATTATTTTTTAAGAATTTATTTGTCATCTTTAGCTTTATGCATATTAAGCGATAAATTGCTGAATATTTAGTTAGAAGCAACAAATATCAACATTTTTTATTTTTTGATGATTGGACTTAGAAGTTTACAATTTAGCAATTTATCTTAATTTTAGCTGTTTTAATTTTGTATCTACCCAAGAGACATACAGCGTATTTCAGCTAAATGAGTACAAGCTTCGGGGTAAGGTACTGTCCCAATACTGCTCGGTTAAGAATTTTAAACTCTTAATTTGGTTTGGGGAAAAGGTGAAAGGGGAAGGGTTAAAGGTTTTTTCTTGCCCTTTTACCCTTCCCCTTTTCCCCTTAACCGACAAGTATTGGGTACTGTCCAGAGGTGTCAACTTATCTCACGGCTTTTACGGAGAGGAAACAGCTTCAAGGTGTAAAATATGAGCCTACTCGGAAACGATAATTGGGTACCTGGAAACGATAATTGGGTACTCGGAAACGATAATTGAGTACTCGGAAACGATAATTGAGTACCTGGAAACGATAATTGAGTACCCGGAAACAATAATTGAGTACCCGGAAACGATGATTGAGTACCCGGAAACGATAATTGAGTACCCGGAAACGATAATTGGGTACCCGGAAACGATGATTGAGTACCCGGAAACAATAATTGGGTACCTGGAAACGATAATTGAGTACCTGGAAACGATAATTGGGTACCCGGAAACGATGATTGAGTACCCGGAAACAATAATTGGGTACCCGGAAACGATATTTAGGAACTCAAGACTAATAAATCAAAGCTTTAAAGCTGTAATTATGATATTTTCCGTAATATTAGCGAATACCCATGCAATTTAACTGTAACCAATCCTATAGTTTTCGTGGTTTCTGCTCAGGGCAATGAGGATAGGAGATGGCTAAAGTGGGAATACAAGTATGTATTACAGCTATTTTCAGGTAAATAGACAATTCTCTAGGGATTTAAGCCATGCTCAATCTCTAGGACGGATGCAGTTCAAATAGGTGAAAACTGCTGTATTTTCACATAATCTTTGGCAGGAGATGCACATATGACACGATTGAAACGCAGTTCTAAAGCGCTGGAGAAAGCAGCACGACGAATGTCGGGGATGCGATCGATTAGTGAAACGCTGGATTTTGGCGAAGGCTTGAGTTTGGCAGAGTATGGGAGGCGAATTCAAACCTTGCAAATGAAGCTATCTGACTACAACAAGATGCTTTCTAGTCTGGATGAAGCAATGGGTGAAATTGCATTACTAGAGGAAGATTTGAGCAATTATTCCGAAAAGATGTTGGTGACTGTGGGGACACGCTATGGTAAAAAAAGTTTCCAGTATATGCAGGCGGGTGGAAAACTGCGCCAGAGTAGGAAGCGTGCTGTTAATGGGTTATCGACAATGGCACTAAGTTCAACGGAGATAGTACCAAATATAGAGCCGGTGAATACAAATGGCAAAAGTAATAAGACAGTAGCAAATTAGATTTTGAATTTACTTATACCAATTTGAAAAAAGAATGCGACAGATTGTAGGGGCAAGGCATTGCCTTGCCCTCTAGAATATATTGATGTGTCGCAAACATTATTTGAATTGATATTACATAGTATCAAAATCCGCTTCACCTAGTTTTGTCTAAAATCAAAACGTACCTTCACCGCAGAATTTAGGGACTTCCAAATAAAAAAATATTCCCTTGCTATTGTTAACTGTTGACTGTTAACTGTGAACCGTCAACAGTCAACAGCCCTTATTAATAGTTGTGCAATTTAGACGCGTATTAGCTTACTCATTCATTTCTTTCATTGTAGCTAATGCTGAAGGAGACAAGCGACTGAGATATCGGAAGATCCAGTATTTGAATATCGTATCTAAAATTACGGGGAATGTAGCAATAAACAAATATATTGCACTTCTATTAGCTGGTAGACCTAAATGTTCTGCTAAACCTTCTAAAAGGACATCCCACCCATGCGGTGAGTGAAAGCCAACAAACATATCTGTGAATAAAATAATTAAAAATGCCTTAGCACTATCGCTCAGTCCATAAACTATCTCGTCTAGAAAAGCCTTGATTATTACAATTTCCTTTTTGCTCATAGCGACTACAATACCAAAAGCAACTAAGGAAATTAAATCAGCAAAAATATTACTGATAGCGCTATTACTTTCATAGTAAAATTCATCAGCTATTTCAATAGCTTTTTCTTGAATTTTCTCTCTTCTATCTTCAGCCGAGAGTGTAGGTGCTTCCTGCAATAAACTTTCAAATTTAAGCTTGTTTTCAAAATTTCTCAATTCAGTTAAAGCTTTCTCTTCCATTTCGTAATTCAGAAATATTTGAGTTGTGTTTTCTCCTCTAACTTTGTCTACTATGGGATTGATTAATAAATGCTTGGAAAAATGCTGAGTTAACAGTGGGACAAGAATTAAAAGTAGAAAAAATCTCAGTGCAATTCTTGTTCTATTTCTCGAAGTTTGATAATTTCTGACAAATTGTTCTTCTGCTTCTGGAGATAAATCCGCTTTAATTCTATTAATTGTTCTGCCCAAAGACCTTGGTACTACACCTGTCTTTTGATTCACATTAGGAACTTTATTAACTCTCTTAGGAGATGCACTTGCTGGTTGATTTGCTGTGCGATTATCAATTGCTAGCGGCTCAGAATTTTGTATAGGTGAAACACTATTAATTTGTTCCCTTCTAGGAATATACTTAGCTATGACATCATCAATAAATTGCAGCTTTTCTAAAATATCGCTGTGAGAAATCTCCAACATTGAGCGACTGACGCGGAACTCTGCTAGTTTGATATTAATAATAGTTAAATTCTTATTGAGGGAACCTTCCCAATAAGACATGACATTTTCGGTATAATTTGCTGATGAGGCAGAAATTTTTTGATTACCAAAATGTTCGATTTCAATATTTCTAATTATTTGAGCAGCTTCGTAAGCTTCTAAAAGCGACCTTTCAGGTGTAGAGACAAACCATTGCTTTACAGTGAGTATATAGTCTCTAACTTTTTGGCGTAATAAACCTGCATTTTTTGTGATGAATGAGGATTTCATTGCAGACATTTAGAGATATTTATTTAATCAATTTACTAAGATTAACTGCCAACTATAGATTTACTATACATCAGAGTAATTTAAATAGGACTTACGCAAGTGTCATATTTTTTTCGTTTAGGTTTGTCCCGAGTCAAATGTCAAGATTCCAAAAAACCTAAATTTTTGAACACCAGTCGCCTCTCCTGTCGGAGACGCTACGCGTAGCTTGCTTCCCCGCAGGGGTACAAGTCGGGAAACCCGCCCACGGCGCTGGCTCCCCTTGACATTTGTACAGACGCAATTAATCGCGTCTCTGCAACTCTTATGCCAGAGTCCTGTTTTGTATTCATAGCCATTTCTCAAGGTAGATGCTCAGAAATTACTTTACTTATATGGGAATCCGATTTGATTTCTGTAGGACTTGCGTAAGTCCTATAAATATCACCTGAGTTTTTTTGTTAGCTTTGATACCCATTAAATTTGTATTACAATCTTATGTAGATTCTGTATAAATACTGTGTCAATACTGTGACATAGCTGTATTTAGCTTCCGTAAGGCTAATGCTAATATGTAATATTTTTTAATTAAAATATATTGGTCTTGCCAATTTTTAAATTACCTACAAAAAGCAGATTGCTTGTCAAGCATATTTAATAAATTTGTATATTTATGAGATTTGTAATGGCATCTTTTACGGAATATTGCAATTAGATAATAGCTATCATCATAATTTAGTATCATCTTCTCCATAGTTATTCTATAACCATTGCAAAATGCTATTATTCAGTTAATTACATATACCAGTGCATCGAATCATATTACCGGAATATGAGATTTTTAGTTAATGTTGATTAACTCCTGTTTAGCAAATTGCTTGTATTGCTTGGCTCATCAAACCAGGTAATTGTTGAGATATTACGCAATATTAAGCTAGCAGTTCCCAGGTAATTGTCAATGTTAAGGCATAATTTATGGCTGTCAAATAATTACACAGATTAGCTTTATTTTCTCTGGTAAATAAAATTTGCTAACTACTTTTGGTAACAATAATTAAGTGGATTATTTTGCGTATTTTAACCTTATGGTAGTGGTAAAAATACAAGGTTTTCGCTAATCAGCTAAGTGTTCCCATTAAATTACTCAAAACCGAAAATCATGGATGTTAAAGAACTTCTAGCTAGGTATGCAGCAGGAGAAAGAAGCTTCCACGGCATAGAATTGCCAGAAGCAGATCTGCGGGGAGCTAACTTGGGCGGTGTAGACTTTGGCAGAGTTAACCTCAAAGGTGCTAACCTCACAGGTGCATCTTTGAGTGGAGCTAATTTAAGCCAGGCAAATCTTAGAGGAGCAAAACTACATAGAGCAAATTTATCGGAAGTCATTCTCAGTGGCGCTGACTTAAGCCAAGCCGCGCTAACAACGGCGAATTTGAATGAATCAGACCTTAGTGGCGCGTCTCTCAATGATGCAGACTTGTGTGATGCTAATTTGCACATGGCATCACTGAGTGCAGCAAATTTGCAAGGTGCTAATTTGAGTGGGGCTAAAATGGGTGGAGTGAGGATGTGGAAAGCAGATTTGCAGTGGGCAGATTTAACAGGAGCCGATTTAAGTGAAGCAAATTTGAGTGAAGCAAACTTAACCGGAGCTAATCTCTATGCCACAGATATGAGCGAAACATTTTTGACAGGAACTATCATGCCTGATGGTTTCATTCATTTATAAAAATGTCAACTTAATATTTTGTCACACTATATATGAGCGATCGCTGTTTGGTATGAGTGACAAAAGCGCGATCGCGTCCTCATTATAATAGTAGTAATTTCTACGGGGTTCGTATGAGCCAAACCATTGATGAACGCGTACATTGGACAAGTGCGGACTTAGAGTTATTGCCAGATAACGGTAATCGCTACGAAATTATCGATGGAGAATTATTTGTGACCAGGGCACCGCATTGGGGACATCAAAAAGCCACTGCAAATATTTGTGCAGAATTAAGAACTTGGTCAATCTCAACTGGGCTTGGTGAGGCTGTCCCCACTCCAGGGATTATTTTCACGGATGCAGATAATGTAATTCCTGATGTGGTTTGGATTAGCAAAGAACGCCTAGCAATTTTACTTGATAGTGAAGGACATTTAAAAGGCGCACCAGAATTAGTTGTAGAAGTTCTTTCTTCTGGAACAGAGAACGAACGAAGAGACCGCGAAGTAAAACTAAAATTATATGGTTCTAGAGGAGTGCAAGAATATTGGATTTTGAATTGGCAATTACAACAGGTTGAGGTGTATCGTCGAGAAAAAGCTGTTCTCAAATTAGTAGCAACATTACTGACAACAGATGAACTGTCTTCACCTCTGCTGCCAAATTTTGTTTGTCCTGTAGCACGACTATTCGTGTAGAAATTAGGGACTAGGGATTGGGTACTGGGTACTGGGGACTAGGAATAAATAACTTTTGACTCTTGACTCTTGACTCTTGACTTTTACCTTCAAAATTACACAGTCGCTAGCAAGATATGTCAAAATTCTGAAATCATTAGACTGCTGTAATTTGAATTATGAATTTGAGCCTGTGCATGATCGTCAAAAATGAAGCAGCCACACTGCCTAAATGCCTCAGCAGTGTGAAAAATGTCGTCAATGAAATTGTAGTTTTAGATACAGGTTCTAGCGATCGCACTCCAGAAATCGCTAAAGCACATGGTGCAAAAGTACATCATTTTCAATGGAATAATAACTTCAGTATTGCGCGCAATGAAGCTTTAAAATATGTCACAGGTGATTGGATTTTAGTGTTAGATGCAGATGAAACACTAACGCCAGAAATTGTACCGCAAATTCACTCAGCAATTCAAAGCGAAGAATACTTATTAATCAACCTGGTGCGACATGAAGTAGGCGCAGAACAATCTCCTTATTCTTTAGTTTCTAGACTGTTTCGTAAACATCCAGATATCCAGTTTTCTCGTCCATATCATGCGCTAGTTGATGATAGTGTATCAGAGATTATCAAGAAAGAACCGCACTGGCAGATTGGCTATTTACAAGGAGTAGCAATTTTACATAAAGGATATCAAAAAACTGCGATCGCCCAAGGTAACAAATACGCTAAAGCTCAAGCAGCAATGGAAGAGTTTTTCAAAGCTCATCCTTATGATCCTTACGTTTGTAGTAAATTGGGAGCCTTGTATATAGAAACTGGCAAAATTAAAGAAGGTATAGAATTACTCAGAAGAGGCGTGAGGGCAAGTGAAGAAAACTACGAAATTTTATACGAACTCCATTATCATTTAGGCATTGCTTACAATCGCTTACAAAATCCTCAACAAGCTAGCGCCCACTATCAAGCTGCTATCAAATTACCAATTTACCCGATTTTAAAATTGGGAGCATATAACAATCTTGGTAACTTACTCAAAGCAGCAGGAGATTTAAAAAATGCCAGAAAAGCTTACGAAACAACTTTAAAAATTGACCCAAATTTTGCTAGCGGACATTACAACTTAGGGATGACATTTAAGGCTTTAGGTTTATTTACAGATGCGATCGCCTGTTACCAAAAAGCCATCAAGCTAAACCCCAGCTATGCTGAAGCATATCAAAATTTAGGAGTAGTGCAGCTCAAAGTAGGTAATGTCCAAGCTAGCGTCACAGCATTTAAAAATGCGATCGCTTTGCACCAACAGCATAACCCCGAAGAAGCCAAGAGACTCCGCCAGGGTTTGCAAGAGATGGGGTTGATTTAGTGATGAGTGGTGAGTGCTGAGTGGTGAGTGCTGAGTGCTGAGTAGGGGGAGCAGAGGAGGCAGAGGAAGCAGAGGAGCAGAGGAAGCAGGGGAGAAATAAGAAATAGCCAATGCCCAATGCCCAATGCCCAATGCCCAATGCCCCATGCCCATTCCTAAATCCGACTCCGTACAAATTTCTCCAATCTGTCCATTCCCTTTTCAATGGTGGCCATGTCAGTGGCGTAGGAAAGGCGAATGTTTTTATCAGCACCAAAGGCAATACCGGGAATTACTGCTACTTGATGTTCTTCAATGAGCGCATCACAGAATTCTAGGGATTTTAGACCAGTTTTGCTGATGTCGGGGAAAAGATAAAAAGCACCGTCAGGTTTAGGACAACTCAAACCGGGAATAGCGTTGAGTCTGTCTAACATTACCTGTCGCCGTTTGGCGAAGGCTTGGCGCATTTCTTCTACACAGTCTTGGGAACTTTCTAAAGCTGCGATCGCCCCATATTGAGCAAAGGTACAAACGTTAGATGTACTATGCCCTTGGATGGTGCTTGCGGCTTTGATGATTTCTACTGGCCCTGCTAAATAGCCAAGTCGCCATCCTGTCATGGAGTAAGCTTTGGCAAAGCCGTTGCTGATCAAGGTACGCGCAAAAATTTCCTTCCCTAAAGAACCAATGCTGATATGTTCTGCACCGTCGTAGAGAATTTTTTCGTAAATCTCGTCAGAGACAACAAAGATATCTGCATCAACTACTACTTCCGCCAGTGCTTTAATTTCTGCTGGCGTGTATACCATCCCGGTGGGGTTAGATGGAGAGTTGAGGACAAATAACTTTGTCTTGGGCGTAATCGACTTGCGGAGTTGTTCCGGGGTAATTTTATAACCCGTCGAAGCATCTGTGGGGACAATTACCGGAACCCCGCCTACCAAAGTCACCATTTCGGGATAACTTAGCCAGTAGGGAGCAGGGATAATGACTTCATCACCCGGATCGATTAAAGCCACAATCAAATTGTAGAGAGAATGCTTACCGCCATTGGTGACGATAACATTTTCTGCTTTATAATCTAGACCATTATCAGCTTTCAGCTTACGGGCGATCGCTTCCCTTAACTTTGGTTCTCCTGCGGCTGGGCCATATTTGGTCTTGCCTTCATCCAAAGCCTTTGCTGCTGCTGCTTTGATATGGGCTGGAGTATCAAAATCTGGTTCTCCAGCGCTAAAACTACAAACGTCCACACCCTCTGACTTCATTGCCTTAGCTTTAGCTGCGATCGCTAAGGTTAAAGAGGGTGTTACCTGACTTACTCGTGCTGCCAGCTTCATTCTTAATTTATTTGGCGAATCTCTAACCTATTTAACAATATCCCACAATCTTGATCGAGAATTGACTTTTCAGGATTCCTTAGCTCGTCTATTTCACAAATTATTGCATCTGGGAATTTTGTTGAGAGTATATGAGGTAAATATTTTTACTTAACTTGTAACTTTTTGAAGAGTTTGACTTGACATTGAAAAAGCTGGAGCGCATAGCCTCACATAAATATCTCTTTTATCATCATCAAAAGCTCTTCTGCCATGAAGTATTCTTGTATTATCAATCATTAAAATATCTCCTGTTTGCCAAGAAATTTCTGTAGTTAATCTCTCGGCTATTTCATTAAGTTCAGACATAACCGTATCGGAAATATCTGAATCATCGGCAAATCTTATCCGTTCGGGATATAAATGTTTACCGGGTAATAGGCTATTAATAAATACCTGATGTTTGCCGCAGCTACTCGGTATAATCGCTGGACGAATATACTCAGTAACTATTGAATTATCTTGGTAAATAGTTAAACGAGTATCATTAAGTTCACATATTTCTGCTACTTGATTCACATCCTCAGTTTTGTATTGTTTCTGCCATTCTGCTTCAGATAAATGGGCAGTAAACTTGATATGATTTTTGCTAAATAAATCTTTGGTAGCGCTACTAAGTTCATTATAGAATTGTCTGCCATCACATATTGTTGTTTCTCCCTTTGCTGATGCTGGATGCTCGCAGAAAAACCACAACATCAGTGGTATATTCTTTTGATAATACATTTCGCCATGCAATTTAATCGCCGATTTAAAATTGTTAACGCTTAAAACTGTCTTGTCACCATTAATAATTCGGCGTTGAAATACTCCGCCAGTATAATCCCTAAAATCGGTACTTAATGAGTTGCTAAATTCTGTAAAAATTCCGACATTAGTTGCAAATCCTCTAAACAGCAACGCCCCATACTCTTTAAATAAACTAATAATTTCCTCCCGTGATAATTCCCAAATACTGTGATTGCCAGCATTAATAATTTGTTGACCCATGCTGTTTGAGATTGGTTGGATTTTGATGTTCATAATAATTAATAAAATTTGAGTAATCTGTCCTTGATTTTTACTGAAAACTATGCAGCATTACAAAAATTTGCTTGCTCAAAGTTAATTAGCTTATTGCACTTGCTAGTGAAGAGGTAAGGAGAATTAATATAAATTAAAGTTAGTGAAATTAACTTTAATTTAAAGTTTCTCTCTCTTCATTACATCGGAAATTGATCAGTTAAGATGTGAGCTATTAATAGGACACCAGTGTTAATATTGGTGTCCTCAAACCGAAGCAGATGAGGATAAATAAAATGAAAAATCAAGCCTTTAAGCTAGCTACAGGTTTAGCACTTGTATGTACTACTGTAGCTATCAACACTGGTATAGCTGATCAAATGGCCTTAGCTAAAACAAAAAATCCGACAAAATGTAATCTCTTTGCCTACGTTGATGTCTCAGATGGCCAAACTTTAAATGTGCGGAGTGGGACAAGCACCAACAATAAAATTTTAGGACAAGTCCCTGTTAATGAGACTGTTCAGGTGGTAGCTGTATTAACAAATTGGGCCAAGATTACCAATGCTAGTAGCGGTTTTAAAGGCACTGGTTGGGTATCTTTGCCAAAGTTAGGCATATCAACCAGAGGCTACGGTACTAAAGGCGTAAAGCTTTATGCCAAAACTAGTCAGAAAAGCCAAGTTATAGTGCGAGTTCCCCCTAACACTACCGTTAAGTTATTAGGCTGTCAAGGAGGATGGGCGCTAGTGCAATATAAAGGCGTTAACGGTTGGTTATTTAGAGAAGACCAATGTGGTGCTGCCTTGACTACTTGTTCTTGATACCTGAGTGAAAATTAGATTCTCGGCTTGTGCAAAAAGTCGGGAATCTTAGATCAGGGACTTCCAACTAAAAAAATAATCAATTGCTTTGGGAAGCAGTCCCAATGAAAAAATTTCACCGCCAAGCATGAAAGTCGAGGCGGGGATTTTTACTCAGCACTCAGCACTCAGAACTTAGCACTTTCAAGTCAGTCAATCACGGGAAAAACCCACAACCAAGCATGAAAGTATGATATTTTCCCAGATGGTACTCCAAATTGAGGTTGTGGTTCACTAGTGCAACAT
>NZ_JACJQJ010000090.1 GCF_014696615.1 Nostoc linckia FACHB-104 | reverse complement strand
ATTCAATCATTTAATTGCGGCAATGAATCAATTTAAACCCTGTTATGCTTCTGGATGATTTAGCTTTTTTACTATTTGCTTACTCCGGAGAGTGACAGAAGAGGGCTATAGCAACTTACGCCCTACTTATCAAGTTTCTAGTTCTCTTGAACTACTGGTTGATTTAGCTCTTACAAAGTGGCTTGCTAGAATTTAATTATATTGGCTTCTTATTTAGTTCATGAGCATGATATTAAGTGTGATTGCTGTTGATTTTGCGCCTATGACCTTTAGTAAGTTGATGTGATGAGTGAAACTAATGCTGAATATCAAGCAAGACTTGATGAGATGATTAGGACAGGGAAACTAAAAGCAGAATATAAAAACATACTATTAGAAATCGGTGAGCTTGGAAGCAAGGCTTGTGCTTTAGGGTTAATTTCCGGTCTTGGGTGGGGGCAAGATGCTAATCATGTCATTATCGATGAATACGAAATACTTGATAAAAACGGGAATTTTCTGTATCTAAACTTGTTAGAAACGCGGGACTACCTTCAAAATTTAATTGCAGAAAAAAGGTAGGATGGGTTTCGAGAAGACCCCATCTACTTAAAAGCGATCGCCCTTTGGTGACTTATATAAAACTCGGAAATCCATCACAATCAGACACTCACACAACCAACAGACATAATCTAACAGTAATAAGAATTTAACCTACATAAGCAACACAGTTAGTTATCATCCTGTTGTTTTTAACTGGGAATGCTCTCCTGCTGAACTTCGAGGTTAAATCAACAATAATGTTATTGAATTTTTGGCGCAAAGTTTATCGCAATGGGTGGTTGACAGGAGTAGTAATAATTTTACTAATTACCTTCAACACACTATTTAGTGCAAAAGGTGCAACAACTGTTGAAGGTTTTGAAACTGGCTCAAAAGGCAGTTATGCTGCTGCTGATGTCACCCTCGCTACAGGTGTTTGGAATTTGGATGATGCCTTGATTGGCAATCTGACAACTGATGCAAAAAGCGGTACACAATCTGCACGTATCCGCAACAGTGGTAAAGTCTCAATGAAATTTGACCGCACTACTGGTGCTGGCACAGTTAGCATTAAACACGCAAAGTTTGGTTCTGATGCCAGTACCAATTGGCAGTTGTGGTGTTCAGCTAATGGTGGTAGTTCATGGTCACAAGTTGGTTCAACAGTCACAACCAGTTCAACAACTTTACAGACTGCAACTTTTACGCCTAACATCTCTGGCACATCTCGCTGTGAAGTTCGCAAAACTGATGGAACTACCAACAGAACTAACATTGATAATATTATAATCACCGATTATGGTACTTCAGGTGGTGGCGGTAGTACAAGCGTACATCTAACAATAGGTAATCCTAGTGGTGCCGGAACTTCCAATCTAAACAATTATTTGCTTGATAAAGTACAGTATGCGGTTGGATACAATTGCAGTTTAGGCAGATCCAATTGGGTATCTTGGCAGTTAAATAATATTTGGTTAGGAAGCACACCAAGACAAGATGACTTTCGTGCTGATACCACCTTACCAGCCGGTTGCTATCAAGTTCAATCTACCGATTTTAGCGGTAGTGGATTTGATAGAGGACACATGACACCTTCAGGCGACCGGACTAGCACAGTTGCTGTTAACTCCAGTACCTTCTTGATGTCGAACATGATTGCTCAAGCGCCTGATAACAATCAGGGGATTTGGGCTAACTTAGAAAATTACGCTAGAACTCTGGTTAGTCAGGGGAAAGAACTCTATATAATTTCCGGTGGATATGGAACGGGCGGTACTGGAAGCAATGGATTCTTTAACACTATTGCTACTGGTAAGGTTACAGTTCCCAATCGCACTTGGAAAATTATTGTTGTCCTAGATACTCCAGGGTCTGGAGTGTCTGGTGTCACAACATCTACAAGAGTCATTGCTGTTAACATTCCTAATACTCAAGGGGTTCGGAATGCTGATTGGAGAAACTACCGAGTTAGCGTTGATTCACTTGAATCTCTAACAGGATTCGATTTCTTATCGGCTGTCTCAACATCTACTCAGTCTGTAATAGAGGCGCGAGTCGATAATTTGTAAGTTTTGATAATTGGCAAAATGAGAAAGTCTGTCCACATAATATATGGACAGACTGGCAACACCGCTTGTCCTCTAAGAAGCTGTATTAAAAGATATTTATGACTAGTATTAAGCTTCCCCGTCTGCCAGTATCACTCGCTTTGGTCTATGCTGTTGCAACACGGGTTCAAATCCCGTTCTCGGCTTCTTAGAAAATCGCTCCACTTGGCTTTGTGCCAAGTCCGCGTTTTCCACTCTATCGTGCCGAGATGGTCTAGTGGCAAGACTGCAAAGCTTTGATCTGAACCACTGCGATCGGAAATAAAAAGACTGTGTGGGACGTAAAAACGTCAACCGACCCCGGAGCAAGGATATCGCTCTGGGGTTTTTAAGTAACAACTCTCATGTACAGTGACAAATTAACATGAGTTCGACCAAACACCGCAACACCAGGACTAATTACCCGAAATTGCCAGCAGTGGGCAGAGCGTATAAAACACGACTAAAGTACAACCATTGATGCTGACAACTTGGTTAACTGTGGTTTTGGTCATGGTGCAAGGCTACCAGCAACTAGAAGATGGCTCTTGGCTGTCGCCTGAAGCTTACGAATCGATAAAAAGACAAAGTAGGCGATCGCTTTGTTGGGATATCCGCGTACTATTAAATATCTGGTGCTAACTTGATAGCCAACTCACATTTCCTAATTACCTATGACTAACTGCTTCGTCTTAAATCAGCGAGGCAATGATATAAAGCATGAAACTGTACTACATTCCTACGACACGAGCAGTACGTCCTCGGTGGCTGTTAGAAGAGATGGGAGTTCCCTATGAATTGGTACAGGTTGATATGAATATGACCAAACAGCCAGAATATCAAAAGTTGCATCCACATGGAAAAGTGCCAATTTTAATAGATGGGGCAGTCACGATTTTTGAATCTGCTGCTATCTGTGCATATCTTGCTGATAAATATCAGTTAATGGGGTTTGCTCCAGCATTAGATAGTCATGAACGTGGCTATTACTTACAATGGTTATTTTACGCTACATCTACATTAGAACCACCCGTAGAACATTTTATGTTTGATGTTCTACCTCAGTTGCCAGAAAAAATACTCCCAATAAAAGTACGCTCCGCAATTTCATCACAGGAAGCTTTGCAATGGTTTGACCGAGTTGCTCTACCTTTAAAAGAGGTACTGGCGGATAAAAATTACTTAGTAGCAGACAAATTGAGCGCTGCTGATATTGTGATTGGAGGGGTTTTGTTATGGGCTTTCAAACTAGGGATGCTTAAAGATAATGAGCCTCTCAGCAGGTATATCAAGCACTTGATGGAGCGACCTGCTCTTATGCGTGCGGATGAGGATTTTTATGCCAAAATAACTCCTTAACCTGATGCTTTGTAATTGCTGTGCGCCATTGCAGCGGTTAAACTACAGAAAAAGCTCAAGTGAAAGATATTTTCTGAGTCTTGGGTAACTCTGGTCGCAAGAGTAAAACTATAGCGGTGCGTGGGTCGCACTCTTCTCTACAAAACGCTGCACGTTGGCGGAAGCCTTTCGTAGAAAAGGCGGTTCCCATCGATAGCTTTTTATCAAAAGTTATCGATAATTTGTTGGCTAATTTCAATGGGTATACCAAAAGTTTGGTAGAGATTTAATAAATCACTTGACGTTGGGTTATTAATCTGGCTTAACTTCTGCTTACCAAGGGATATTACTTTTTGGTATTTTTCATATTCTTCCAGAAAAATTGGATTGTTTTTTGGCTTGTATCCAAGATGAAACATTCTTCTCATTAACTTTCGGAGAATATAGCCATGTTTAGAATTGCTAGGCTTGATACCCTCATTGATAATCCAGTTACAAGTTCGATAGTGGTCTTTTAAAATGGGATTATCAAAACTTTGACTAAAGCAATTTATCTCATAAATGCTTGTTTTGTTGCTGAGGATGTAAGTTAAGCGTTCTAATCCTAAACCAGAATCAACACATTTGATGGGATTGGGATGTATATTGCCATCATTGTCAATTTGAGAATCTACAAACACGATATTGTAAAACTCCAAGAATCGGTCTGAATCTAAGTCAATGCTATCTAGTCCTTTCGGCTCAAAATCGTAGAAGAACTCTGTACAACGTCCGATTATTCCAGGCTTGCCAGAACTCCAAGTATTGTCATTGCTGCAAACAATACGCTCTTTTGGCAAATACTGAGACCATAATTCTTGAGTTTCTCCATCCTCTGGGTGAACCGTAATAATCAAATTATTGGGATTAATTCCATAAATTTGAGTTACCAAGTAATATCCTAAAGAAATACTTTCTTGTTTGAAGTAATCTCCAAAACTGAAGTGCCCCAGCATTGTAAATCCAGTTAAGTGTCTTTTAGTTTTACCTACTGAGCCAATGTCATTGGTACGAATACATTTTTGAGATGTGACAACTCGATTGTATATCGGCTGTTGATGCCCTTCAAAGATGGGCTTAAACGGTATCATCCCAGCGATTGTGTAGAGTAAATTCCTGTCTTGCGAAATTAAGGAATATTCTGGTAAATGATAATGCCCGTGTTTTTGGTAAAAGTTAATAAATTCTTTTTCGATTTGGCGACTTAACTTACAGCCGCCATTTATGCGTCCTGCATTTTCATTTTTAGCCTCTTATATTTCAGTATTTGCTCTATTGTAACACACATAATACAAGATAGAGCATTTATGCATGGGGACTGCGCTCCCTGAGGAAATTGTAGGAGGTACGAGTGAAGTGGTGATCGCCTCAGAAAGATTTTTCCCTCAACTCATCCTCAATTTGATAGCGTATTTGAAGACCTGGGTGCTGCTGGGTACTATATTCGTGAGGCTGGTTATCGTCTGGAATCGGTTCTCAAAACCGTGCAAGGTGATGAAGAAACTGAAGTTGAATAACGTCAATAACTGTGGGTATTGATGCACTTGGCTATGACGCACTTTGATTTGAGGGGGGAGAGCTCAGTCTTGGATGAAGGTATGCGATCGCACCTCCCAAAAATTCGGAGTTTCGGCTGAAATAGCAGTATGCATTATCTATTCAAGCGAGGATAATCGCATAAAAAAAGCCAAACGCGGAATTTACGGAATTGAATGCCATGAAGTTGTAAGTAATTTTTATCCTTAAATGCTGTGGCTTGTTGTGCAATTGCAGGTAATTGCAAAGAAATGAATATTGTTAATAGAGTGAAGAGTTTATTCATAGTTTTAAGCGATCGCTTCCATTCTTAGAGGAAAAAAGAGCGATCGCTAACTCAATTACCAGGATGCAGGAATGTAGCCAAAAGGCGTTCCATCAACCGTTATACAATAAGGAGCGGTTGTAGCATTAGGCAGGGTCGCCACAGTATAGCTAGTTGTACCGACCATAAAAGAAGTTGGTAAAGGGCTGGAAGATGTACCTTTGAAAATTACAAAGCCACAAGCGTTAGCAGTTACAGAACGAGTTGTAGGTGAAGGTGAGGTTGAGCCGAGATAGCTGCAATTTCGGAAATTAAGGCTCTTAACGATCATCCTACATAGGTTTGGTAATTTGCTACTTTATTGTAGGTAACACTGTTATGGGTAACGAAAAATCAAGGATTTTCAGAGCTTATTTCCGTTCTAGCCCTTATCTCGGCTCAACCTCAAATTAGCGGTCGCTCAACTGTTCAGATATAACAGTTGGGGTGCGGAATGTAAGTTAGATTTATTCACTGTAAATTACAAGAATAGTTTGCAGGGATGTGAATCTGTTCATTGCCCAAAATGGAGGCAGAAGGAATAAACCATGTCCATAGAACATTTCGACGTTGTGATTGTCGGAGCAGGACTTTCCGGAATCGGCACAGCTTATCAGCTACAGAGCAAGTGCCCAGGAAAAAGCTACATGATTCTGGAAGGAAGAGACTCTATGGGTGGAACCTGGGACCTCTTCCGCTATCCAGGCATCCGCTCCGATAGCGATATGTATACACTCGGCTATAACTTCAAGCCGTGGAAAGAAGCGAAAGTTATCGCCGATGGACCGTCAATCCTCAAATATGTGCAGGAGACTGCCACAGAGAACGGTATCGATAAACATATCCGCTATGGTTATCTCGTCAAGAAAGCTACTTGGTCAAGCACCAATTCCACATGGACGATTGAAACTCAACGCAAGGGTACAGATGAGACCGTCTGCTTCACCTGCAATCTCCTTCTGATGTGTTCTGGCTACTACAGCTATGAGGGTGGCTACACCCCCGAATTCAAAGGTCGCGATCGCTTCGAGGGCAAGATAATTCATCCACAAAAATGGGACAAGAGTCTCGATTATCGCGGTAAAAAGGTGGTGGTCATCGGTTCTGGAGCAACCGCAATCACCTTGGTACCAGAAATGTCTAAAGATGCAGAACATGTAGTGATGCTGCAACGTTCACCAACTTATCTTTTGTCACGCTCCGACGAGGATGCAATTGCCAACTTTCTGAAGAAGTTTCTGCCTGCCAAACTGATCTATCTCATCATGCGTTTGAAGTACATTGCGCTTCAACAGATTACTTATCAGACCATGCGTGCTAAACCAGAGATGAGCAAGCAGAAACTGATCGACATGGTGCGTCAAGAACTTGGTGCTGACTATGATGTTGAAACACATTTTACTCCACGCTACAATCCTTGGAATCAGCGTCTTTGCCTAGTGGCAAACAGTAACCTGTTTCAGGCGATTAAGTCAGGCAAGGTATCGGTTGTCACCGATAATATAGAGACTTTCACCGAAAAGGGTATCCTCCTAAAATCGGGTCAGGAACTGGAAGCCGATATCATTGTCACGGCAACGGGACTCAATCTCCTTGTACTTGGTGGTGTAAAATTTGACGTTGACGGTCAGCCAGTTGACTTCTCGAATACCTATGTCTACAAGGGTATGATGTATTCCAATGTACCGAACCTTGTTTCGGTCTTTGGCTACGTCAATGCCTCATGGACTCTACGTGCTGACCTGATAGCGGAATATATTTGCCGCATCATCAATCACATGGATAAGACTAGCTCTCCTCAATGTACACCACGTCTGCGGGATGAAGAGCAGAACATGACTGCACGTCCCTTGGTTGAGAATTTCTCCTCTGGCTACATACAAAGGGTGATACACTTGTTGCCGAAGCAAGGTGATCGCGAACCCTGGATTGGAGCTCAAAGCTACAAACGTGACAAGAAAATGGTTCGTTGTGAGGCGATTGAAGACGGTGTGCTGGTATTCAGTTCTGCCCCAGAAATTCAGAAGCATTCGTGATAGGTTAGAAGCGAGTGTATTTGATGTATACGTGACTGATGAGAAAACTTATATCTTGCACCTGGGTGAAAAACCGGGTTTCTTGAGAATTACTAATCATCAAAACCTTAATTTTGGGTTGAGAAAATCAGTTTTTTAGGTCTTGTTGAGAATGGTGTAAGATGTAAGCGCCCAACTAGCCGCGTTTTTCACCGCTAGCAACAAATGAAATTTTTGGGCTAATACTAACCCTGTTTTATCACTTTCGGAAAGGAATAATCGAAGCTAAACTCTGAAAGTTTTATTTAATCAAGCTTTGAGCCTTTATTTTCTAACAGAAACTAAAATTTATAACCAAAAGCTGAAAAGTAAAGCTCCGAAAGGCTTCCAGGGATTGGCTTCTCCCAGATTGACAAAACAGGGCTAAGCCGCTGCATCAAAAAAGGATGCGATCGCTTCACGAAATAATGTGGCTTAAAGCAATTGTTTGCCGCAACGGTAAGCTTTTACTTTAATTTTGCTCCAGCTTCTCGGCACTATACCCGCTACAGTGGCAACTGTCCAAACAAGGGAGTGATAGAACAGTCTGAGCAGATGGCGATCGCAAACCGCGCTGGGGTTTGGAGCGACCCCAACGCAGTACCTCCTTGGGAATTTCAGTAGACCTAAAAATTCTGCGCTCGCTAAAAAATGGTAGTATATGATACTTTTTTAGAAAATGTATAAAAGATGATTGTGAGATTTGAATAATAAGATTCACTTATAGATAAACTCCAAAAATCAACCAGATGTTAAACAAACTTCGCAGGCTACCGCATACTTGCGGTCTACTGTTTGACGTAAAAATTCAAGCATTTGTTTGAGAGTAAATAGATGAGAGAAAACCTACCTGGAGCTTCTTTTTAAACCTGACTTTCCACATCCCGTGAAAAGTCAGGAACACAGAAGAATTCTCGGTCTAAATACAATCGCTCTACTTTCAGATTTAAAGGTTCAATTAGTGCGCTCAAGATAAGTAATAATTGCTGCCTTAGTATTTTGTTGTTGAACAGCTTAAATAGCTAAAGTAACTAGTTTATTCCAATACACTTCAGTTAAGGCTAAGAAGCTGATTAGTGATATGAAATATAGTGCGATCGCTCTAAGAACAAAATATACAAGCGAGGAAATTAACAACACTGCTTTGTGCGATTGACTACCATGCTACTAATAGAATGTAAACACTTAACGAATTATTACCAGCACCCAAAACTTGATTTTTAATTCCCAAGCTTTCTTTGCAGCTTGATGGTTTTTAATTCCTCCTTGTTGAATCCAATGTTGATAGTAATGAACGCTATCAGGGTTGTTGGAACGGCCGTAGCTATTTTCGTGGCAGTACTGGCAAACAGGTACGCAGTCCCAGCCGGGGATTTCCACGCCAGACACCCAACCTAAAGCCACACATTTTGCAAGGAATAACACCTGATTAAAGTTTTTGATGGCTGCTGCTTTATTAACAAAGAGAGTTACTATCCCTATAAAACAGTGGAATACTAATCGCACTGTGTACAAAATACGGCGCACCCACCCAATTTTGTATTTGAGATGATGAACAACTTGGGCATAACCGTGCATTGGGTTATTTGTACATTTAGCTTGTAGCTTGTAGGTACGTTTACAAGTCACATCCCAATTAGAGGCATATTCAAATTTAATAATTTCTCTGGTTGCTTGATATTTTCTTCTAGGTTTCAAATTATTTAGCTCCTATTTTCCTCTAAGAATTTCTTGACTTTGGGTAACTGCAACAAGGCTGTACGCTCGATTCGCTCAGTTTGCAGCCATTCTAATTTATTGCGGATGATGGTGTAATTTTCAGGTACGCCGTAAACTGGCAAGCCCACCCATTGATGAGGTTTGCGCTTGACTGTGATGACTAGCCTTTCATCATGTGGTACAACATCAGCCAACCAGTCTGTAAGGGTGGTCTTACCGCTACCTGTGGGGCCAATGATTCTGATGTATGGCATCTCATCAGCCCGACTGTTAAACCATTCCCAATCCCAAAACTGTACACCAAGCGCCGGGGGGTCAGGGAGTTTTACACCAAAAAATAACGGGGCGTTGCATAAATGCGGGATGATTCAGCCAAATACAGGTATTTCTCTATACTTTAGGTAGTGAAGTAACAATCGAATCGAGTATTTGAGCATATCTACAGATTTGGAATAGCATAGTGTTTTTCGATGTAGTCGTGCCAGATAATGACGTAAACGAGTATTTTCACCTTCTACCCTGGTCATATATGTTTTGCTGACCCTTTCGGGTTCGCCAGTCGCTACAACGGGGGGGACCCCCGCAACGCGCTGGCTCACAATATGGTCTCCTGCTTCAATAAAACTGGCATAAACTTTCCATCCATCCGTCACGTAGAAATAACATTGCCAACAGCAAACAATCTCCCACAAAGGTTTAAATGTTTCGGCGCTATGATCTCCCAAAACCCAAGCCAAAATGCCTTCGCAAAAGTGATTTACAGCCGTCCACAACCATATTTTGTTTTTTTTGACCCGACAAAAGTTTCCAGTTCATCCAACTCTCCAACTGATGGTATATCTGTCATTGGCGGTGCATCTGGAAGTTGCTCACCAATTTGTTTTAACCAATAAATTATAGTTGTATGATGAACACCTTTGTTCCGCTCAATTGCGCGCAAACCCATGCCATTAACGTAGGCTTTTAAGCATTCTTGTTTTACCTCATCTGAGTAGCCTTTTGGTGGACTGTAAACATCGATAAATTGACGACCGCACTGAACACAAATGTGATTCTGTTTACCTCGTCGCTTTCCATTTTTTCTAATCTCCGTAGACTCACAGTATGGACACTGCACAGTAGAACACCTCAATTCATCCCTTTATTATGCAACGCCGTCTAGCCACTACTCGAAATATTGCATGTTGCTCAACCTGTTATCTAATTACAAGGATTCAATAGTTTACCCTTACTGAACCGTTAATAGTTTGCAAAAAATCACCAAGTTATTGGCACAAAATTGCCATTTTGAAATTGGAAGTCCCTAAGGCAAATCCTGCAAACAACGCTTTCAAATAGTTGCATATTTGAGAACTCGCTCCCATTCCCAACGCCAAGCAGTCTCTACCTTTATTTCTTTACCGTTGGTGAATTTGATGAACTCTCTGCCATCTTCATAGAATACGTCAGCAACAAGTTGATTACGCACATCATATCCCCATATGGATGCTGCGGTATTCCACCATCTTTGCCCTGGCGATTCCAAAATTGGTAGCTCCAGATAATCATCACGCCATGCTTTTGGCTTCCACTGCTCAACTAAAGCCCGAATTAATATGGCATTTGGGAAAATTTGTTTCTCATTTTTGTGCAACCATAGCACGTAATCAATTGTGCTTCTTAAGGCATCCTCTAGCCCATAGCTGCCAGATTCCAGAGCGCTTTGGACTTCTTCCGATGAAAAGTTAACGCCGATGCTAACTAATGCTCGCTCGTATTTTTTGAAGATTTCGTATTCAATCGAGTCCTTTTCCCACAACCACACTCAACTATCTCCAAACAGTTAATCTCAGGTGTTCTTCACTCCATCATACTTTCAAGTTTATCCGCAAATCATGAGGTCGAATGGTGGACAAAAACTTTTGTGGGTGTAAATTGAACAACAGAGGGGTGTGCATTGGGGTTGTTAGCCAACATTGTACAGCAATCACCCCCCATCACACCTTTCTCAACCTCTCCCCAAATCATCACTGCTTTACCTTAGGGGCAATCGCACTACACTACCTTCGCCCTGTATTTGGCTTTGCCAATCTTTGTGCAAAATAATCATCAATTTCTACTTTCATGTCCTCCATCAACCTATATTGCCTAAATGCACCATAGGCAGGGAAAATTAGAATGAGGAAGATGCCAGCAAAATTACTCCAAAAAAATAGTGGAGAGCTAATCAAAAAAGTAGCTAAAAAAATAAATTGTTTTAGCCTAAATTCTTTGACATAATCACTTAAGGTTATTTCAGTTTTGTCTGGCTGAATTGATATTGAAATTCTCAGGCTCGCTGATAATCCAGTTAGCATCAGCCATAAACCTGACTTCTTTATCACTAAGGTATCGCGATCTACCTTCTTATTCTCATATTTATGTCGGTGGGCAAAAATAACTATCCTTTCAATTAAGCCATCTATATCCGCCACTTCGCTGTAGGATACCACTGTTTTGTCGAAGAAAGCTAATAGCTTCATTTGCATCAAATGTTAAGTATGAGTTTAATCCGGTTAGCTAGTTGGTTGGGTAAGTGCTTCATCTTCCAGTTGTATGGATAAACCACTCTATCTCCAAGTTCCACCCAAATCAAAAACTTTATGTGACAGTGGGCTAACTATTTATTATGCAGAATTCAGGAGTCAGGAACCAGAATTCTCTTGCTTGGATTCTGTGCGACTGGCAGATGAATAAACGGCGTTTTTGCACCCCCACCAAATTGAAAATTTGGTAGTCTTCTCACTCGGGGAGACGCACTCGCGTTCAATCAGTGGGGGATTCAGACCCGCAACTGATTGTATTCTGACGGATGTATTCTGACCTGACTTTTCACGGCATGTGGAAAAGGTCATTTTGATGGTTTCCCAAGCGCTGATTTCTCCGTTAGCTATTTTCATTAACTCAGAGTTATTGAGAATTAGCCTGTGGAAAAAGCCACGCTTTTTGGAGGCTTGAGGACTTCCCGTGAAAAGTCAGGTATTCTGACGAATGTATTCTTCAATATGCAGAAACTTTCCATATAATCTTTTATCAATCCTGATATATCAAGCATTACAACAAACTCCTGTCTGAATATACGGAAAACTTCGTTTTCCCCCCTTATTTGGGTTTCTTCTCAAACAGGTTATACCTTTTTCTCAAGTTTCAGCTATCCCAAAAGTTTTTCAGTGCTGACTCGTCAACTAAATAAGCTTTGTCTCCGTCTCTAATCGCGCGTTTTCCGTGACGGGGAAACACACCAATATCCAGGCTTACTTTTTCTCCACGGGGGTAAATGAGCAATCGAACAGAAAGTTACGCTAAGGCTGTAACCCTTACTGGATAAGCATTCTGCAAACCGATATTTTTCACAATTCTGGATGTACCAATTAACCTATAGGTTATTTGGTGCAAAAAATTAATACGGCACAGCAAGGGTTTGAAGCTCCTAAATTTTAGAGACTTCAATTGGTACAGCTTTATCCGTAGCGATCGCAGTATTAAAAGTAGCTCATCAATTCCTTAGCGTAACTTTCGGAATCACTGCTCATTTGACCCCGTACAGCAATAGTGTAGTCAGCAGTTTCTAAAACTTGATGATGTTGAGATTGAATCTGCTCAATAGAAATATTTTTTATAGCTTCAGGGTCTATTGTGTGGAATTTTGGCTCACTCATACAATTTCTATACTTGACAAATTATAGCTACAACAAAAGATCCAGTGATTTCGGAACTAAAAAATCAGTCAGCAGTTAAAAACAGGCATAGCTTGCCAACTGTCAATTTATAATTGTGAGAATAAATCTGATTCGCTACGATGACATTATCAATTGAGCAGATTTAAGTATGGCAAAGCAAGATGCTCCGCTCACAGGAGAAGCATTAGTTAAAGAAGTCTGTCGTCGCATTCGAGTAGCTCGTAGCTATTGGGACGCTCATAACAATGCTGCTTGTCGAGGTGAGCGTGATCGCGCATTGGCTCTTTACAACACATTAACTAAAGAGCAAAAACAGCAGATACCGCAAGTGTTGCGGGTGTGGCTGCGTTATCGCAGTGAGAAATATTTTGGCGCACATCGAACACCGCCCAAATCGGTACGAAAATCGAAATAGATAGTACCAGAGCGTCCGTTGTTCAATTTACGCACATTGAGCTTTGCTTGGTACAGATACATAATAGGTAGATTGACTTCTCAAAGTAGAACTTGAATAATAAGTATTAATTCTATTTGGGTTTGCGGTTCTTTCTATGCTTTGACAAGGTGATAAGAATGATTACGCTACCTGATGTTGTGGTTGATGCTCAGATATATTCCAGCAAGAATTCTGTGGTGTACCGTGGCATCAAGCTGTCAGATCGCACGCCTGTTATTCTCAAAGTTCTCAAACAGGACTATCCTACGGCATCGGAACTCACCCGCTACAGGCAGGAATATGAAATTACGCGATCGCTTAACTTAGAAGGTGCGATCAAGGCATATAGCCAGCAGGAATATCAACGCACACTCATTATTCTTTTAGAAGATTTTGGTGGAGAGTCACTAGCGAAATGGATGCATAAGCGTCCAGATTTCTGCCCCATGCCCTTATCTGCTTTTTTACCTCTTGCCATCAACCTCACAGATATTCTGGGCAAAATTCATGCAGCCAATATTATTCATAAGGATATCAATCCTGGAAATATTGTTCTCAATCCGGATACTGGTGTTGTCAAAATTATTGACTTCGGGATTGCCACCCAATTTAACCGCACGAATCCGACTTTCAAAAGCCCTCATGTTTTAGAAGGAACCCTAGCCTACCTGTCGCCAGAGCAAACAGGGAGAATGAACCGTTTGCTTGATTATCGCACTGATTTTTACTCGCTGGGTGTGACATTCTATGAATTGCTAACCGGATATCTGCCTTTTCCCACAACAGACATCCTGGAGTTAGTCCACTGTCATATTGCTAAACAGCCACCTCCACCGTATGAATTGAATGCAACGATTCCCAAAGCAGTTTCAGATATTGTTCTCAAACTGATGGCGAAGAATGCAGAGGAACGCTATCAGAGTGCTTGGGGAATCAAAGCGGATTTAGAAATTTGTGCTGACCAATTAAAAAAAATCGGACAAATTCATAGCATTCAACTGGGTCTTTTGGACATTAGAGATCAGTTCCAAATTCCCCAAAAACTTTATGGCAGGGATCGGGAAGTTGCAATGTTACTAGCAGCTTTTGAGCGCGTTGCTGCTTCACGAGACTATGTAGAAAAGACTTCAGAACAGGCACAAACTAGCAAACCAACATTCAAGGTTGAAATGATGTTGGTTTCTGGTTATGCGGGAATTGGGAAATCAGCATTAGTGCAGGAAATTTATAAACCAATCACCGCCAAGCGCGGCTATTTTATTTGGGGTAAATTCGATCAATTTGGGCGCAATATTCCTTACAGCGCGATCGCAGATGCTTTGCAGAAATTGGTGCAGCAAATACTTGGCGAACCGGATGAGCAGTTGCAACAGTGGCGATCGCGACTTCTAAAAGCTTTAGGAAGCAATGGACAAATCATTATTGATGTAATCCCGGAAGTTGAACTGATTATTGGCAAGCAGGCCCCTGTAGCAGAAGTTGGATCTGCGGAAGCCCAAAATCGTTTTAATCGAGTTTTTCAACAGTTTGTACGGGTGTTTTGTTCCCAGTCACACCCGCTTGTGATCTTCCTTGATGATTTGCAGTGGATAGATTCTGCGACTCTGAAGCTGATTGAATTAATGCTCCTTGACGAGCAAACTCAACATCTATTTTTGATTGGAGCCTATCGGGATAACGAAGTCAGTCCAACGCATCCACTCAGATTATTGCAGGAGCGAGTACGAAAACAAGGAGTCGTGCTTGGGGAGATTATTCTAGCACCCTTAACACTGGAGCCATTGAGTCAGTTGATTGCTGAAACGCTGCATCACAATACAGAGACTATACGTCCCTTAGCTGAGTTAGTGCTGCGTAAAACCGAAGGCAATCCTTTTTTTGTCGGTGAATTTTTGCGAATGCTGTATAGCGAAAATCTGCTAACCTTTAATGCAAAAAACCTATGTTGGCAGTGGAACATTGCTGAGATTCAAGCTCAAAATATCACCGATAATGTTGTAGAGTTGTTGCTGCACAAGTTAAAAAAACTACCAGATGATACAAGATACATTCTCCAATTAGCGGCTTGTGTCGGTGCCGAATTTGATTTAGATACGTTGGCGATCGTTTGTGAGAAAACCGCTCAAGAAGTTTTTCGAGATTTATTAGCAGCTATTCAAGCAGGATTAATTCAACCTTTATCTGAATTAGACGAAAACCTGTTAATTCAAGAATATAAGTTTTTGCACGATCGCGTGCAGCAAGCCGCATACGCTTTAATTGATGAGTCGCATAAACAGGTGGTGCATTTACAAATTGGTCGCAACCTTCTGGAAAACACCTTAACTGAGCGACTATCAGAGCAGATATTTGAAATTGTCGATCATCTCAATCATGGGATTGAACTTTTGAGCGATTCGCGAGAACGACATAAAATCGCCAAATTAAATTTAATTGCAGCTCAGAAAGCAAAGGCAGCGATCGCCTATAGTATGGCTCAAACCTATTTAGCCACAGGTAGAGCATGGCTAGCTGAGCCTAGCTGGCAAAAAAACTATGACCTAACATTAAGTTTGTATTCAGAAAGCACAGAAGTTGCATATTTGTGTGGCGACTTTCAGCAAGTAGAATACTGGGCAACGATCGTTCTACAAGAAGCTCAAACGGTTCTCGATACCGTAAAAGTTTACGAAGTCAAAATTCAAACCTATATCGCACAGAACCAACCATTGCTAGCCATCGATACAGCTTTGCGAGTATTGCAGTTACTGGGGATCAGTTTTCCCGAAAACCCAACTCAGTCAGATATACAGATGGAACTAGACGCGATGGTGCTTTGCACCGCTCCCACAGGAAGCATCGCATCATTTTTTGGCGAGAAAGCGATCGAAGACTTAATTCATTTGCCCCCAATGACCGAACCAGACAAGTTGGCGGCAATGCAAATCTTATCCAGTGTGACAATTGCTGCTTATATCGCTGTTCCCGATCTGATGCCCCTACTGGTATCGAAACAGGTCAACTTGTCAATTGAGTATGGCAATGCCTTTCTGTCTCCCTTTGCGTATGCTAACTTTGGGTTGATTCTTTGTGGGATAGTCGGAAACATTGAGTCTGGCTACAAGTTTGGGCAGCTTGCATTAAGACTGTTACATCATTTGAACATCCATTCACTGAAAGCTAGAACATCGTTCACGGTTGCTAACTTCATCATTCACTGGAAAGAGCATGTTCGGGAGACATCACAGCCATTCCTAGAAGCCTATCAAAGTGGGCTGGAAACTGGAGATTTAGAGTTTGCTGCCTATGGTGCTTTTACTTACTGCCTGCAATTGTTTATTGTTGGCAAGGAACTTGTAGAGGTTGAACGTGAGATGGCAACGTATTGTGAAGCCATCCGTCAAATTAAACAGACAACATCACTCACCTGGAATCAAATATTTCAGCAATCTGTCTTAAATTTGCTCAAACCCTCCCTCAATCCCTCCTGCCTCATGGGAGAAGCCTACAATGAGGAGAATAGCCTGCTAAGTGATGAAATTGCAAACGATGGAACCAAAATCTTTCATGTCTATTTCAACAAACTTTTCCTGTGCTATTTATTTTCTGAGTATGCTCAGGCATGTAAGAATGCAGCCATCACAGAACGTTATGCGATCAACGTCATTGCCACACCGCTGATTCCTGTATACCACTTCTATAGTGCTTTAGCAAAACTTGCAATATACTCCGCAAGCAACTCTCAACAGCAAGAAGAAATCCTCAAATACGTTTCCCTGAGTCAGGAGAAAATGCAGCAATGGTCAAATTATGCACCAATGAATTTTCTACATAAATATCATTTAATCGCCGCAGAGCGCGCGAGAGTTTTGGGGCAATTGTTTGAGGCAGAAGAGTTTTATGAACTAGCAATTCAGGGAGCTAGGGAAAATGGATATATCCAAGAAGAAGCTTTAGCATACGAATTGGCTGCTAAAAATTATTTAGCGCGAGGTCGGGAGAAAATCGCCCAAACCTATATAAAAGAAGCTCACTACTGCTATGAACGCTGGGGAGCCACAACAAAAGTTCAAGATTTAGAAACTCGGTATCCACAGTTATTTTCTCAGCCGTCAGCTAGGGCTGGGACAACAATCCGCACAACTTCAGGAACTACCTCTAATCGCTCAGGTGTCGCGCTCGATTTGGCAACAGTGATGAAAGCGTCACAAGCAATTTCTCGAGAAATTGAACTAGATCAGTTGCTCACTTCCTTGATGAAAATCTTAATTGAGAATGCTGGCGCACAAACTGGGTTCTTGATTTTGGAAAACTCCGGACAATGGCTAATTGAAGCTGCTTATGAACTAGCTGATGCTGAGAGTGTTTGTACTACGCGAGTGCTACAATCGCTCCCAACTAAAAATCATCTGCCGGAATCAATTATCCAGTATGTGATTCGGACTCATGAATCTATCATTTTAAATGATGCAACTCGTGAAGGTAATTTTACCAACGAACCATATATTCAGCAGCACCAAACTCAATCACTTCTTTGTTTACCGCTATTAAATCAAAATAAACTTGTTGGTGTATTATATTTAGAAAATCAATTAGCAACTGGAGCATTTACACCAGAGCGAGCGCAACTTTTACATCTATTATCAACTCAAGCAGCCATTGCCATCGAAAATGCTAGGCTCTACTCCAAGGTGCGTGAGAGCGAAAGTAAGATGACTCAATTTCTGGAAGCAATTCCAGTCTGTGTTGCAGTTGTAGATAAATGGGGACACCCTTATTACTTCAATGGGCGAGCAACTCAGCTATTGGCTAAAGATATTGATCCTTCTGTGACACTCGATCAACTTACAGAGGTTTATCAAGCTTATCAAGCTGGAACTGCTCAAAAATATCCAACTGAGAGAATGCCACTTTTCCGAGCGTTAAGGGGCGAACATACTAGAGTTGATGATATAGAAATTTACCACAAAAACGCCAAAATCCCCATTGAGGCATGGGGAACTCCAGTCTTTGACGAACAGGGCAATTTGACTTATGCGATCGCAGCCTTTCAAGATATTACTGAGCGCAAACAAGCCGAGAAATTGTTAGCCGATTACAATTGCACCTTAGAGCAACAGGTTGCCCAACGAACAGCAGCTTTACAAAAAAGCGAAGCCGAATTGCGCGATGTTTACGATGAGCTTCGCTTACGAGAACAGGAATTACGAGTGATTACAGACGCTCTACCTGTTTGTATCACCTATGTAGATGCCAAGCAGCATTATCGGTTTGCCAACCGCACTTATGAGGAATGGTTTGCTCGTAGTCAAGATGAGATTTTGGGCAAGCATATTCGCGAAACCTTGGATGATGCGGCTTATCAAGTTATGCAACCGTACATTAATCAAGCACTGGCAGGGCAAATCACAACCTATGAGGCAGAAATTCCCTGTGTATTGGGCAAGAAATATATTAGTAATTCGCTCATTCCTGATTTCGATGCCAATGGTCAAGTGAAAGGATACTATGGGTTAATCACAGACATCAGCGAACAGCGAAACGCTGCACTGCGTGAACGCAAACGTGCCGAAGAAGCCTCAATTGTAGAAGAACGCAACCGTATGGCGCGGGAAATTCATGATACGCTGGCTCAAGCCTTTACAGGTATTTTGGTTCAAGTTGGTGCAGCAGCCCAAGTGCTAGTAGATGATTTAGAAGCAACACAGGCCCATCTGGAGATGATCGATGAATTGGCACGAATCGGGCTAGCTGAAGCTCGTCGCTCAGTCACAGCACTCCGCCCTCAGTTATTAGAGGAAGGCGATTTATCTAGCGCCCTCCATCGCCTTGTGACGCAAATGAGATCTGCTACCGATGATACTGCTTTGATTTACGAAATTCAGGGTACAGCCTATCCTTTACCCGCCGAAGTGGAGAATAACTTACTGCGAATTGGGCAGGAAGCATTGACAAATGCGATTAAATATGCAATGGCTGACGAAATTCGCCTGGAGTTAGTCTATGGAGATGCACAAACTACATTGAGCATCAAAGACAATGGGCAAGGCTTTGGTGTCGGTAGCATTCCCTCGGTTGGCGGATTTGGATTGTTGGGAATGAGCGAACGGGCAGAGCGAATTGGAGCGCAATTGAGAATTGCCAGCCAACTAGGGCAAGGAACAGAAATTATTGTCATTGTCAATCGAGGGTAAAAATCATGCTTAGCCAATCCACTACAATTCGCGTTTTAATTGTTGACGATCACGCCATTGTCAGACAAGGATTGGCAACCATTATTAATCGCGATCCCGAAATGACAGTAATTGCTCAAGCAGAAGATGGAGAAGCGGCGATCGCTTGTTTTGGTGAACATCAACCGGATGTGACTTTGATGGATTTGCGAATGCCGCAAATGGGAGGAGTAGCAGCCATTACTGCTATTTGTGCCAAATTTAAACCTGCCCAAATTATTGTGCTAACCACCTATGATGGCGATGAAGATATTTATCGCGGATTGCAGGCGGGAGCGAAAGGCTATCTGCTCAAGGATGCAAAACCCAGCGAACTGCTTAATGCCATTCGCATGGTTAATCGCGGTCAGCAGTACATTCCACCGGAAGTGGGGGCAAAGCTAGTGCAGCGCATGAGTAACCCAGAACTGAGCGAACGAGAGCTAGAGGTACTGGGTTTAATGGCGCAAGGAATGAGTAATTCAGATATTGCAACTGCTTTAACTATTGGCGAAAGCACAGTCAAATCTCACGTTAATCGCATTCTTAGTAAATTGGGAGTAAGCGATCGCACTCAAGCAGTGATTATTGCGGTAAAACGCGGGATTGTCAGTTTGTAGGCTGTGCTTTTGGTTAACTTTCGATTCCAACTTTAGTTGGAGTTAGTCTTCCATTATCAGATGGGTTAAGCAATTCTCCATTCGACTAAATAAAAGTGCCAACTGTGAGTGGACGACAAACCAAAGTCAATTGCATATATTAAATTCATACAAACACAGATAGTAATTCAGTTGCCAGATTCAAGATTATTGGTCTCATCTTCAACTCAGAATCGGAAACAGAGTTGATGGTAGCCATTATCTTTGCAAGTAATCAAGAGCTTTGATCCTCAATTGCATAATTATAAGAGGTAATACCATGAGTACCGAATTCAGTAAAAACAAAGTTGCAATTGTCAGCCAGGGCGAAGACCTCAATTGGTTCGATACTATGCCTGGTGAGCAAATGGCTATCCGTGTGCATAGCAGAGATGTCGCTGGAGCTTTCTCAATCATCGAAGCGCGTGTCCCACCGTTCTCAGGCCCGCCACTCCACTATCACAAAGATAGGGAAGAGATATTTGAAGTACTTGAAGGCAGATTTCGCTTTCACTGTGCAGGCGAAGAGTTTGAGGCTGGGCCAGGAACGTCGGTTGTTGTACCCCGTAACAGCATACATGGATGGGTGAACCTGGGGCCGGGAGTAGCTCGATTGCTTTTCACCTTTGTACCTGGCGATATGGACGAATTCTTCCCCCAAATAGGTCAAACGCCGCCCGAAGGTTGGGCAGATCTAGCATATCAGTATGACACCTGGATCGTCGGAGAACCCCTTTCCATAAGTAAAGATGAGCCGCATTCACATAGGCAATAAGTTTGTGAACTGCCAAAGACGGTGCTTCGCGCCCCATTGCATTTGATTTAGCAAGGACAAAACTAACCCAGATGTTTGCAATGGGAGGCGTATAAAAACGCACGCCCAAGTTTGCACAATCAACCAATACACAACAACGGAGACTCTCATGCCTTACATTACTGTTGGTCAAGAAAATTCTGGCAACATCGATATCTACTATGAAGATATCGGCGCAGGTCAACCTGTCGTGCTAATCCACGGATTTCCGTTGAGCGGACACTCCTGGGAAAAGCAGGTATTATTTCTGCTGAATCAGGGGTATCGAGTTATCACTTATGATCGCCGAGGATTTGGCAATTCCAGCCAGCCGTCTTTTGGCTATGACTACGACACCTTCGCAGCAGATCTCAACACACTCATGACCAAACTTGACCTGCGCGATGCGGTGCTGGTTGGCTTTTCAATGGGGACAGGCGAAGTAACTCGTTATCTTGGCAAGTACGGCTCAGAGCGTGTCAGTAAAGCGGTGCTGATGGCTCCTGTTCCACCTTTTCTGCTGAAGACAGATGATAACCCAGAAGGTGTCGATCAAAGCGTTTTCGATGGAATTATGAAAGCGATTGTTGAAGACCGTCCAGCTTATTTTTCCGCATTCTTCAGAGATTTCTTCAACGTAGATGTACTGCTTGGAGACCGCATCAGCCATGAAGCGATACAAGCAAGTTGGAATGTTGCAGTAGGAGCCTCTGCTAAGGCGACTCTAGACTGTGTGCCATCGTGGTTGACTGATTTTCGTGACGATCTGCCCCGCATCGACGTGCCAACTTTAATTATTCACGGAGATAGCGATCGCATTCTGCCATTTGAGTCTACCGCAGCAAGACTACCACAGTTAATCAAAAACAGTCGTTTGGTGGTGATACCTGGCGGCCCCCATGCCATCAACTGGACTCATGCAGATCAAATCAATCCTGCACTGTTGGACTTTCTCAAAGGACATTTATAGGCATTACGAGTTGTGATCCGTCAGGCCTCCGGTTGATTACTGGGGGATATAAGCGCCCAAGGTCAACACAGACAAACCACCCCTACGCTTATCTCTAGGCACAGATACACTTTAGGCAATTGGCGAATTCTGGCTGAGTCCACTAACTACAGATAAGGAATTGAAAGATGAAGTCATTATCAACGATGCACGCACTAATTGTAGATGATTTTCAAACTGCAACATTTCGTGCTGCCGAAATTCCGCGACCAGAACCTAGTGCTAACCAAGTTTTAGTACAAATTAAGGCAAGTGGTGTGAATCCACTCGATAGCAAAATCCGCACAGGTAAAGCACCTCATACTCAATCTGTATTTCCTGCTGTGCTGGGATGCGATCTTGCTGGGGTCGTTGAAGCAGTTGGACAAGACGTTACCGCATTCAAAGTTGGTGATCAAGTCTACGGGTTGACAGGTGGAGTTGGTGGACTGCAAGGTTCACTAGCTGAGTTTGCGGCTGTCGATGCCGATTTGTTGGCGAAAAAACCAATTAACCTCAGTATGCGAGAAGCAGCAGCTTTACCCCTGGTATTTTTGACCGCCTGGGAAGGACTGGTTGATCGAGCGAATGTCAGTGCAGGACATAGAGTTCTTGTACTCGGCGGTTCTGGCGGAGTCGGTCATATCGCTGTGCAGATTGCCAAAGCTCGTGGTGCTAAAGTGTTTGCAACTGCTTCAGTTCCAAAGCATGACATGGTGCGACAACTCGGTGCAGTAGCGATCGACTATAACAGCACATCAATTGAGCAAATCGTACAGACATTCACGGATGGTCAAGGGTTTGATATAGTCTACGACACAGTTGGGAGTTCTACCCTGGATGATGCGTTCAAGGCAGTACGCAATTACGGTCACGTCGTTAGTAACTATGGCTGGGGGACTCATTCTCTACTGACCCTCTCACGCAAAGCTGCAACATATTCTGGTGTGTTCGTACTTCTGCCTCTATTGACTGGCGAAGGTCGCGTTCATCATGGTGAGATTCTCCGCCAAGCCACCCAATTGGCAGAAGCTGGACAACTGCGTCCAGTGGTTGACCCCCGCCATTTTACTTTAGATACTGCACTGTCTGCCCATGAAGCGGTGGAACAAGGTACGGCTGTCAGCAAAATTGTCATCGATTTGTGAACAGTGAACTACCAAAACCAATATTTTTCACAACTTAAATAGGATTGCGATCGGCATGAACATTCAACAAAAGAAATGTGCATGAATATGGAACATTACGACGATATTATTATTGGCGGTGGCAAAGCGGGTAAAACTCTCGCACCTGCGCTAGTGGCAACTGGACGTAAAACTGCTTTGGTTGAACGTAGCCTAAACATGATAGGTGGCACTTGCATTAATGTTGCTTGCATTCCTACCAAAACTATGGTGGCAAGTGCCAATGTTGCGAATATAGTCCGTAACAGTGCTGCTTATGGTATTAAAGTCCATGCTTCCACCCTTGATTTTGCAGAGGTGATTCGCCGCAAACGAATAGTTGTGCAATCGATGCGTGAAATGAACTTGCACAATCTAAAAATAGCTCTTGGTCACGAACTGATCGTTGGTACGGGACGCTTTGTTGCTCCTCAAACGATTGAAGTGGCGACAGATGAAGGCAATACTCGGTTAATTACCGCAGAACGATTGTTTATTAACACAGGCACACGACCTTTGATTCCATCCATACCCGGACTTAAAGAAGCTGGGTTTTTGACTAGCGAGTCGATTATGGAGCTAGAGCAGTTGCCTGAACATTTACTTATTCTCGGTAGCGGCTATATTGGATTGGAGTTTGCTCAAATGTTCCGGCGCTTTGGTTCTCGCATTACGGTGATTGGACAAAGTGAGCAAATTCTTTCACAGCAAGATCCAGATATTGCAATAGCGGTGCAGACATTGCTGGAACGAGAGGATATTGAATTTCTGCTGAATGCGAAAGTGTTAAAGGCTGATCGTGCTGGCAATGCAATCAAACTGCAAATCCAAGTTGCTAATCAGCAAATAGAGCTTCAAGGTTCACATTTGCTCATTGCTGTTGGTCGTGTGCCAACTACCGATAGCTTAAATTTAGCTGCTGCTGGTGTGGCAACTGATGCTCGTGGATTTATTGTAGTTAACGATCGCCTAGAAACGAATGTACCAGGTATTTGGGCGTTAGGCGACATCAATGGCGGCCCGCAATATACCCATGTGTCGCTGGACGATTATCGGATTATCAAAGCAAATTTGATTGATGGCGGCAACCGCAACACTAGCGATCGCCCAATTCCCTCCTGTCTGTTCATTGATCCAGAACTGGCGCATTTGGGGTTGACTGAAACCGAAGCACGGCAACAAGGGTATGCCATTCGAGTAGCAAAACTGGATGCCTCAGCCATTCCCAGAGCGAGAACACTAGGTAAAACTGATGGTTTGTTGAAGGCGATCGTGGATACTGAGACAGGGCATATTCTCGGTGCTTCACTCTTGTGTCATGAAGCAGGTGAAGTGATTTCAACTGTGCAGATGGTGATCCAAGCTCAAATGCCTTACACCGTTTTGCGCGATGGTGTGTTGACTCATCCCACAATGACCGAAGGGTTAAATTTGCTGTTTTCAAAGATGTGAAGCAGCAAATGCAGACATCTTATATTTGGAAGGGGAATTGAGTCATTTTATTGAATTCCAACTAAAGTTTGAGTTACTCTTCCATTGTCAGATGGATTAAGCGATCGCCCACTCGATTAAATAAAAGTATCAACTGTGAGTGGACGACAAACCAAAATCAATTGCATATATTAGATTCATGCAAACACAGATAGCAATCCAGTTGCCAGATTCAAGTTTGCTGATACACATAGCACAGAGAGGGATGTAGGCGTAATCCCCGCAAGTGATGCTTGCGGTAAACATACTTCCCTTAAGAGGTTCCAGTGAACAATGACCGTCAACACCGTTTATTATTTGTCCCACCTTCAACCCAGGATCGTAAACAAGGGCTGTTAAGTGCCTCTGTGGTACTGGTGATGTATGGAGATTACCAATGTCAAGAGAGTGCGGATGTTTATCGGTTGTTGAAAGTCATTGGGCGACAACTGAGTATTTCGTTAGGGGAGGATTATTTGTGCTTTATTTTCCGTCATTTTCCTCAGATAAAAATTCATTCTCAAGCTCTACGTGCGGCTGAAGCGGCTGAAGCAGCTGCTGTTCAAGGTCAGTTTTGGCAAATACATGACATTTTGTTTATTCATCAACAACAGTTAGCAGATGGTTATTTAGTAGAGTATGCCAACGATCTAGGACTCGATATCTCCCAATTTCTCCAAGATATGTGTAAGCATCTGCATCTTGAGCGCATCAATCAAGATATTGAAAGTGGCATCCATAGCGGAGTAACAGCTACCCCAGCTTTGTTTATTAATGGGATTTGGTATAGCGATCGCTGGAATATGGAGCAGTTAATAGCAGCCATTGTCAATACAGCAAATTGAGCAGTCAAAGACTAATCAAGTCAGTGTTAGTTTATTCAGGAATATATCATGACGAATCAAACATCATCTCGCGTGTGGCTGATTACAGGCAGTTCTACGGGCTTTGGTCGGGTTTTAGCTGAAGCTGCTTTGGCTCAAGGCGATCGTGTCATTGCAACGGCTCGTGATGTCAGCAAAATTCAAGATTTAGAGCAGCAATATCCACAGACGGGAAAGGCAGTTCGTTTAGATGTTACCGATCCAGCAACCATTCAAACGGCGGTGCAGAGTGGTTTAGCAGCATTCACCAAAATTGATGTGCTGGTGAACAACGCGGGCTATGGATTGATGGGTGCAATTGAGGAAGTAAGCAACCAGCAAATCCGTGACCAATTTGAAACCAACTTCTTTGGGCTGCTAAATGTGACTCGTGCCGTCATTCCGAAATTCAAGAAACAAGGCGTTGGTCATATCTTGAATATTTCTTCAATAGGCGGACGGAGAACATTTCCTACGATGGGGCTATATCATGCTTCTAAATTTGCAGTCGAAGGACTTTCAGAGACCCTCGCACAAGAACTTAAACCTTTTGGCATTAAGGTGACAATTGTTGAACCAGGAGGCTTTGAGACCGACTTTTCAGGTCGCTCTTTGATTACGGCAAAGCAAATGCCAGAGTACAATTCTTTCTGGGCGGAAGTGGTCAAACTTAGGGAAGAGTATCCTTATGGTCATGTACCAACGGGTGTTCAAGCAATGTTGAAAGTGGTGGAATTACCTGACCCGCCGCTTCACTTAGCGATCGGCCCGAATGCACTACCAACGATTGTTCAAAAACTTTCCTCAGATATCGAAGAATATCAGCGCTTTGAGCATATCTGGCAAGAGTCTACCGCCAATGCGGGCGTGGGATTTAATTTTCCTAGCCTCACCCAGCAAGTTTAGAAACAAAGCAACTGCTACCCCAGCTTTGTATAGCGATTAGCGATCACTGGAATTTACCTCACACATGAAGCAGCAAGAACTAAATTGCTGAAGGATAACTCACTATGATCCAATGTCTTGAAAAAGCACAATCCCTTAATGTTCTCGATATCGGTCATCAACTTGCTCAGGAATTTGCCAAAACAGCCCCAGAGCGCGATCGCAATGGTGGTAGCCGCCCAATCCATGAGATTGAGCAGTTGCGCCAAAGTTGTCTACTCAATCTGGTGATTCCTAAGATTTATGGGGGGTTAGGAGAAACCTCTTGGGTTAAAATCTTTCAGTTGATCCGGGAGTTCTCCAAAGCTGATGGCTCGATTGGTCAACTGTTTGGCAATCACACCTCAATTGTCAGCTCCCTCTCAACCAGCAATCCAACACAGGTAGAACAATTCTACTTAGAGACAGTAAAGCACAACTGGTTTTGGGCAAATGCAGTCAATGTACTAGATCCAAGATTAGTGGCAACTTCCACAAGCTGGGGCTGGCAGTTGAATGGTATCAAGCGATTTGCCACAGGAGCAAGCCTATCAGACAGGATGATTGTCAGTGCCTTAAACGCTGATTCTCAACAGCCCATCATTGCAGTTGTTCCGAGCGATCGCCCCGGTATTCACTTTAATGGCGATTGGGACAACATGGGACAACGCCAAACAGACTCAGGTAGCGTTACGTTTGAGCAGGTGCTGGTGAGACCAGATGAAATTCTGACTTCTATTTATGCAAATGACAGCCCGATCGCCAGTCTGCTGAATGTCTTCAAGCAACTCAATCAAGTCAACATCTATCTGGGTATTATCCAAGGCGCGTTTGCAGCTGCAAGAGACTACACCACAACCAGAACTCGCCCCTGGATTACGTCTGGGATAGAACAAGCGATTCAAGACCCTTATATTCTGCATCACTACGGTGAATTTTGGATGGAGTTAGAAGCGGCAACATTACTTAGCGATCGCGCGGCTCAAGTACTGCAAACTGCCAACGAACAGGGTATTAATTTAACCGCCCAACAAAGAGGAGAAGCCGCAATCGCCGTTTACACCGCCAAAGCATTCGTCACGAAAATTGGTTTAGCGATCACAACGCAGATGTTTGATGTAATGGGTGCAAGCGCTACTACACGCAGTTATGACTTTGATCGCTACTGGCGAAACCTCCGCACAGCAACACTCCACGATCCGGTGGACTACAAAATTCGGGAAGTCGGCAATTGGGCGCTGACTGGAACGATGCCAACTATTACACCTTATTCTTAACGTAATTTACGTACCGCTTTCATCTGGTTGCACCTGATTATCCGGGCTACGGTAACAGTTCTATGCCAACTGTGCATGGATTTGACTACACGTTCGATCGCCTGGCACAGATCGTAGAGAAATTTATCGGTATGGCACAGATTTGAAACGACCTAAAAAGCAATCTCTAACAAATTTACTAACTCCCACAACAGCTATGCAAAGAACAACCAGCTTTGAAAGTAAGGGACTAAAGTGTTCTGTCACCTTTTATACTCCGGATAAAATAGCATCTGGCAATCGCTTTCCCGCAATCGTCATGGCTCATGGAATTGGCTTGACCAAAGAGATGGGACTACCTCAGTTCGCTGAGTTCTTCGCTCAAGCTGGGTTCGTCGTTACGTTATTCGATTATCGCTACCTTGGTGCTAGTCAGGGAGAACCTCGTGGGCAAATCTTCCCTACCGAGCAGTATGAAGACTACCGCAATGCTATCACTTGGACTCAACTACAAAAAGAAGTTGATCCTGAGCGCATAGGTGTTTGGGGTTTCTCCTATAGCGGCGGTCACGCGCTGCATCTGGCCGCATTTGATCGGCGCGTCAAAGCAGTTGTGGCACAGATGCCTACAGTGAGTGGATTTCTCAACTCTCGCCGCCTGAGTTCTCCACTTGAACTCGAAGAACTCATAAAACTACTTGCACAAGACCGGATAAAACGGTATCAAACCAAAGAAGTGAACTACTTCCCGTTAGTTGCTCCACCTGGCCAACCCAGCTTGTTACCGACACCAGACGCTTTCACTTGGGTTGAATCAGCTAAGAATCCCAGTGAAGGAACATGGGAAAATCGGCTCACTTTGGAATCGATTGAACACTGTCTATATTACGAACCGATTCCTCACATTGAGGCAATTTTTCCCACCCCGCTATGCTTGATTATCGGCGAGAAGGACTTTCTTGCACCTGCTGACTTAGCTGCTGCTGTCTATGCGCGGGCGATGGAGCCGAAGTCCCTCACAATCTTGAAAGGCGGACACTTTGATGCTTTCCAGGGAGAGGGCTTTGAGATTGCAAGTATAACTGCCTTGAGATGGTTCGAGAAATATTTGCAGCAGGCTTAAACCACCTGTTGTGTAACTAAGTTGTTTTTTCAGTTGAATTTAGATTCCAACTTAAGTTGGAATCACCCTACCATGTTGAGATTGACTAATTCATCAATCATACTGTTGTGTAAAACTGTCAACCCTGAGTGGACGACAAGTTCGAGTCAATTTCCTATATTGAATTCATGCAAACACCAATAGCAAATCAATTGCATGAATATGAGATATTGCATATCGAAGCTTTGCTACTAACCCGAATAATTTTCAGGAGATAAATCATGACTCAGAGAACATGGCTGATTACTGGTGCTTCACGGGGCTTTGGTGCCGAGATTGCGAAAGCAGTTTTGGCAGCAGGTAATAGATTAATTGCCACCGCCCGCAATCAAGCTGATTTGCAACAGTTTGCAACCAATAAAGACATATTAGTACTGAGCATGGATGTCACTGATGAGACTCAGGTAAAAGCAGCGATCGCCGCTAGTCTAGAAAAATTTGGACAAATCGATGTATTGGTTAACAATGCTGGATTCGGTTTGCTCGGAGCAGTCGAAGAGTGCAGTGGCGAAGAAGTTGAGAGTGTTTATCGCACCAATGTCTTCGGGCTACTAAATGTAACCCGTGCTGTGCTGCCCAGTATGCGTCAAAATCGCTCTGGACACATCATTAATTTATCGTCTATTGGTGGCTATCGCTCCTACCCAGGATGGGGGGTTTATGGCTCAACCAAGTTTGCCGTCGAAGGGATTACCGAAGCCCTACATTACGAGCTAGCTCCGTTGGGCATTCACGTTACGGTGGTTGAGCCAGGATTTTTCCGTACCAATTTTCTTGATAGTAGTTCACTGCGTCAGAGTAGAGTACAAATCCCTGATTATGCTGAAACTGTAGGTAAAACCCGCGACATGGCAGTTGAAAGGAACTATCAGCAACCAGGAGATCCGATCCAACTCGCCCAAGTCATTGTTGAGATTGTCAACACCCCAGAACCGCCCCTACGCTTACCTCTAGGTACAGACACGCTTCAAGCAATAGCCCAGAAGAACGCCTACGTTGAGCAAGAGACGCAAAAATGGCGAACTCTGGCTGAGTCTACCGATTACAGATAAGGAGTGGAATATGGAGCCAATATCAACTATGCACGTACTGATTGTAAATGATTTTCAAACTGCGACATTTCGTAGTGCTGAAATTCCCCAACCGTAAACCCACTCGCTTTGATCCACACAGGTAAAACGCCCCATGCCAAATCAGTCCTCGCTACTGTGCTAGGAAATGATCTAGGTGGGATTGTGGAAGCGGGGACAGATGTTAGCAAAATTGCGATCAATTTATAACTCAGATAAATTCTTCCAAGAGGTTTTTTATGCTTCGACAACTTGGTATTGAAGAACGTATATTCTGGTTACATGACCAGGCGATACCGCTACATTTCACAGTAGCTGCAAAGGTAATTGGGGAACTTCAGGTTGACTCATTACAGCAGGCACTAGCTTGGGTACAACAACGACATCCCTTACTGGGGGTACGAATCGTTCTTGATTCCTTGGGAAACCCTTGGTTTACTAAAGATTCAGCTACTATTCCCTTACGAGTGGTGCAACGACAAAGTGAACAGCAGTGGCAACAGGAAGTGGAACAAGAGCTTGCCCATCCATTTAACTGGAATCAAGCCCCACTAATTCGGATCGTATTGGTTCACGCAGCAGATTGCTCAGAACTGATAATAACCTGTCACCATGCGATCGCTGATGGTATGTCAGTAGTTTACTTGCTGCGGGATATACTGCAAGTGATTGGGATACCAGGTAGTCAGCAACAGATTTTACCCGAACGTCCTGCCTATGAATATCTAACGCCGATTGCTCACAAAATTCAACCTCCAACCAAAGACTCACAATTAGAGTTGGTAAATCCTAGCCAGACTATACCGCCAGCAAAAAGTCTTCACTTTCGTCTCTTAACCTGGTCGCTGTCACCCGAAGAGACTGCTACCGTGATTCGCCGTTGTCAGCAAGCCCAAACTAGCGTTCATGCGGCTATTTGTGCAGCTTTCTTGTTAGCGATCGCGCAATCCAGCTACTCTCAAAATGGCGTAGAAGTTCAGAGGCTTGAGCAACAACAATCTGTCACCCTGAATTGTTTGACAGCGATTAATATTCGTCAATTCCTCACTCCTCCCATTCAAGAGGACTTTGGCTACTACTTCACATCAAATATTTCGGCTCATACCATTACCCCGAATTTATCGCTTTGGGACTTAGCTCATGTCATCAAGGCGCAGCTCAATCAGAAGATGTCACCCGACCAGATTTTTGCCCATCTTCCCGAAGCTCAAGCGTTTATTACTAGCAATCCCAGTATTGATACGATTAAAGAGATATTCCAAGAACTGTATAGGTATGACGTTCTTGTTAGTAATCTCGGAAAATTGCATATTCCTACACAGTATGGACATCTCCAACTTGCAGCTATATATGGCCCATCTGGAGCTATTCATGTTGCAAAGGGTCGCTTTATCGGAGTTGCGACCTTGGGAGACCAAATGTTTTTTAACTTGCTCTACCCTGATTCCAACATCTCATTAACCGAGATTGAGCATCTACAAAAGAAGACAATGCAACTCTTGTTAGGGGAATCGATAGAACAAGTTCAACTATCAAGCGATACCTTAATCTCTGAGGATAAACGGAGCTTGAGCAAAGTCAAGTAAGAAATATCTGGGGCGTTGCTGATTGATGGGATGATTTTTATCTCACGCATTCGGCGCAGCCGTTCCCGCAGAGTAGGCGCAAAGGCTCAAAGAATCGGCTTTCAGCTTTGTCTAGAAGTCTAAATTCATTCCACAAATATGCAACGCCCAATACTAAATTCAGATTTGCGCGTATACCAATTATGACTTTGAGCTGTTTTAATTCTTGCACAAATGGTAAGGATTCTGGCGTTGACAACAAGCAGCGAGCATTAGGATTCATGTAAGAATAAGTTGTACAAATTTATTTTGGAATGCTTGCTAGACAAAGCTTCTATATAAAAATTGTTCAAGTTATTTTTACAAGGCTCCTTAGTGGCCAGAGCATTAAAGATGTTTTGAAGTTCTATTGCTTGTGCATCAAGCAACGTCTGCTCTGCGGCACGAAGTTCTTGCATTCTTGTTGTTACTAGCTGTTGCAATTGTGCAATCTGTGGGTCAAATTGTCTGGCATGATTTTGCACTAACTCTTCATAACTCGAAAATAGAGAATGAGAATCTGTCATGTCTATTGCAGGGAAGAAACTAGTGGTAGGCAGCTATTAGTGCTTTTGTACTAATATACCATTAATCGTGGAATAACCAGATGGTTTTCTGAAAGCATTGATGAGTTGAGCGAGCTTCTCGGCGAGCGCTGTGTTGGGAAACTCTCACTACTATCTGCGGGCTGTCCCAGCCAAAAATTGAAACAGCAGCAACCATCTTGGCACATTAATTAAAGAGTGTGGTCTTTGGCTGGGAAATGATAAAGGAACAACATACAAATAGTGTCGAGCACATAAAAAGCAAATGGCAAGACCCTACATCATGATTTCTTCTAGTAATTAAAATTATGCTTATCCTTGACTGATAGGCAATTACTGGAGACTTCTAAAACTTCATACTGTTATCCAAAAAACTTGTTACCAAATGTTTGACAGGGCAATAAAGATTACTGACTTTTTATCGATTTACATTGCAAAGTATCATTTTTTTCATGGGCCTTTCCAGGCTGAACGGCGTATTGGGGGTGTGATTT
>NZ_JACJQJ010000009.1 GCF_014696615.1 Nostoc linckia FACHB-104 | reverse complement strand
TAAGGGCAAAAGGGGAAGGGGAAAAGGGGCAAGAAAAAACCTTTAACCCTTACCCTTTCACCTTTTCCCCAAACCAAATTCCGAGTTGAAAATCCTTAACCCAGCAGTATTGGGGCGACAAATAAACAAGGGGAAATACCAATAACAAATAACAAATAATAAATGACAAACACCAATTAACTATTTTTTGGCTTACGTACTTTTTTAGAAACAATGGGCCCAAGAATTTGGTTAAGACTTTGCAGTTGTTCTGCTGTACCCATACAGATCAGGGTATCTCCCGGCATTAAAACAGTGTCACCTGTGGGGCCACCGATTAAGTTACCATCAAGGCGGCGGATGGCAAGAACTAACGCCCCAGTTTGCGATCGCAGTTTTGCTTTTTGCAGACTTTGTCCTACAAAAGGGCAAGAAGCTGGGTCAAGTAAAAATTCTTCCATGTACAATTGACGGTCTGTACCTGTGAGAATACCATCCACGAAATCTAAAATCTGGGGTCTGAGGGCTGCAGCTGCCATTCTCTTACCGCCGGTGATATAGGGAGAAATCACTGCATCTGCACCAGCGCGTTGTAACTTCTGCAAAGCTTCTTCTGTACTTGCTCTTGCGATCGCCCGAATTGCTGGGTTAAGTGTTTTTGCGGACAAAACAGTATATAAATTTTCTGCATCTGAAGGTAGTGCAGCGACAATACACATTGCTCTTTCTATGCCCACTTTTAAAAGAGAGTCATCTAGTGTGGCATCACCTTGGAATACTACATAACCTTCTATTTGCGCTCTTTGCACAGATTCTATCTCAGAATCAATGACAACAAAAGTTACACCTTCAGCCCGAAATTCTTTGGCGATTTGGCGACCTGTCCGACTAAATCCACAAATAATGTAATGTCCTGATAACGATTCCATTAACCGCCTCTGTTGCCGTAGTCGAATTCCTTCTTGAAAGTAGCCCTGAATTACGGCTTCTGTAAATCTATTGACAATGTAACCGATATTGATTACACCCATCAAAATTAAAGCAATGGTAAATAATCGTCCGCGACTGCCTAAGGGGTGTGTTTCGCCATATCCCACAGTCGCCAAGGTAATTACCGTCATATAAGCAGCATCTTCCCATGACCACCCCTCCACCAGGCTGTACCACAAAGTCCCAATGATAAAAACACAACCAAGAGCGATCGCTCCTGCCATCAACTCCTTTTGGATACGTTGATATTTTTGCTCAGGCCTTGAGTACACAATTGTTTTACCTCAATGGTTAGGGAATAAGGATCTGGAGACAAGGAGAACAAACACCAAAAGACAAATACAGAGAAAATAGTCGATATTTTTGAGGCTTTCTAGGACACTAGTAACTATACGATTACGATCACAGATTTTCAGAAGGAGCGGTAGTGAGCATAAACAGTCTGGTTGACACAGCCACCATCCCCCCACAGTCAGATACTTTACCATCTAGTCCGTTTGACCCCAACAGCTTTGATGAAGCAGTCATGTCCACCTATGGACGATTTCCTCTAGCCCTAGAACGGGGTGCAGGATGCAAGGTTTGGGATACCCAAGGACGAGAATATTTGGACTTTGTGGCTGGAATTGCTACTTGTACATTGGGACACGCCCATCCAGCAATGGTAGAAGCGGTAACACGGCAAATTCAAAAGCTGCATCACGTTTCTAATTTGTATTACATTCCTGAACAAGGTGAATTGGCAAAATGGATTATCCAACATTCCTGTGCCGATCGCGTATTTTTCTGTAACTCTGGTGCGGAAGCTAACGAAGCAGCAATTAAATTAGCACGAAAATACGCTCATACTGTATTAGAAATTGAAAGACCAATCATTTTAACTGCTAATGCTAGTTTCCACGGGCGGACTTTAGCAACAATTACCGCTACAGGACAACCTAAGTATCAAAAATACTTTGATCCCTTGGTTCCTGGTTTCCACTATGTGCCATACAACGATATTGCCGCAGTAGAGACGGCGATTAGCGAACTCGATGAAGGTGATTACCGTGTAGCGGCGATTCTTTTAGAACCGTTACAAGGGGAAGGAGGTGTTCGTCCCGGAGATGTTGCTTACTTTAAAAAGCTACGGCAGATTTGTGATGAAACTGGCATTTTATTGATTTTCGATGAAGTGCAAGTGGGAATGGGACGCAGTGGCAAATTATGGGGTTATGAACATCTCGGCGTGGAACCGGATATTTTCACCAGTGCAAAAGGACTGGGTGGCGGTATCCCCATCGGCGCAATGATGAGTAAGAAATTCTGTGATGTCTTTCAACCTGGGGAACACGCCAGCACCTTTGGTGGTAATCCCTTTGTTTGTGGCGTAGCGCTAACTGTCTGTCAAACTATCGAAAAAGAAAATATTTTGCAGAACGTACAAGACAGAGGCGAACAGCTGCGAAATGGTTTAAAAGCGATCGCAGCTAAATATCCCAATCAAATTGCTGACGTTCGTGGCTGGGGTTTAATCAACGGACTCGAATTGCAAGCAGATATACCGCTAACCGCAGCTGATATTGTGAAAAGCGCGATCGCAGAAGGCGTATTGCTAGTACCAGCTGGGCCAAAAGTCGTCCGCTTTGTACCACCATTGATTGTTACAGAGGCAGAAGTCAACATAGCCTTACAAGCTGTTGAGAAAGCCCTAGCGACTATCAACGCGTAGGTAATGGGATAACAAACACAATTGATGTAGGGTGGGCATTGGTGATTATCTGACATTGCCCACCCTACGTTTTATCCCAGGAGTAATGGCAGACATTACAAAAGTGCGATCGCAACAGTAAATTGCACGTACATGAAGCACGAAAATTCATCATATAACTCTCGTGGAGTGAGAGATACCCTCTACAGCTACACCGCAGCAAAATTATTCAATCTTTTTTTAATAGCCATTACCTAATACTAAATTTAAAAAAGAGTGCGACAGATTGTAGGGGCATTGCCATGCCCTCTAGAATATATTGATGTGTCGCCAACATTATTTGAATATTTAATTATAAAATTTCCTTTGTTCCGGTTTCTTTTGAATGCTTTTGATGATATATTTATATCCTCTTTGCCGTATTAGGATACTTAGCAGTATTCATTGTTTATATTCTGATTGTTTAGCTTTCTATTTAGTATTGGTGGGTCTATTTGTGAAAGTTCTTGTTTACTGTAAGTACTTTAGTTTCAAAAATCCACTAGACAAACCAAAAATGGAAACGTTTGTTGTGGATTTACCACAAATTCCCAAAATTGGTGAAACCATTGTGGTTGAGAGAATGTCACCTACTAAACAGTGCGTAATTATTTTTGAATATATTGTGACTGCAGTACAATTTAATGCCTCTAGTGAATCAGCCGATACACCAAATGCTAGGGTAAATGCCTGTTTAAATCACTGTTGGGAGGGTACGTCAAATTTCAAAGTGACGAACTTTTTAGAAAAATAATTATAGGAATTACACAACTGGCGTTATGTCAGCGCCAGCTTAACGCAACTTTCCCCAGTCTTTAACTGCATTACTAAATTAAATAAGTTTTTACCAAAATAGGTGATTGAGAAAATTACACAATAACTTTGGCCCAGTTGGCTCTTGATAATCTGTTGGTAAAAGAGCTATCATTTCATTTTGCAATTTCAAGACAACTTGCTCAACTTCCTGACGCTTAGGAGTGGGATTTTGAGCAAAGTATAACGGTTGACCAAATCTAATATTTAACTTTTTTCTTAAATACAGATTATGAGTACCAATCAGCGCTACTGGTACAATTGGCACTCCAGATTTTAGAGCGTAAATTACAGTTCCTCGCTTCAAAGGAAGGTGTAAATTTCCCTCAGTTTCTCCGAGTCGTCCTTCAGGAAATAAAACTATTCCATCACCACGATTCAAAATTGTTAGCACAATGCGATCAATTTGTCTTAATGTTTGAATATCTGTACCTTTAGGAACATTCTGTTCAATTTCTGCTGCTAATTCCTCTAGTTCTTTCCTTCCAGCTTTCGCTTCTGCAATTACTGCAAATTCTTCTTTCCACATCCTTTCTAAAGGGATGACACCACCAGCAAAGCCTAAAATAAAGCGTTTCCACCACTTGTTATAAAGGGTACGAGCATCACCCAAAATATAGTAGTAAGGTGCAGTAGGAATTTCGCTGAGTAAAAGAAAGGGGTCAATATGGTGGAGATGGTTGACAGCTAAGATTGCTGGTTGTTGAGGAAATCTTTCTAAGTATTCTACCTGGACTTGAAAAAAAGTATGAATGAGCGATCGCAACACCAAACGACGCACCCCACCGTTAACTCGTGGTTCTGGATGCTGGGAAGTCATTTGTGTTAACTGTTGCAGTGTTTCTGCAATCTGCTGACGCACAGCAGGATCAACAGCCGCAGCTAAACCTTCTCGTACTCGGTTGATGCTTTCCGCGGTCAAGGGTGGTAAGGTGGGTGACTGTGTTTGATTTTTTGGAGAATCAAATTTGTCTTTTGCAAATCTCTGATAATTGTTCTCTTCTGTGTAGTTTTGAGTCACAACGGCACTAGAATTATTGTGAATAATAGCCTCATTGAATTTGTAGATAAATCTTAGTTCTTGTTGGGCAATTATTAACCAATCTCTGGTTATAAAAATATTAATAAAAAATTAACCGCCGATAGAAGAAGATGAACACAGATAGACGCAGATAAATCTGTACTAGAAAAGGCTTTATAATCCAAAATCTAAAATCTGAAATTTAAATGGTTTGCCACAGCGAAGATACTTTCAAAGGTATGGGAGAACTTGACCTTTATTACCAAAGCTGGTTTCCAGAAGGTCAATTACGGGGAATCTTGGTAATTGTGCATGGATTAGGAGCGCATAGTAGTAGATTTGGAAATATTATTGACCAACTGATACCTCAACAATATGCTGTCTACGCTTTTGATATGCGTGGTAATGGACGTTCCCCAGGACAGCGAGGCCATATTAATAGTTGGGCTGAGTTTCGTGAAGACTTGAGAGCTTTCATCAAGTTAATTCAGATTCAGCAGCCAGGATGCCCACTTTTTATTATGGGTCAAAGTTTAGGTGCAGTGGTTGTTTTAGACTATATTTTGCACTATCCCAATGAAGCATCTACCTTAAAAGGTGCGATCGCTTTAGCACCTGCTTTGGGAGTGGGTGTGTCAAAATTCCGCCTATTTATAGGTAAGTTACTCTCCCGCATCTGGCCGCAGTTTAGCCTCAGTACTGGCCTTAATTTGTCTTCAGCTTCCCGTGATGAAAAGATTTTAGCTGCTTACGCCCAAGATCCTCTACGTCATACTTTAGGAACTGCGCGTTTAGCTACGGAGTATTTAGCTACCGTAGATTGGATTTATACTCATGCTGCTGAGTGGCAATTACCGCTACTCGTTCTCCACGGTGAAGCTGACAAGGTAGCTTTACCAGAAGGGGGAGAGAGATTTTACGAGTTAGTTCCTGGCAAAGATAAACTGCGAATTTTGTATCCTGGAGCGTATCATGAGCTACATAATGACCTTAATTACAAAGAGGTAGTGGCAGATTTGCAACATTGGCTAGAGCAGCACGGGGATTAGGGATGAGGGAGCAAGGGGACAAGGAGAAATTATTATTACCAATTACCCATTACCAAATGACAAATGACAAATCCTACTTATTTAATTGTCATCTTCCAATTGACAGATTATGAGCTAACTGCCAGTCTGATTTTTTAAATGAGCCTGTGTGATTTAATAAGTTTAGCCATATAGGTATACGGGATAGTGCCTCTGTGAAGCGTGATAAAAGGGGTAAGTTTATCCAAAATTGGGGATTAGAAGCGAAGCAGGCAGTTAACCTATCGTTGACAAAGACGGCTTGGCAATTATTACAGCAAGAGGCACATAAACGCGGTATTTCCCGTTCTGAACTTGTAGAACGTTTTGCCCGGAGTTTAGAACTTGATGCTGTTAATAATTATGTTGCCAAAAGTAATGACACAGTTACAGCAATACTCAATTGCCATAATAGCGATTGCACTACCGATTCGACACTGAATGTAGTCCAGCTTGATAATACAGAAATTTGCAGTAAATATACGGAAAATGGGCAGCAAGCTGAAGAATGGTTTCGGCAAGTTATTGATGTCATCCCTCATATAGTTTGGACTTGTAAACCTAATGGTGAATTAGAATACTTCAACCAGCAAGCTTTGGATACTTTTGGTATAAATTTGCAAGAACTCCTGGCTGAAGGTTGGCATCCACTGGTTCACCCAGAGGATTTACAGCAATGTATCCATGCCTGGATGTCAACAGTGGCTACAGGTAACGATTACCAAATAGAATGTCGCTTAAAAATTGCTGACGGCTCTTATCGCTGGCATTTGACAAGGGCAATTCCTAACCGCGATCGCACAGGAAAAATTACACGTTGGTATGGTACTTCCACTGATATTAACGACCGCAAGCAATTAGAACAAGTATTTCAGCAGCAAGCACAAGCCCAAGCTAATCAACGCCAATGGCTAGAAGATGTGTTAAATATGCTACCTATTCCTTTAGTATTTATTGACCCAAATACTACTTGTTTTACCTTCTCCAATAACGCAGCAAAAGAAATGGCAGGAGGTGAAATATATAGCGATCGCCCCTCTGGAGTATATGATACAGACTTTTACTGTACCGATGCTACAGGAAAACTTATCCCAGCTGAGCAACTGCCGACATTTCGAGTTACGCGTGGCGAAACAATTCAAGGAGCAGAGTTGAATTGGCACACCCCAACTGGTGTTTACCCGTTGTTGGTTCATGCTGATACTTTACCTGCAATGTACGATCGCCCTGCAACTTGTGTGATGGTATTTCAGGATATTAGCGATCGCCAACGCATAGAGCAACGTGAAAAGTTTCTGGCGCAAGCATCACAAACTTTTGCCGCCGCTAGATTAGATTTGCAGACTTTGTTGGATACTATCACCCAACTAATTGGCAATTTAACTGGTGATTCCTGTGTCTTGAGTTTGTTATCTCAGGATAAACATTGGCTAGATACGGTTTCTTCTTACCATGTGAATCCCGAAGTTCGGGAATTTATTGGCAAGCTACTCGCTCAAAGGCGTTCTATTGATGATGGGATGACAGGATATGTCGCCCAAACAGGCGAGACAATTTTTTTGCCTGTTGTTTCACCAGAGGAGATTCGTAAATCTATTCAGCGAGAATATTTACCTTATGTAGAGCGCTACGGCGTTTATAGTTTGTTAATGATACCGTTGAAGGTGCAAGAACAAATTATTGGCACCGTGAGTATTTCGCGGGAAAGGACTGGAGAACCTTATAGCAACGAAGACCGCAGATTATTTCAAGATATCGCAGACCGAGCAGCGATGGCGATCGCTAATGCTCGACTTTATCAACAAGTAAAGCAAACTGCTAACCGTAACGCTAGTTTACAGTTAGTTACCACTGCCCTTTCCGAATCGCTGACACCGACTGAAGTCGCGGAAGTAATTGTAGAACAAAGCTTTGCTGTTTTAGGTGCTGCGGCGGCTTTAGTAGCTGTTGTCTGTGAGAATGGCAAGGAATTAGAAATCATTCATTCTATAGGTTTTCAAGTAGAGGTAGTCAAAAGTTGGCAGAGAGTTGCCGTTAACGTATCATCTCCCCTATCGGATGCAGTGCGTACTGGCAAACCGATTTGGGAAGAGTCTCTAGAGCAGCGAGTCACGCACTATCCTCATCTGGCAGATATCTATGCTAATTATGATTATGCTGCTTGGATTTCCTTACCTCTAATGCTTGAAGGTCGAGCAGTCGGAGGAATTACCCTTTGTTTTCAAGAATTTTCCGCACTCAATCAAGATGAAAGGGCATTTATCTTAGCTTTATCACAGCAAGCTGCAGGTGCGATCGCTCGTGCCCAACTTTACGAAGCCGAAAAACGTGCCAGAGCCGCAGCAGAAGCAGCCAACCGCACAAAAGACGAATTTCTCGCTATCCTCTCTCATGAATTGCGAACACCATTGAGTCCGATTCTCGGCTGGACTAAATTACTTCGTAGTGGCAATCTTAATGCCAACAAAACAGCCGTGGCGCTAGAAACAATCGAGCGCAATGCCAAATTACAAGTCCAGCTAATTGACGATATCTTGGATATTTCGCGCATTTTACAGGGTAAGTTCAGTTTAAATTCTGATGCTGTTGACCTGAAAGAGACTATTAACGCAGCTGTAGAAACTGTACAATTAGCAGCCGCAGCTAAAGCAATTCCCATCCACACTGATTTTGCAGCTGATGTTGGGCAAGTATTAGGCGATGCAGCGCGATTGCAACAAGTTATCTGGAATTTGCTCTCGAATGCGGTGAAGTTCACACCTAATGGGGGTAGGGTAGAAATTCGTTTAGAGAAAAATGTTTCACAGGCGCAAATTCAAGTTATAGATACAGGTAGAGGTATCAACCCCGAATTCCTACCCTACGTCTTTGATTATTTCCGGCAAGCTGATAGTAGTATCACCAGAACTTTTGGGGGTTTAGGATTAGGATTGGCAATTGTCCGGCAAATTGTCGAACTGCATGGCGGAACTGTCAAAGCCGAAAGTCCAGGCATAGAACAGGGTGCTACCTTCACCGTTAATTTACCTTTATTACTGACACCAACATTAAAAACAGCAGTGGAAGAATCAATAACAGATAGCCTGAGTTTGCAGGGAATTCAGGTGTTAGCTGTAGATGACGAATTAGATAATCTAGACTTAGTTAATTTTATTTTAGAAGAAGCAGGCGCTACCGTTATCTCCGTATCTTCTGCCACAGAAGCATTACAGCTACTCCAGCAAACTCAACCTGATATTTTGCTAGCGGATATTGGAATGCCCAAAATCGACGGCTATACATTAATCCGTGAGATTAGAGAACAAGGGGGAAAAATTCCTGCGATCGCCTTAACAGCCTACGCCGGGGATATGAATAAAAAGCAAGCTCTGCAAGCTGGTTTTCAGTTCTATCTCTCCAAACCAGTCGATCCAGACGAGTTAATTCAGGCGATCGCGCAAATTCTGCAACGATAATTTATTTTGAATTTTGGATTTTATATTTTAGATTGGTATCAAAACATTAAACCAGGGACAAGTTATTTAATACCAATTTAAAAAAAGAATATAATCTAGGGGCTCAGCAATGCTGTGCCCTTAGAAATTACAGCATATTGCAAACAATATTTGAATTTGTTGGCATCAAATATAAAAGCCTTGTCAAAGTCAGCAGATTTTGTAAAGTATAAAAATACTACAATTTCTCTTACCAAGGCAATCTGCTACCATCCCAAGAGAAAAATTGCCCACTATCGCCTTCCTGAAGTTGTTCAATAACATTCATTAATTGACTAACAGTACGTTCTACTGAAAATAACTTTTCTGGCGGTACATTACCTTGAAAAGGACGAGAAAGACGTGTATCTGTTGTCCCTGGATGTAATGTCACTACTAAGGTTTTTGGACTACTTCTGCCATACTCAATTGCGACTGTACGCATAAACATATTCAGTGCGGCTTTAGAGGCGCGATAACCATACCACCCACCTAATTGATTATCGCCAATACTACCAACTTTGGCAGAAATACTAGCAAATACGCTGCGTTCTTTATGTTTAAATAAAGGCAATAAATGTTTAGCTAATAATACAGAGCCAATACTGTTGATTTGGAAGTATCGCAGTAAATTTTCTGGGTTAATTTGCCTTAAACTTTTTTCGGGTTGCACAGTACCGTCATGAAGTAATCCCACACAATTAACTACCAAGTGTAGCTTGTTAACTTGGTTACGGATTGTTTGCGTTGCTTCTGCGATTTGCAATTCTTCCGTAATATCTACAGGTAAACAACTTAATTTCTCAGAATGTTCTGCTGCTAAATTAATTAACTCTGAGGATGACTCTAATTGACGATAAGTTGCATAAATTTTAGTAATTCTTGTATCTTGTAGTAATTTTTTCACAAAACCGAAACCAATGCCTTGATTAGCTCCCACAATCAAAGCATTTAATTGATTAATTTCATCAATAAAGGACATAATGTGATTCTAAATCTAAATGTATAGTTATTTGCCAATACAAAACTTACTAAAAATCCTATCTAGAACTGATTCTGTAACTTCCTCGCCAGTAATTTCTCCTAATGCATGAATGGCATCACGTAAGTCAATTGTCCAAAAATCTAGGGGTAGTTGTTGAGTGATTGTCACTTGTACTTGCTCTAGAGAAATTTTGGCTTTTGTTAACGCTGCTGCTTGTCTTTGGTTAATTGCTAAATCCATATCAGCAGCTTGAACTTTGCCAGCTTTCACTACTTCTAAAATAGCTGTTTCTAAATCTTCAATACCTTGGTTTTGTGCTGCTGCTGTGAAAATTTGAGATTTTATATTTGGGATTTGGGATTGGAAATTATTTTTTACATCTGTTGTGACTAAATCAATTTTGTTAATCACCAAAATTAAGGGACGGTGTTGCACCTGTTCGTAAATTTCTTGATCGCCTGCCGTCCAACCTACAGATGCATCGATGGTTAATAGTACTAAATCAGCAGCACTGGCAGCACGGCGCGATCGCTCTACGCCAATTTTTTCTACTTGGTCTTCTGTCTCCCGAATGCCTGCTGTATCTAGCACCTGCACGGGAATCCCGCCCACAACTAGCTGAGATTCCACAACATCGCGGGTGGTTCCAGGTAAGTCGGTGACAATAGCGCGATCGCTCCGGCTCCAAGCATTGAGCAAGCTGGATTTACCCACATTCGGCTGCCCAACAATTGCTACTTTTAAACCTGTGCGGAGTAGTTCGCCTTTGTCTTTTGTTGCCAATAATTGAGAAATTTCTGCGGCGATGCTATCAATTGCTGATATGATCGCTTTATCATCCAGCGGAGGTAAGTCTTCCTCAAAATCAATCCGTGCTTCGATTTCTGCCAAAATATCCAAACAGTTAGCGCGTAACTGGCGGATGGGATGAGCTAATTTACCTTGTAAACCAGCTAAAGCAGTTTGAGCAGCTTGGGGCGATCGCGCTCCTACTAAATCGGCAATACCTTCAGCTTGCGTTAAATCCAATCGCCCATTTAAAAAGGCGCGTAGGGTAAATTCTCCCGGCTGTGCTAGCCTTGCACCATTTTCTAAACACAGTTGCAATACTTGCTGCACCGCCATAATTCCCCCGTGGCAATGAAATTCCACCACATCTTCTCGGGTGTATGAACGGGGTGCTTGCATAATCAACAACAAAGCTTCATCCACCAGTTTTTTGCTCTGGGGATGGCGAATATAACCATAAAGAATGCGGTGACTTTCCCAAACTTGACGACCAGGAGCATGAAAGAGAATTTGGGCGATCGCGATCGCTTGGGAACCAGACACCCGCACAATGCCAACGCTACCCTGCTGCGGGACAACAGCAGTTGCGATCGCGGCAATGGTTCCAGTAGTGGCAAATACTTCCGACATGAGCGCCCTTTTTCACAAATCTATATTATGAGACTAGCAGGTACATTTGTATAAGATGGGGAAAGGTGAAAGGGGAAAAGGTCAAAGGGTAGAATTTACAGTTTGTTTTCAGGTATATCTCGTCTCTTACTAAGGGCAGAAGTTACGGGATCGAGGAATTATATACTAAAGAATGGTAAGTATTTAAACCAATCAGGGAGCAACAAGCAAGGTAAGATTTATCTGAAGAGTAGAAAAAAGCTCTTACTAGAGAGGGATTCACTGTGGAGCAAAAAATTAATTGCGCGGAAGCCTGCGTTAACGGTTGTGTTTTAGGGGATAAATGTCCCAATATTGAATTTAGAGAAGCTGCTGCACAATTTATTGAAGAGACTTCTTTAGATCAAATGCTGGCGCTTGCGGAAGAACGACTGCGGCGAAAATTCATGGAACCGCCAAAATGGGTTCTTCCCGACGAAGAATAGCATTTGTGTGAGCAGATAACAGAATGACAGGGGGGAGATTCTTAACCTCTCACATTTTTGCTAATAAGCGATCAGGCTTCAGAAACATCAAAAATTTAATTATTCCGCAGGTAAAAGCGCAACATTCAAAAACTTTCGCTGAGACAGATAGTTTAGCAACGCTATTTTAGGTTGTTGGGTTAATAATTAATTCCTATTTGCAGAGGAATTAACACAATTTCACGTCTTGGCTGTCCAGTTAACATAATTATCCGAAAAATCGTATAGAGGATTTGATGTTAATTGATAAGACGAGATTTGAAGCAGCCTATTAACCCATGAATCACCGCCTAGTTGTAATTATCAGCACTGCCATCCTATTGATTTTAGGATTATTATCTTTAGGCAGTTATTTTGCTTGGTTTTGGCCGCTAGAATTATTTTCCCACTTTCGGGTTCATTATTTAATTCTATCATTCATAGTTACTCTTATTTTAGGCATTCTTTGGAGAACCCGACATCTCAAAAGTAAAGCCATAATTTTCGTATCATTATTACTAGTAGGTTTGAATATAATTGAGGTTCTTCCTTGGTATTTACCTCATGCACAAAAGTTAGCTGGTAATACAGATAAACAAATTCGGCTGATGTCTTTTAATCTGAATATTGATAATCAGAATTTTAACGAAGTTATTAATGTAGTTAAGGATAATCAACCTGATGCGGCGTTATTGATTGAAATTGACCGCAATGGATTTGAAACTTTACAGCAAGGCTTCAAAACTACTTTGCCTTATGCTTTTAGAAGTCCTGGTGGTGGATTGGCTCTCTTCAGCCGCTTACCAGTTCAAGATATTAAGGCAGATAATTTCAATGGTAAAGGCGGTCATAATATTATTGCAAATTTAGTAGTAGATAAAAAGCCAATTACTTTAATTGGCACTCATCCCTTAGTACCCATCAAACCTAATACTTTTCATAGACGTAATCTTCAACTAGCAGCACTGGCTGATTACATTCAAAAAATTAATCAACCGTTAATTATCATGGGAGATTTTAACCTAACACCTTGGTCTCCTTATTATCGCAGATTCATTAATAAAACCAATTTGCATAATACTCGCTTAGGTTTTGGCATTTTACCCAGCTGGCCACGACCAGCAACTCACGTCCATCTACCAAACTGGCTCATCCCACTGCTGAATATTCCTATTGACCACTGCTTAGTAAGTCAGGATTTTACTGTAGCCGGAACTAATATCGGAGCGAATGCTAATTCTGACCACGCATCATTGATTACTGACTTAGTTTTACGCTAACAAACAATTAATATCACTCGATATTATCTGGATCGATACCTAATTCTCGCAGTTTTGCTGCCAAGCGATCGCTTCTTTGCTTTTCTTGTTCAGCTCGTTGCTGTTCTTGTTCTGCAAGTTCCTCTGGTGTTACGACTAGTTGTCCTTCAGCAGTGAAAAAGCGTAACTTTTCTTGTTCAACGCCTAAATATAACCCTAGCTGCTGACTCCACAACCAACCTTGAGCATTCGCTTCTATTGCTTGATAGTTACCAGCTACTAAGACAAACCCAGCAAATTCCAAATGCTGCGGATCAAACCAGAAATATTCAGGTGTACGAAAAGTATCTTGATAAATCTGTTTCTTCAAACCTTTGTCAGTTAAAGCTGTAGAATCTGATAAAAGTTCGATAATTACATTGGGATACTTGCCATCTTCTTCCCAAAGCACCCAACTTTTCCGGGGTTTGCGTTCAGTTCCTAGTACCACAAAAAAATCTGGGCCGCGAAAATCTTCTGACTTGCGCTGACGTGGACTGTAGTAAATTGTAATATTGCCTGATACATAGAAGTCATTGCGATCGCGCCACAATAACTCTAGACATTGGATCAGCAATGTCATTTGTAGACGATGTAAGTCAGTTTCCAAAGGCGGTTCGTTACTGTATAAATCTCCTGGAGGAAATATTACATTATCTGGGGTAGCTAAATCTTGGGCAACAGACATGGCAATCACTGTCTCAGTGCTATAAGTTTAGCGTAGCAGGGCAAATATCAAATTTTAAATATCTAAACCAACTACTGTTAATTCTGGTGGATACTCAACTGTAAATTGATAAGTTACCTCTCGTCTTTCTTGCTGTAGCAGAGTTAAATCCCATTCTAAAGTCCCCATCTCTCCCAGTTGAATTTGGGGATGGCTATGGGTGAGGCGGACTTTAATTTTTTCGTTGCGGCTAACTGGTATTTGTTCAGTAAGTATTAGATGAGTTTCTTCTTCGAGCAAGTTAGTAACTATCAGCCGATAACCATAAGTAATCCGGCGCTGGTTACTCATCAGTTTTTTGTCAACTATCCGCTCAAATAAGTCACGCTCAATTTTTAAGCCTTCATCAATGCCTAAATTAATTTTGAATTCTTGTCCTGGCGCAATATTATCTAATTTGGTTGTGCCCACAAACATATTGTCACGGAAAATATTTGCTTTGCCTGGTAATAAAGTTGCGTTGTTAGCACTATTTTTGACTATGGCTTGGAGATAAGCAAAGCTAACTAACCGCGGCATAGCAACATAATGGCAACTACTCAGATAATCATCGTGAAAAATTGTAGTTTTATGAGGTGAGCCATCATTAGGAATATTACCGCCAGCACTGAGTTTAAAGGTAACTACACTTCCTGTTTTCGAGACTTCCGCATCAACAGTTTCAGCTTCTATAGATTTTTCTTGTACAACCTCGTCCGCTTCTTCATCCATTTCCCGTGCCATACTAGCTGACTCTGATTGAGCCGCCATCATTGGCATTTGGGTGACTTTGCGCCGCATAAAGTCTGTTGTATAGCTGGGAGTACTTATATACCAAGGTTGCAGTTTAGGAGGGATTGTACCTAATCCTGGTTTAGCAGTAGAAAGAGTTAGAGCCACACCTAGCCACTCTTCTCCTGTACTTTGGGTAACTTCAGCTAAGTAAGTTAGATGAACAACATTGCTGGTACTGCTAAAACGCAAATCATACAGTGGAGTCCAACTAGCGCGATTAACTACGTAAGAAAGCTCTAACTCAAAGTCACCCGCACCAGTAACTTCCACTGGCACAATTATGCTCAAGCTTTCTTTGGGGTGTGACGTTTGGATTTTTTGTAATGAGGCGCGGAGTACTTGTAACTGCTTGTCTAATTCTTCCTGTTGGGTTTTGCACTCCCCAGAGGCGATCGCATATTCGCTATACTGGCTGCCAATAAAGTTGAGAAAATCTAGAGTTTCGCTCAGGCTAAGGTTTTTCCGTGACAAACTCTGTGATAAGGGTTCTTCTGTCTTTTCCCGTAAGCCAGCAATAAAACTAGATTGCAACGCTAAAGCGTCGATTTGAGCTTGCAGGTGGCGTTTGTCTGCCTCCAACTGCTCAATCTGTCTGGTTAACTGCGCCACCCGTTCGGTAATCGGTTCTGTAGTGTAGATGCGATCGCAACTCACCCCTAACAAGCGCACCCCTACCGTACCTTTACCACCAACCCTCACAGAATCAGTTTCTAGCGTTACCGGCAGTGAGGTAACGACTAATTCCTGTTCTTCTCCTGTTAGAGAAACCATACCCCGTCTTGTAACTAGGGCTTGATCACTGTACACTGTCACAGCTACAATCTGGCTTTCTACTATCTTGCGTAAAGAAGGCATTTCTGGGCTAACCACTGCCAGTTTTCCCCCATTTTGAATGATTCTGCTGGTTAATTGTTAATGCTTCACGCTTCCACCGTCAAGTCATTAACAAATTTGGTGTTTGGTGTTTGTCCCAATTACCCATTACCCAATCCCCAGTCCCCAATCCCCATTACCTAATTCTTCACCTCTTCCCCATCCTTGATTTGCTCAAATGTACCCCAAGAAAAAGACGTATTTTGCTCGATAAAATTCTTGGCGGCATTGATCAGGTAATCATAGTAGGTACGAGCTACAATCGATAGCTGCTTCCCGGAAGGGTAAACCATGTACCAAGTGCGCTTAATCGGAAAGTGCTGTACATCCAAAATGCTGAACTCCGAACAATCAGAAGTTAAGGTGTGACGAGATAATACAGAAATTCCTAACCCGCCTGCGATCGCTTGTTTAATCGCCTCATTGCTGCCCAATTCTAATTTAACTTTCACTGTTAATTCATGCTGATCAAACAGGCTCTGCACAGCACGACGAGTTCCTGAACCAGGTTCTCGCATAATGAAAGCTTCTTGCGCTAGGCGTTCGATGGGAATATTTTTCTCTTTTGCTAATGGATGATTAACTGGAGCAAAGACAACCAAAGGATTATCTAAAAATGGTTGGCAATTCACATCAATATTTTCTGGGACTTGGCTCATAATATACAAGTCATCCAGATTATTAATCATTCGCTCCAAAATCCGCTCGTGGTTTGTTACTTGCAGCGAGATATCTATGCCAGGATAAAGTTGACAAAAAGGCCCCAATAAACGAGGTACAAAATATTTTGCAGTTGTAATTACTGCTAATTTTAATTGACCCTGTTTTAGCCCTTTTAAGTCTGCTACTTTCATTTCAAATTGGGCTATAGTTTCAAAAATCTGCCGACAAGTAGCAAACAATTCTCGTCCTGCTTCGGTCAAATATAGGCGCTTACCAACCTGCTCAAATAAAGGTAATCCGACCGATTTTGTTAATTGTTTGATCTGCATGGAAACGGTAGGCTGGGTGAGGAACAATTCCTCAGCAGCACGAGTAAAACTACCGTGTCGTGCTGCCGCCTCGAACACCTTCAACTGGTGTAGCGTCGCTTGGTTCAAGGGTGATTCTCCTCTAATAGCGATACATAGATATTAATCTAGTATCACTGAACACTTGCATTAGCGATAGCATTGATCATACAAAAATTATGATTCATAAGTATAGAGATTGCTCTATGAATTCTATTACGAGATAGATCTTTTCCTATTAGAGTGGAACAGTTATTATCAAAACAACAAAGCAAAGCGTAAGATGCCTTCCAGCTCAAGATGAATGCTGAATACTGAATCCTGAATTTGGATCGCCTACAATCCACAATTCCTAATTCATCATTCATCATTCATCATTCTTCTAAAACTTTGACGGGTAACTGAGCTAAATCTGGCAATTGAAGGCGTTCAATTTCGGCAACTTGCTCTTTAATATTAATTGGCAAATTAATTGGTTGACGTTGTTCTATCCAGCAACTTGCTAATGGTAATGTCTGCTCTAATTCATCTAACGGACGAGGAATCACCATAACTGCATTCAATTCCCCGATGCGTTCTGCCTCATACATTCCTGCTTCTACTGCTACTGCAACATTAGCGACAGAACCACGAATAATAGCTGTACACAACCCTGCTCCAATTTTTTCATAGGCTGCCAAATGTACATCAGCTGATTTCAGCATGGCATCGCAGGCTCCTACCATCGCTGGAAATCCTCGCGTTTCGACTAAACCAACAGCTTGGTTACTCAAACGGCTGTAATTTCCATCCTCCATAATTTTACTGAGCTTGGAGGTAATAGGCAGTACTATTTCTAAATTAGGGTAAGGACGGGGAATCACCAAGCTGGAAACCAATTGACCAAACTGTTCCGCAGTTTGGACACCAGCTTCTACGGCCAATCGGACATCAGCAATCCCACCTCGGACAATTGCCGTACAATGACCACCACCAATTTTTTCGTAACCAACTAAATGAACCCCGGCTGATTTCAGCATCATATCTGCTGTTCCTACGATCGCAGGAAAACTCAGAGTAGATACCATACCCAAAGCAGTATCCTTGAGGCTATCTCGACGATGGGTGTCTTTAATAGTGCTAAGAGCTTTTTGATTAGATGTTTCCATGTGAAGTCTCCGGATACTCACAAAAAGGATAAAGGCTAAAGGCTAAAGGATGAAAATATATAAATATTTAACTCCTGAATTAGCAGGAATTTCATCCTTCATACTTCAGATGACATCTTACAATTAACACTTATTGAGACTGCTCGTCCGAGATGGGTTCATTTAGAGATTGCCGATGGGGAAATAATGTAACTAACAGCCTTTGAATACTCCCTGAACCATAAATCTGAGTCCCAAAAGTATTGGGTGATTCGGTAGCAGGTGGACTCGATTGCGACTCTTGGCTGATTTCTTGTGAGGCTTCTGCGGCTGCTTCTAGTTCAGCACCACCCAATGTAGGGTTTTCTTCTAAAGCCGGAGACTCATTTGACAAATTAGTAGCAGGCTGAGTTTCAGAAATAGATTGGTGTTGTAACTCCAGGTAAAATCCGCCAGAGAGAGTAGTTGAGGTAGTAGTAGTTTCCCCTTTGCTACCTTGTTCCTTGTTTCTTCGCCTCCCAATCAAATTTTTCTGTTCTCTCAACCCTTGCGTATTTGTAGAAGCATTACTTGCTGATGGTTCCGGTGTGATACCACCAATACGCCGACTACTGTCTCCCAAAATTGAACCAGGCGGAATCACTTGTCCTGGTGCAACTGAACAGTTAAACACTGTGGTTGCTGAACCAATACAAGCATTTGTTCCTATTTTACCTTGACCAACCATGAGAAAACCGGCTCCCAAGTTTGCTCCTGCTTCTACTTCTAGGGTTCCTTCATCAATTTGCAGAATCGACCCCATGCCAATACAGACTCCTGGGCCAATGATGATTTTGCCGTTGACAGCCGCTTGGAGTATCACCCCTGGTGCAAGTACTGCACTTGGATGAATAGTCACCTCGCCACTAATGTAAGAGTCAAAGTTGTTGCTGAGGCGCAGTGGCGGCACAGACATGGAAATTGTAACCTCGGAAGCCGGAAAATTAGAAATATGAGAAAGGTTTAAGTGTAAAGGATTAGATGAAAAATTCTAATTCATCCTTTATACCTCATCCTTTCTCTCTATGGGCGTTGAATAATAGTCTCCAATACTCGACGCTTGGCTTTCGGATCAATACCAATCAGGCGCACATATTCTCCTGCATATTCAGCGAGTGCTGCTTCTATAGCTGCGATCGCTTCTCTTTCAGAATTGGCTTGAATGGGGCCTGTGCTTGTCCAGGAACCAGTGCGGAAACGTCTTTGGTCTACGTGCTCGATACTAATCTTATAACCAGCACCTAGTAATTGCCGTAATTGGTCTACCACTTCCCCACTTAAACGAGTACTAGTTGCTGTAGCTGTGGCTGTAGAAGCAGTGCTGGTAAAGGATTTGTGGCTGCTAGAAGGGTTAACCTGACCATTGGGACGTTGGATAATGCTTTCCAATACCCGACGCTTGGCTTTGGGGTCAATACCAATTAAACGTACATACTCACCTTGATGGTTGCTGATACAATCTTCTAGAGCCGCAATCACTTCATTGGTAGAAGTAGAGCTAATTGGCTGACAGCTTTGCCAAGAACCTGTGCGGAACCGACGCTCATCTACGTGTTCTGTACCGATTTTGTACCCACCTGCTAACAGCTGACGGATTTGTTCTACTGTTTCTGTGCTCAGTCCGCCACCAGAACCGTTACCGTTACTATTGGCTTTATAGCTGCCATTAGAAGAGGTATTGGTAGCTTTAAAGGTAGAAGGTGCTGCAACCGTGCCATCTGGACGTTGAATAATGGTTTCGAGGACACGTCTTCTGCTATTATCGATGCCAAATAATCGCACATATTCACCAGCGTGATCTGCCAGACAACCTTCTAATGCTGAGATTGCTTCACCGATGGATCTGGCATTTATTGGCTGACAACTAGTCCAAGAACCTGTGCGGAAACGTCTTTGGTCTACATGTTCCGTGCCGATTTTGTATCCTTGCTGTAACAAATAGCGTACTTGCTCTATTGTTTCTGCACTCAAACTACCGCTTGCCACTTCACTACTCCTTTCTAGCTCTAAAACAGTAATGCCATTACTTGTAGAAGATTTTTTTATTTCATCCCGAATGGGTGTAATACATTTACTATCCGCAACGCACAAATATCCAGCTCGCAGTGCCTGATTAATTCCCACTACATGATGGGTAAATTCCTGATCCTGCGATTGAACATCTGGTAAACGGTCAGCTTGCTGCTGATTAGTAATGATCGCTCCCGAAGGTACATATTTACCAGGGGGAATTTCTACATCTTGAATCAAAGCGTGCATCATCACGATGCAACCTGCACCCACCCTGGCATTAAATACCGTAGAGCGAAAGCCTATAAAAGAATTATCCCCAACATAAGCAGGCCCGTGAATTAGGGCCATATGGGTAATGGAAGCATTTTGACCAATCCATACCGAGTATTCTTCTTGGTCATCACCAATTACTCGGCCTTGCTCCAACCCATGAATTACTACACCATCTTGAATATTAGTATTTTCACCAATGAAAAAAGGTGTACCTTCATCCGCTCTAATCGAAGTCCCCGGAGCAACGATTACATTTGCACCTATTCGCACGTCTCCAATCACCTTGGAAAAAGAATGTACAAATGTGCTTTCATGGATTGTTGGCTCAGCTAAGTTCCTCGACCACGGGGTTGGGGGTGCCACCGTGCTGCTGACTGCCATCGCGAGATTCCTCCTAAAATTAAGCTTTTTGTCATTTGTCTCTGGTCATTTGTCCTTTGTCTTTTGTGTAATAACCAATGACTAACGACTAATGACTAATGACTAATGACTAACGGTATTGGTCTTTTTTGCTGTAAATGAGACGATCTTCAACATGAATAGTATCAATTATCGCCACCACTGCTGCATCTAACGGACGATTTTCGTTGCCAGGAACTTGACGAGCTGCACTACCACGACTGAAAAGTACCCATTCGTCTACTCCTGCGCCAACAATATCCGCTGCTACTTCGTATTTTTGCAGGAGGTTTCCTTCTTCATCTACTAATTGCAACAACAGTAGTTTCACACCTCTAAGACTTGGTTCTTTTTGCGTGCTAACTACTGTGCCACGAACTTTAGCAATTTGCATTACAAATTATGGTCTTCTGCCGAAAGGACGAATGGCGTTGACATTTTCCCGGAACTGCTCTACATCTTCTGTATAACGAATTGGCAGGACATACTCCAAGTTTTCGTGAGGACGAGCAATGATATGGGTAGACAGTACTTGTCCGCCGTTAACTCGCTTCACAGATTCTACCCCAGCAGCAACTGAGGCTTGAACTTCCGATACATCTCCCCGAACGATGACTGTAACGCGACCACTACCAATTTTTTCGTAGCCTACTAAGGTAACGCGAGCTGCTTTCACCATCGCATCTGCGGCTTCTACTACTGCGGGAAAGCCTAGCGTTTCTACCATTCCTACTGCAATTGACATTAGTTTTAATCCTTAATGAAAGTTTTTAACTCTGGACAACAAAAGCACTCAAGAAGGCAACCCCGTTAATGATGATTTTTTAATGGGTTTTTAAGTGCGGAACTGTTCTACGGCTTCGGTATACCGAATCGGTAATACATATTCGAGGTTTTCATGAGGACGGGCAATGATGTGAGTTGATACTACTTCCCCACCATTCACTCTTCTGGCTGCTTCTACCCCAGCGGCAACCGAGGCTTGTACTTCCGATACGTCTCCCCGCACAATTACAGTGACTCGTGCGCTACCAATTTTTTCATATCCTACTAATGTTACACGGGCGGCCTTCACCATAGCATCAGCAGCTTCTACTACTGCGGGGAAGCCTTTGGTCTCAATCATTCCAACTGCAATTGGCATCGCAGAACTCCTACAAAATTAATCCAATCAGTACTGAACTTTGAAATTTTTGACGGGGAAGCTCATCTTGAGCTAAGAAAACACTTCCAAAATAAGCATAGGAAAGCTTGGCGTTCCTGGCAATATAAATCACTATAATAGTTTATAATAAAATAGTTTAAGAAAACTTAACAAAAATTAATGCTGTCATTTGGTTAATGAAATTTCACGGATTGCTAGAGCGGTCAATTAAGCTTTATAATTTTTTAATTACATTTGTCAAACTTCTATTAATAAAGTTTGTAATTTATTCTTAAGAGAGTTGACAAGAGCCTAGATACTTTACCTGAGCTGGCTTTCATGGATTTATCTAGTGTTTCCAAATAGAGGCTAAAAAGCATATAAGTTTTACTAATAATACATATAAATTGAAAATGTAAAAGTAAAAATTCCCATACTACAATTCAACTGTAGTTTAGGAATTAAATATTTTTTATCTGTTATATTCACTTTTGCTCTCGATCTAATGTCAAGCTAATTAGAGAAAATATATTTAATAAAAGTCGTTTTAAAACAAGGCATTCCATACTGAGTCGTCAAAGGAAATTTAAATGGATCATTTTCTCTACATCACAAGTTGGTTTGTGCCTTTTTATGGTTTAATAGGTGCTATTTTGGCCTTGCCTTGGTGCATGGGAATTATTCGCCGAACAGGGCCAAGACCAGCAGCATACTTCAACTTGTTGACGACCATTGCCGCATTCATCCATAGCCTGTTGATATTTCAAAACATCTGGGATAAAGAGCCAGAAACTGTACTGATTAACTGGTTTAAAGTCGCAGATTTGGATTTATCCTTTGCCTTAGACATTTCACCCGTCAGTGTTGGGGCAACGGTTTTAATTACTGGGTTAAGTTTTCTCGCACAAACTTACGCCCTAGGCTACATGGAAAAAGACTGGGCATTGGCACGGTTTTTTGGGCTGATCGGATTTTTTGAGGCGGCGCTGAGTGGTTTAGCTATTAGTGATTCTCTATTCCTCAGCTACGCCCTGTTAGAAGTGCTGACGCTTTCCACATATTTGCTAGTGGGCTTTTGGTATGCACAACCCTTAGTTGTGACAGCAGCGCGGGACGCATTTTGGACAAAAAGGGTGGGAGACTTGTTACTGCTAATGGGGGTAGTAACGCTTTCTTGCCTAGCAGGGAGTTTGAACTTTTCTGATTTATCTGAATGGGCGCAAACAGCTAGCTTAGATCCAATTACCTCCACTTTATTAGGATTGGCGTTAATTGCTGGGCCAGCTGGTAAATGCGCTCAATTCCCCCTCCATCTGTGGTTAGACGAAGCCATGGAAGGGCCCAACCCAGCCTCGATTTTGCGGAACTCATTGGTAGTAGCTGGTGGTGCTTATGTGCTATATAAAATGCAGCCGTTGTTGGTACTGTCTCCAGTGGCGTTGAATGCCTTGGTAATTATGGGTACGGTGACAGCAATTGGTGCGACATTAGTATCCTTAGCGCAAATTGATATTAAGCGGGCACTATCTCATTCCACTAGTGCATACATGGGCTTGGTATTTTTGGCAATGGGTTTACAGCAGGGGGGTGTAGCCTTAATGTTGCTGTTAACTCATGCGATCGCTAAAGCTCTATTATTCATGAGTTCTGGCTCCATCATCAGTACTACTCACACCCAAAACCTTACAGAAATGGGTGGTTTGTGGTCAAGGATGCCAGCCACCACCACAGCCTTTGTTGTAGGTTCAGCGGGGATGGTCACACTGCTACCACTAGGCAGTTTTTGGGCAATGCTGGCTTGGGCTGATGGCTTTGTGAATATTAGCCCTTGGGTGATTGGTGTATTGGTGATAGTTAATGGCTTGACAGCACTTAATTTAACGCGAGTATTTAGGTATATTTTCTGGGGTACACCGCAACAAAAAACTCGCCGTGCGCCAGAAGTGGGTTGGCAGATGGCATTCCCGATGGTAACGTTAACCATCATGACCTTGTTATTGCCTGTAATGCTACAGCAATGGTACTTACTTCCTAGTTGGGAAAGTATTAATTGGTATGTAGTAGTGATATTAGTTTCCTCAACCTTGGTAGGGGTAGCAATCGGCTCGGTCATGTATCTAGACAAAGCATGGTCAAGGTCAAGAATCCTGGCATGGAGATTCATCCAGGATTTGTTGGGTTACGACTTCTACATCGACCAAGTGTATAAAGTGACCGTCGTCAGTGCCGTAGCAATACTCTCGAAAATTTCCGCATGGAGCGATCGCTATTTGATCGATGGCTTAGTCAACTTGGTTGGTTTTGCTGCCATACTCAGCGGGCAAGGTTTAAAGTACAGTATTTCTGGACAATCCCAAGGTTATATGCTGACCATCCTCTTCGTTGTCAGCGTCTTGGGCTTTTTCATTAGTTGGTCATTAGGATTACTGGATAAGTTGCCTTTCTAGGTGTTTGTTATTGGTCATTTGTCATTTGTTAAAAGGCAATAGTCATTTATCCCCTCTGCTTCCTCTGCTCCCTTTCTATTCTTAACTAGTTCTTTGTATGCTGAGTGCGTTGATTTTAGTGCCAATAATTGGTGCATCTGTAATCGGTTTTTGGCCCCCTGGGATGAATGGTAAAATCTCCCGCGGGTTAGCGTTGGTGTTTGCTAGTGTTGCCTTTGCGTGGTCGGTAATTTTAGCAATTCAATTTAATCCTGGGCAGATTAGTCAACAGTTTGTGGAATTCCTACCCTGGGTAGATGCCTTGGGTTTAAATTATAATCTGGGTGTAGATGGGTTATCCTTACCTTTGCTGGTGTTGAACGGGTTGTTAACTTGCATTGCCATCTACAGCAGCGATGAATCTCTGCAACGTCCGAGATTGTATTACTCATTAATACTGCTGTTAAGTGCTGGGGTAACTGGTGCTTTTATTGCCCAGGATTTACTACTATTCTTCCTGTTTTATGAAGTTGAACTCATACCCCTATATCTGTTGATTGCAATTTGGGGTGGAGAAAAACGGGGTTATGCAGCTACCAAATTCCTAATTTATACTGCTCTTTCTGGGATTTTGATTTTAGCCAGCTTCTTAGGAATGGTTTGGCTGAGTGGTGCAAATAACTTTGCTCTTGGCTCTTTGAATGCTACGACTCTACCATTAGCAACGCAACTTTTGTTACTAGCCGGAATTTTAGTTGGTTTTGGCATTAAGATTCCTCTAGTTCCCTTCCATACATGGTTGCCCGATGCTCACGTGGAAGCTTCCACACCAATTTCTGTACTATTAGCTGGGGTACTTTTGAAATTAGGGACTTATGGCTTACTGCGCTTTGGTCTGAACTTATTGCCAGAAGCTTGGGCTTATTTAGCTCCTTGGTTAGCGAGTTGGGCTGTAGTCAGTGTACTTTATGGTGCATCTTGTGCGATCGCCCAAAAAGATATGAAAAAAATGGTGGCATATAGTTCCATTGGACACATGGGCTATATCCTATTAGGGGCGGCAGCAACTACGCAGTTAAGCATTTTAGGAACTGTTATGCAGATGATTAGCCACGGCTTGATTTCTGCACTCCTGTTTTTGCTGGTAGGAATTGTGTATAAAAAAGCTGGTAGCCGCAACCTAGATGTAATTCGGGGACTGCTCAATCCAGAACGGGGTATGCCCGTAATTGGTAGCTTAATGGTTTTAGGAGTAATGGCTAGTGCTGGGATACCAGGAATGATCGGGTTTATTTCCGAATTTATCATCTTCCGCGGTAGTTTCCCAGCTTTTCCAGTGCAGACCTTGTTATGTATGATTGGTACAGGTTTAACTGCCGTGTACTTCTTAATCCTGGTGAATAAAGCCTTTTTTGGACGCTTATCTGAGCAAGTTGTCAATCTACCAAGGGTATATTGGAGCGATCGCCTACCATCGATAGTATTAGCTGTAGTGATTGTAATTTTTGGTATCCAACCCTCTTGGTTAGCACGCTGGACTGAACCAACAATCACAGCAATGGTGAATACACAAAACACTGTAGTAACTATGGCTTTGGATCATCAAAGCAAAAATTAAAATATAGGATTGGGTTTGTAGTCTTGCATCATCTTGACGACAAACTCAATCATTTATTTGGTAGGTGATGACTAATTAACAATTGTTCAAGATAGATAAAAACTACTTAATTTCCCCATTTTAATAAAAAATTAATCCTGACAAAATCATAGTTTAAATTACTAGGAGAAACTGCCAATGGTCACTATCAAAAAGAAACCTTATAACAACCCTTTAGGTGAGTTTGTCAAGCGGTTGCAAACAGGAGAGGCACTACTTGCCGATAGCCCCCAAAACGTTTTAGAAGTGGTTGGTATTCTAAAAAGCTATGGCGTAGTTTTAGATGCTTACTCCAATAATCTCATCTACATTGCCGAACATCAATTTTTAGTATTTTTTCCCTTTTTTAAATACTTTAATGGTGAATTTAAGTGGCAGAAATTATTTCGTCATTGGTGGCATGACAGAATTAATTTTGAATATGCCGAATATTGTATGAAGTCCATGATGTGGCATGGTGGCGGTGGACTAGACACATATTTAGATACAAAAGAATTTCAAGTAGCAGCCCAAGCGGTGATTGCTGCTAAATTTAAAAACAATCCTTTTATCAAAGGATTGCACCAACTGTTTCCTGACTTCTTAATTGAACAATTGCGTGTCTCTGCATATTACAGTGGTTTGGGGCAATTTTGGCGGGTAATGGCTGATATTTTCCTAACTTTATCAGACCGCTATGACCGAGGTGAAATTAAAACTATTCCTCAAGTTGTAGAACATATTAAAGCAGGCTTAGTTGCTGATGCCAGCAAACCAATTACTTACGCAGTCAAAATTGATAACAAAGTTTATGAACTCCTGCCTAAGAAACTTGGTTTAACCTTCTTAGCAGATACAGCAATCCCTTATGTAGAAGCTGTTTTCTTTCGCGGCACACCTTTTTCTGGCACAGTTACATATAATGCCCAAGCATATCAAATTCCCCCCGATCAATCGCGCTTTCAATATGGTGCATTATATGCAGATCCTTTACCCATTGGTAGCGCAGGTATTCCTCCCACTTTATTAATGCAGGATATGCGGCATTATTTGCCAGAGTATTTACATGAAATATATCGCCGCAGTCGTCGGGGTGAAGATGATTTGCTAGTGCAAATTTGTATTACTTTCCAAAAGTCGATGTTCTGTGTAACTACAGCCGCGATTTTGGGATTAATGCCTTATTCTTTAGATACCGAAGATCCATCAGAACAACAAGCTAATCAAGTCTATTTAGAAAAGTGGATGGAACGTTTCAAAACTTCTCGGTTGTTGGAAGTTAATAAATGAAAAACTCCACCCACAAGGGGGTGGAGTTTTTGGGCATAGGGCATAGGGCATAGGGCATACAAACCCGAAGCAATGTGGTGAGTATCCCTGTTCATCGAATAAGGTTCGGATAAGACAAATCGATTGACGTTTAAATCCTGTAGAGACGCGATTCATCGCGTCTCCACAACCCCAAAATCACGATGAAAAATTAACAGAACCGTATTGCCTGTTCATCGAAAAGGAAATAAATTTTCCCGTTGCTTTCTATAATTGAGGGATGGATCCTGTGCGTTAAAGCTTAAGCCTAACGCACGCTACATGGTAATAAGATTCCAATTACCAATTACCAATTACCTATTCGCTAAATATTGATACATTTGCCAACGCACATCTACTTCCGCTTGCGCTTGTTCTAGCAATTGTTTGGCAACTTCTGGCTTACTCTTGGTGAGCATTTTGAAGCGATTTTCTTGATACATTGATTGCTCTACCGATTGCTTTGGTGCTTTCATATCCAATTGCAAGGGATTCTTACCCTGTTTCTGCAATTCAGGATTATACCGATACAGCAACCACCTTCCAGATTCTATCAAGGATTTCTGGTGATTCATGCCTGTGGTCATGTTGATGCCGTGGGCGATGCAATGACTGTAAGCAATAATCAAGGATGGGCCGTTGAAGGCTTCAGCTTCTAAAAATGCTCTCAGGGTATGTTCATCTCTAGCGCCTAAAGCTACACTCGCTACGTAGACATTACCGTAGGTCATGGCGATTAAGCCTAAATCTTTTTTCGGCGCAGGCTTACCACTGGCAGCAAATTTGGCGACGGCGGCTTTGGGGGTAGCTTTTGATGATTGTCCGCCTGTGTTGGAATATACTTCTGTATCCATTACCAGGATATTTACATTGCGACCACTGGCTAAAACATGGTCGATACCGCCAAAGTCAATATCATACGCCCAGCCGTCACCGCCGACAATCCAAACGCTTTTCCTGACGAGGTAATCTGCAAGGGATTTGAGATTTTGAACCGCAGATGGACGCTGATTAACGCCGATATCTGTACTTTCTATCTGCGTGTATCTGCGTGCATCAGCGGTTGATATTTCATCTAATTTTTGTTTCAACAACTCTACTCGTTCTCGTTGTTCCCAAATGTCAGCTTCGGTGCTTTGAGTGGCGTTGAGGATGGCGTTAATCAGATTATCGTCGATTTCACCGCTAAATTTTTGCAGTAGTTCGGCGGCAAATTCCGCTTGCTTATCTAAAGAAAGGCGGAAGCCAAAACCAAATTCGGCGTTATCTTCAAATAAGCTATTCGACCAAGCTGGGCCTCTTCCTTCAGCGTTAGTTGTCCAGGGGGTTGTGGGTAAATTTCCGCCGTAGATAGAAGAACAACCAGTTGCATTGGCAATGACTGAGCGATCGCCAAATAGTTGGGTTAATAATTTTAAGTAGGGTGTCTCGCCACAACCAGCACAAGCACCAGAAAATTCAAATAATGGTTCTTGCAGTTGTTGTTGGCGAATTTGGTTAAGTTTGAGTTGTCTGCGGTCGGGATTGGGCAAACTTAAGAAGAAATCCCAGTTTTTGCGTTCTTGTTCCCGCAAAGGTAGCTGCTTTGCCATGTTAATGGCTTTTTTCAATGGCTCAGTTTTATTTTTGGCTGGGCAAACATTCACGCAGATGGCGCAGCCTGTACAATCTTCTGGAGCTACCTGAATGGTAAATTTCTGATTAGCAAAGTCTCTATCTTTCGCATCAACTGACTTAAAGCTGGGGGGTGCATTCAGCAATTCACTTGGTTGATAAGCTTTCGCACGGATGGCGCTGTGAGGACAAACCATCACACATTTACTACATTGAACGCAGACATCCTCATCCCAAACCGGAATTTCTTGAGCAACATTGCGCTTTTCCCACTTGGTTGTACCTGTGGGGAAGGTACCATCAGGAGGTAAGGTGCTGACAGGTAAATCATCACCTTCCCAAACCATAATTTTACCCAGAACTTCCCGGACAAATTCTGGGGCTTTGTCCAGTAATGGGGAATTTTCACCTTGGGATTGGGGATAGTGAATTGTTTGGGGGATATCTACCTTATGCAAGTTAGCCAGGGTATTATCTACGGCTTGCAGATTCATCCGCACCACTTCTGCACCTTTTTTACCGTAGGTTTTCTCAATTGCTTGCTTAATTTTAGCGATCGCTTCTTCTTGGGGTAAAACGTTAGCTAGGGCAAAGAAGCACACCTGCATAATGGTGTTAATTCTCCCACCCATGCCGCTATTCCGGGCTACTTGGTTAGCATTAATTACATATAACTTCAGGTGCTTGTCGATAATTTGCTGCTGCACCTTTACAGGTAGATGTTGCCAAACAGTATCCGCATCGTATGGACTATTTACTAAAATAGTCGCCCCAGGAATCGCTGCTTTGAGAATGTCAATGTTTTCTAAAAATCCCCAGTGGTGACAACCAATAAAGTTGGCTTTGTCGATGAGGTAAGTTGAACGAATGGGTTGAGGGCCGAAGCGTAGATGAGAAACCGTCATCGAACCGGATTTCTTAGAGTCGTAGACAAAGTAGCCTTGGGCGTAGTTGTCGGTTTCTTCCCCAATAATCTTAATTGAGTTTTTGTTTGCCCCCACTGTACCATCGGAGCCTAAGCCGTAAAACATCGCCCGCACCACATTATCGGCTTCCGTGGAGAAGTTCGGGTCAAAGCTTAGGGATGTATGGCTAACATCGTCATTAATCCCAATAGTAAAGTGATTTTTCGGCGTAGGTAAAGCTAGGTTATCAAAAACGCCTTTCACCATCGCCGGGGTAAATTCTTTTGAGGATAGACCGTAGCGACCACCAACTATCGATTTGAGGTTTTGGATTTTAGATTTTGGATTGGCTTCATGGATGGCGGTGACTACATCTAAATATAGTGGTTCGCCGGCGCTACCTGGTTCTTTGGTGCGGTCGAGAACTGCGATCGCTTTTACACTATTAGGTAATGCTGCGATAAATCTTTCGACATCAAAGGGGCGGAATAGTCTAACTTTGACGACACCAACTTTTTCGCCCTGGTTGTTGAGGTAATCTACGGTTTCATGGACGGTTTCGCAACCTGAACCCATAATTACAATTACCCGTTCGGCATCCGGTGCGCCATGATATTCATAGATTTGATAATACCTGCCAGTGCGATCGCCAAATTCATCCATCAAGCGCTGGACAATGGCGGGGGTGGCGCTGTAGTAAGGGTTAGCACCTTCACGGGCTTGGAAGTAGATATCGGGATTTTGGGCTGTACCCCGCAAAACTGGACGGTCAGGGGTGAGGGCGCGATCGCGGTGGGCTAATATGAGATTGTCATCGATGAGCGATCGCAAATCATCATCAGCAAGTAGTTTTACTTTCTGCACTTCATGGGAGGTGCGGAAACCATCAAAGAAGTGCATAAACGGAACTCGCGCCTCTAAAGTTGCAGCATAGGCGATGAGGGCAAAATCTAGATTCTCCTGCACCGAAGCCGAACATAACAGCGCAAAGCCAGTTGCGCGAGCTGCCATCACATCACTATGATCACCGAAAATAGATAAAGCATGAGTCGCTAAAGAACGTGCTGCAACGTGAATTGTTGTACTTGTTAATTCCCCAGCAATTTTGTAGAGATTGGGAATCATCAACAATAATCCCTGAGATGCAGTGAAAGTGGTACTCAGGGAACCTGTTTGCAACGCCCCATGTACCGCACCAGCCGCGCCACCTTCACTTTGCATCTGCACCACACTGGGAACAGTACCCCAGAGGTTAGGGCGATTTTCCGCCGCCCAAGCATCCGCCCATTCACCCATTGTTGAGGAGGGGGTGATGGGATAAATGGCAATTACTTCATTTAATTTGTAAGCAATACGGGAGACAGCTTCATTCCCGTCAATAGTAGCAAAGGTTTTGTTCATCATTTACTCCTGCCTTGTCAGCCAGATGCGAAAATAGCCACATTGCTCAGTAGAGGGGCATAAATAAACGTCAAGAGTCCATAATTTGGACTCTTTTTTCCAGTCATTGCCAACTAGGTTTTATTTATAACTGCCTGCTACTAAAAATTAGGGAATGTATGAATAGATAAATTAGAGTGAGCCAATCCCAGGCAATAGTATTTCTCAATATTCTTTTTAAAGAACTGTCTTCTGCTCAAGTTAAAATTACAGTTTATGGGCAGATTTTAGCTCTATATTTGTCTCTAATTCCTTATGATTATCTCATAAGGTTTCTATATATATTTATATATATTAATTTTGTACTCAATACAAAATCAACCTCTAGGCTATGGATTTCAGGCGAAACATTAATGTTTTGGGGGTAGAGGTTCGAGAATTAAATATCTAAAAATTGTTGTTGTCTTACCTAAAATAATAGAAAATTTTTGTACATTTTATAGCAATCTCATATTTGTCGATTGAATGTTTAATTACTTGTAAGTATTATTTAAAAGCAAAAGTCCAAAGTCAATTGTAACTTTTGACTCTGGACTTTTTAGCTGCGACTGCATTGATGAAAATTACTGCAACTTTTAGGCGTATTAACCGATCAGCCTCATCTTCAGTAACGCCAAGTTCTAAGCTATATTTCATCTGAGGCGTGTAGTAACCTGTAGTCTTTAGTAAGTTTTGTCAGTCGCTCAATTTTTTTGTTTGCATCCCTAGATAAGGGAATGTACAGTCCAGTAGAAATTAATCCTGTGACAGCTGTCACATTTGCCTGAGTTGCGTTGTTAAATAGTATCAGGAAGCCAGCTAATAAACTCATCGCAATGGAAGCTGCGATCGCAATACAAGCTAAAGTGTAGCTTAAACGAGCTTGGTAGCAATGTTCATCATAGGTTTTCCATTCCATTTCTTCGTAGGAATTGGCTTTTTGAGCATTGGAGCGAGAATTATTTTTACGAGAATTGATTTTTGGGTTAATGTTTGTCATAGACTAAAAGTAAGAGTGGTATACGACTTGCTAAGAGTTGTGTAACTGCGATCGCTACCTGTTTGGGAGGTGAGAGAACCAAGCGGGTAGCGTGTGAAAAATATTGTTGTTGCTGCTAACAAGCTTGATTAATAATGCTTTCCTCCGTGGTATTAAATAAATTTCTTGGGGAGGAAAGCATATGTATTTCCGCACTAAAAATGGCAGTAAAATCTAGATATCTGTTAGCTTATTTTTGCACTACAGACTCTAGGATCATTGCTGCAGCGAACAGGCAGAGTAACAGGAGTGCTAATCTTCCTAACCATTGCCCAATCAGGGGTAGCAACATGATAGTAATATGTGACGCTCCCAAACTCATCGACATTACACAGGCGATCGCCAAGCCAGATGTAAACAGGAGGAGGTATTTCAAAATTCTTGAGGCTAAGCGAAATAAGAAATTGTTTTCCTGTTGAGTTTTCATGGTTTTTGTTCCAAATAATTACTGATTGAGTCGAGAATTTAGCCCTAAAAAATTAGACAGAAAAAGCTAATTAACTAACTTTTCCTGCCTTGTAAAAAATCACAATTTATCAGGGCTAAGGATTGAAAAATTCTGAGTTGTTTCATCTTTCCATTGGCTAGTCATCACAACTATGCCTATTTTTGAGGAAAGATATATACTTATTCAGTTTTAGAGTAGTTATTCAATTGTTTAGATATTTCGTATTCAGTTGTGCTGTGACTCGCTTCTTCCTCCTCAACCCACCAACTTTCTAAATCTTCCTTACTGATGACATACCGATAATGAGTAGAACCCATGATCGTCACGGCTATGAGGTCACGCTTAATTCGTTCACTTTTGATTTCTATGTGACCAAAGCCAGTTTCATGCCAACAACTCAGAAGAATTACCAGCAGTCGAGTCACCATTTTGTCAACTTCGTTCGCTTGGCTAGTTTCTCCGGGCATAGTATGGAACCTTAATGGTAAACCAGTGCTAGACCCTCAATCAGAAATTAAAAATGTGTCAAGCGTTCAATTAAAGAAGGCTGTCACTTTTGTGAGTGAGAATCTGCCGGGGTATTTGCTTTACGTAACTGTGCGGAAAAAACTTAATTATCTTTTCCTTACGACTAAGTGTCGTATTGTGTGACAATCATCTCATGTGTCTTTGAATGCTGTCAAGTAGGATCTTCATGGAAATTTTACTGAAAATCTCCTGATTTATGCTTAATGAATTTAGTATCAAAAAAGAAAAATCAAGATTCTCGTACAAGTGACAGGTGTCACAAGCTGTTTTAAGCGGTAAGCTATTCTCAGTCACTAAATCCTATGTTGGGTGGATAGCCACAAACCAGATGAATCAACAACAGTTGAACGAAACCTTCTTGAAACTAACACCACGCCGCCAAGAGGTATTGCGTTTAGTTTTGGCTGGGGAGTTAGACGACGATGCGATCGCCCAAGTACTCAACATTAAACCAGCAACCGTCAGAAAATACTTAGAACGGCTCTACCGGGCGTTTGATGTCAGTAAAAAATCTGAGTTAGTCACTTTGTTTGCTAAATACAAACCAGAATTTATCAGTGAATCTTCCCGCAAGATAATACCAACAGCCCAGACAACGAACGCCGAGAATAAACAGGATTTAGGAGAAGCACCGGATACTGTCACATTTTACGGACGTACTCAGGAATTAGATACTCTGACGCAATGGATCGTCAACGAGCATTGTCGTATGATTGCATTGCTGGGAATGGGTGGACTGGGCAAAACTGCTTTATCTGTGAGATTAGCCCAAACACTCAAGCCAGAGTTTGATTACATTATCTGGCGTAGTCTGCGAGAGACACCCAAGCTGAGTACATTACTTGATAGCATCATTAAATTCTTATCGAATCAAGAAGAAATTAATAATACAGGCGATATTCATGAAAAAATCGCCTGTCTGATTGAACATTTTCGCTCTTGCCGTTGTTTATTAATATTAGATAATTTTGAATCAATTCTTGCTGATGGTATGCAAGAACAGTATCGTGATGAATATCAAGAATATAGTATTTTAATTCAGCGTATTGGTGAATTACAGCATCAAAGTTGTTTAGTGATCACAAGTCGTATTAAACCTCAAGAAATTGCGGTGCAAGAAGGTGAGCATTTACCAATTCGTTCTTTATTGCTGCATGGCTTGGAAAATCAAGAAGCTATCAAAGTCCTGGCAGATAAAAGACTTTTCGGTTCAGATGAGGAAATGCAGCAATTAATCGGACTATACAGTGGTAATCCTTTAGCCTTAAAAATAGTCTCTACGTTTATTCAAGACTTATTTAGCGGTAATATTGCGGAATTTTTATCTCAAGAAATTGCCCTGACTCCTTTTGTAGGTATAGAAAGCTTATTAGATAAGCAATTTAATCACTTATCGGCATTAGAACAAGAAATTATGTACTGGTTGGCAATTAATCGTGAACCAGTCTCAGTGAATGAATTATTTGACGATATTTCTGAGAAACCAATATATATTGATGTAATTAATGCCTTAGAAAAACTGAAACGCTCATCACTCATCGAAGCAATTGATGGCAAATTCACGTTGCAAAATGTCGTGATGGAATTTATGACTGGGCTTCTCATCCGCTATGTGAGTGCTGAGCTAAACTCAGGCAAATTTCACATTTTTAATCAGTATGCTTTAATTAAGGCTACTGCTAAAGATTATGTCAGAAATTGCCAAACCCAATTAATTCTCAAACCCATTGCCAAAAATATTAATAATATTAAGCAGCAATTAGTTAAATTAATTAATAAAGACAATAAAATAATTAGAGATTTACCCAAAGGATATGCTGTCGGTAATATCTTGAATTTATTAATTTATTACAACTACAACTTATCTGGACTAGATCTATCACATTTAACTGTATGGCAAGCATATCTCCGGGGTGCAGATTTACGGAATGTGAAATTTATTGGTGCAGATTTAAATAAATCTCGATTTACTGAAGCTTTTGGCATTGTTTTGGCAGTAGCCTATAACCCCAAAAAAGCAATTATTGCTTTGGGTGATACTAAAAGTAAAATTCGTCTTAGAGATGCTAATGGTCATCAATTGCTAACTTTAGAAGGTCATACAAATTGGATTAGATCAGTAGCTTTTAGTCCTGACGGAGAAATTTTAGCTAGTGCTAGTGATGATAAAACTGTCAAATTATGGAATACCCAAACTGGACAATTTTTGAAAAAATTAGAAGGACATGATCAAAGAGTCTGGTCTGTAGCATTTAGCCCAGATGGTAAAACTGTAGCTAGTAGTAGCGAAGATAAAACTGTCAGACTCTGGGATATCCATACTGGTGAATGCTGGAAAGTTCTAGAAAAACATACTCATTGGGTAAGAGGAGTGGCTTTTAGTTCTGATGGCAAAATTTTAGCCAGTGGTAGTAGTGACAGGACAGTAATTTTGTGGGATGCACAGACAGGTAATTACATCAGAACTCTAGAAGGACACCATACAGCACGGGTACGTACAGTTGCCTTTAGTGCTGATGGTAAAATTTTAGCTAGTGGTAGTGATGACCACACAATTAGACTTTGGGATGTTGATAGCGGTAACTATCTGAAAACGTTATCAGGACATACCGAAAGAGTGCGATCGCTAGCTTTTAGCCCAGCAGCAAATTCTCACATTTTGGCTAGCGCCAGTGAAGACCATAAAGTAATTTTGTGGGATATTGATGCCAACAAACGTCACCGAATTCTATCAGAACATACAGAGAAAGTTTGGTCTGTAACTTTTACAGATCCTGAGGGTAAAACCTTAATTAGTAGTAGCGATGATAAAACTGTTAAACTTTGGGATGCTCATACAGGTGAATGCCTAAAAACTCTTCAAGGTTACACAGATTGGGCTTGGTCTTTAGTTTTTCATCCCAGTAGTAACATCTTAATTAGTGGTAACGATGATAAAACCATTAAACTTTGGAACTTATATACTGAGGAAGCTAAATCTTTAGCAGGACATACTAATAGAATTCGCGCCGTTGCTTTAAGTCCTGACAGTAGTTTAATTGCTAGTGGTAGCGACGACCGAACTATTAGATTATGGGATGTTGAAACTGGTCAACATCGCAAAACTTTTGTAGATCATTTTGACCGGGTTTTGACTGTTGATTTTAGTCCCAATAATCGTTATTTAGCCAGTGGTGGCGATGACAAAATATTAAGAATATGGAATATCCATACAGGTGAATATCGCCAAACCCAAGATAATCATAAAAACTGGCTCTGGTCTGTAACTTTTAGTCCAGATAGCAGCATTTTGGCTAGTGGTAGTGAAGACTGCACAATCAAATTTTGGGATGTAGAGACAGGTAAATGCCTGCAAACTCTTTATGGTCACCGTGGATGGGTGCGGTCTGTACGTTTTAGCCCCGATGGTAATACCCTGGTGAGTGGTAGCGAAGACAACACTGTTAAGCTCTGGGATGTAGCTACAGGTAAATGTATCCAAACCTTAGAAGGAAAAACTGGATGGGTGCGGACTGTAGCTTTTAGCCCCCAAGGTCGTTTTGTCGCCAGCGCAGGGGGAAACCCCATTGTGGAAATTTGGGATATCAAAACCGCTCAACTCTACCTAACTTTGAGCGGACATCAAGAAAGAATCTGGTCTGTGGTCTTTAGTGCTGATGGTCAAACTCTGGCCAGTAGTAGTGAAGATGGCACGATTATGCTTTGGCATACAGAAACAGGAGAACTGAGGAAATCACTGAAATCTCCCCGACTTTACGAAGGTATGGATATAACAGATGTGGTTAATCTCACCGCCGCACAAATAAAAACTTTAAAAAGTTTAGGAGCTAAGAAAAACGATGAGTAGAAAATTAAAAAATGCCTTGATTGGGATTACAACTTATGGGCGCAAAGACGCATTACCATTTTCTTTACCCAGTGCTTACATAGATGCTGTTCGCGCCGCTGGTGGGACTCCCATATTGTTACCACCAGGAGAAACTGAGCCAGCCAGGTTGTTAGAACCACTAGATGGATTGATTATCTCTGGTGGTGGAGATATTAACCCTGTGTGGTACAACGGCTCTGACCACCCTAGCATTTATTCTGTGGATGGCGATCGCGATGTCTTTGAACTGCAACTAGCTAAGTTTGCCCTTGAGCATCATTTGCCTGTATTTGGTATCTGTCGGGGTTTGCAAATTCTCATTGTCGCTTCTGGCGGTACTCTCATTCCCCATTTACCAGAGGTTTATGGTACTTCAGTTTTGCATCGTCTAGATCCTGAACCTGGAAGGCGTTTATCAACAGAACACATGGTCAAAATTAGTGCCGAAAGCCGTTTAGCTGACTGTGTACAAAATACCCACATATCTGTAGTGTCTTGGCACCACCAAGCTGTACACCAAGTACCCCCAGGATGGCGTGTTGTTGCTCATGCTTTAGAAGATGAAGTCATTGAAGCCGTAGAACATGAAGATCATCCTTGGGCTATTGGCGTGCAATGGCATCCGGAGCTTTCAGTCAACGATCCAAATCACCAAAGAATTTTTCAAGCTTTTATTCAAGCAACTTATACTAAACAACGTTTATTAATAGCTTGAATTATCATTAAATGCTGAATTGATTAAATAATAAATTTGATTTTGGAGAAATTAGGCACACATCAAGGAGGTTTATTTTCTGTTCCCTGTTCCCTCTCTCTTATAATAAATCTTCTAACCCAGACCAAAATTTATCTAACCCCGTAGCCATCATTTTTGCCCCTGCAATTGTTGGTTCTAATAATTTTGGTGAATTATCAAGAATAATAGTGGTTAATTCCTTTGCTTCTTGAGCGTGCCTTTCTTCTACACCTTGTTCAAAACATTCAGCAAAATACTGCTCTTGTTGAATAAATGGAAAACAATGAGATAGAGAATTCATCAATGCTTCCATCCAATCATGGGCAAACATTTCAATGACGCACCAAGGGCCTAAAGATTGAGGGTAAATTCTCTGAACTAAAGAAACAAAATTAGCAGTAGTTGGGTCGAGTATTTTTTGTAATTCATCTAGACTGCCAAAATCTTCGTCCGAGATGATAAATTTTGCTCCCATATTGGCAAATGCTCGACTCAATTGATAGTGATGAGTATCGCCACCTTGTAAGCTATCATCATCACTAATAATTCTCAGCTTTCGTACCCGTAATGCCGGGCTATCTAGGTGAGGTACAAAATACACCATGACACGAGTTGCATGGCAAGCTGCTTGGTACCTTAAATATATTTGTCCTAATAAATCTGGAGAACACAGCTTCTCTGGTGGCAATATAGCCAAACGAGAAAAAAAAGGATGTTTGGATGGGAGATATTGTTGGTAAATTGTATCTAAAACTTCATTAAATAAATCTGTAGCATTTTGAGTGTGCATTTTAAATAAAAATAAGGTTTAAGTCTATGCAATAAATTTTATAAAAAATAATCTTTAATTACTGCTTATTTCATAATTTTTCATACTTTCTCTCATTTATTTTTTATTTCTTAAAAAGATTTTCCTGGTTAATTTAAAAACAGAATTTTTGCTAAAAGTATCTGAAATATTAAACTTTAATTTTACGTAAATAGTAAAAATATGAAGCTGAGAAAAAAAGCTCTCAGAACATGAACGCTGTCATCAAGAAATCCTCATTGCGATCGCTATGGGAAATAAAGCCGATAAATGAGGAAATGGGCAATTTTTGAGATTTGAGCCAACCCAAAGCGCGATCGCTGCCCTTAATTACTGCCACCCAAAGTCCCAAACTAAGCTAAAATTCAAGCATAGTAAGCATTTCCCGGTCATAATGCCCCATGCTTGAGACTTTGCAAATCCAACTTTACAAACTAGAACAATTTGCCAATGCCCTAGTCTCTAATCAGCTGGGACACCTTAGTGTGGTGAGTATTGGCATTATTTTCGTGGCTGGTTTACTCACCAGTCTCACGCCCTGTATGCTTTCTATGCTGCCAATTACCATTGGCTATATCGGCGGTTATGAAGCTAAAAGTCGTCTGCAAGCAGCAGCCCAATCAACTTGGTTTGCGCTAGGATTAGCCACCACATTAGCAGGGTTAGGGATAGTAGCGGCTTTTGTGGGCAAAGTTTACGGTCAAGTGGGAATGGGTTTGCCGATAATTGTCAGTATTATCGCCATTCTCATGGGTCTGAACTTGTTGGAAGCACTACCTCTGCAGTTTCCCTCTTTAGGTGAAACAAATTGGATTTCCCAAGATTTACCCCCAGGAGTGCGTTCCTACTTGATAGGTTTAACTTTTGGTTTAGTTGCGTCACCTTGTAGTACCCCAGTTTTGGCCAGCTTGCTGGGTTGGGTGGCTAATACTCAAGACTTAATTTTAGGTGCGGTGTTGCTCATTGCTTACACAGCAGGTTATGCAGCACCATTAATTTTGGCAGGTACATTTACAGCAGCAATTAAAAGGCTACTGGAATTACGTCGCTGGTCTGGTTGGATTAACCCAGTTAGCGGTGTGCTGTTAGTTGGGTTTGGTGTATTTTCCTTAATTTCGCGGATTCCGTTTGGAAGTTTTTAAGCAATGACAACAGACAATTCCACGACCACAGAATTAAGTTGGTGGTCAATACCTGGGCGCTTTTTGCGGCGAGAGTTTTTACCTGTACTAACAGATTTACGGTTAGCGATCGCTCTTTTACTGCTGATCGCACTATTTAGCATTAGCGGTACTGTCATCGAACAAGGTCAGTCACCAGCATTTTATCAGGCTAACTATCCAGAACACCCTGCTTTATTTGGTTTCCTCAGTTGGAAGGTAATTCAAGTAGTGGGGTTAGACCATGTATATCGTACTTGGTGGTTTCTCAGCTTACTAGTTTTATTTGGTACTAGTTTGACTGCTTGTACTTTTACGCGCCAACTTCCCGCCTTAAAAGCTGCTCAAAGGTGGAAATATTATGAAGAACCGCGACAATTTCAAAAATTAGCTTTGAGTGCGGAACTAGATACAGGTTCCTTAAATAGCCTCATCCCCATATTACAAAAACAACGTTATAAAATTTTTCAAGAAAAAGACGATATTCTTTACGCCCGTAAAGGAATAGTGGGACGCATTGGGCCGATTATCGTTCATATCGGCATCGTCACTATTTTATTAGGGGGAATTTGGGGGGCAATGACTGGGTTTATGGCCCAAGAAATGGTTGCTAGCGGCGATACATTTCAAGTAAAAAATATTGTAGATGCCGGGCCTTTGGCATCATCTCAAGTTCCCAAAGATTGGTCTGTGCGAGTTAATCGGTTTTGGATTGACTACACCCCCACTGGTGGAATTGACCAGTTTTACTCAGATATGTCTGTGTTAAATCAGCAAGGGCAGGAAGTTGACCACAAAAAGATTTTTGTCAACGAACCTTTGCGTTATCATGGTGTAACTTTTTATCAAACAGATTGGGGACTGGCGGGGGTTCGCATTCAATTTAATAACAGTCCCATTTTTCAATTGCCAATGGCACAATTAGACACTAATGGTGCAGGGCGGATTTGGGGTACTTGGATTCCCACAAAACCAGATTTAAGCGCAGGTGTTTCTTTAATTGCTAAAGATTTACAAGGGATGGTGTTAATTTACGATGCTACTGGTAAATTAATTGATACTGTCCGTGCGGGAATGTCTACCCAAGTGAATGGCGTAACCCTGAAAATTTTAGAAGTCATCGGTAGCACTGGCTTACAAATTAAAGCCGATCCAGGTATTCCCATTGTGTACACTGGCTTTGCCTTGCTGATGCTGGGTGTAGTGATGAGTTACTTTTCCCACTCTCAAATTTGGGCTTTGCAAAAAGGCGATCGCTTGTTTGTTGGTGGTAAAACTAATCGCGCCCAAGTTGCTTTTGAACAGCAAGTTTTGGAAATTTTGGATAACTTGAGTAATCATACAAATGATGAGCCAGTAATTACTCAACCTCGGCCAAGTTAATACCGCTTATTTCCAATAAATGAATTATACGAGGAGGGACACGGCATCTACAATATTTTGATACATTCAATCATCTTACTGGTGCCGTACCCATACATAGAATTTATTTGTCTTCACCATTATTTGAATTGGGATAAAAGATAAATTCAAAATTACGACTTTTGGCATTTTCGTATATCACTCTAGATGGTTAAAAAGGGCAATAAGTATTGTTACTATCTATTAGTTGATAGAATTTTTCGCAAAATATCTAGAATGTCAACTGCTTTAATTACAGGTGCCTCTAGTGGTATTGGTAGAGCGTTTGCCCAAGAACTAGCTGCACGTAATACAAATCTTGTTTTAGTAGCTCGTTCAGAAGAAAAACTGCATCAACTTACTCAAGAAATCCAAAAAAATTATCAAGTTCAAATTGAAGTTATAGTTAAAGATTTAACAGAGCCTAATGCTGCTCAAGCAGTGTTTGCAGCCACCCAAGCAAAAGGATTAACTATTGACTTATTAATTAATAATGCTGGGTTCGGTGATTATGGTGATTTTGCTAGCTCTGATGGCGAAAAGCAAGTCAAAATAGTGCAATTAAATATTCTAGCTTTAGTAGATTTAACCCATAAATTTCTACCTTTGATGCGGCAACGCCAATCAGGTAGCATTATTAATGTATCTTCAATTACGGCATTTCAACCGATGCCATATCTTTCGGTTTATGCTGCCAGCAAAGCTTTTATTGTCAGTTTTAGTCAAGCACTATGGGCAGAAAATCGCCCATATAATATTCGTGTTCTTGTTACTTGTCCAGGCCCGATAGAAACTAACTTTTTTGCCGAGGCGAATTTTCCTCCAACTTTGGCAGGTAACACAAATCAAATGTTTTCTAGTGAAGAAGTGGTACAAGCTTCTTTAAAAGCTTTGGAAAATTGGCAGCCAGCGGTTGTGATTGGTGATGTTAAAACTCAAATTAGAAGCTCATTGGCTAGAATAGTACCAAGAAAAATCCTGCTGAATATGTTAGCAAGAAGTTTTAAATCTTAATAGCAACGGCTAGACTTTGGTAGATAGAGAAAATTTTGGTGTATGGTCTAAACACCACTTATCTCTTGCTGATAACGCTTGGGAGTTGTATGTAGCATTCGTTTAAACACAGATGTCATGTGACTCTGGTTACCAAATCCTGCTGCTACTGCTACCTGTGCTAGGGGCAACTTTTGGGTGCGTAATAATTGTTGGGCAAATTCCAACCGACACCGAAGGATATATTGATAAGGAGACAGTCCAGTTGTAACTTGAAATGCGCGTGCAAAATGATAGGGACTAAATCCTATTGTGGCAGCAATTTGCTTCAGGCTAAGTTCTTGGGATAGATGCGCTCTAATGTATTCTAAGACAACCTTGAACAAGTTTGGCTCCAAAAATTCTGGTGGACGTTTAAACCGTCCAGAGAAATTTGAACGGCGGTAAATGATCTGTGCCAAAACTGCCGTGGCGACTGATTCTAAGTAAAATGCACCACCAGTTTGTCCATTATCAAAAAACTCTTGTATAGCGATCGCAACACTCAAACCCCAATGAGTTTTAGGAATTTGCCCTGGCTGTAATTCAATTGTTTGTCCTTCGGCTTCAACTTTAACTATGCGCTCAAGAAAAGATTGGGAATATCCAAACGCCACAAAACAAGCAGCATCTTCTACCGAACTATAAGTAGTACCATTCGGCACAATATCAAAACCTCCTGGTAGCGCTTGGTAAGGTTGTAGGCGATCGCTATTGAAGGCAGCAATTCCCTGAGTTTCCCCAAAACTTGTGACTACAAGGTTAAGTGGTGAACGAATATTGACTTCTAAATGTCCTGGGGGAATGATTGCTACCATCATCTCTGGTGTTTCTAGCCAGTGTCCCCACTGAGGTAGAGTTTCTAACGGGGGCTGATCCAGAGGGATTTTGCGTTCTGGGGGATTGAACAAAAACTCTTTGAGCAGATTCATCAGCACAGACAAGCAAATATTAAATGTTTTAACCTTATTCTCTCAAAAGCAGATTTCAATATTCCGCAAGAATTGAAAAGACACTAACAATTGCAGCCGAGTATTTTCAAAATTAAGATTTTGCAACAAGTAATTGTCAATGATGGTTCTTATTCCTATTTCAACCTTCTTTCTTGGCTGTCATGGGCTACTTGCCTTATTTTTGTCATATCTAGTGGCAATGGAACGCACTCGTACTAGGATTTGGCATGGTGCATCTCCAGGTGAGGTTGCATCACAACCCAATTACTTAGATCGTCCTAATGCTTGGGCACAGTTTGTGGAAAAAATAACACAACAGTTTATTGTCGCCAAAAATATGGAAGATGGGGCTTTGCAACGTACTATGCGAGCGTATGGTAACTTTACAGAATACGTACCCCTGGGTCTGATGTTCCTGATTGCACTAGAGTTAATGCAGGCGGAGAGGGGAATGTTGTGGATGCTAGGTACTCTGTTAATAGTTGCGCGGATTGCTCATGCTTGGGGATTAATACAGACTTATGGCCCATCACCAGGTAGAGCAATCGGTTTCTTTGGCACTTGGGTTGTTTATGTAGTCGGTAGTATGGCTTGTATTTACTACAGTGTGCAGAAATTTTGATAGTCCAGCGACAATCCTCACTCAAAAATTATCATGCTAAAAGCAATTGATACTGACATTTGGGTTGCGGAACAACCCCTAAAATATTTTGGCTTAGAAGTAGGAACGAGGATGACTGTGATTCGTCTGAGCAGCAATAAATTAATGGTGATATCACCAATTAAGATTGATATCTCAACCATCAATGATCTCAATCAATTGGGAGAAGTAATTTACATTGTTGTTCCTAACTTATATCATCATCTATTTGTTGCAGACTTTAAGCTTTACTACCCCCATGCAAAACTATTGGCAGTATCTGGAATGGAGAGCAAACGACCAGATTTGCAGATTGACAAAATTATTAGCAATCAAAGCATTTCTGTGATTGATGGAGTTGAGTATGTCTTAGTAGAAGGATTCAACACAGTTGATATCAAGGGATATTCACCACTTAATGAATGCGTCTTTTTTCATGCCAGAAGCCAGACTTTGATTGTCACTGATATAGTTTTTCATTTTGATGAGCAATTTTCACCAAGGACAAAGTTAATAGCTAAAATGTTTGGCAATTACAAACAACTTCGTCCATCATTATTAGAGAAATTGGCCACTAAAGATAAAATCAAAGTCAAGCGTTCAATTCAACAGCTGCTCACTTGGGATTTTCAACGAATCATCATGGCGCATGGCAGCATAATTGAACAAAATGCTAAACCTCAGTTGAAAGCAGGTTATGAGTGGTTTTTAGAAATAACCTTGTAATATTCAACCCAAAACTGTATTTGAGCAACTTAACTTTGCGCTATTTACGCCGTTATCTACTAATGGGTTTCCCCGCCTTTTACAACAATCTATGGCTACAACTGTTTACATATACCTGGTTAATTGCACCCGGTAACGGTCTTTTTTAGTCACAGCAACTTCCCCAACTTCTAACCGTCCCTTACCACGAATAGCGATTAAGTCTCCGGTTTTGACTTGAGAACTAGCTTGAGAAACTTCTTTCCAGTTAACGCGCACATCACCGGAATCGATTAAATCCACCATTTTGCTGCGAGACATCCCAAAACCAGCAGAGGCGATCGCATCTAATCTTAAAGAAGCCTCGACAGTAGTCATTTCTTTTTTCTTCGGTTCCCTAACCTTTAATTCGCTAATCTCAATGGGTTGGGTTTTTACAGGAACTGATCGCACCTGTTTGAGATTCATCTCTAAAAATTCTGCCAACTCTGGTGCGACAATTGCTTGTGCGCCGCGTTCGCCTAAGACAATAATATCTCCTGTTTTTTCCCGGACAATGCCTGTCCCTAGCATTGCGCCTAAAAAGTCGCGGTGTGTGGCGGTATCAAACAAAAAATTCCCAGCAATTTCTAATGCTGTTAAGGTGACTTGAGATTGATCTAAAGGTATTTCTGCACGTGCGATCGCAAGTCTTTGGCGTTCGGCTTGGGGATATCCACCCCACGCCACTAACTGCACCTCTGTTAACCGACTAAATACGCGTTGAATTTCTGCTAATTCTGGAGGAGACAGAAAATCTGTCAACACAACTTCCCAAGTTTTAATTGCTTGTTCCGCCTGATCGATTACACGCGCTACACTATCTCGATTTTCAACGCTTTTTAAAAGTTCTTCTCTGGGCAACATTCTTAAAAATTACGAGTTTTGAGCCGCAAGTCAACAATCAAAAACTGTTGACTAATTACTCATGACTACTGTTTGATTCTAACGTCATCTGCCATTTCAAGAGCGGTGCAGTTGGATAATCAGGCGAATCAAATGTTTCCAAATGCTCCATTCCCAGCTTTTCTAAAATTCGACAAGATGCCACAATATCTTGTGGAGCATGGGCAATAATTCGCTTCAGTCCGGGTTGAGTAAAGGCAAAATTGACTAATGCTTTTACTGCTTCAAAGGTATATCCCTGACGACGATACTTTGCTAGCACCTCATAACCTAATTCCACAGTTCCTTGTGCATCAGGTTTACCAGTAAATCCCAAATCGCCTATCAAGGTAGAGTCACTAGTGTGAATCATTAGCCACACACCCCAACCTAACACAGATGGATCATCTCTCAGCATTTGAGCATAGGTAGGCAAGAAATCCAGTACCTGAGAAGCATACCAATCACCAGGAAGCTTTACCTGTAAGAGCTTTTCAACTACCGATGTATTTTTTGCGATCGCGCCTTCTGCTACCTCCAAAGCACAGGGCAGTAACTCAAGGCGCGGTGTGGTAATCTGTAATCTCTGATGCATTCAATATGTGTTAGTTGTATCTGCGTAACCCTGCATATTTTCTGGCTCAAACTGGCGTAAAATTCTGGTCGCTTGCTTGGTAAGCATTTCAGAACCTTGGACTACGACAAGATATTTACCTGCATCCAAGCGATTGCGGTAGGGTAAAGCATCTCCGCCACCTGTAATTAAACCGACTCCACCACCAACAACCACGCTACCCATAGCGCCGCTGGCTGCACCCAATAGTCCCCCGACGATATGATTACCAATTTCACCAGCCCAAGCAAAGGTATCTAAACCAGTAATGTAGCTGAAAGTAAAGCCAGCAAAAAAGCCGAAGGGTACTAACCAGATTGCCATTAGCCGCACTTGCTTTTTGGCTTGTTCTTGAGGGTCAATCAAGCCGAACTCATCGGCAGTCTTATAACCTTTACCAAGGATAGTACTTTTTATGGCTTCTTTTTCTAAAGCTAAGTAAGCAGCTTCAGCTTGGATACGGTCTGCTAATACGGCAACAAGGTAATACATTGTTTCAAAAAGGTTGTCTTTGGAAAATTTGCCTTAATTAACAGCGTACCAGTGCAGGTCAGACAATTTTAGATTTTGCGGAAAGTTGCTTGTGAGGGTTCCCCCCGCCCTGCCAAACTTTCTAAGACAGATTTTGGATTTTGAATTGACCAATGATAAATGGCAGTCTTAGCCAGTTACGTTTAATTGCGCTGCTCTACTGATCACTTAAGCAAGTCTAGAGGCTCGCAAAAATTATTTACACCTTGTTTGATTACATATATTAAAACAGGTACTGCCAAAACTTTAGGAAATGTCGGCATTGTATAAAGATATGCCATCATCTCTTTAATTGAACCAGTCAACAATTCACCCCGATATTCTTGCTCACAAATTACAGCACGCCACTTTCTCGCCAAAGCATCTAACCATTCAGAGTTAGCTCTTTCTGGTTCCTGCCCTGCTTTAATAGCTAAGGTCATAGCAGCATCTTCCAAATCTCCATCACAGTCCTCAATTAAGTCCAGTACTTCCATTGCTCTAAGATCATCTGTTAATTGAGAGCGAAACTGTGCAATTTCTTGAGATGTAACTGTAGTCATATGCGTATTGTCAGCCGAGTAATTAAATACTCAGCTATGGTATTCCAATTTTGATTGATTATTCATCGCCCGGCTTAGAAGGACTGGGGATTGGCGAGTGACGACTTGGGATTAGGGATTGGGGACAAGAGAGATAAGGGAGTATAGAAAAAGAGAAAGACAAAGGAAAAATGCTTTTTGACTATTGATTACAGACGCGATTAATCGCGTCTCTACAACCTTTGACCTTTGACCCTTCACCCTTCACCCTTGACCCCTAACGAAATGCTCTTAAAGTCACAGCACGTTGTAACTGAGCCAAAGCACGGTTGTAGTCCAAAATAGCCCTGACACGATTACCCTCAGCTCTTGTTAAATCGTTTTCAGAGTTAATCACGTCAGTTTGAGTACCTACACCTGCTTGGAAACGCAAACGTGCTAGACGCAAAGCTTCTCTGGCCTGTTCTAGAGCAGCATTGGCGGTTTGAACATTTTCTAAACTAGATTGCTGTGTAGAAAAAGACTGCTCTACTTGAAACCTAATTTGATTGCGCTGTTCAGCAAAGTTTGTTTCTGCGATCGCAATATTAGCTCTGGCTTGAGCGGCTCTGGCTCTAGCTGCTCCACCATCAAATAAGTTGAGAGTTGCTCTTACCCCTACTGAATAACCATCGGCAACGCTGATATTATCGTTAAATTGATCGAGAAACTGATAGCTAGCAATTAAACTCACCTGTGGCCCTAAAGCCGCTAATGCTTGCCTTCTTTGTTGTTCGTTGATGTTTCTTTGTGCCAATTGTTGTTGCAAATCTGGACGGTTTTGCAAAGCGAGGATAATACTCTGTTCTAATGACTGGTTCCAAAGACCAGCTAATCTCACCGGGTCTGCGGCTGTAATATTTGCTGCCTGTGGCAAACTCAACCGAGCTGCTAACTGACGACGAGCAATTTGCTGCAAGGAAACAGCATTAGTTAAATCTTGTTGTGAGTTCGCTAAATTGACCTGAGAACGTAGCACATCGAATCTCGTACCAACCCCAGCTCGCTCTAATGCTTCTGCATCCCGCAAACTTGCTTGGGCATTTTGTACTGCCGACTGAGCAATACGCACTTCTTCATCACGTTGTTGCAGATTGTAATAGTCAGTAGAAATAGTCAAGCGAATTTCTTCAGACTGATTCTCTACAGCCAACTCATTAAAACGTACCTGTTCTTCAGCTGCGCGAATATTGGCTTGTCGGCTACCAGAAGTATAGATGTCATAGCTGAGCTGTGCTTGACCATTAAAACTGGTGGTGCTGGGTGCAGGGTCAATTTGTTCCCGGAATGCAGGTGGTAGTCCTTCTTGTTGCTGCTGTTGTACCTTGACACCGTAGGTCTCGGAAACAGTACGCTGACGAGTGACATCAGCACTCACACCTACAGTCGGAAACAGAGCAGCTTGCGCTTCCCGTAACGCTGCTCGACTACGCTCTAACTCTAACTGTGAAACCTGTAACTGCCGATTGTTACGCTTTGCTAGTTCTAATGCTTGCGCCAAAGTAATCGGTTGATTTCCTTGGATGGTAACTTCTTCAGGTTTGGTAGGAAATTGCAGGGGGTTAGGGTTAGGAGTTAAGTTTTCTGGAACTTGCACAGTACCACTAGGTGTCTGAGTGCCAGTTGCTGGCGCTGTCACAGGTACCGTAACGCTTGGTGTTATATTTCCTGTAGCTGGTGTTGTGGGAATCTGTACAGCACTACCAGGTGTTGTATTTCCTGTGGCTGGTGCCGTCGGAACCTGTACAGCACTACTAGGTGTGGGGTTCACTGTGGCTGGTGTTTGAGCCAGCAGATCCTTAGCAGTTCCGGCTGTTTGGCAAGTTCCAGATCTCAAGAGTAAATAAGCTGAAGTAGTGGAGTTGTTCCCCGATTCCTCTGAGCAATTGGGTATTGCCAACAACTTTGCCGAGCCTGGATTTGTCGTTTTCTGCGATAAAGCGGCCTGTAATTGAGCTTGAGGATTTTTCTTCTGGGTCGTTACTGGCTGTGAAATAGACAACAGCAAATTTCTTTGTTGAACCGGAAGTTTTGCTCTAGAACTAGGAACTACTTTACGGGTTAATTTTTCTCCAGTAGTGGCTAAGTTATTTTGTATTTGGTGGCTTGGGAGAGATTTTTTTAAATCTGGCTGTGGGGAAATATATGAGGTAGATGTCAGATTGAAAAATCGACTGTGATTTTCTCTATGTATTTGACCTTTAAAGGAACTATTATTTCCTATAACGATCGCGGGTAAAGTGCGATCGCTTAAACGTTTTACATCCCGTAAATTCCAATTACTAGTAGGTACTAAGGTTGTAAACCCACTGTCTACTGGCTCTGTAAATTTTGCATTGGTGACATCTGCAACCAGGGTTCGACTATAAGGAGAAGTCAAAACACTAGGAGAAGATGTTAGCTGTACCTGATTTACTTTTACAGCTCCAGCCCAAGCAGGCTGGGTTGTTAATACTGCTGCTGTAACACCAGGCAAAAAAGTATGGAATAATTGCTGTCCTTTCACCGCATCCCCTCACACGAAATCAATCTAGCGGCAGAAACCTTTTCTTCACCACAGAATATAGCACGTCACTAAATTGAGAAGAGAATATAGTACGATACCAAATTTAGGAATCGGAACTCTGTTTACCTTCAAAACTTTTGACTATGCGAGAAAGTTCCGCCTTTTCATCGATACTAACGCGGGTAGGAGCACCACTAACAATTCTTTCATAATTTCGGAAAGAATCTTTAATATCTGGGCCAGCAGCGGTAATATTGTACTCGCGGATACCTTTGTCATGCCAAGATCCCCGCATTTTGAATACATTAATTGCCCGCGACATTTCTCCACGAATTTCTACATACTGTAACATCAAAATTGTGTCAGTAATCGTGGAAATATGGGAATCAGTAATAGAATGCGATCCCATAAATTGGTCAGTTGTGTTGGTAAAAAACCCTGTAATTTCTTCTTGTTTCGCGTAACCCGTAACACCAATGACAAACTGTCTAAAGGCATTATTGCTGACTCCTCTGGCTAATGCAGAAAGCGAGTCTATGGCAATTCTCGCTGGCTTAAAAACAGCAATTTCTGACTTAATAATTTGCAAATGATCTTCTAAGCCAGTTGATTCGGGATAGGTACAGATAATTTTGAGTAAACCTTGTTTTTCTAACTCCTCAAAATCAATTCCCCAAGAGGAAGCATTGCGAGAAAGCTGGGCACGTGATTCCTCATAAGCAAATAATATCGCCTGTTCGCCATTGAGGCAGCCATCTTGAATAAATTTGCTGACTAATAATGTTTTACCAGTACCTGTGGCTCCTGTGGCTAAAATAATCGAATCTTTAAAGAAGCCACCCCCACACATTTCATCCAAGGTTTTCACCCCGGAGGATACCCTGACATTAGAAGACCTTTGTGTCAAGCGCATAGCTCCCAATGGGAAAATATTCACTCCTTCATTGGTAATGGTAAAAGGATATTCACCTTTCATATGAGTTGTACCGCGCAATTTCAAAATTTCAATGGTGCGGCGGCGACGTTCTCCTTCTAAAACGTTGCGAACTATGACAACGTTATCAGAAACAAACTCTTCCACTCCAAAAGAAGCGACGGGCCCATATTCTTCGCTACGTTCGGTAGTAATTACAGTGGTAACATTTAGCTGTTTGAGACGGGCGACGAGACGAAAAATCTCTCGCCTGACTACTCCCATTGCTTCATACTGCTGAAATACAGCTGTGATCGAGTCAATTGATACGCGTTTGGCTTTGTATTTGCGAATCGCATATTGCAAACGCTCAATCAATGCTGAAAGGTCAAAGTTGCCTACAATATCTTGACCTTCAGGATCTGGTGAAGCATCGAGAATAAATAATTTACCTTCGTCTATTAAACGTTGCAAATTCCACCCAAAAATATGGGCATTTTTAATAATATCGCTAGGGGATTCTTCAAAGGTAACAAATACCCCTGGATCGTCAAAGAATGTGATACCGTTATAGAGAAATTGTAGAGATAATAAAGTTTTACCCGTACCAGAGGTGCCACTGACTAAGGTAGTTCTCCCAATAGGTAAACCACCGTGACTAATATCGTCAAAGCCCTCTATCATTGTGCTAATCTTTTCTACACCCCCAATTAACGGTGTTTTGCTTGGCTCTGGCTGGTCTTTTTCAATCATTGCTTGTTAAAAAAGGGGTATTCTACCCAGGTTTTATGACTAATCTTTGGAATATTCCATCAAATTGTTACGCTTAACGCTTAAATATTTTACTAAAGAAGCTGAAAGTGTAAAGGATAAACGATAAAGAAGTCTGAAGTTTCAAGCACAAAGTAAAAAATGACTATCTACTCCAGGACTGGTAGACGAGAGAATCCGATTCCTCAGATTCTTTAGCCATGAATTCCTCATGATTGAAGAAAACAGGCAATTTCATACTTCGTACTTCATACTTCTGTTTACTCTTCCCAGCCTTCTTCACTCAGTTCTTCATATAGTAAATCTAATCCAATTAACACTCTTTCTCTGTCTGAAAGGTCACCAATAATTTTACGAACAGGAGGAGGCAAAATTTTAGATAATGTTGGAGTGGCTAATATTTTATCCTCTTCTGCCAGTTGGGGGCTTTTTAAAACATCGATGACTTTCAAAGCATAAACACCTTGAAATTCTTGTTCTAAAATATCCTTTAGTGTTTTTAATGCCCGTACTGAGTTAGGTGTGTTTCCAGCTACATAAAGCTTGAGAACATAGGTCTTTCGTGCTTTATTCATAAAGATACAGGCTAAACTTGAGGCTAGAAATAGAGGATGTGAAAAAGCATTGGTCAGGAGTCATAGCAGCTGTTTTTGCCAAGCTTAACTTCGATACATTTACTTTATTTATATATCGAACATCTATAAGTTTCACACAAGTGAGCCAGAATATCTATTAATGCCAGTCGATAATCTAGTAATGTTTCATCACTCCTTCCTTCTAGCCTTAACTGTTTAGAGAATTCGTCAATTAACTCCATGTGCATTTCGATGATTTGGGGCACAGGAATATTAGCACAAAATACTGCATTGATAAATTTATCAATCTTTTCTTTTACAGTTGGTTCTGTAGTAAAGTAGTATATAAGTATTTCTCGGTAATCAGATTTGATTTCTCGCAACAACTGTTCTCGGTCGTGTGCATCCATCTGTTGAAACAAATTCTGGTGTTTTTCCTTATAAGATGCAAATCCATAGCAATATTTTGCAATGAAGTTTTCATTATTGTTGGGTAGCAAGCCCTTCATGAAAAAATTTATATTAAAAGTATCCAAGAACGGAAAAGATGTGATAAAAAACTTGTTATTTGTAATGTTGTTAGGCAAGTTCAACATCCACCCAGCCTGCCTTGGACAAATAACTAAGGTTGATAAATAATATAAAGTTTTTTTAATATGTGGTGGGAGAATTAATATTGGTAATAACATTTGTGTTTGGTCTATACGTATCCTCGAGCGCCTTGAGCAATTTTATCGAGATTATTCAACCCGGGAGACCGTTATAGGCTCAAGTTAGGTGTGAATTTAACTGAATTAATAGCGATCCAAAGAAGAATTCGTGTCAGCGCAAGAGTGGGGCACTCAAAAGACTCATGCAGTTAGTGAGCCGTAAGACTTAATAACTTGTTGATGCCGCGTTGCTTATAGAGGGCATTGTTAGTAGATGATTATCATCATGTATATCTATCCAAATAAGGATTTTTTTATTTGCTCCTTGATAAGATACTTAAACGAACTTAACGGATTGTCGCATTCTAAATCATTATAATTCCTCAAGGTTCTAAAGCGAATCTTTAGAGCCATAATTGTTTTAGCTAATGCGAGCAAGGAGGATTTTTAACACCAGTCAGAATACTGGTTAGAATATTTGTCCGCAGTAAAATGCAAAAAAGGGAAATGCCACCGACAGGAACATGAGTATATGTAACAAGTGTCAGTCAGGGCAAAGCCCATAATTCAATGGCATTGAAATTAATCACCAGAATTCTTTATTAGAGTCTTCTCAAAGGATATTGCTTCAGGTCTCAGCGTCATTTGCCCCAAAGGTAATGGTACAGCCAGAGGCTTCCTCAGGAAGAACAACCACCGAAGCCGTATGTCAATGCTACAGTACCCGCTTTATGACTTTCTAGCAACCGTACCCATCTGCATAGAAACAAGTACTCTGGCAATGGTGCTGGAGATTTTTGAAAAAGAGCAGTGCGATCGCGTGGTAGTGGTAAATCAGCAGCAATGCCCGGTTGGGTTGCTGCACTCTGCCAGATGTATTCAAAAATTGCTAGCAGCAGTGGGAGGCGATCGCCTCAACTTACAACAACCAGTTTCAAATTTCGCTTTATCATTAATTGAACCCATACAAACCATACCAGCTGTTGAGCGCGTAGAGCAATTTGGCTTATTTTTGCGCTACCAACAAACTCAAATCAATCACAATAATTTTAATTGGGCGCTCATTGATCCTGATGGCAAATTTGTGGGCTTGCTAGATAGCTCAAGATTATTAGCATTATTAGCAGGTCAAAAAGCAGCAATTTCTGAATATGTAGAAGATGAAATTAGAGAAGATGTTGCCATAGCAACTCAATCGCCAGTAGAGATCCCCAATCCTCCCCAAACGTCAGTTTATCAGCCACTGGTGCAATTGTTAGAACGCTTGCCTTGGCCTTTGATGTTGCAAACTGGTACTGGAGAGGTGGTGGCACAAAATCCAGCGTGGTGGCAGCAATTGGGGATATTGAAAGATCCAGAAGAAGTCAGGCGACAAGTAGAGCGCATACTCATACCTACCAGAGCCAAACAGGCAGAATATGCCACACAACAAGTCAATAGGCATTATACCCATGTGACAGATAATGCTTATAGTCAGCAAGAGCCAGCCACGCCCATCAAACTGCATTTGGATGAGAATACCTTATCCTTGAGAAGTAAACCCATCCCGCCAAAGCGGAAACTTAGATCTGAAACTGCTGCTACTCCCAACTTTTTCACAGAAGGCTTGTCTGGCAACTTACAATCTACACCATTGTCTGCAGATAATCCTTCCGATGCCTCATCCAATCAATGCTTCTGGGATAGCCAGATGGGAACTTGCACCTGTATTGTAGAGGTGCAAAATGGTCAAGAGCGAGTTTGGCAGTTTGCCAAAATTCCTTTAGATAGTCCAGAGTTAAAAGTTTTAAGTTCTGATACAGAAATCACACTAAGTAATCAAGATTTAAATATCAATACTGATGATTTGTGGCTGGTCTTAGCTACTGATGTCACCGAACAACAGCAGCTTAGTAAAGAACTAGCAGCCAAAAATGCCGATCTTATTCAATTAAATCGTTTAAAAGATGAGTTTTTAGCTTGTATTAGTCATGAACTGAAGACACCCCTAACTGCTGTTTTAGGGTTATCACGGTTATTGGTAGATCAGCAATTAGGAGAATTAAACGAACGTCAAGCCCGTTATGCCGGACTAATTCATCAAAGCGGACGACATTTGATGAGTGTCGTCAACGATATTTTAGATCTAACCCGTATGGAGACGGGGCAGATGGATCTGACCCTAGCCCCAGTGAATATTCAGGCAGTTTGCGATCGCGCCCTATCTGAAGCAAAAGCGATTCAAACTCAAAGCAATAAACCTAAAACCATCAAACCATCTCCTGCTAACCGTGCGAGCGAACATCAATTTAGCATCGTCATTGAACCAGGTTTAGAGCAGATGGTGGCAGACGAATTACGCCTGCGGCAAATGTTGGTACACCTGCTTTCCAATGCCTTTAAATTTACGGAAGAATCTGGGGAAATTGGCTTGCGGGTGAGTCATTGGGAAGGGTGGATTGCCTTTACAGTTTGGGATACAGGTATTGGTATTCCCGAACACCAGCAACATTTAATTTTTCAAAAATTTCAACAGCTAGAAAATCCCCTGACTCGGCAATTTGAAGGCACTGGTTTAGGGTTAGTCTTAACTAGGGCTTTGGCAAGGCTTCATGGTGGGGATGTCAGCTTTCTGTCGCGAGAAGGCAAAGGCAGCCAATTTACTCTGCTTTTACCACCCAGCCCGCCCAAAACAGGCTTTTCTGAACAAGAGGAGGAAAATATAGAGTACAGTGATACAGCCAATACCAGGACACGTGGCCACACAACATCAACGCGTCAGCTAGTTAACCCATCGACAAAACAGCTAGTATCTTCAAAAAGGCTGGTATTAGTAGTTGAAGCAGTAGCCCGATATATTGAAGATTTAACCGATCAGCTTAAAGGTTTAGGTTACCGCGTAGTCATTGCGCGATCGGGAACAGAAGCAGTAGAAAAAGCCCGTCGCTTACAACCAAAAGCTGTATTTTTAAATCCGCTGCTACCACTGTTATCCGGTTGGGATGTACTCACCTTACTTAAATCTGATGCCGCAACTCGCCATATTCCCCTAATTGTGACAGCCACGGGAGCCGAAAAGGAACAAGCATTCGCTAACAGGGCCGATGGTTTTTTAAGCTTACCAGCGCAGCATCAAGCCTTGGTGCCACTGTTAGAAACTCTATGTGCTAAACCAACAAGTTCGCAATCAGGGTTGGATAGCAACGACATGTCTCTCATGAAAACCCCGCTGCGAATTCTGCGATTAGTCAATCCAGAATTGGAAGCGATTAATCCTTACCCTTCATTGCGAGAACACCGAGTTATCGAAGTAGATGATCTAGATCAGGCAGAACTGTTAGCTAGAGTTTGGCAGTTCGATGTCGTGTTACTAGATGTAGAAACGCCTGTAGCGCAAGCCTACCTGCAACAACTCAGCCAACATCCGCGATTGGCGGCGTTACCGCTGGTGACTTGCGATGTCGTCACTACCCTAGCAGCTTCCCAAATCCCTGGATTATCTGTGTTTCCTTGCTTAACCCCAATGGGTAAAGACAACAGCAGTAGTGCGAGTAAAACTGATGCTTTATTATCAGTGCTACAGATAGCTTCGGGGATATGTTGCCCACCCAGTATTTTAGTGGTGGATATCACCATGCTGCGAGATTTACCTCAGGGAAGACGTAAGTCTGTTAGGGGTTATCGTGCCGAAAAGAACTCTTCGCTGAGTAATGAAACTGCTGAAAGGGGATCTGAGTGGTTTCAAGCCTTAATTCAATACTTGCAAACCGCTGGCTTAAAAGCCGCAATGGGTAGTTGTTGGACAGAAGTACTACAACAAATTCGCCATCAAAGCGTTGATTTACTCTTAATTTCTCTAGGAGAATCTACTATATCCAAAGAAATGTTGAAAGCATTAAAAGCATTAGGAGATTTACCAATTAATTTGCCACCCATTTTAATACTTGACCAGCAATTAAATTCCTCAAGGACTAGAGTCCAGGCAGGAAGCGAGAGAACCAAAAAGAATGGATTAGAAACTATAGAAACTGTAGGAAATACAATTTCTGCTCAGATTTTACCGCGCTCAATATCAATGGAAGATTTATTAAATGAAGTCAATCAAGCTTTAGCTATTAGTCGTAATCATGTAAAAGGATAATTAGTAGTTGGTAATTGTAATTAATACCAATTTGAAAAATGATTTTCATAAATTTAGGTAGGACAATTGCGTGGTCTATGGCTATGGGGAAACCGCGCAATTTATCCCACTGCAATCAAGATTGAAAATGATTGCTGGGGACACAGCAGTGATGTGTTGATGTTTGCATTGAAAATATAGCAATCCTATTTCAGTTATGAAAAATATCCGTTGTGGTAGTCAACAGTCAACAGTCAACTTTGTGACTAATCTTTGACTAACTAACTCCACCGCTAACTCAATGGCTGCTTTCATACTTGTAGCATCAGCAATTCCTTTACCCGCAATATCAAATGCTGTTCCATGATCCGGTGAAGTTCTGACAAAAGGTAGACCTATCGTCGTATTAACTGCACGGTCAAACGCCATCAACTTGACGGGAATTAAGCCTTGGTCGTGGTAAAGCGCCAAATAGCCATCAGCCGGATTTTGGCTGTTAGTATGGCCATACCAAGCTTGACCGGGTTTAACCCACATCGTATCTGGTGGTATTGGCCCTTCTAAGCGCAAATTTGGGTGATTCTGGCGTTCTTGTTCTAACCAGGGAATTAACCAATCTATTTCTTCTGTTCCCAATTGTCCCTGTTCGCCACTATGGGGATTTAAACCCGCGATCGCAATTTTCCCATTCTCTATGCCAAAATCTTTTTCTAAACACTCCACTAGCAAATCTAGCTTCTTGCTGAGTAACTGGGGTGTTAAGGTATCTGCTACTTGACGTAACGGTATATGTGTAGTAGCAAGCAATGCTCTGAGCGTCCAACCAGTATAAGGCGATCGCGCCACAAATAACATCCCAAAGCGCTCAACACCAGACTTTTCGGCTAAAAGTTCCGTTTGCCCTGGATAATTATATCCCGCCGCCTTCCAAGCTGATTTAGCGATCGGGGCAGTAACGATACCATCAAATTTACCAGCTAATGTTTGGGCGATCGCATATTCCATATAGGCAAAACTAGCCGCACCACTAGCCTGATTAGCAGTACCGATCATAATTTCATCTTTGATGTCCCTTGGCAATGGCACATCAATCACTGACAATTGCTCAGGATTTGCCAAAGGGACGAGATTATTAGTTAAACTCAATAAATTCTTGTGAGTTTGCACTAATAAATCTAAATTACCTATAACTGTTACGTTAAATTTTTGGCTTATATCTGGATCAGCCAAAGCTTTTAAAATCACCTCAGACCCTATTCCAGATGGATCTCCCAATGTTAGCGCCAAACGAGGGCGATTTTCTAACGATGAATTTACAAATTGATTTTGATTAACTTGATACATATATTTAATTAATTTATAGTTTTTTCAATAAATACCCAGCTTATAACAATCCTCGCCAAGATAGATTTCTCATAAAAAGCAACTTCATCTTTTTCTATCTTGTCCCCCTAACCCTCGCCCCACATACCAATAGTAGGGTTTAACCCCCAAACTGGTTTAAAATTATTTACACTGGTCTAATGCAACAGTGGCTGTGATCAAGCTTCTGGTAGACCTAGTTGACTTAAACTTGTTAGCAATCTCATGTCAGCAGGTTTTAACGGCGAGACATATTCAGTAAACCATTCGCTAAGGAGAATCGCACCAATGAGCGGTGAAATGTTGAATGCAGCTCTGTTGTCCTTCGGTTTAATCTTTGTAGGTTGGGCCTTAGGTGCTTTATTACTGAAAATTCAGGGTGTAGAAGAATAATTCTTCTCAGGAACCGATTTTCAGCAACTAGAGGCTGTTGTCTTTTAAGGGAAATAGCTTGTCCGGTTTTCGGACAAAGCTTTTTCCGACGGACTGTCTCTATGAATAATATCTTTCTGAAAAAATTGTAAACTTTTGTTTCTTTAGTGATTCTGTTAAAATTCTTTTCATATAAATTTAAAAAATTGTTACAACCCTCATGACTATATTAATCGTCGGTGCCACTGGCACCTTAGGAAGACAAGTGGCTCGTCGTGCTATCGATGAGGGGTATAAGGTACGCTGTCTTGTCCGGAGTACCAAAAAAGCTGCTTTTCTGAAAGAGTGGGGTGCAGAACTCGTAGGTGGAGATTTATGTTATCCCGAAACCCTTCCTAGAGCATTGGAAGGAGTAACCGCAGTAATTGATGCGGCTACATCTCGCCCAACAGATTCACTGAGTATTAAACAGGTGGACTGGGACGGCAAGGTAGCATTAATACAAGCTGCTAAAGCTGCGGGTGTAGAACGCTTTATTTTCTTTTCGATTCTGGAGTCTGAGAAGTACCCAGAAGTACCCTTAATGGAAATTAAGCGTTGTACAGAGCTTTTCCTAGCTGAGTCTGGTTTAAAGTATACCATCTTGCGCTTAGCTGGATTTATGCAAGGCTTAATCGGTCAATATGGAATTCCCATTTTGGAAAACCAACCGGTTTGGGTAACAGGTGAATCTTCTCCTGTAGCCTATATGGATACTTTGGACATTGCTAAATTTGCCATTCGGGCTTTGAGTGTGCCAGAAACTGAAAAACAAACCTTCCCAGTTGTAGGTACTCGTGCTTGGAGCGCCCAGGAAATTATTAGTGTGTGTGAACGCTTATCTGGAAAAGAAGCCAGAGTCACACGAATGCCGATAAACTTACTGCGTACAGTGCGGCATTTTATGCGGTTCTTCCAGTGGGGATGGAATGTGGCTGATAGATTGGCATTTACAGAAGTTTTAGCTAGCGGTAAACCTCTCAATGCGCCAATGGAGGAAGTATACCAAGTCTTTGGTATTGACCCACAACAAACCACCACCTTGGAAAGCTACTTGCAAGAGTACTTTAGCCGTATTATGAAAAAACTTAAAGAATTAGATTACGAAAAGAAACAAAGTCAAAAGCAGAAATCTAAAAAGACACCGTTTAAGCAGTCTTCTAAAGTTAATGGTCAATAGTTAACGATCAACTTTGAGATAGATATTACACTTTTGACTTAAAACTCATGACTACATTGTCAAAAATGTGTAACGATTAGCATAATACAGAGCATCGCCTAAACTTGGATATTTGAGTGTGCCGAAAGCAGGCATTATTTACAACGACGTTAAACCGATAGCGGCTCGCATCGCTATCGAACTAAAAGACAAACTAACCGCAGCCGGTTGGAATGTATGCATCACAACGAGTATCGGTGGCATACTGGGCTACTCAAGTCCTGAAAGTCCTGTATGTCACACCCCACTAACTGGTCTCACTCCACCTGGATTTGACTCAGAGATGAAGTTTGCAGTGGTATTGGGGGGAGACGGGACTGTTTTGGCAGCTTCTCGTCAGGTTGCTCCCTGCGGTATTCCACTACTAACAGTAAATACTGGTCACATGGGATTTTTGACGGAAGCTTATATCAATCAACTTCCCCAAGCCCTAGAACAGGTAATGGCGGGTGACTATGAAATTGAAGAACGAGCAATGCTCACCGTCAAAGTTTTACGGGGAGAAGCAGTGCTTTGGGAAGCACTCTGCTTAAATGAAATGGTTTTGCATCGGGAACCCTTGACCTCTATGTGCCATTTTGAAATAGCCATAGGTCGTCATGCGCCGGTTGATATAGCAGCGGATGGTGTGATTGTGTCTACACCAACTGGTTCCACTGCTTATTCTTTAAGTGCTGGTGGCCCAGTAGTCACCCCTGGGGTACCTGCTTTACAACTAGTACCTATTTGTCCTCACTCCTTAGCTTCTAGAGCATTAGTATTTCCAGATACAGAACCAGTAAATATTTATCCAGTTAATATTCCCCGTTTGGTAATGGTGGTAGATGGTAATGGTGGGTGTTATGTTCTCCCAGAAGATAGAGTACATTTAGAGCGATCGCAATACACTGTCAAATTCATTCGCTTACAACCCCCAGAATTTTTCCGCATTTTGCGCGAAAAATTGGGTTGGGGTCTACCTCATATTGCTAAGCCCACTTCGGTAGAATTGCCTTAAATATATTCACAGGTCAAGATTTGGAGAGACGCGATTTATCGCGTCTGTACTCAAAAGTCAATAATTGTGACTCTTAACTTTCCCAATCCCTAATCAGCAATTTCCTTCCAGAATTGCTGATGTAGTTATGGTATTTGGAACTAGTGATTAAAATTGCTTAGCAGAATTTGATGAGTCACACCTGAAAGTGTTAAAACATCCGCAGGCGCGATCTGAGGGCAAGTTATATTCAATATATATAATTTGTCTTGATTCTGAGCGCTGCTTTGCCCATAAGGTTTTTCTACTCAATTAGGATTCCCCATCAAAAACTCAGAAATTATATCTCTAGCTTATGTACTTCTGTACAATCCAAAATTCCGTACCTAACATTGCAATATTAATATGACCTCTGCTCACAGTCCTTGTGTTTTAGTGATTGAAACCGATGAAAGCCTAGCTAATCAGCTTTCTTTCGATTTGCAAGAGGCAGGCTATGAATCGATTTTGGCTCATGATGCCAATAGCGGTTTACAATATAGTCGCGATCGCCAGCCTGCTTTAATTGTTTTAGACAGAATGTTAGCAGGTGAATCTGGACTTTCATTGTGTAAAAATCTCAGAACAGCTGGTTTGCGTTCTCCTGTACTAGTGCTGATGGCAAGAGATACAGTTGATGATCGTGTAGCTTGTTTAGAAGCTGGAGCTGACGATTACATCCTGAAACCTTACCGTTCAGAAGACTTTCTCAAGTTGATTCGTCTCTATTTAAAACCTGATGTTGATACCACAGAACAGTTACGTTTTGGGGAACTAGTTTTAGACATCGCTACTCGCCGTGCTATACATAACGGACGGGTAATTGACCTAACTATGAAAGAATTTGAACTATTAAAGTTCTTAATGGAACATCCTCGTGAAGTATTAACCCGAGAACAAATTCTAGAAAATGTTTGGGGTTACGACTTTATGGGTGAGTCTAATGTAATTGAAGTATATATTCGCTACTTACGCCTCAAAATCGAAGATGAAGGTCAAAAGCGTTTAATTCAAACAGTCAGAGGCGTAGGTTACGTTTTAAGGGAATCTTAGAAGCTCATGCTACGAGCCGCAGAAACGACAGTGTATTCTTTCCAGATCCCACCTATTTAAAGGTGGGATTATTAGTTAAAAATTAAGATCATCTCACCTCTAAAGGCTGGTAATTTGCACTGAGCTAGGCTTTTAGGTCTCTTCATATTCAATAAAATGCTTGCCTGTGTGTTAAAACATTCGCTAGGTGAATACTGAGTGCTTCTACAAATTTATCTGATTTTCAAGTATCTATAGTTACATTTAAATATTCAGTATAGAAATAAATTATGAGGTCATCGCTAAAGTGCGTTGACACGGGCTAAAATCTGGGTAAATTATGGATGAGGGGTGATACCCCCTGATGAATTACCCCACAGTATCCCCTATTATCTTATGTCACAATTCCCTTACCTCATCCCAGTAAAAACTTCTATAAGTTGTGGGTTTTTTTTCTTAAATTTTGTAAAATCAAAATCTAAATTACGAAATCACTCATCATCATGCTAAATTTGTTAACTTTTATTTCAATATTGCTGAGTGTTTTGTTGATGGGTTGTTCTCCACCCACGACGGCTAAACCTCCGGCTACAACATCTGGCTCTCAAACTCAAGCACCAGTATCTGCTGGACAACAACTACCTATTACGGCTGAGGCCACTGTTCCCAATAATACTAAGATTAAATTGGAAGTAGCACAGACACCGGAACAACAACAAATGGGGTTGATGTATCGGAAATCTTTGCCAGATAACCGAGGAATGCTGTTTAAATTTCCTTCAGCACAACCAGTTAAGTTCTGGATGAAAAATACACTCATCCCTCTAGATATGGTTTTTATGAAGAATGGGGTCGTCAAGTACATCAAAACTTCTGCACCTCCTTGCACTAGTGACCCTTGTCCTAGCTACGGGCCCAATACACTAGTTGATACAGTAATTGAACTCCGATCTGGTCGAGCTACGGAATTAGGGTTGAAGTCAGGCGATCGTATAAAAATAAAGTTTCTATAATCCGCAGCATTGCGGAGATAAAAATTTTGTAAGTACGCTTTTCAACTCATGCCAAACCTTAATAAATAATGTAAGGTAAAAAAATATCACGTCCAATGGTATAATATTCACTCACAAAGCTGCTATTTAGTACATTGCAAACCCTCGAAAGGTACTCTATCCCCTGATAGGATGCACAAAATTAAACTTTATTACCAAAAGATCTTCCTTTTGACGTACGTGTAAATAGCCGCTCATAAGAGACTATAAACTAAGGAATATTTGTTACCAGATGTGTAATTAAATCAAAGACTGACTTTAATAAAAAAGACACAAATGTGATTTAGGGAAAAAACAACTAAAGAATTGAGCAGACAACTAGTTCTCAAGTGAAAAATTTTTCCCGTTCCTAATTAGAGCAATTCTTTAAGGTAAATTTAGACAAAGTTTGCTCTTGCTTTTAAGTATTAATGCGATAGTGACAGATAAGATACTGGCTACTAGCTACTGAGAAATGGTGAACTGATATATGACAATACACTCTGCACTAGGAGGTGAGATACAAATGTCACCATCAAAGTATTCTCGACTGATTCATTTTTTGCAAGAAGATTTGGCAATTTCTACAGCCTCTTTAGCCGTAGCGTTGCGACATCGTGAGCAAGATCCAGGCCCTTTACCGATGATTCTTTGGCAGTATGGTTTGGTTACCCTCGATCAGTTAGAGAAAATTTATGATTGGTTAGAGACGGCATAGGTTATGAATAGCTCATTTAGGAGAATTGAGGTATGTCAAATCAACTATGCCTGTTTCCCAGGCTAATAGATTGGGAATCAAAAATTTATCCTGACTTAATTTATTATCCTTTCCAGCAAAAGAGCGAGTTAAAAATTTAACTCGCTCTTTTGATTTAGTACTGTATTCCAAGTCATCGAAAAATAACAAATAAGAAAATTTTAATAAGCTAATGCGCGTCTAAATTGCATAACTACTAATATGGGCTGTTAACTGTTGACTGTTAACGGTCAACAGTCAACGGTCAACAGCCCTCACGATGGATTGTGCAACTTAAAAGCAGAATAGCTTATGCATAGCTGAGATTAAATAGGTATTTTAAGAATTATATTTTGACAAATTTTCAAAGGACACTGCGCTCAAGTTGGCTGTACCAAATTGAGTGTAGTGTCCGAATGAAGATAATTCTGCTTGGAGAGATAGTAACTCTAAGCAGCAATATTTAGAATTCCCCTGTTATATTTCGAGAACCGAATACAGAGGGACAGAATATGAAGATTTTTATTCGGGGGTAACAGCTTTTTCAGTATGATGATTGATTGACCAACGATGGTCAACCACTACAGAAGAAAACTGGCAAATTTCTTCCAGGTGCTTTTGTTGAACAGCTGCTTTACGTAAAGTAATAATTAGCTGATTCACCTGGTGCCGCAAATCCGGATTTTTACTTACTGCTGACATTGTTTGTCGTTCTAAAAGTTGCAGTATAAGTTCGTAATGGATAGGTGAGGGCAGAGGAATTTGCTCCATGAAGTTGATTTGGTTTTTCAAATAAGGGATTTTTGGATAAACTAAGGTTGTTTTGCTACTAACTTAATTGTTACATAGGCAACCAGTATTTGCTGATACCCTAGATTGGCTGTGCTATAAAGATTTGACTAAGAGAGCAAGTGATGATTTAGCACGATTTATTGCCCAACCGCACTAAGTACAGTCGATCGCATCCACAGGAACGAGAGAGGTATTTTGAGATTACTACCTTGGTAATAGATTAGCGATCGCAACTGCTGGATCTGGTTGTTTTACTAAAGACTCACCAATAAGTACAGCGGATGCACCTGCTGTTGCTACTAAATTTAGGTCATCTGGTGTATGTAATCCTGACTCACTAACAACCAAGATGTTCCGTTCCTGCAACTGCTGATATCTATCTTTAAGTAGTTGACAAGTGGTTTGCAAGTCAACAGAAAAATCTTCTAGATTGCGATTGTTAATTCCTATCAAAGTAACGCCATCTAAGGCTAACACACGATCAAGTTCTGCTAAGCTATGGACTTCAATTAAAGCTGCCATGTTGAGAGATTTGGCAATTTTGATGAAGTACTGCAAATCTTGGTCGCTGAGTATCGCCGCAATCAATAAAACTGCATCTGCCCCCCGCAAACGTGCTAAGTACATTTGATAAGGATAGATGATAAATTCCTTACACAGCAACGGTAAATCTACGACAGCGCGAACTTTGGCTAAATTGTCAAAGCTGCCTTGAAAGAATTTCTCATCAGTCAATACAGAAAGACAACTAGCGCCACCTTCTTGATAAGAGAGAGCGATCGCTTCTGGATCAAAATTTTCCCGTAATATGCCTTTACTGGGTGAAGCTTTTTTGACCTCAGCAATTAACGCTGGTTTTGTCTTGCCTTGTCGTAGCGCCCCTACAAAATCGCGGGTTGGTGGTGCAGTTAAAGCTTGCTTTTGCAATTCCCGCAAAGGTACTCTTTCCCGCATTTGGTCAACTTCGATTTCTTTTTGCCAAACAATTTTCTCCAAAATGTTGTTTGGTTCTGCACCTGGCATTGCAACCTCATAACGGATAACGGAAACAGCAACAGTTGAACTAGGGGAACGGCGACGGATTTGCATGTTAGGGATTGGGGACTGGGGACTGGGGATTGGGGATGAGGCAAGGGGGCAGGGAGCAGGGAGCAGGGGAGAAAAGAAAGCAATTACCTATTATCCATGCCCTATGCCCCATGCCCCATGCCCATTTTTATGCGATCGCTCTTTTGTACGCTTCGTCTAACACTTCTGAAAGTGTTGGGTGGGCGTGTACTAAATGAGCGAGGGTATGCACAGATTGGCGGCTAGCAACGGCTGCTGAGGCTTCGTGGATGAGATCTGAGGCGTGTAGTCCAAAGATGTGAACGCCTAAGACTTCTCCGGTATCTTTGCGATAAATTACCTTCGCCATACCGTCGGCTTCATTTTCTGCTAAGGCTTTGGAGTTACCTTTGAAGTAGCCTTTGCTAGTAGCTATTTCAAAACCTTCAGCTTGGCCTAATTCCTTGGCTGCGGTTTCAGTTAAGCCAACATAGCTAACTTCTGGGTGGGTAAAAGCGGCGGCGGGGATGCTGCGATAATCAACTTCCCTGGGACGACCTACAATATTTTCCACTGCAACGATACCTTGAGCAGAAGCAGCATGAGCTAGCATCATTTTGCCGTTAGCGTCGCCAATTGCCCAGAGGTGGGGTACTACTTCACCTGCTGACAACACTGCCATGCTGTCATTAACTGGAATAAAATTTCTGCGGTCGAGTTCTACACCCACAGACTCTAAACCGAGATTTTTGGTAGCTGGGATGCGTCCGGTAGCGACTAGACAAGCATCCACCTCGATCACATCTAAATCTTCTTTTGTTTTAAAATCAGCTAATTCAATCACTACCGGGGAACCGGGAATGACTCGTTTAGCATATATTCCCACTTTTGTTTCTATATCGCGGGGAGTAATCAGCACCCGTTCCGCAAGTTTGGCAATATCTCTGTCAAATCCTGGCATTAGCTGATCTAAGGCTTCAATCATGGTGATTTCAGAGCCTAATGCCGAGTAAATATCAGAAAATTCCAAACCAATATAGCCACTGCCAATAATTGCCACCCAGTTTGGTAGCGCTTCTAACTTCACACCTTGGTCACTGGTAAAGACAGTTTTACCGTCAACTTCAATGCCTGGAGGTACGAAAGGCACAGAACCAGGAGACAGGATAATGTCTTTAGCTGTGATAGTTTTTTCACCACCATCCCCAGTAACGCTAACTTTTTGCGTACCAGCTAATTTTCCCCAGCCTCGAATAATATCAACACCCAAACGCTTGAGGCTGTTGGTTAAATCGCCTTGGATTTTGGCGACAAGATTGGTAGCATGGTTGGCGATCGCTTCTCGATCGAACTCCACATTACTAACTTGAATGCCCAAAGACTTAAGGTGGTGAGCATTACGTAACTCCCGCACACGTCCGGATGCAGCCAGCAGCGCTTTTGAAGGAATGCAGCCCCGGTTGACACAGGTTCCCCCCATATCAGCTGCTTCAATAATCGCTGTTTTCAGACCACAGCTAACGGCGTGTAGGGCTGCTCCATGTCCACCTACACCAGCGCCTATAATCACTAAATCGTAATCGAATCCCTGACTCACGTTAGTTTCCCCGTGTGCTTCGCCTATATATTCTCAACTTGACCTGCAATCAGCGCAACCCCTTTGATGTTCGGGTCTTACTAATTCCAATTTATGATTTACGCTAGCAGGCCAAGGGACTGAATATCTTCAGTATCATAATTTAACTTATATACTCGCTGTATCTTATACTTAAAATTCGCAAAATTTGGTATTGGGAATGGGGCATGGGGCATGGGGCATGGGGCATTGGGTAATGGGATTTTCTGCCCTCATCTCCCTTATCTCCCTCATCCCCCCCAGTCCCCAGTCCCCAGTCCCCAGTCCCCAGTCCCCAATCCCCACTCCCTCCATGCTAATCCCCAAGCTAAGTGAATTTACAATCCGCCGTCATGCTAACGCTAAGTCTTTTCAGCGAGGCGAGGCTTATTATGAGGCTGATGCTGTGATGTCTCTTACCCAAAGAGGTAATTTGCTGTTGGCAGAAGTTGAAGGCAATGAAAACAACCCTTATCAAGTCCGCCTCAGTTTTGATAGTGAAGGATTAACTTCAGTTAAATGTACCTGTCCCTACGATCGCGATGGGTGGTGTAAGCATATTGTAGCGACCATGCTTCTTTGTCTGCGTCAACCAGAAAGCATTGAGGAACGTCCTACTTTAGAACAACTACTGAATCGTTTGGATCATAAGCAAACTCAAAGGTTGGTGCAAGGTTTGGTGGCTGAATATCCTAAGTTGATTGAGGCAATCGACCGCCATGTCAATTTGATTACATACGCAAGTGTCAAACAACCAAGGGTGAAAGCAGTACTTCACAGCACAATTGATCCAAAACCCTTTACCCAGAAAGTACGCCAGATTCTGCGAAATGCAGTATGTGCTTGGGAAGATGGTTATGATGATGACCCAATCAGTGAAGAATTACTGAGTCTCATCCAAACTGCTGTAGATTTGTGTGAACGGGGAGATGGTAACAGTGCGATCGCAATTTTAGAGGCGATTACTTCAGCTTGTGTGGAAAATTGGGATGATGTTGCGGACTACGGTGCTGATAATTATGAGATTCTCCCAGAATTGAATGCGGCTTGGTGTGAAGCCATTCTCACTGCGGAACTCACCCCAGAAGAAAAGGTGGATATCCAAGTTAATTTGGAAGTATGGCAAGAAGAGTGGGACGCTGATTTTGACTTAGCTTCTGAAGCTTTACGCCAAGGCTGGGATTACCCGACACTTGTGCAAGTTCTCCAAGGTAATATCCCCGAAATGGGTGTTTGGGAAGAACAAATCCCAGACTATGCTGATGATTTAGCCTTAATTCGCCTGAAAATTCTCGAACGTCAGGAACGATATCAAGAATACTTGTATTTAGCAGCAGCCGAAGGACAAACCGAACAATATCTCACAATGTTAGGGCGTTTGGGCAGAGTCGATGAAGCCATGACAGCAGCACAAGCCCAAATGAATACAATGGAAGCTGCTTTTGCTTTAGCGAAAACCTTAGCTCAACAGGAGTCATTATCGGAAGCCCTAGATATTGCCCAAATCGGCTTAAATTTGCCAGGTAATTGTCAGTATGAATTGGGAATTTGGACAAGTGATTTAGCTCAAGAATTAAACGATCAAGAAGCAGCTTTATCTGCACTTATGGCTGCTTTTCAAGTTAAAGCATCCTTTGTTGATTACCAAAAAATGGCAGAATTAGCCGGGGAAAACTGGGCTACTGTGAAAACAGATTTATTGCAAATTCTCCGCACATTTGGCGGTTGGGGAAGCGAATCAGCCAGGGTAGATATTTTCTTACATGAAGGCTTGATTGATGATGCTATTCACATTGTTAATGAATTGAGTTCTTTCTATGCTGACTTAATTCACCGTGTCATGGATGCTGCAATATCTGAAAAACCTAGTTGGGTAATTGCTAATGCGCGTCGCCGTGCAGAAATGATTATGGATGCAGCTAAAGCAGAATATTATGCTGAAGCAGTTCAGTGGTTAAAAAAAGCGCGCGCCGCCTACTTGGAATGTGGGAGAAAAGCAGATTGGGATAGCTATAAAGCTAAGTTAATGCAGGAGCATGGGCGAAAGCGGAAATTGATGGGATTATTTAAGGAAAAAAGTCTGTAGTGAGAGAAAATTAAAGGGGAAAAGTTGATTTTTGCTTTATTGAATGCATTTATATTTATTTTTGCTGGCAAAGAAGATGGCATTTTAAATTGTCATTTAGTTCATTGAATCTCACCACGAGTTAAATAATGTTTATATTCTTCTAAATTAGAAGCTGTTTGAAAAAATAACGCGACAGATTGTAGGGGTAAGGCAGTGCCTTACCCTCTAGAATATATTGATGTGTCGCCAACATTATTTGATTTGGTATTAGATATTTTGTAGTTGTAGGGTGTGTTACGGCTGTGCAAGGATTTCGGACTTAGAGACAATGAAATTTAGCCGTAACGCACCATCTTTCTCGATGCGTTACGCTATCGCTAACGCATCCTACAATTTAAGGTTTAGCTGATAAATTCCGCGCAGCTATATTAGGCAGTTACTACATTATCATTTGCGTTTTTTTCTGCACTATTTTTTAAGCGGGTTAATCTGCTTTTGCGAATGCGATCGCTTTCTTTAACGCCACCTGCAAGCTCATATTCACTGCTGTCTTTACCGTATTTGAAACCAACCCCCGCCAGCATTTTATCTGAAATCAGGCTTAAGCTTTTTTCCAGCTCGTCTAGCTTTGTTCTAGAAGAGTCAATTACAGCCATAGCATCGTTATATTCATTCAGCATCGTTTGAAATTGCTGGATTAATTGATTTAGATTTTGCAAGTTGCAGTTATCATCAAAAGTTATATTTGGATCAATAGCTTTCATCCTGGTGACTCTGAACTGAGCTTTTTCTAGAATCCGGGATGTACGTTGCTTACGAGCCATATTCTACTCCTTCACTAGCTCTCAAAAGCTAGTTTGGCTCAATTAAGCTATATTCCGGTTCAGCAAAAATCGCAATTTTTTCACAGAATTTTTGATTTATACCAGTGATTTTTCTGAATTTTATTATTCAGGGCTGATTTTCAGAGAAATAATGTGTTTAAGTTTCAGCAATATGCGATTATGACTGCGTAGGTGATACCTACCACAGGCTCAACCTCTGCACTTTTATGTATAGTTAAGTGCGATCGCTTTCACTTTAAGCCTTAATGGTCGAGGTTTAAGTCTTAATGGTCGAGGTTTAAGTCTTAATGGTCAAGGTTTAAGCCTTAATGGTCAAGGTTTAAGCCTTAATGGTCGAGGTTTAAGCCTTAATGGTCGAGGTTTAAGCCTTAATGGTCGAGGTTTAAGTCTTAATGGTCGAGGTTTAAGGCTTATTGTTGTAACTTTGATGATTAAAGTTTGTTAGCGATACCAAAGGAGTGCTACGCCTACGCATTTCGTTCAAGCTGGGGCGATCGCACTTTACAATAGTTTTCGGATATTTGAACAACATCTATCGTAGGGGCACGGCATCCACAGACTTTCGGAGATACAAATATCTTATCGGTGCCGTGCCCCTCAAAGCTTTAGATGTTACACTTTACAAGTCTCGATGCGAGAGAAGAGAGGCTCCTGAGGTATCAATAGCGCGACTTGAATATGCGACTTGCGCGGGAGGTGTCCTCTAGGAGCTGAGGTATCAAAAATGACTTTTGTGTAACTAATCCAGCTGGTTTCCACTCTCCATCCTACGCGATCGCCAAAATTCTTCCAGGCTTCTTCGTAATAGTTGCCGTCTGGCTTACCACCTACGCTTAAGTAAATTTCCTTTTGAACGCTGAAGCCAAAGCGCCCATCGCTATATTTTACCCATAAGCGGTTAATCGTGCGGAGGTCTGTACAAGGAAAGTTTAATAATTCGTCAGACTTAAAGTAATCACCTTCTTTCTTACCTAAAGCCTTAATCATCACTTTATATGTTTCCAGATCAGCATCTTTCCAGTTCTCTGCTGCTAGCAAGTCGCGCAGCCTGGTATAGTTTACGCCTTTTTCTGAACTAAGATCATCGTCTTCTTTAGCTGTCGGTTGTTTGGTATCAATTGTTGAGATGGGCTGCGGGGAAATAGTGTTACTTGCCGAAATTGACTGCTGAGGAATCAAGCGATTATGTATAGCTGCAACATCCTTATCTAGAAGTTTAAGAATTTGCTGTAATCGCTGTAAATCATCAAGAGTTCCATCACTAAGAGTCGGTTCTTCTTCTAAAGCCTCAGTCAGGGTTTGTTCGTATTCCTGCAAGCTTTCTTCTAACTCACGGAAGGGTTTGAGAACTTCTTCTTCTATCGCTGCTGCTACTTCCGAGTTTAACCCCAACTCGCTTTGTCTACGAATTAAAACTTTGCGTCCCACAACAGAAACGCGACCATTTCTAACACGTTGCTCAACTTCTTTACGATACTCTAATTGCAAATCACCTACTGGCGCTTTAGCTAGGCGAATTGTATAACCTTCTTTGACTGCGAAAATTTCTGGTTTCATCGCTGGCTTTGCTTCCAGCACCTTGCGCTTGGCATATTCATGCAGTTCAGCTACGGTAACAAAACCATCGTTATCATTATCAGCTGCGCCTGTTTCAATTCCCTCAATTAAATAGCGCGTGTAAACTCCGCCTCCCGAATCTTCAAAAGATTTTTGTGTAGCTGTGGAAGAGGTTAACACAGCTCTACCTTCACCACCTAATTGCTCAAAAATTTCATTTTTAATGCTGAGATTGGAAATTTCTTTAGCACTCATCCCCTCAGCAAAAGCACCACTAAAGCAACAGTCAAGAATTAATACTTGTCGCTTAGATTTGCTGCGACTCATGTAATTTTGATGGATGAATTTAGCATCTACTGCTGTACCAATTCTGACTAAACCCTGGGGATTGATTTGAGTATTGCGGCTGATAAAAAATAAACTTCCGTCTTCATGTCTGTAGCCATGTCCAGAAAAATAAAGCAGGACTACGTCATCTTTTTGACATTTTTCCATGAACAACTGCTCAATTTCTGAGCGCATGGTATCGGAATCAGGATTAGGCAAAAGTTTGACTTCCTTAAAGCCGCCTATCTCTAAATTCTCCAAAACACGCTGCATTGCTTCAATATCTTTGACTACACCAGATAAATTATTTATCTTCGGAGACTCATATTCACTAGCGCCAATTAGCAATGCATATTTCGCCATTTTGCTTGCTTAGTTCCGTTAAAATACAGAATTTTCTCTAATTCTATATTTTATACAGGATAAAGCTGACGGCTTCCGTACATTAGACCTCTTGTAAGAGGTGGGGAAAGGGAAAAGGTTAAAGGGGAAGGGTAAAAGACAAAACCTTTCCCCCTTCCCCTTTTCCCAACTTCTGAATTGTTGGTGGTGCGTTGCGCTGCGCGACAACACACCCTACATCGTTTGAATTAAGGAGCGATCGCGCTTTGAATTTAGCTTTTAAAACGGAGAGGGAGGGATTCGAACCCTCGTATACGTTGCCGCATAACAGCATTTCCAGTGCTGCGCCTTCAACCACTCGGCCACCTCTCCAGGTGCCACGATTTACAATTCTAAGGTGAAATCGCAAAAAATGCAAAGATAATTAAGAAGATATTTGATAAAAAATCAAAAGTTCCCAATCACCATGTCTCAAACATACAAGATTAGAGTTCGCGATCGCAATACTGGCAAGGAATACACCCTACAAGTACCAGAAGACCGCTACATTTTGCACAGTGCTGAACAACAAGGAACTGAATTGCCATTTTCTTGCCGCAATGGTGCTTGTACTACTTGCGCTGTGCGGGTACTTTCGGGAGAAATTTACCAGCCAGAGGCAATTGGACTATCGCCAGAGTTGCGGCGCAAAGGTTATGCCTTATTATGTGTGAGTTATCCCCGGTCGGATATAGAAGTGGAAACACAAGACGAAGATGAAGTTTATGAACTTCAGTTTGGGCGATTTTTTGCACGGGGTAAAGTTAGGGCGGGTTTACCGTTGGATGAAGATTAAGGGACTTCCAACTAAAAAATCTTGGCAGGGGGCAGGGAGCAGGGAGCAGGGGGAGAGTAAAAATATTCTCGGACTATATTTGGATAATTTATTTTCTGGCAGTCCCCTTAACAATTAACAATACACAATTCAAAATCACGAGATGCAATCTTGGCAATCCTGGCTATTGATTAGTGGCTGTCGGCAGGGTAGATATAACGGTGTAAAAGTACAAATTCAGGCTATGAACGGAAGAGGCTGGGGGAAAAGGAGCAGGGAGCAGGGGGAGCCAACTGTTTCCCCCAACGCGAGGCGGAGCGGAACATGGGTAAAAGCCCCGTCCTGGAAGGACGCTTGGTTGGGGCGGAGTACAAGCTCTGTCTTAATTTCTCCCCCTTGCTCCCTGCTCCCTGCTCCCTTGCCTCTTGTGGCAGCGCATTTTGGCGTATTAGCGCGAAGAATAGTAATTTTAGTTTGCCTATTACTGCTAGTGAGTTGTCAAGGCAAAAGCCAGCCTACAGCTAATCAGGCACAGGTAAAAGTGGCGCGGGTGGTGAGTGGGCAAAGTTTGGAAGTTTTAGGCATGGCTGAACAACCAAACTTAATTTCCCAGGTGCGATTAATTGGTATTGAAGCACCAGATCTCCGCCAGCGCCCTTGGGGTGATGATGCCAAAGACGAATTAGAGAAAATGATTGGAGGCGCAGAACAAATTGTCACCCTAGAGTTTGACATTGAAGGCAAAGACAAAATTGGTCGGACTGTAGCCTATGTATGGAAAGATAAATTGTTGTTAAACGAAGAAATAGTCAAAAAAGGCTATGCATTATTTGTACCGCGATCGCCTAATCACAAATACGACCAGCGTTTAGAACGTGCCCAACAATGGGCAAGAATCATGGGCCAAGGAATCTGGCAACCAGAAAAACCCATGCGCCTGACTCCCGCTGAGTTTCGGCGGCAGTATCGGTGAGTGGGGGACTTTGGGGAGGCAGGGGGGCAGGGAGCAGGGAGCAGGGGGGAGAATAAATCCCCATTACCCATTACCAATTACCCATGCCCAATGCCCCATGCCCAATGACAAATGACTAATAACAAATGACAAATGACAAACCTACAAATCTTTCTAGACATAGCTACTGAAGCGGCTTTGGCTGCTGGTGAGGTTTTGCAAGGCTATTGGGGGAAGTTAGAAGACGCAATTACGGAAAAAGGCCGCCCTGGTGATTTAGTGACTGCTGCTGATAAGGCTTCGGAAGTGGTAGTTTTGGAGGTTTTGCGTCGCCATTTTCCCCAACATTCGATTTTGGCTGAGGAATCTGGGAAATTAGGCAATCAAGATAGTGAATATCTGTGGGCAATTGATCCTTTAGATGGCACTACTAACTATGCTCACCAATATCCTTGTTTTGCTGTTTCTATTGGGTTGCTAATTAATGGCGTTCCCCAAGTAGGTGTAATTTATAATCCTGCTAGTAATGAGCTATTTCGGGCTGCTGCTGGTTTGGGTGCTACACGCAATCGCCGCCCTATAAAAGTTTCCGATAGTTCTGAACTAGGGAAAAGTCTACTAGTCACAGGATTTGCCTACGATCGCAGAGAAACCTCCGATAATAATTATGCAGAATTTTGTCACCTCACCCATTTAACTCAAGGTGTCAGGCGCAGTGGTTCCGCCGCAATGGATTTGGCTTATGTAGCCTGTGGACGATTTGACGGTTACTGGGAAAGGGGACTTTCACCTTGGGATATGGCTGCAGGTATTATCCTCGTCCAAGAAGCTGGCGGTAAAGTCACAGCCTATGATCGCACTCCTTTCAAAATGGAAACAGGAAGAATCCTCGCTACTAATGGCTATCTGCACGACACCCTCAGCCATGAATTAATGAATATTCCACCGTTATCAAGTTGGAAATGAGAATGGGCATTGGGCATTGGGCATTGGGCATTGGGCATGGGGTAATGGGTAATGGGTAATGGGGATTTCTCGCCTTTTCCCCTTGTCCGCTTCCGCTTTCCATACGGTTTGGTTAATATTTTCGTCGTGATTTTGGGGTTGTGAAGACGCGATGAATCGCGTCTCTACAAGATTTAAACGTCAATCGATTTGTATTATCCGAACCGTATGGCTTCCGCTTCCTCTACTTTCCCCAATTACCAATTACCAATTACCAATTACCAATCCCCAATCCCCAGTCCCCAGTCCCCAGTCCAATGTATGACTTTTAACCCTTAACTACTGAACGATCTATGGGATAGCGAAGTAAACTAGAAGCATTATTTTGCTAACTTTGGTGCATATCCCTTTATGTCATTAAGAATAGATCGTGGTCTTTTTAAATATGATTTCATAGATCATCATGCGGTTTTGTGTGTTCCTGTTGATGCTGATGTGAAAGAGATCCGCAAGCGCTATATCTCAATTGCCCGTCGTTTACATCCTGATGCTAATAGTAGTGCGAGTCCTACTGATAAGCAGCTATCCAGTGAATTGTTATCAAAGTTGGTTAACCCAGCTTACGAGAAAATTACTACGGAACGAAGTCGCACAGAATACATGATTATTCTGTCTCACATGGGTAAGCGGTTAGTACAAGAGTTTACTTCGGTAGAACTACATACTGATGTAGGGAAAAAGTTAGCAACTGCTCCCGAATCAACGATAGATTCTCTGTACAAAAGTGCGATCGCGAAAATAGCTGAAACTCAATTTGAGAACTTGCACCATGTACCGCAAGTAATTGCCCAAATTAGCGAGTTGAATTTAGTTTACTTAATGCGGACTGCTGGTAAATCATTGACAACGCCTAACCAGCTAATGCAATCCACAATGAATTCAGGGACAGCAACGCCCAACTCTGCTACTAATACAACAGCGCCACCACCTCCGCCACCAGCGCCAGAAAATTCAGCTGTAGAAAATTATCTGCGTCGCGCACAAACTTTAATTGACAAAAACCAATTTCCGCAAGCTCAGGTGGAGTTGCAAGATGCTCTCAAACTAGAACCAAAGAATAGTCGTTGCCATAGCCTGATAGGATTGGTGTATTTGAAGCAAAATCGGCTCAAAATGGCAAAAGTTCATTTTGATAATGCTTTAAAATTAGACCCCAATGACCAAACAGCTTTGTCTTGGAAACCAAAAATAGATAAGGCTTTAAGTCAGCAATCTGGTGGTGCTAAAGTAACTACACCTCCTAATTCGACTGGTAAACAACCAGATAAGTCAGGAGGTGGCGGTTTGTTTGGTGGTTTGTTTGGTGGGAAGAAAAAGTAATGGTGTATCAACCAGCAGCGGGAGCTAGAGATTTATTACCTTTAGATGTGGCGCAAAAACGCTGGATTGAAGATAGGTTACAGCAAGTATTTCATCGTTGGGGATATCACAGGATTATTACCTCAACTTTGGAACGGATGGATACCCTGATGGCGGGGGAAGCAATTCAGCGTCAAACGGTAATTCAACTGCAAAATTCGGAAGATGAAGAATTAGGGCTGCGTCCAGAATTGACAGCTTCGATTGCGCGTACTGTCGTCACTCGCATGGCAGGTGTAACTTACCCGCAAAGGCTGTATTACAATGCCAATGTCTTCCGCCGCATCTGGGAAAATCGGCATAATCGTCAGCAAGAGTTTTATCAAGCTGGGGTGGAGTTGCTCGGTGCTGCTGGATTGCTAGCAAATGCGGAAGTATTGTTGTTAGTCGCTGATTGTTTAGCAGCGCTTTCGTTAGAGCGATGGTATTTGATTTTAGGTGAAGCAGGAATTACCCGATCGCTGTTGAGTGTATTTCCAGATCACATACAAGGTAAAGTTCGCAGTGCGATCGCTAATCTGGATCGCATTGCGATCGAGAATTTACCCCTCAGTGAAGAACTACGCGATCGCGCCAAACTGATCGTAGATTTGCGTGGTAACAGTTCCGAAGTCTTGCGAAAAGTCAGAAGTTTAGATTTAGATCAAGCGCAACAAGAAGCGGTGAATAACCTCGCATCTCTAGTAGATTTGCTGGAATCGCGAGGAGATTATCCCTTAATTCTCGACCTTAGCTTGATTGAAACTATCGACTATTACACCGGTATCGTCTTTGAAGTAGTTAGCGATACTGCTGGACAAGTCCAGGTTTTAGGGCGAGGTGGTCGCTACGACAAGCTTTTAGGGCTATATCATCCCCAAGGTGAAAATATTCCCGGAGTAGGCTTTGCCCTCAATATCGAAGATTTATACCAAATAATCCAATCTACTCAGCAATTACCGCAAGCACCCCCAGCTAGCGATTGGTTAATAGTACCAGAGACAGCCAATGCTGATGCGGCTGCCTTTGCCTACGCGCAAAAACTCCGGGATTCTAGCGAGATAGTGCGAGTAGAAATTGATTTAGGGGGAAGAGATAGCGAAGCCATCAGAAAATACGCACGCGATCGCGGCATTACTCAAATCGCCTGGATTAAAGCCGAGGGTTCACCCACTATAGAATCATTGTCTTAGCTAGGAAATATATCTAATTGCTAGGCTAGAAATAGCTGACTTTAAAGAGAGGGAATCAACAAAATGCCACACACAATTGTTACCGATGTCTGTGAGGGCATCGCTGACTGCGTAGATGCTTGTCCAGTAGCTTGCATTCATGACGGCCCAGGCAAAAACGTCAAAGGCACAGATTGGTACTGGATAGACTTCGCCACCTGCATTGATTGTGGCATCTGTATCCAGGTATGCCCAGTAGAAGGTGCGATCGTTCCCGAAGAACGCCCTGATTTGCAGAAGACTCCAGAATAAGAGGCAGGGGGGCAGGGAGCAGGGAGCAGAGGGGGATGAGGAAGATGAGGGAGATGAGGGAGATGAGGGGGAAATCCCTTTTACCAATTACCAATTACCCTTTCTTCATACCCAATGCCCAATGCCCCATGCCCCATGCCCCATGCCCATACCTAATGCCAAATGACAAATGACAAATGACTATTTACTAGAAGTTCAAAATGTTCATGCTGGATACATTAAAGATGTAGATATCCTGCAAGGTGTGAATTTTCGAGTTGCAGCGGGGGAATTGGTAACAGTGATTGGCCCCAATGGTGCGGGTAAATCCACCTTGGCGAAGACTATTTTTGGACTCTTAACTCCCCATACAGGCACGATTACCTTTAAAGGTGAAAATATTGGCGGACTCAAGTCAAACCAAATAGTGCAACGGGGAATGTGCTATATACCGCAAATCGCCAATGTTTTCCCTTCCTTGAGTATTGAAGAAAATTTAGAAATGGGGGCTTTTGTGCGGAATATTCCCCTCAAGCCCCTCAAAGATAAAATATTTACCATGTTTCCCCGATTAAGCGATCGCCGTCGTCAACGTGCAGGTACGCTTTCCGGTGGAGAACGTCAGATGTTGGCAATGGGGAAAGCTTTGATGCTGGAACCCAGCTTGCTGCTGTTAGATGAACCCTCTGCGGCTTTATCCCCCATTTTAGTCACACAAGTATTTGACCAAATCAAGGAAATTAACCAGAGTGGTACAGCCATAGTTTTAGTAGAACAAAACGCCCGTAAAGCCTTAGAAATGGCAGATCGCGGTTATGTACTCGAATCTGGACGCGATGCTATCTCCGGCCCTGGTCAAGAATTGTTGAATGACCCGAAAGTGGCAGAACTGTATCTAGGCGCAGGGAAGGGGCATTAGGGGACTGAGAAAAAGCAGGGGGGCAGGGTGCAGGGGGCAGGGGGAAAAAGAACAAATTAAGTATTCCCATTAGCCATTACCAATTACCAATGCCCAATGCTCCATGCCCAAAAATTAAATAACTTTTAAACCGTGTAAGCGGGTACTCTTATATTGCCCTGAAGTCTGATATCTTCCAGGCAACCACGAAACGGTTGTCAGGTAGAGGAATGGCTAGAATTAATGGATTTATTGGTCGTCGGAATTTTATACATTTAGCCGGTGTAGGTAGCATTGGCATTGGGGCTTTGATTGGTGCTGGCGGTATTCTGTGGAATAAAGAGCCTTCTTTAGCGGATCAAGCCTCGAATTATGTTGGTGAAAAACCGCAACCAGTTAATCCACAAGCAGCATTAAAAATTTTGCTTGCGGGAAATCAAAGATTTGTTGAAGGGAAGCGTTTAAATCCCCATCAATCAAAATTGCGTTTACAAGAAACTGTTGCAGCTCAATATCCATTTGCGGCGATATTAGGTTGTGCTGATTCTCGAGTACCAGCAGAAATTGTTTTCGATCAAGGATTAGGTGATTTATTTGTAGTGCGTGTAGCTGGTAATGTCGCTTCGCCAGAGGCTATTGGTAGCTTGGAATATGCTACCTCAGTATTAGGAGCGCAATTAATTTTAGTTCTCGGTCATAGTAAATGTGGTGCGGTAAAAGCTGCGATTGAAGGTAAGCCGCTACCAGGAAGAATTGGTGTTTTTGTAGAAGAAATTAAACCTGCTGTAGAAATAGCAAAAAATAAATCTGGCAGTTTAGAGAAAAATACTATTGTCGCTAATATTCAATATCAAGCAGATAATTTGGCAAAGAGGTCAACAATTTTAGGCAATTTAGTTAAAGAAGGTAAATTGAAAATTGTTGGCGGTCGTTATGATTTGGCTACAGGGAAAGTGAGCATAACGAGGGAATAGAGTAATTCCATTGGCTTTGTAATAATAAGAAGAAGATTCCTGGCTCTAATAATGAGTTGGGAATTTTATTTTTAATTGAGAAGGATGAAAATAGACCGCAGATGAACGCAGATAAACGCAGATGGGAGATGGATAAGATAACTGAAAAGGTTATTGGTTGTGCTTTTAGAGTGGGTAATGGATTAGGATGTGGATTTTTAGAGAAAGTATATGAGAATGCATTGGCTTATGAATTGCGGAAAAGCGGACTGTTGGTAGAACAGCAATCCGAGATACAAGTTAGATATGACGGTATTGTAGTTGGTCAATTCTTTGCTGATTTATTAGTTGAAGACTTGGTATTAATTGAACTTAAGGCTGTTAAATCATTAGAGGAAAAGCATTTTGCACAATGTCTCAACTACCTCAAAGCCACAAACCTGAAAGTTTGTTTACTAATCAACTTTGGCAATCCTAAAGTAGAAATTAAACGTATCGCCCACAATCTCTAAATCTTTCTAAATCGGCGTTTATCTGCGTCCATCTGCGGTTAAATATCTTCCATGATTCTCCAACTCCTCCCCGAACATTTACAAATTATCCGCACCCATGCCGAAAGCACTTACCCAGATGAATGCTGCGGTATAATTCTGGGTCACATCACCCTTGAGGGTAAAACTGTAGTCGAAATTATGCCTACAGAAAATGCTTGGAATACAGAAGCAGCAAATTTTTCAGATGATCGCACTCACGAAACGGAAAGGCGACGATATGCGATCGCACCTCAAGTCATGTTACAAGCACAAAGGGAAGCACGCGATCGCTCTCTCAATATTATCGGTATTTACCATTCCCACCCAGACGCACAGGCAATTCCTTCAGAGTGCGATCGCCTCTATGCTTGGCCTGAATACTCGTATATAATAGTTTCCGTTCAAAAAGGTAAAGCTGAAACACTCCAAAGCTGGAGTCTAGATGAAAGTCATCAATTCCAACCCGAAGCGATTAACAACATAATTTAAACAACCGATCAATACGGATATCATTTTTCGCTACGATAAATAATCCGCCCTCCACTTGAAATTGCTATGCTCAATCCCAATCTGGATGAAATCCAGTTGACTAAAGACGACTACGAACGCTACTCCCGCCACCTAATTTTGCCGGAGGTGGGACTAGAGGGACAAAAACGCCTGAAAGCCGCCAGTGTACTCTGTATCGGTACGGGTGGACTGGGTGCGCCACTGCTGTTATATTTGGCAGCTGCGGGTGTGGGACGCATCGGTATTGTTGATTTCGATGTTGTCGATACTTCTAACCTGCAACGCCAAGTCATTCACGGGACATCCTGGGTAGGTAAACCCAAGATTCAATCCGCAAAGGATAGAATTCTGGAGATTAACCCCTTCTGTCAGGTTGATTTGCATGAAGTGCGCCTCAGTTCCGAAAATGCGCTGAGTATTTTGGAACCCTATGATATTGTCGTTGATGGTACTGATAACTTCCCGACAAGGTATCTTGTGAACGATGCTTGTGTGTTGCTCAACAAGCCTAACGTTTACGGTTCAATTTTCCGCTTTGAAGGACAAGCCACAGTATTTAACTACGAAGGCGGGCCGAACTATCGTGACTTGTATCCCGAACCACCACCACCAGGAATGGTTCCCTCCTGTGCAGAAGGTGGGGTATTAGGAATATTGCCCGGAATTATCGGTGTGATCCAAGCCACGGAAACTGTGAAAATTATTCTGGGACAAGGTAACACTTTAAGCGGAAGGCTGCTGCTGTACAACGCATTGGAAATGAAATTCCGCGAATTGAAGCTGCGTCCAAACCCCATCCGCCCAGTTATTGAAAAACTGATAGACTACGAAGAATTCTGCGGTATTCCCCAAGCTCAAGCTGAAGAAGCGAAACAGCAGCAGGAAATTCAAGAAATGACTGTTGTGGAATTGAAACAGTTATTAGATAGCGGTGCAAAAGACTTTGTACTGTTAGATGTGCGTAACCCGCATGAATATGAAATTGCCAAAATTCCTGGTTCTGTCTTGGTACCATTACCAGATATTGAAAATGGCGATGGCGTGAAACAAGTCAAAGAAATTCTCAACGGTCACCGCTTAATTGCTCATTGTAAAATGGGCGGGCGATCGGCAAAAGCCCTGAGCATTCTTAAAGAATCTGGGATTGTTGGTACAAATGTCAAAGGCGGAATCACCGCTTGGAGTCGGGAAGTAGATTCTTCCGTTCCTGAATATTAAATTCTGGTTGACTGTTGACGGTTGACTGTTGACGGTTGACTGTTGACTGTTGACTGTTGACTGTTGACTGGGAAGAGAAAATTTTATCCCTGAGTTTGGGGATTTTTCCTTTATTGACTGATTTGGATAAAATATCAGCGATTCGTAGGGGTACAGCAATGCTGTACCCTTATTTCGTCTTAACGTGAAACCCGCTTGGTTGCAAGGTTTTTGCCCTCACCCCCAACCCCTCTCCCAGCAGGAGAGGGGAGCAAGAGATTTAATTCCCCTTCTCCTGCGGGAGAAGGGGTTAGGGGATGAGGGCGAGGGTTTTTGTACAACACTCGCCCTATATAGCTTTTAGCTTAAGTTGACACGTATGGGTGTGTTGTCGCACAGCGCAACGCACCACAGCACTATTAATGTTTGATGGTGCGTGCTGTCCAGATCCCCGACTTTTTCAAAAAGTCGGGGATCTAAATCTCGTTAAAGCAAGTGACATCCCACCATACATCTATTAATGAGGCTTTTTTCTTCATTAATGAGGTTTCGAGGTTCATTAATGAGGTTTCGAGGTTCATTAATGAGGCTTTTTTGCTCATTAATGAGGCTTTTTTGCTCATTAATGAGGCTTTTTTGCTCGTGAATGAGGCTTTTTTGCTCGTGAATGAGGCTTTTTTGCTCGTGAATGAGGCTTTTTTGCTCGTGAATGAGGCTTTTTTGCTCGTGAGCGAGGCTTTTTTGCTTGTGAGCGAGGCTTTTTTGCTCGTTGACGAAGTTCCGAGGCTCATTAACGAGTGTTAGGGGCTATTACCGACAGTATAATGGGCAAAATTGCCATATTTAATACTTATGCCTAATTATCCTGACTTACTTACTGAACTCTACAACGCCTTTAACCCCTTTGAACCCTTACCCGCAGATGATATTAGGTATGTAGATTGTCAGGATGTGCGGGGAGATGCGGATATTCTGCAAGAGTTGGGAAATCGGATGCGATTGGCAAAAACGAATACCTGTCAATTATATTCTGGGCATCGGGGGGCGGGGAAATCTACGGAGTTACTCAGGTTAAAGAAGTATTTAGAAAATCGGCAATTCTATGTTGTGTATTTTGCAGCTGATGAAGAAGATATTGACTCCGAAGATGCTCGATATACAGATATTCTCCTCGCTTGTACCCGCCGCTTGCTGAAAGATTTAAAAGAAATTGCTAATCCTCGCCCCATACTTGACTGGTTAAAAAACCTGTGGGGAGAGTTAAAAGATTTGGCACAGACTCCCATAGAGTTTGAGAGTATGGCAGTAGAAGCGCAAATTGCTCAATTTGCCAAGCTTACAGCAAATTTAAGAGCCGTTCCCCAGTTACGTCAACAGATTCGCCAAAAAATTGATCCTCACACTGTAACTTTAATTCAGGTGTTGAATGACTTTCTGAAAGATGCCAAACAGAATTTACCTAATGGCTGCAATAAACTGGCGGTAATTGTGGATAATTTAGACCGGATGGTGTTAGTTAAAGATGGAGATAGTACTAACTATGAAGAAGTTTTTGTAGACCGCAGCGGACAACTACAAGCTTTAGATTGCCATTTAATTTACACTGCACCAATTTCCTTACTGTATTCTAAACGCGGCACAGACCTTCGGGATATCTATGGTGAGTGCCTCATTTTACCGATGATTATGGTGAAAACTACCGATGGAGAAACTTATCAACCTGGGCTGAAGAAAGTTAAAGAACTAATTAGCAAGCGAGTTCGGCAAATTGCACCGGAAGTTTCACTAGAAAAGGACATTTTTGATAATGCTAATACTTTAGAAAGACTGTGTTTGATGAGTGGAGGTCATGTGAGGAATTTGCTATTGTTAACTCAAGATGCTATTGGACGTACTGAAGAGTTACCAATTACAGAAAACGCTGTGCGACGTGCAATTACTCAAGCAAGAGATACCTATCGCCGCACTGTAGAAAACTCACAATGGAATTTGTTAGCTGAGGTGTCTCGTTCTAAAAAGCTTCCTGGTGATGACCTTTATCGCAGTTTGATGTACAATCGCTGTCTTTTAGAATATAAATATTTTGATGATGAGGGAGAGATGCAGCGTTGGTATGATATTCATCCATTAATTGCAGGAATTGCCGAATTTAAAGAAGCTGTAGCGAAACTTCCATGAACCAAAATGTAGATGATTGGGATGAAGATTTACCCCCAGAACCAGAAGCAGTTTATCAAGACTTAGTTCGCGCCCTCAAGCGCAAATCAGGCTTTGGCTTGTTTTTTGTGCAATGTACACCTGTGGAAGCAGACAGATTAATTGCTAAACTTCCACAGGATATTCTTGGGAAGCATATAGAAGTTTTGCGCTTAGTTGAATCAATCGATAATTTATATGCGCGAGTAGCTGAGTTTGTTAAAGACAAGCAAATTGATATTTTATTGATTAAAGGTTTGGAATATTCTTTATATAAGTACGAGAAAAGAACTTTTGGCGAAATTACTGAAGCACAATTCAGCAATTTAACCAGCGTACCGCATATTTTAAATCATCTTAATCAACAGCGAGAAAGGTTTAGAGATGATTTTCCCTTTTGCTTTGTTTTTCTTGTACGTTCATTTTCGATCAACTATTTTATCCACCGCGCTCCAGATTTTTTTGATTGGCGTTCAGGATTATTTGAATTACCAACTACATTAGAATTAGTAGATAAAGAATCATCTCGAATACTCGATGAGGATGACGAGGATGAATATTATAAACTTACCCACGAACAAAAGATAGAAAAATTTTTTGAAATTCAAGATCTGCTGACAGAAAGATATCAAAAACACATTCACAAAGCTAGCTTATTACGTAAATTAGGAAAGTTATTAGTTAATTTTAAAGAATATGAAGCAGCAATTGTATTTTATGGAAAAGCTGTAGAAATTCAACCTGATTTTTACCAAGCTTGGAATAGTAGAGGTATTGCACTGGATGATTTAGGACGCTATGAAGAAGCGCTTTTATCCTACGATGAAGCAATAAAAATTCAATGTGATTTATATCATGTCTGGAACAATAAAGGTGCTGCTCTGTATAGTTTAGAACAATATAAAGATGCAATTACCAGTTATGAACTAGCACTGAAAATTAAACCTGACTACTACGATGCTTGGTACGGATATAGCATGACACTACATAAATTAGGACGCAATGAAGAAGCGATCGCATCCTACGACAAAGCCTTAGAGATTAAACCTGATGACCACGATGCTTGGTACGGTCGGGGGAATGCGCTCTTGAATTTAGGACGCAATGAAGAAGCGATCGCATCCTACGACAAAGCCTTAGAGATTCAACCTGATTACCACGAAGCTTGGTACATCCGGGGGATGACGCTAGGGAAGTTAGGACGCTATGAACAAGCGATCGCATCCTACGACAAAGCCTTAGAGATTCAACCTGATGACCACCAAGCTTGGTACGGTCGGGGGATTGCGCTCTTGAATTTAGGTCGCTATGAAGAAGCGATCGCATCCTACGACAAAGCCTTAGAGATTCAACCTGATGACCACCAAGCTTGGTACGGTCGGGGGAATGCGCTCTTGAATTTAGGACGCAATCAAGAAGCGATCGCATCCTACGACAAAGCCTTAGAGATTCAACCTGATGACCACGAAGCTTGGTACGGTCGGGGGATTGCGCTAAAGAATTTAGGTCGCAATCAAGAAGCGATCGCATCCTACGACAAAGCCTTAGAAATTCAACCTAATTACCAAGATGCTTGGAACGGTCGGGGGAATGCGCTAAAGAATTTAGAACGCTATGAAGAAGCGATCGCATCCTACGACAAAGCCTTAGAGATTCAACCTGATTTCCTTTACGCTTGGTACAATCGGGGGATTGCGCTAGGAAATTTAGGACGCTATGAAGAAGCGATCGCATCCTACGACACAGCCTTAGAGATTCAACCTGATTACCACTATTATTGGTACATCCGGGGGATGACGCTAGGGAAGTTAGGACGCTATGAACAAGCGATCGCTTCTTATGACAAAGCCTTAGAAATTCAACCTGATGACCACCAAGCTTGGTACATCCGGGGGATAACGCTAGTTGGGTTGGGACGCAATGAACAAGCGATCGCTTCTTATGACAAAGCCTTAGAGATTCAACCTAATGACCATTACGCTTGGAACGGTCGGGGGTATGCGCTCTTGAATTTAGGACGCTATGAAGAAGCGATCGCATCCTATGACAAAGCCTTAGAAATTCAACCTGATTACCATTATGCTTGGTACGGTCGGGGGAATGCGCTAGGGAATTTAGGACGCAATGAAGAAGCGATCGCATCCTACGACAAAGCCTTAGAGATTCAACCTGATGACCACGATGCTTGGTACAACCGGGGGATTGCGCTAGGGAATTTAGGACGCAATGAAGAAGCGATCGCATCCTACGACAAAGCCTTAGAGATTCAACCTGATTACCACGAAGCTTGGTACATCCGGGGGTATGCGCTACAGATTTTAGGACGCAATGAAGAAGCGATCGCATCCTACGACAAAGCCTTAGAAATTCAACCTGATTACCATTATGCTTGGTACATCCGGGGGTATGCGCTACAGATTTTAGGACGCAATCAAGATGCGATCGCATCCTTTGACAAAGCTTTAGAGATTAAATCTGATTACCAGGCTGCTTGGAACGGTCGGGGGATTGCGCTAGGGAATTTAGGACGCAATGAAGAAGCGATCGCCGCCTACGACCAAGCCATCAACATTAAACCTGATTTACACGAAGCTTGGTACAACAAAGCTTCGTGTTATGCGCTTCAAGGTAATATTGAACAATCATTAGAAAATCTACAACAAGCAATTAATCTCAGTCCTGAAGAAGTTCGAGAAATAGCAAAAACTGACTCTGATTTTGATAGCATTCGGAAAGATGAGCGCTTTCAAGCATTGATTCAATAAAAAATATTGCTACCACAGAGTATCGTAAAAATAGAATCACAACAAAAAGGCAGACCTTATGACTGTACATGATGAAACCATTGCCAAGATTCGCCTACTTCCAGATTATCTGGTTCAAGAAGTGAGTGATTTTATAGACTTCCTTGTTTGGAAATATGGCAATAAAGACACTTCATCCTGGCTTCAATCTAGGGAATCTTTAGATCTATTAGAATCAGACTTTTCCGACTACCTATCTAATTTAGAAGACTATGAGAATCGTTTAGCTCGTGGGGAAATTAACTGGTAGAACTTAGGTGGGGGGATGTGATTCTTTGCGATCTAAATCCAGTAATAGGTACGGAACAAGCAGGAATTAGACCTGTTGTGATTCTACAAATTGACCAAGCGAATTCTGTTAGCCCTCACACAATAATTGCACCTTTTACATCTAAAATTCGACGCGCTCTTTTACCATCTCATGTATTTGTTCCTTCAGGAGTTGCTGGATTAAACCAAGACTCCGTAATACTTTGCGAGCAAATTCGAGCTATTGATAAATCCCGAATCATCAGAGTCATTGGTCATCTAGATGATAGTTATATAGAGCAATTAGCATTGGCATTGTCTACAATTCTTGGTTTGTATTGAGAAGGCAGAAGGCAGTGAATATTCGTAGCTTAACTGTGGTGCGGTTCTTCAAGGTGCGTTAGCCTACGGCATAACACACCCTTGTATATTAATTTCTTAATTACGAATTACGAATTACAAATTACGAATTACAAATTACAGCTTACTTAAACTCCGATATTCCCAAGGATTAACAAACTTCGCATCACTCCAAATCCCACGCTTTTGTTGTTGTGCTTCCGCTTCGGCTTGTTGCACTAAATCTTTACTAGGACATTTATTTAAATAAGGACGATACACCTTCGCCAGTCCTTCCCGCAGTAAAACTTGCTGCACAAACGTACCATCTTTTAAGCGAACTTCCGCCACCTTTCTACCATAGCGATCGCTATCGGTAATATTCAAAGTTACGCGATCGCCTCCTTGCTTAACCAACTGCTGTAAGCGTTCCTGTGCTTTTGCACCCCAGGTAAATTGATTGCGATCGCTGGCGCGTTTACTTTGCTTTTCCTTATTAGTATGTGGTACTTCTGGCGCATCCATGCAAGCAAAGCGGACGCTGAATTTGTTACCATTAGGGTCTTTCACGGTTAGGGTATCACCATCGCTGACACGCTCAACAGCATCCCCAGAAGGAGGGAAAAGGCGATCGCATCCCATCAAACCCAAAATAATAATTCCTGCACACAGCCAAATTAGTGCTTGTTTATTTAACTTCCGCATTGTCATGCACCAATATTACCTTTGGAGGATGATACTAGCACCGCAAGGCGGAAGTCAAAAGTCAAAAGTCAAAAGTCAACAGTCAACAGTTACCAGTCACCAGTCACCAGTCAACAGTCACCAGTCACCAGTCACCAGTCACCAGTCAACAGTCAAAATTTTCACCCTCACCTTTCCCCATTAACCAACGTATTGCGTTCCGAAATTATCTGATAATGAACTTTGTCAACCTTGTTTGCAGAGAATCAGGAAATCTACAGTGAGTCAATATGCACATTAACCAGGAATTATCACTCCCAACAATGGGTTGTGGAACTTGGGCATGGGGAAATCAGCTGCTTTGGGGATACGATCAAAGCATGGATAAGCAGTTGCAAGCCGTTTTTAACCTTTGTGTCAGCAACGGTGTCACCTTATTTGATACAGGGGATTCTTACGGAACTGGTAAACTCAAAGGACGCAGTGAGATACTGCTAGGAAAATTTGCTCGAGAATATCAGGGTATTAACGCCGAAAAGATTTGCATTGCTACCAAGCTAGCTGCTTACCCCTGGAGATGGACGCGTCAGTCAATGGTACAAGCTGGCAAAGCTTCTGCTCAAAGGCTAGGAAGAAATGTAGACTTAGTTCAGATGCATTGGTCTACTGCAAACTATGCACCTTGGCAAGAAGAAAGGCTTTTAGATGGACTAGCTGACCTTTATGAGCAAGGATTAGTCAAAGCTGTAGGATTATCTAATTACGGGCCTAACCGTCTGCAACGCGTGTATAAGAAATTTAGTGAAAGAGGCGTGGCGATCGCAACTCTGCAAGTTCAATACTCGCTACTCTCTACATATCCCGTAACGCAATTACAACTTAAGCAAGTTTGCGACGATTTAGGTATTAAATTAATTGCCTATAGCCCTTTAGGATTGGGTTTATTAACAGGAAAATATTCAAAAACAGGCCCTTTTCCTAAAGGCATCCGTGGTTTATTATTCAAACAATTATTACCAGGAATAGACCCGCTTTTAACTTGTTTAAAAGAAGTAGCAGAGTCAAGAAACAAAACTATGTCACAAATAGCAATTAACTGGTGCATTAGCAAAGGAACTATCCCCATTCCTGGCGCAAAGAATCTCCAACAAGCGCAAGAGAATATTGGTGCTTTAGGCTGGCTGTTAGACTCTGGCGAGATAGCTGCACTCGATCAAGCTGCGGCTAAATCAGATAAAAAAATGGTGCAGAATATTTTTCAGACGACGTAATGGGGACTGGGGATTGGTAATGGGTAATGGGTAATGGGTAATGGGTAATGGGTAATGGAAATAATCTATAAACTTGGACTTTTGACTTTTGACTTTTGACTCTTGACTTTTGACTCTTGACTTTTGACTTTTGACTTTTGACTCTTAATTTAATTACGAATTCCCTTAAACCTTTCTTGTGCTGCTTTAAAAGCTTCTTGCATTACAGATTGAATCTTTTTCGGATCGGGTTTTTTCCCACCCATTAAGTCACCAAAGTATACACAGGCTGTTTCGCCAAGAGACCAAGTGTATGCAGCAGCCCAGGATGCAGCAATCACGCTGCCGAAACCGGGGATAAATTTGATCAGTTCTCTTGCTATGGCTTGGGCGAGAAAACCACCTGCGATCGCACTCACAACTCCCCCTGCTTGGGATGGGGTTAAAGTCTGTCCGTATAAGTTACCTAGGGCAGTTACCATAGATACTTGCAAAGCTGTCAGCACGGGCATAGTTGCAAACGGCAAGGGTACGGCTGCGAGTGTTGCTGCCATAATTGCAAAGGGTAAAATGTAACGCCGTCCTGTATCGCGGTAGAGATTGCCTAATTGCTTACCAGCCTCTTCTCTATCCAATAATTGATAAATTGCTTTGGCTTCAGCTTCAGGAAGTAATTCGGCTAAGTTATCTCGCAATGCTTCTAAGCCATAGAATACAGGGTTGTAACCGTCTTCTTCTAAAGTAAAGTCGATAAGGATAGAGCGATCGCAAACCTTGGCAAAATCCTCCTGAATTGCATCAAAGGCGCGATGAATTTCCTCATAGTTTGGCGGGTAATCTGGATGATCGGCGATTTCCGGCGGATAAACCTCATGCAAGCAAGTCACCACCAACAAACAAGGGATATCTGGATACTGCTGACGTAAATCTTGGGCAATTTGACGTAATGTATCCGTTGCGAAATCGTTAATTTTCACCGTCAGAATCAAAACTCTGGCACTGCGGCTGGATTGTTCTAAATCGCCAATTAATTCGCGAATAATTGCCTGAGTATCTTGTTTAACATCTCCCAAGCCTACCGTATCCGTGAAAATTAGCAATGGTAAATCATCGGAAGGATAGGCGTAACGCTCCGTATGTTGAGTGTGGGGGCGAAATCCTTGCCCAACAATTTCCGCAGAAACTCCTGTCAATCCCCGCACTATCGAACTTTTCCCCGCTTGGGGTTTACCAATTAACAAAGCTTCTGTAGTTGGTAGTTCGGCTCGAACTGTCTCCAAAATTTCAGCAATCTGGGTTTCGCTGACACTAAACCATTGCAAAACCTTCTGTGCTAAATCATCCACAGGCAGTAGTTTGTCTAGCCGTGGTGTCGCTTTGCGCCAAACATCAGCAATCCGGTTTTTCCAAGAATCATCAGCAGGTAGCGCCGCGGGTAGATTTTGCGACTCTGTGCTATTGCTTTCACTTAACTGCTGAGAATCTGCTGACAATGAATCAGCATCACGTTGCTCAGTCATTGGTATAAAAACGGCAGATAGATGCCAAACTAAATCCTGTCTATTATTTTAGGATGCGCTGTAGTCGGTTGCTATTGTCAATGGTCATATTTGCCATATAACCATTGGTATGCAGGAGGTTTTGATTTTTGGTTAAAATTCTTCGTCTAATTCGCTAAGTACATCTGCTAAATCTCTTGCTCCATGAAATATCCGCAGGATCTCAACAGTTTTATCTTGAATACGATAGAAAATTAGATAATCATTAAAATCTTTGATGCGCCATTGTCTGATTTCACCCAATCTTGACACCACCAACTGTGTTAATTTTCCCATACCAGGGGTTTTTGCCAACTGTTCAAAAGTTACTTCCGCAGCATTTAAAAATTTAACAGCTACATCAGCATTACCATTGACCAATATATAATTTGCCAACTGTCGCAAATCTTGCGTTGCCCGATCTTTGACAATTAACCGATAGTTCATGCGTCGTTCGGATTATCTATACTGTTCTCACCTAAAACAGTAGAACGCAAATTTTGCCAATATTCCGGCGTGACTTCCTGTCCTTGAGAATCAATACCTTCAAGTAAAAGATCTGCCAATTTTGCTTGTGCCTTGCGTTTTTGGTCTTGCTGCACTAAATCTAAAAAATATTCGCCAATGCTGTTGTAAGCACCTGTCATTACTTGTGCCTCAAGATAAACGCGCACCTCATCAGGTATATCAATGTTGATATTCATTGGGCTTCAAGCATAACTAATTGCTCTATTTTAACTTACAGGTTTAAGAATTAAGTTCCAGTTTCTTACCTCTAGCTTGAAAATGGGCATTGGGCATGGGTAATGGTTAATTGGTAATGGGTAATTGGAATTTCTCCCTCATCCCCCTCATCCCCCTCATCCCCCTGCTCCTTGCCCCCTTGCCTCATCCCTAAAGCCAGTTCCCAACTAAAATATACGGTGCCCAGTAAACTGGATGCTCGTATAGCGGATCTTTTAAAAGGGCTAGTTGAGAACGACGTAACGCTTCTGCTTTGCTTTCTTGGCTGTTGCTCAGATGCTTGTAGAAATAACGCATTAAATTTGCTGTGGCTTCATCGTTAACAGCCCATAATGTTGCTAAAGTGCTGTTAGCTCCGGCTCTAACGGCTATTCCTGCTAAACCTAAAGCTGCACGCTTATCGCCTGTTGCGGTTTCGCAAGCGCTGAGAACCAACAGTTCTACAGATTCTCGCTTTTTCTGTTCGGGTAGTTGGAGTAAATTATCTAATTCATTAATTCTGATTTGTTCATCCCAAGCCAAAATAAAGGTTTCAATTGCCTTTGAGCTAAATTTACCGTGGGTGGCAATATGGACAATGGGAAAGAAAGAAGATTTTAAGTATGTTTTGAGATTTTTGCTGGTAAAGTCCTCATTTAACAGCACTGTGCTGGGTACTTCCGATTTGATTTTCTTTAATTCTTCTTCCACATACTCTAAGGGAGAAAAGCCTTGCCTAGCTTCAGTTAGCCCAGCACCCAGTACTTTAAAGTTACGCTGTAGCAAGCGCTTAGGAGGTAGTAACTGTAAACTGGGTGTCAAAGCAACACTGTATTTTTCTATTACAAATTGCTTCCCGTCGTGCAAAGCAGCTAAGGGAATATTTCGGAAAACACCATCTGGAACAAAAACTAAAGTTTTAATGCCACTTTTGACTAGTTCGGCTTCTACTGGACGAATCAACCAATCATAAATTTGTTTAGATAATGGCAGAAAGTCTTGTTTGGAACGAATAACTAATTTTTTCCGTAGTTTTTCTACAATAGTTTCTAGCTGCTCCTCTGGCAAAACAGTGACATAGTGTTGTAGTGGCTGTTTTGGCAAGCTGAGAATCACTTCTAATCTATCTGCCAAAATAATCGGATAGATGATTGCGGCTTGGGGATCTAACTGATCGATTTGAGCGTATTTTTTATCTAAACAAGCTTCGCGGAGAAAGTCATCGAGTTCCGCCAACTGTAAAGACTCAATCACTTGACGCGCTTGAATGATATCTTTTTGGCTAGGTTGAGAGTTTCCTTGTTTGAGAAGTAAGCTGACTAGTTGTCGATAGACTGGCTCTACACTTTCTCGAAAACTAAATTGCACGTCTGGATCAATAGCGACTAAATCGCTTCGCAAAGATTGGAGAGTACTCACGGCTTGAGTATAGGCGGCGATCGCTCCAGTTTCATCTCCCTGAATTTTCAAAAGTCGCCCTAATTGCCATTGCCAACGATAAGCAATTTCTGGTGTATTAATCGCTTGTGCCAGTACAAGTGCTTGCTGGGTAAGTTCTTGAGCAATTGCCCATTGCTGAGTATGTTCGTAAAGCCTACCCAGTTTACCTAATGCGTAAGCTTCTGCTTGTTTATCTCCCAAAGTTTTTGCTTGTTGCAGATTCTTCGCCAGCAATTTACCAATGCTTTCCATAGTGGGAGCATCTGGAACATTTGCCTGTTGGAGGCGAATTAAACTTTGGGCTAAGTTCAGTTGAGCATAAATCGACGCACGACTGAGAGGTAAATTAGCTAGTTGTGGTTGAATTTGACTCCAGAGAGTTTGTGCCAAAGTCCATTTTTTCTGCTCAATCAAAACGCTCAGTTGATTCAATTGCGATCGCATTTTGAGAATTGGCGAGGGTGCGATCGCCGTCGCCTGTTGATAGAAAGCCAAAGCTGAGTCAGCATCTTGGTTTGCCCTTGCGACATTTCCCAAGTCGATTAAGGCGGCACTAATATCTAAGGGAGACTGTAATTTTTGTGCGATCGCTAAACTTTGTTGTAAAACCTGCTGTGCTTGTGTCAAATTCCCGACTAAACGTAGGCTAGAACCCAAGCTGCGTAATCCAGCAGTTTTGATTGCAGAATCCGGCTGTTTCTGGAGGATGTCGTTTACCTGAATCAGAGTAGATAAGGCGCGACGATATAAACCTAAAGTTTTCAAAGCCTGAGATTGGTTAATTAAACTTTTAATTACACCAATCTCATTATCTGCCTTGGTATAGGTAGCAGTTGCTTTTTGCCAAATTGCTAGCGCCGTTTCCGACTTCCCAGTTGCTAACTCTAAACTGCCTTGAGTATTTAAAGCTTGAGCGAGGACATTTAACTTTTCTTTGGTGCGATCGCTTTTTACATCTAAGAATTTTAGGCTACTAGAAATTGCTTGCTTAGCTTCCAACCACTGCCCTATTTGTTGATAACTTAATGAGAGATTATTAAGAACTCGAGCTTGGTTTATTTCATCATTTTGTGACTGATAAATTTGTAAAACCTGCTGCCAGATTTTGATGGCTTCCCCAAACTGCCCAGCTTCGTAATATTGCCTACCTTGTTGTTCTTGTTGTGCTGCATTTGATAATTTTTGACCTATCAATGGCTGTGAATAATTATGAGCAGCAACAGGTAATAGAGTTAAAAATAGCCCTAACAATATACCAATTATGATGACAAATACACGAGTATGTATTTTTTTCCAATATTTACGACCTAGCAATAAATATATATTAATGTGCATAAATTTGCCCTAATGATTTTAGCCTTTCATAAGCACATTTTTTGCTCAATAAGCTAAACTACGTCTATTTTGCATATTTAAGATGTCTATTCAACTTGTGGTATTGGACATCTAGCCAGCCCAAATCATGCAATTTAAATGTAGAATAACTTAATCAATTATCAAAATTACTGCAATTCAAATTCAAAACCTCTTAACTACATATCACTGATATTTAGGGGTGCAAAACTTTGCACCCCTAATCATATAAGTAAGTCAGTAATTGCAGCAAACTATGTGAATAAACTTCAATAGGCTTGAAATCTTTAACCCTCTTTTGTCAGAGTGGGAGAATCCAATCGCCCAAACGGTTACAGGGCTTTAATTTCCACGTTTTGTCTATAAATTTTAGTTTCTGTTAGAAAATAAAGCCTCAAATCTTGATGAAATCAAAGTCTCAGAGTTTGGCTGAGATTATTGTTTTCCGAGAGTGACAAAACAGGGTTAATAATGACAAATGACCAACAAGAAATGACAGCCTCAGCCAGTTATCTTTAATTTCGCCAACCTACTGATTTACCGCATTCTTTGATTTTTTTATCCTCTTTGATTATGCGGATGTTTTTCCCAGTCAAAGATTTCATTATCTAAACCAGCTGGTTTACGCCAGGTAATCTTGCCTCGTAGTGTATTCATTAATGTCTTTTCAACTACATCAGCTAAGTTATCCCAAGATAAATCTGGCTCTTGAAGCAAGACTTTTAGTTCTTGTAAAGTAGCCCTAGCTGGATTTTCTTCTTGAAAATCTAGAAAATCATCTGCACGTAGAGGATCTTGTTGTACAGCGATAATTCCCTGACGTACAGCCGTAGAAATCTTCTGATGAAATTCTGTTTTGCCGCGATGTAATTGCCTTTGCCAACCTCTTTTGCTAGTGGCATAAAATGCAGGCAAACGATTTAATGCGTAAGCTGTCACCTCAGATGGGTTGATATATCTAGCAGTTTTTGCAGGTAAAGCTTGAATTTGAGTCTCAACCTCAGCTACCACTAGCACTTCCATCACATTGCGTGAGTTTTTGATAAAAATATGTTGTTTAGATGGCTGAATTGACGGATCAATTGCAGAATCATCAAAGAAACTCCTCATAGAGCAATACAAATTGAAATTACTGGTTATGGGTTTATATTGCCCTTGACTAGCATTTACCTAACAGGCATATTGTTTTTTTAGTGCTGAGTGCTGAGTGCTGAGTTAAAAGTCAAGAGTCAAGAGTCAAAGCTGATTAAAAGAGTTCTCCCTCATTTCCCACTCTACGGATTCGCCGTTAGGCATTCTCGCAGAGTAGCTGCTACTTCTCTACATCTCCCTTTTCCCCTTATCCTTTCCCCCTTGCCCATTACCCAGTCCCCAATCCCCAAAATAAATAAAACCTCGGCTGCACGTGCCGAGGTTGATGAAGAAAAACCTAAAATTACCCAAATGTCAGATTTTCTTCCTAGTTGTCGTTGTTCAAATATTTAGATTTCTTAGCTTTGTAAGCTTATATTAATATATTTAACATATTCTTCATATAAGGTCAATTAATTGAAGTTTTTGTAAAGCAAAGCCCCAGTTATAGGTCTGGGGTTGGCGTTTTGTAACATTCTGGCAAGCCACCTTAATTGTTATAAAGGCAGATTGCGGCTAGCATAGGCATCCATTGCATAGGCAGGAGTGCGATCGCTATAGTCTATTTCTTTACCAGTAATCGACTTCGCCAATCTTTCAAAGGCATCAGAACGCCAGTTACGCTCGTGGATCGGCTTGCTTTGTTCTCCCAAGAAATAAGCTAAAGTGCCTACAACTGAAGCTGCTACCCAACCTACAACCAATAATGCAATTAATATTGTCATTTCAAACCTCTGTTTGGAGAAAAGTAACTTTATGTAAATTACTATAACTTTTTTGTTACAAAACTTGCAATAATGACGCTTGGTGTGCATACCGATGGTTGAAGTAGGGTAATCCACACTCTAGGGAACTGCGATCACTCACACTGAGGGACTTCCAAATAAAAAAATATACTGTCGCTAGGGTAGCAGAGGGAGCAGAGGAGCAGAAGAGCAGAGGGAGAGAAAGAATTTGCTCAATATCTTCCCCCTTGCTGATTGAATAATTTAATTTCTGGAAGTCACTGAAATTAAGGCTACTTTTAGCCGTGTTTCAATCCCATCACACGCTACAGAAACCCCACACTATGATTTGGATATACAGATTCTAATTCTCAGCAATCTTGCAAATCACCATAATATGTGAAAAATATTTATTACAGCTAGAGTGAACTAATTGTAATCCTGCTTGTTCTAGTTCTTGTAGAAGTTCAGGCATTTCATACTTGTGATGTCGCCAAATCGTAATTTCTTCATCTTTTAAAACTTCAAAATTTTTATCTATTCCTAACTGGTTAAAAGTTACAGTGTAATTGCGATGGAATTTTATATTAGCAGTAATACTATCGGTTTTTAAATCATATTTTCTGACGAGTTCACAATCTTCTGCCTTAATTCCTACCTTCTTTTTAATCCATGCATATAGTTCTTCTACATGATATTTGCACCCACCTCGGGCTTTCCCATCCCATTGAGAGTTAGAGCCAATTTCGTTAGTAAACACAAGTAAATCATTTTTACTCATGCTCTTTCTAAAGTTTTTTAGTGAACTAATCCTATCTTGATGATTGCCAATCGTCACACCTAGATGTAGAAATATATTGGCTATATCTTCCTGAGAATTTGAGCTTTGCCAAAGCTCTAGAGGAATAGTACTAGTTTCTATATCAACTGTGGCACTGTCAAATTTGATTAAAGGAAACCATTTAGTAAAGTTTGCTTTTGATACCTCTAAGAGTTCACTACTAATATCCAAAGCAATATATTGATTAATCTTATTTAATTTAGCAAGTCGAGAAATTAATTTTTTGGCAGGGTAAGAATTACCAGCACCGACATCTATGATATTGACTTGATTACAATTTTGATAACTACCATTAACATACTCAAAATTATTATTTAATAAATCAATTTCCACGTTAGATGTTCGATACCATTGAGGAGTAATATATTTTTGATAATAATTATTCCAGATTTTTGCACCTCTACCTTTATAGGAATACTTTAAAGGAATTTCTCTTCTAATCTCTAATGCCTGAATTAACTCTAAAACTTCTTTCTTAGAGAAGACCGAGTAGAACTTAGAAATTGGTTCTACAATACGGCTACTCGGACTAGAATTATCGGTAAAAAATTGTGAATTACTAGAAAAATTTTTAACCATTCTTGTTTGGGTTTGTTAGATGTGAAAGTTGATTAGCATTTCAGCAGCGTCGCTTCTAACTCACCCAAGCAGCCAGAGTCATACCCAACTTTTATGTTTTGGCTATGGCTCTGACTGGTAAGCTAATGCGGGTCTAAATTGCATAACTACTCATAAGGTCTGTCAACGCTTAACAGTCAACAGCCCTCACAATGGATTGTGCAACTTAAAAGCCGAATAGCTTAATACCAATTGAAAAATCTTGCTACATATCAATTATGTGTATGGATGCAAAGCTTTACGCCCATAGCTCATGTATTTGTCGCATTGTTTTTTCAGACTGGTATAAGTACTTGGACAGAATTAATTACAGTATTTCATTACCAGCGAAGTGTACTTTTCCCTAAGGAACTCTACGGGTAGCTTGATTCTCCACAGGAGTATGGATAACCCGCAGGGGTACGCTTCATTCGCAAGAACTGTAAATATTTTCCAGCTACTGAATTGCTTTATTTAGTTGTAATCGTGTTGATTGATTAATTCTTCCACAAAAATTAGGCACAAACAAGAAAAATGTGTAAATATAAAGAAAAGCTTAAGAGGTTAGAGACTCATGATCACTGCCAAAATGATGCGACAACTTTGGGCTGTAATTGAGTCTACTAACGTCAACACCTTACTACAGTTTGATGATGTGGCTCTAGTACAATTGCTGCTTCAGCAATTAAAAGCCAAACAGGAAATTGATGAACAGGCAGATAATAGCCTGGATAATTACATAAAATCTAAACTGCCTTTAATTCGAGACACTGCTGAAGGCAGGTTATCTTTAGGACAAGACAATCAATAATACAAAAGTTCACCCAGACAATATGATAAATCACTGGCTAAGTATTGCCCTTGTAGCTTATCTAATGGGAGCGGTAATTGAAGGGGTAAGTACTGCTGGCGAGCTATCTGATTCTTTGGCGGAACTAACCAAAGATGGTCAACAGCAACTATCAGAGTCTACTAATCCCCTTCAGGAGAAATGGCGTGTCTTTGCTGCTATTGCCTCAATCAGTCTTTGTGGAGCGTGCATTTGGCCGTGCCGTCTGCTTCATCGTTTAATTAAAGGCAACGTTTCAACTAAGGAATAGTACCGATTTTTTTAGTTGGAATTCTCTTATGTCATACAGGTGAATGACAAGAATCAATTCAATACTACTCGGTTAAGCATTTTGAACTCAAAATTGGTTTTGGGGAAAAGGTTAAAGGTTAAAGGTTTTTTCTTTCCTTTTTCCCCTTAACCGACAAGTATTGAGCATCAATTGGGTTGCTCTGTTAGCCGTTGCAAAGCATCGTCAATACCTGCGATCGCAGGTAGCTGCAAACGAAATATATCCTCTAGAACAGTACGCAAGTCTTTCACAGTGGTTAGTATACGCTCTTCCTTGCCACCATTTAAATAATGTGTGGTCAGGTGGTTGTTTCGCAGTGCATAACGACAATCTACATCTGGCCTAGCTGCAATTAGTGTGGTAACAAAGAGGGAATTTGGATGTGTGGAAACATACCAATTACTCACCTGATAATCAGGTAGCTGTTGCTCTTGCAAATCAAAATGGTAAAGGGATGTCCACTCCTGACGGATGTATGCTTGCATAATGTAAGTTTGGTCAACTAATAGCAATCGAAATGGTTCATGCGTTGTACTCTGTTCAATGTCTGGTGTAAAAGACAACGGTACAGTGAGCGTTAACCCTCCAAATCCTACATCTGCAATATATTGTTCCGTATCAATATTGACTAACAGCAACATGTGGCTACGAGGTGTGATAGTGCCTTCTGGAAGATTCCACACTACACGCGCTGCTAGATTCGTCACCTGAAAGCCAAGAGATATTAAAACTGATCGCAGTAAGGAGTTTTGCTCAAAGCAATAGCCACCGCGATTTTCGTAGATTAGCTTTTGCTGTAAAGATGCTATTTCCAGAAGCACAGGCTGTTTGAGAAATGAATTGAGGTTCTCAAAGGCGATCGCTTTTGTATGGTGTAAGTGAATTGCCTGTAAAGTCTCAAGTGTAAGAGTGCGATCGCCGTTATAGCCAATTCGCTGAAAATAAGCATCAAGGTTGATTTGAGTGAGTATTTCTGCCAATTTGACTGCCCCATGATTTACAAAAGTGTTGTGGGCGTTTAAAAGCTATTTATTTAGCTTGATTGTTTCTCCATATTTCCTATTTTCCTTGCAAGGGATGCAAATGTACCCAACCCCAACAATGTTTCATGTCATAGCCTTGTTCTTGACATTCTTCACCGCCACTGACAATCTTTGTTCCCTGGCTATTGATATCAATGCTGTTAATCGCATTGGGACTGGCGAAAATTTCTTTACCTGGAAGCGTGGTGTTCTCTCGTTTTCCTGATGGGGTAAGTTGCCAAACTCTGACTCGTTCATCATCACTAACTACTAGTTGGTTTTTGCCCACCGACTCTGCAAGAGTACCGCCTTCATAAAAGAATATACTACGTATCGGTCTTTTTGCCGTTGCTTCCCATTGATCGACTACACACTCTTGATTAATTAACTGTTCTGATTGATTTGCAGCAGTCTGACTTTGACATTGATAATCTAATATTGTCACAAAGCCATCAGAATCAGCCGTTGCTAAAAGTGGCAGAGAACCTGGCAAAAAACTCAGGCTCAAAATTCGGTCATTATTTCTTAATACGCTGTTAGTCGGTTGAATAGAAAATTGAGATTTAATAATATTTAATTGAGTTAAATATTCTTTAGTTAAAGATGTGCGATTTTGCGGCTGACGATTAATTTTACTGAGATCCAATAAAGTCACAAATTTTTTATTTCCCGTAACAGCCAGAGTCTTTTCATCTGGACTTAAAGCCATAGACCAAGCTTCGTAATTGCTACCTAAATTAATAACTCTTTCTGGCTGTAGCTGCCATGTTTCTGTTGCAGAGTTTTTGACCCAGATGACTATATTACCACTACCATGCCCAGCAATTAAATAATGATTGTTTCTCGAAAATATTACAGCAAAAGCCTTATCTTTGTTATCAATCATTTCCTGAATTGATAATTCAGCTATTTTTGTACGCTGTTTAATATTCCAGAGTTGAATGACTCCGTTACTCAACCCAGCAGCAAATAACTGAGTTTCTGGGGAAGCAAATTGCAATGATAATACAGGTTCAGTATTATCATCTTGTGGCTCACTTAGTTGATGTAAAGTCTCACCATCAACCCGCCAAAATTTAATTGTGCCATCGTCAGCACCGCTAATAACTAAATCAGCATTATTATTGAAACGAACTGCATTCACCAATTCCGTATGTGCAGGTGTTTCTCTCTTAAAAATTAATGTTAAAAATACAGATAATAATCCTCCGATTACAACCAATAAAATTAGTTGTAACCATACAGGTATTTTTGGGAAAATCCGCAACTCTAATTCTTCATTAGCGGGTTCTATATCCTGCAAGCGTTGATTTAATAATCTACCTCTAACTGTAAATTTTATTTTTTTTGACCATCCCATCCAAGGACGTTTCGTTTTAATTTCTAGTAGCGCCTTGGTGGTTTGTTGGATTGTTAAGTCCAAATTTTCTGGCAATAGCTGAAAGCTAAATTTGCGAGTGTCTTTGCCTTGAACTTGAATATATACTGATTGTTCTAAATTACTGAGATTATTAAAGAATAGTTCAAAAGTGCCAGTATGAGATTTCCAGTTAGGTAACCATTTCCCCCTATGAGGAATTTGTAATTGTTGTGGCGTAACAGTAAATTTGACAAAACCTACTGGCAAAACTTCCAAAGAACCTTGAGTACTAATAGAGTAGCCCTCTGGAGCGATCGCTTCTATAGTAAAGGGATATTCCTGACTGGGTGCGTCTTTAACGGGTGGGGGTTTACATTGAAAGATTGTTTCTGCTTGCGCGCTAGCAGGTATTATCAGCTTTTGTTCTCTACTTCCTTTCAACCAAGACGCATCTAGACCCACAAACCGCAGTATTACCTCTACAGGTTGTGGATTGCTATTTCGTACCCCGACTTTGATATCAAAAGAGTTGTTCGGTAGAACTTGGTATTCTCGTCCAGAAAGCAAATTGATACTTAAAGTTTTTGCTCTTTTCTCAGCTTCTCTTTGCAGATTTAGCCAATTGTCTTCCATTTTTCATGTGTGATTTCTCATTAATTAATGCCGAATTAAGTTGACTCTCCTACAGAAAAAATTAGAGGTAAAATCAGTGCTGCCAAAATTCCCACTAGGACAATTATCTCAATAATTGCTAGAGGTAAATTATTCTGTATTAAATGATTAATTCCTCCCAAATTATTAGATAAATTACTCAACCAATTACGCAACCTTGTAGACCATTGTTTTGGATTATCTTCTGGACGTATCTGAGCCGAAAATATGGAAAGTAACAACGGCGCACCACCAACTTTGGCAGACATCAAAAGGTGAAGCGCTAAACAACAAACTAGAATCACCCAAGCAATTAGATGTAGGTAGTACCAACTATGATTTAACTCTCCTGTTGGTAACCATTCTTCTTGCATCATTCTGCCAGATAATACAGCTAAAAGCGCAGCAATTAGCATGAGGGTATTGGCAATTCTTTGCAAACTTACCCACCAAATTGGTTTCCCAACCTGAGCTAAGTTTGGTAATGAATCTTTTTGTAATAGCCGTTTTTTACCAGCATGAAAACTATAGAGGGCAAACACCGGAAAAACGACAAAGAAAGAAACTGCAAATGTGCCGTGAATATCGATAATTGCGTCAATCCGAGGAATGAGTATTTTCCCAAATCTGCCATCGAAGCTGTTGTAAACTAAAAAGCCTGTAATCATGGCGGCGATCGCTAAAATTCCACTGATACCATGAAGTATCTTTAATAACAAAGGTTGATAGGGGGCAGAACGGGACATGAGCGATTACCATTTTAGATTTTGGATTCTACAATAACCAAAAAATCATTCCAACAATCTCAAATAATACTACGTCTCCTGATAGCATTTTCTATCATACTGAAGTGCAAAGTTTAGTAGAGATAGGGTGTATTCTTGCTGAAGATACGGCATCTGGAATTGTTGAACTTGAAGGTGCGTTGCGCGGTGCGACAACGCACTCAGTATCTTTCTAAAACCAAACAAAAATCCTATATCTAACTTAACTGTGCCACCAGTTGATTTTCTAGTACCGTGTCATTAGTTAATAAATCCTCAACTGTGATCCGTAAAAAGCGCTGATCGTCAACTTGAAATTGAATTTTGATGCGATCGCTTCCGGGAAATCCTGGGGGTGTGAGTTGGGCGATGGTTCTGGCCCCTTCTTTATCGTTGAGGGGTTTGACGGTGGTTGCGCCATTATCTAAACGACGGGTAATTAAGCGATCGCCATCGAAATAAACTTCGGTTCCGCCTGACTCTGCGCCCAATTCGCCCATAATTAACTCAATACTGGGCTGATTTTCTAAGGATGCCCCTAAGACTAATTCTACTGGCTGATTCATGGGGTAAGCTTGTCCAGCCCGAATAATCGGATGCCAACTGTGGCGTTGATTACGCCGATCCCAATAGCGCACACCGTAACTATGGTAGAGAAAATCTTTGATTTCTATCCCTTGAGTAATTTGTAATGCGCCTTGGGCGATCGCTTCAAAGGGACGTTCGCAACGAATTTTTTCTGAGTCAAAATACTGTTTTACCCATGTCTGCACTGCTGGTAGTTGTACTGTACCACCAACTAACAATACAGCATTAATATCTGCAAGTTCTATCCCCTGTCGTCGCGCTTGCTGTAACAAACTCGTCATGGAATCATCCAGCCGCTCAAAAAATGCGTGTTCTTTGAGGATATTCTCTAAAGTTTCACGGTTGAGTTCTAATTCATAGCTTTCAAATGATTCATCGTCAAAATAAACTTCACTCCCTTGGTTCTGCGTAGAAAGTTGAATTTTGACTCGTTCTGCAAGTCTCGTCGTCAAAGGACTTACCGCTAATCCTTGAGTTTTGGCAAAATAATCGACTATCCAAGTATCAATATCAGTACCGCCTAAATTTTGTCCAGCTTTCGCCAACACGCGCGCGGTTTTAACTTTCTGCTTGGAGTCTTCTGCTAAGGATTTATTCCCCCACTTCAGCAGAAAACCCACAGGTTTAGTATTTACTTGTACTCTTTGATCCAAGCGCACCAGAGATAAATCCAAAGTTCCGCCGCCAAAGTCAATCACCAAGAGAATTTCTTGATTCGCCAAGCCATAACCCAAAGCTGCGGCTGTCGGTTCATCCAACATCCGCACTTGTTCCACAGGAAGCGCTTGACAAACTTGTCCTAACCAGTGGCGATAAGTTTCAAAACTGTCTACAGGTACAGTTAACACCAGAGAATCTAAGCCACCTTCTAGGGTTGCTAATTGTGCAATCACTTGGCTTAGGAACCAGTTACCTACTTTCTCGAAGGTAACAATTTGTCCATCTAGTTCGGGTAAGTAACCTTGAATATCGGCACCAATTCCCCGCTTGAAGCTGCGGAAAAATCGCGCCTCGCCCTTGAGATCGAAACCGCGATCGCGCACTTGTTGCCCTACTAAAACTTTACCTTGTGTTGCGTCTTCAACATAAACCAAACTGGGAATCAGTGGCGGATTCAGACTTTGTTGAATTGATAAACCAGGGAGATTGAGGGTTTCTGGCTGTTGGGTAACAGGGTTCCAACGAGCAATGACTGTGTTACTAGTACCAAAATCGATTGCGATCGCCATATTTTAAATTTATATCTCGCGCCAAAGTCAGGGCACTTACTGGTAGAGGTGCTTCTAAATAGTTGGGGAAAGGGTAAGGGGAAAAGGTGAAAGGTGTTAATTCATCCTTTGCCCTTTGCCTTTTGTCCTTCACCACAACAAATTCTGAGGTTCTCCACTTTCAGAAAATGCCCATCACAACAAACTACTTATTTGTGATTATTCTCTATGAGCCACCACGAACGCAAATGTGCGATCGCTTCTTCTTTGCGTTTGGCTTCGACTTCAATCCAAGGTGCTTGATAATAAACGCTCGGCATGGCGGTAATCATATCACTGTGTTTGCGATCGCGGAAAGCCGTCTCACCATTAGAAATATGCACTAATTGCCAATCTGGATGTTTCCAAGTTTCCTGTGCGGCGTAAAACATCTCAGCTACACTCGCATCATCGTAGCTGTCTAAATTTTCGTGGCAAATATGGTGATGGGCATCAAACACCATCGGCACACCAGCTTGCTGACAAACTGCTAAAATTTCACTGGCACTATAGGCGTATTCGTCATTTTCAAAAGTCAAGCGGCTTTTAATCGCTTCCGGTAAATCCGCTATTACTTTTACTAGTTGTGAGGCACGTTGAGATTTACCGCCATGAATATTCATCAACGACCAAGGCGATCGCGGTAGACCCAACAAGTCTAACGTGCGGGCGTGTCGTTCTAAAATTTTGATACTTGTTTTTAATACTTCAGGTGAATCAGAACTCAGCACCACAAATTGATCGGGATGGAGTACCATTCTGATACCTAAAGACTGCGATCGCTGACCAATTTTCCCTAAATCAGGGCTCATTTCCTCTAAAATATTTGCCCCAATCTCATCTTCCATATCACTGAGGGGAAACAAAGCCGAGGACATCCGATATAGCCGAAGCTGGTTTTCCTGACAAAAAGATAACGCATCATTTAAACGTTGCAAGTTATGGAAATATAATTCTCGCAAAACGCTTTCTCTTTGTTCTAAATCAAGCTTTAAATAGCGAGTGCGCGTTATTGTCCGAAAGCGCACTTGCTGACCAACAGTAATGCAAACTAGCCCCAACTCTGGCTGAGAAGCTTTGTGTAAATCCTCTAGATTCGGTAAATTTTGGAACTCGATTGTAGTCATTAACCCTATTGCTCAAGTCTTGGCGCTTCTTAAATTTAACTAAGTTCTGCTGCCAATTGGTGAGTATCTAAAGGATGATAATGGGCATAGAGCAATTCAATTTTGGATTTTGGATTTGCGATTTTGGATTAAAATTTAAATCTAAAATCCAAAATCTAAAATCTAAAATTCCCAGCCCCTAATCCCTCCCAGCCCCTTCTAGCCAGACTTCCACATCATCTGCCAGTAACCTCTGTGCAGCTTCTACCATTGAGCTTGCTATGTCTTTGAGGTCTTCGCGATTACTCAAGTAAGTTTTTAATGCTTCCATTGGATCGATGCTACTGCTTGCAGTGAGTTCGGGGATGCGGGGTCTAGCTAACTGACTGAGCAATTCTGGATGAATTGTGTAGGTGTGAGCAGAACTTAACGCATCATGGAGCGAGGAGTTATCAATTAAATCTAGCTGTTCGGAACGCAGTTTATAGACTAAGCGGATTACAGCATCTTGGATATTATGTTTGGCGATCGCTTTTAAGATAGCAGCTTGTGGATCGTCTGCTTTCGAGACATCCACTTCAATTGTGCGGAAAGTCCTCACAGGTAAGGGACAAAATTCCCAATTAGCCTGACCTTTCTCCAGTTCAATGAGAACATAACCTTTATCTTCTTTTTCTTCACTAAAATCTACCCGCTCAATGCTTCCTGGATAGATCACTGGCGGGTCATTAGATTTATTTAAATTTTGGTGACGGTGGACATGTCCCAAAGCTACATAATCAAAACAGGGACGTGTCAATAAAGATAGCGGTAAAGTAAAGCCTTTACCTACCGCTAGAAAGCGTTCGGCTCCCAAAGAAGCATTATCAGCCATTAAATGTGCTAAAAGCACAGTGGGAACTTCAGGCTCAAGGCGGCGAATTTCTGATTCTAAAACTAGTTGCAGACGTTCAGTTAACAGCTGATTAACTTCTGCAAGTGATAAACTTTCTGTCTCTTGGCGAGTCATCAACGTCGAACGCGTCAGCCAAGGGAGAGTAATAACTTGAACTTTACCACTGCGAGTTTCGATGCGATGAGTTGTGACTGTATCTCCCACCATAAACCCACGCACTCCCAAGGTGCGGTAAATACACAAACTCGCTCCGCCCAGCCCTTGGGAATGTTGGTCATGGTTTCCCACCAACAGCACTGTCGGAATATTACCATCCACCAAACGGCGGAATTGGCTAGCAAAAGCTTCTTGCACATAAGGCGGTGGCGTAGCATCAGGAAAAGCATCACCGCCAAAAATCACTAAATCTACATTATCTGTTAATGCACGGTCAATACAGATAGATAATGTATTGACAAAATCCTCCAGCCGTGTATTTAATCCTGTCGCTGGATTAATGCGTCCGTGGGAGAAACCACTCCCCATGTGGATATCGGAAAGATGAAGGATTTTGATCATTATTGGTCACTTGTCCTTAGTCATTTGTCCTTTGTTTATAGTAATGACAAATAGCTAAGAACTAATACCACCTTGCGTAATTTTCCATCAAAGTGCAACTACACAAATGGCTGCTGATCGCAGCCATCAGAACTTTTCCAAGAAAGTACGCATTAATTCTCGTGCTTGACATCTGGAAATCAATATTAATGTAGGCGATTAAGAGGATGAATGCAGACAGAGTAATTCTAAAATTTTTCCCCCTGCTCCCTGCCCCCTGCCCCCTGGCCTCTCTAAGCTTCTTGTTTCCAGCAACAGTTTAATAGCGCACCGCCTGCGATTAACTTCACTAATTCCAATACCCAATAACTGCCGTGAAGCAAATTCATTGATGTGGGAATAGTAGTTTCAGCATCAAAGGCATTGAGATGAATTGCGATCGCACTCATCTGTGGAGTTAAAAAATAGGTATCTAGCAAAGCGATCGCTAGCAAAATCACAGACAAAACAAGACCATTACGCCGCCAGTTAACTTGGGTTTTGCTCAAAGCGAGTACGCCAGTTAATACTACAGCAGCCGACAATAATTCTACGCGATTAAAATTCCAAAAAATCGCATAGCCAACTGTAGAAAAACTTGCTTGGGTCATCATGCCAGAAATATAAAGGCTAGGCATAATTACCCAATCTAAAAGGAGGCTAGCACTTAGCCAAAAACCTAGAGTGAGTAAGACAGCAGGCCGCCAAAACGACTGCTTGAAGTGGGAGTTAGAAAGAGTATGCATAAGAATAATTGCTGTGTTGTATTCTTAGTTTCTCTCTCTATGCATAACTTTGACAACAGTTATCAATTATCCTTTACAAACTAATAGCGACTTGTGACAGAAAAGATAACAGTTGTTGAGTTTAGTTAATTAAATTGTTAACGCAATAATTAAGTTTATATAAGAATAGTTAAATTGCAAAATTTATTGTATTGTTTAGCGATCGCACTATCATATCAGTCTGAGCAAAAATGAAGGTCTGGGTTACCAGCATAAGTTCACTTAAGTTGCTTAAAATAGCAGATTAGTTCGATTGAGTAGACTATAGCTACTAAGCTCAACTCAATCTAATTTGCATATCTAAAAATATTGATAAATATTGTGGGGCGGGCATCTTGAATGCCATAATTAGGCAATTTAAGCAATATTTGGCAGTGCCCGTCCTAAAATGATGATCCTGCTGCCCAATCCCTATTCCCCAGTTTTCAACCCCCAATCCCCAGCCAAATTCTCATCAAGAATGTGACGGGTATGAATGAATTCATCTGCTGGGGAGATCTGAAGTACATCTTCTACTTTTTCTTGAACTCTGCTCTTAATAGGTTGCGCTGGGTTACCTGCATAAATTGTCATTGGTTCTAAAGAGCGTCCTGTCACTCCTCCTAATGCTAGGACTGCGCCCTTTCCTACTGTCACTCCCGGGCCTATTACCGACTTAGCTGCAATCCAACTACTCTCTTGAATATAGATTTGTTCAGGAATTAATTTGAAATCTGGATGGTACCAATCATGATTACCAGTGCAGAGATAAACACCTTGCGATAAACATACATGATTTTCAATGACTACAGGTGCAAGGTTATCAATCCAAGTATCTTCTCCAATCCAAACAAAATCACCAACAGTTAAACGCCAAGGAAACTTTACCCGAACTCCTGGTTTAATACGGACTTTTTTACCAATACTAGCCCCAAACCCACGAAGTACCCAAACCTTGAGAGTTGAAAATGGCAACCAATTACTCTCAACTATAGGCGAACCGAGGAAGTGCCACAATATTTGTTTCCAGTAGGGTGCGCCTGGGGTGTAACTGCCCAAGCTATAGTTATCTAAATGCATCATAAATTTAGTTAATTACAGATTAGGATTGAGGCTAGCTCCAGTACGCCCAGAGATCACCCAAATGAGGGCACGACCAATGTCTCGGAGAATACGGGTAATAGATTCTCTAGGTTGTTGGGAAGGGATGGAGACAGCAGTAAAGATAATGCCTTGGCTACCCAGAACTATAATTGCTATGGTCTTTGCTCTGGGCATATGGAAAGCCGAGGTAATTAGATAAATATGCTGAATATGTCTTTGTTTCAAGTCAGAAACTAGGCTAGTAAAATTTGTAACTGTGTCAACTGCACGGTAATCGAGATGAAGGCGGCTGTATGGGATATCTGCGTTGTAGAAGATGGTACGGGCGTGTTCTGCAGATGCACCACTGGAAACCCAGATATCTAAAGTCGGATATTGTCTGGCAAATTGGGCAGTAAATTCTTCTCGCTCTGGGCCACCACCTAAGGTTAGGATCGCTTGCGGTTGGGGAGCTTGATAAAATGCGATCGCTATTTGTATAGGAATGGCACTCCACACCGCCAGCATAATAGTTACTAGAGTCAATAGGCTATATTTTTTGAGTTGCCGATGCAACCTTTTCATCATGATAAAAAAGCTTATATCTCTTGAGTATTAATATTCATAGACTAACAAATAAAATTCTAGCAATCTAGTTTAAGCTTTCTTCAGTTATTTAATTACCAAACAATAATACTCGAGCTTTTGTATATTTTCTTAAATAAAACACGAATAGCCAACTTAAAAGAAAACTAATCGTAGCACAGGTTGATACTGTAATCAATGTAATACTGCCAGGATAAAATTTATATATAACAGGTCTGATAAATTCGACTAGAAGATGATGTATTAAATATATTCCAAAAGAACATACAGACATATTTTTCAGCCAATAGTTATCCGACATTTTATTTGACAATAAGATACTAAAAAACACATAAAGATAGGTGATTATTATTTCATTTATAAAAGGTGGAAATATTAAATTACAAAATACTGAATACACATGGATAAAGAATGCTAAAAAGAAAAATATTGCTATATATTTATTACTAAGTTTTAAAATTATCCTATTCAAAACTGGATGATTCAAAATCATAGCTATAAAAATATATGGGAGACACCTTAAAAACCAGGAAAGTTCTACCAATAATAATCTAATTATTTGATTACTATTTAATTCAGGAATAGTAGAGTTGATAAGGTTAATAAACGCTAAGTTTTTGCCTAGATGAAAAGCATTACCAGTATCTAAAATTAATTCGTAAATTCCAATACTCAAACTAGCCAACAAAACTATTATTTTTAAATCATAAAATAAGCTGTTATTAATTATTCTATTAACAATATTAAAACAAATTATTCCGGATATCAAAAGTGGGATAAAGTATAATTGAACTGCTGCTCCTCCTAAAAATAAAATGGCTATAGGATCGCCAAATAAAGTAAGCATTTTAGAAATTTCATTGTGGGTTAAGTATTTAACAAGTCTAAATAATAAATATATTAAAGTCCAAACCACATAAGGTAAAGCAAGAAATTTTAATCTTGCAGTCAATGAATATCCTTTATTGTCAGAATAAATCTTTTTTAATAAAAAATAAAAAGATACTGCTAAAAAGAATGGCACAGCAAATATATTAAAAAAAATTCCAATTTTTGCAGCCCAATAGCCTGTGTCTCCATAATTGCCACCTTGTGAATGTATATAGACAACAGCATAAGCTGAAATTATTTTTAATAAGTCTATACCTATAAATCTTGAGTTATTATTCATGTAATAAATAATTATAAATAAAAAAATATAGCTTTGTTGAGATTTTAAGAGAATATTAAGCTTTATACTTTTCTGATTCAATGATATGAATAGCTAGCAAAATTTCAGCTAATACTCGTTGAAATGCATAATAAAAGCCTCGCCAGCCATCAAGAATACCACCTTTGATAATCAGGCAGTATACTAAGATAATTATGGGTGCAAAGATTTTTTGTTTGCGAATGCGATCGCTTAAACAGAGTTCACTACTTGGTGTCTCTAATAACTTCTTTGCTTCTATTACCATGTAGCGATCCTGTGCCCATAACCAACGGCTTAAAGGTTTGCGATCATCGTGATAAATGTAACCAGATAGTAATCTAGAGTTTCCCTCTACACTGACACGATGAGCATGACCATCATCTATATAAATAGCTTTTTCTCTTTTGTATAACACCTTTCGAGGTGGAAGTAGAGTACCACGTAGTGGCTTGCCAAAAATGCAGTATTTGAATTTGATGCTGTAACTGTCTACATCTGTCTGTGCTGGTAGTTCTTTAATTTCATTAATTAACTCATCGGTTAATACATAATCAGCATCTAAAGATAGTACCCATTCAGATGTGACTTTTTCTAAACCATAGTTACACTGAAGTGCAAAGGAATCGAACTTTCTTTGATAAACTTGGATTTGAGAATAAGATTCTAAAATCTCTAAAGTCTCATCTAGGCTGTAGCTGTCAATAACAATGATTTTCTTAGCCCAGGTAAGATGCTGAAGAGTGTTATTAATATTTGCAGCTTCATTGTATGTAAGAATGAGAGGCGTAATTTTTTCTAGCATGCGGAGTGATCAAAGGTTGATTGTTTTAACTAAATTGGCGTGCTAGAACATAACATTGATTTCCAAAGATAGGGAAATCTACCTGCAAACTTAAAATTAATGTCGGTATAGTTTTCTGATTCTAATAGAGTCGCCATCGTTACCATAGAAAAAAACTTTATATGGCCACCATCCCATAAAGATGTGAAGTGTTTATCCATTCTGCCAAAAACAGAAAGCATAAGATTTTTGGCATACCCATGATAAGGAGTTGTAAGAATTAAACGGCCATTAGGCTTGAGGCACTTTTTAGCGTTTTTAAGCAATTCTTTGGGAGAAAATAAATGCTCAATAACTTCAGTTGCAATCACAATATCGAACTTACCTCCTAGTTCTGTATACGGCAGATTATAAACACTTCCTTTGATAAATTGACATTTTGGAAAACTACGGTTCGCAAACTCAAGACCTGATTCAGATTCCTCAATACCAAGAACTTCATAGCCATGCTGTGCAATAAAGTTACTTAAACTGCCGTTACCACAGCCAATATCTAAAATCCGAGGCGTTTGGAGATTTGTGTTTGTTGATAAGGCAGTTTCAGATATCATCTGCATTAGTGGTTTTATTAGATAAGCATGATGATGTAAATATTGCTCATCTTCATAGTAATATTCGTGATTGATACTAGTAGAAATCATATTTTAATTATCTCCGATTCTGGATGAATTTCACTAACAGCAGACATAGAATTCTTATCAAGAATATTTGTATATACTTGTTTCATTTGTAAAGCAATATTTTCCCATGTGTACTTTTCAAAAACTAATTGACGAGCGCGATCACCCATAAGTTTTGCTTCCTCTGGATAAGTTAGGCAATGAATTAAAGCATTTGCGATCGCACCTGAGTCAATATTAACTACATGAGCAGCTTCAGCATCTGCAGCTTCAGGAAAATTACAAGCTTTAGTAATGACACAAGGTAATCCTGATGCCATTCCTTCTAACACAGACATACTAAATCCTTCAGAGTAAGAAGGTGCCACATATATATCTGCTGCTGCTAGTGCTGCAGTTTTTAAGGAATCAGTTAGCATTCCTGTAAAAGTAACAGCATCTAAACATTTTGCCTCTACAAAATATTTTTTTACTGTTGGAAGAAAACCAATATTGTCAGGTCCGGCTATAACCAAATGTGTTTTAGGGAAATGATCATGTATTTTACTAAATGCATTTGCCAACATATCTAATCCTTTTTTCGGATCAATACGCCCCAGGAATAAAATTAAATTCTTATCCCTAGTCTGTGGAAAATTTTGATAGAAATATTCTGGATCAGGTAGTTTGGCAAAATCTTCTTGCCAAATCCCGTTGGGTATGAAAGCTAAAGGGGTTGCTAAACCCAGATCTTTAATGCTTTCAGCTTCCGAATATGCTAGTACTCTAATTGCCTTGGCAACTTGAAGAGCCTGCTTTTCAATTAGGTTATAGTAGGGTATTTTTTTCCAATTTTTGTAATTTAGCGCCCAAGCATCCAACATACCATGTGGATGAATGATATTAGGGATATGAAAAAATTTAGTAATCCAATAAGCTGGTAAATTAGAATAAGAAAAAATAGCGTGAGTATTGACTACATCGTAGTCACGAATATGCCATAATAACCAATTTGTCATTGACATACTAATTTTATAATCGTTCATATACAAACAAGGAAAGTACTGGATACGATATCCATCCTGTTGTATCCAGGTTTGTAATGGTACATTTAACTGATAGCAACCGTTGGCATTAGTCGTCACAATATCAACTTCAATGTCAAGACGGGCCAAAGACTTAGTTAAGTTAGTAATAGATGTAGAAGGACCACCATAGACTGATCCAAGACCTGGAACAACATGTAGGATTTTCATATATAAAAATTTGATATAAATGTTCGATCAATTAAACACAGGTAATTAGCTGTATATAATTAACGTGAAATGCCATTACAAATTGAATGCAGTGAAGCAAATTAATCATGACTTACGCGAAAATAACGTAATTCTGCCATTACGAGCGGTAGCAAGGTAATCTCCCCTAAAGCTGGGATTTCTTCGCTACACTTCGTTGCGATCGCAATAACATTATCGGCGTTGCTTAATTCCTATTAATTACAAAAAGCCTATTTTAAATTTCTCTAGACTTGACCTATTTCTTGATAGTAAAATTGCCACCAATTACTTGATTGGCTAGCTTAAATAAAAAGTTTATAAGTTAAAATTTTAGAGATAGAATTTTTATTTCTATTAGGATATATTTATGATTTAGTGCTTTAAAGCATAATCAATTGCTTGCATTAAACCCTCAGAGAAATATGCGGGTGAGAAGTTTTGGATATGTTCTAGAGATGATTGACCCATTGCCTGTAAATTAACTTTTTCAGAACTCATTTTCAACATTAATTCTGTTAATTGTTCTATATTTGTTGGATCAAACCCAAAGCCATTGACTCCTTCAAGTACTAAATCTTCAAAACAGCCACATCGGTTAGAAACTAATACAGGTAAACCTGCTGCCATTGCTTCATTAACTACTAGTCCCCATTGTTCTTGAATACTAGTGTGAATAAAGCAATTTGCATGACCAAAGTAAGGTAAAAGCTGGTCCTGTTGGAGAAACCCAGGCAAGTGAATGTAATCTTCGAGTTGATGAGCAACAATTTTAGCTTCTAATTGCAAACGTAATTCACCATCACCACAAAGAACTAAATCCCAAGCTTTATCACTTAAGACTTGGCGATAAGCGGCATAAGCTGAAAGCAAAAATGGTAAGTTTTTTTTGGTAATAAATCTATTAATTGCTAAGAAGAATGGCCTATTTAATGGAGATGGTAAAGATTTGATGCGCTCAGGATGAAAGACATGATTACCAACTACGTCATAACCTAAAAAAATAGCATCAGCAGGCATTCCTAACTTGATTAAGTAACGCTTGTGAGGTTGCCCACCTACTAAAGCAGCTTGGTATCTCTTAACTAGCCAGCTTTTGATTTTTTCTTTCCACCAAGAACGAGGCTCGTCATCTTCTGTTGTTTCAGACAAAAGAATAGCTGGTTTACGATACCAGAGACACCACAACCAGGCAGATAGCATAGAGGGACGAGCATAACCAGAGATTGCTACAGCATCAGGAGAGGTTTGGTTCAAAACTGAGATTAATTTATACAATAATCGAATGAACTTTGCCTTTTCCAATGTACAGTCATTAATGACAGAAATAATTTTGCATTGAGATTTTGTAACTTGTATTTGCCACGGATATTCTTCTTCGTATCGAGCTAACTCAAGTCCAAAAACTTCCCATTCTTTAGCTTTGAATTTATTATAAGCATATTCGAGCCTTGCTAAATGATATGGCCCGTAATTAGCACAAATTTTAGTTAATTTAAATAGCATCACTAGAAATATTAATTATGAATTAACTTGTGAATTTACCTGTTGGTAATTAAAAACCAATTTTTGCCTAGAAAAATAGGTCATAAAAAATAATACGCTTGACTTAAAAATGAACTCTTGCAAAAATCTAGCTATGCCATGAGTGATACCAATCATGGCTGAATCAATTAATCCAATATATAAGAGAGTACTAATAAGACTACCTCGATATATTATTGATATCCAAAATGTTTTAAATAAATATCCAATACCAGCAAAAATTAAACATCCGAAATAACTAAACTCAACAAAAGAATCCCCTATGCCAGTAGTTGTTGTGCCATTATGAATATTGTAACTGTATATATCTTTTAGATCTCCAAATGTTCCCAGTTTAAATTGCAGAGATTCTTTGACATCAAATCCTACAATTTGTCCTGGTACAAACTGAAAAATAATCCCATCCCAAAATCCAGTACCGTAACCATATTTATTGAAGCTTGCAGAAGCATCCATCATTAAAGCAGCATTGCGTAATTCTAATACCTTTCCTTGTGTAACTGATTCTAAATTTTGTTGAGAAATTGATATAAGAGTCTGCCAGTCTCCGCTAAAAAGTAAAGTCCAAAAATTCCCTCTTATTTGGCCTAATACAGGGATAATAAAAGCCGCACTAAGAATCCCTACAATAAACAACCATCTAGGAGGTATGTAGTTTTTTACTAAGAAAAATGATAGACCTATGGTAATCAAAAAAGCCATAGTAGGCTGCCGACGACCAGCTAAAATAATAGCTTCTAATATAGGATAAGCAGCTATTATTGCTAGTGTAATATTTATAAAATTGGGACGCTTTAGAGCATTTAATAAGAAGAGTGGTAGAGCTAGGTAGATTACACTGCCGAAGAAAGACAAGATAGTAGCTGGGCCTGTCCAGTTACCATTAGCTCCTGTTTGGATATCTATTTTAGATAGCAAAAAATAGCATAAATGTCCTACAGCTAGGAGTACAATCCCTGCTTTAAATAGCTTGCCCTCATCTATTGGTATATCTAGTTTGGCTAACCATTTGCTATTGGGCTTAGATTGATACCCCAGCCAGCACATTGCAGCACACATACATGAATATAATAAAACTCTTTCTAGGGCTGCTTGGCTGACTACTGAGCTAAAAGAGTCATTAACTAGGGCGATCGCTTGAGGTAAAATAAATGAGATAAAAATAGCTGCCATAAAGAAAGGATATTGGTAAACCCTTTCCAGGCGAATTAGCCCCCAAGCAATCAGGGCAATACAAATTCCTATAAATAAGTAGAGATAAACTTCAACCATTAGTATTTTTCTTAATAAAACTAATAAAACTACATTTCACCTAAAATCTTGATCAGGCGTTGCCCATAGTTATCTAAGGTATACTGACTTGCTCGTTGTAAAGCATTTTGAGACATTTGCTGACGTAATTCAGGTTGAAGTGCTAATAACTCTAACTTTTGCGCGATCGCATCAGGATTGCGAATGGGGACAATAAATCCGTCGATACCATTTCGAACCACACTGCCGGCATTGGGAGTACAAATCACGGGTAGCCCAGCCGCTAGAGCCTCATAAATCACTGTTGCGGAGCCTTCACAAATGGAAGGAAGCAAAAAGACATCTGCCCAAGCATAATGATCAAGAATTTGTGAGCGTGGAACAGCACCTACTAGTTCGATATGAGCGCTTAGAAGTGATTCAATTTCAGGCCGAATACCTAATGGCCCTACCAAACGAAATCTAGCTAATCCTTGTAATTGTTTTGCTACTGCTAAGATATGGGGCGATCCTTTTCTTAATCCAACTCCTCCAACAGTTAAGACTCGCAAAGAGCCAGCATGAGGTAGGCGTTCTGGAAGCGAGAAACGTAAATCTACCCCATAGGGCAAAACTTGACAGCGTTCTGCTGAACCCCCACAAGCAATAACTCCCTGGCGAACAAATTCCGACCCACAAAAGATAACATCAGCTGTTGACCATTCTGCCTGTTCTCTTGCTGATAATTCAATTAAACTGGAGTCTTCTTCTAAAGGCGGTTCCCAATCTGGAAAAGTTTGATATTCTTCTTGCAACAGTTTATACTCCATCGCTTTAGGGGCAATGGTTTGTTCCATAATGGTTACTAGTCCCTGTTGCCGGGCATTTTGTAGTAATTCTAGACCTGCAGTATTGAAGGTATAGATGCCGGATGCGTTACCCCATCCTTGCTCTAAGATCAGTTGGCAGAAGGTTTTCCCCGCCCAGAGAAAAGCATCTATGGTTTCCGAAGGCGATCGGGCTTGACGGAGTTTGTGGGCATATTCAAAGCCGAAACGGTTAAAAGCAGTAATACTTTCAATTGGTATTCCTTGCGGAACTCTTCCGAGTAGACGTTTGAGGCGGGTAGGTTGTAAAGATGGAGGAACTAGTTGTAGGAGCTTTGGTAAACCTTTGACAGCGCAAATATCGGTATATAAATGCTCAAGTAGTCCGGCTTGCTGGAGAATGCGGGGAATGGCATAGTGCATTCGAGCACCGAGTAGAGCTACTATCCATTGATTGGAAATTTCTTTCATTGGTTTTTTTGGAACCAAAAACAAGCTTGATCTCCATTCTGTGATTGATTTAGTTTTGTTGAAGTTTGATCAAAGACCTTTAATTGATGGGTGGAGAATATTTCACGCTCATTAGTATAAAAACTAAGCTCACGCTTACATTTTTCACTACCGACCATCTGAAATCGATTAGAATCAAAGAATATCTCTCGCAGCACTAATCCTGACTGAAGCGCTAACTTTTGCATACCCTTGACGGAAGGGATGAACAGATGGCGGGGTGCATCCAATTGTACCCAATCTGCTCCATAGGTTTGAAATGCCCAAGTTCCGGCCACTGGAGTACGCACTAGGCAATAACCTTGGGGTTTTAATAATTTAGCCATCTGTTGCAAAGCAGGCAAGGGTTGTGGCATATGTTCTAAGGAATGATGAGCCATGACGAGATCATACTGACCAACTGTTTCTGCCAAGCCCTGTTTTAAGAGTTGCATTTCTCCATCAGTTTTGGATTCATTGAGAAACGGATCAATTCCTGTCAGGTTCCGAAAACCACAATCCCGTAAATGTCTGAGCAGTTTACCATCACCACAACCCACATCAAGAATAGCTGAGTTTTGAGAGACACCAGCATAGAGTAGCCAATCGGCAAAATAGGGTTTGCCCAATATCTGGTTAATCAACCAACCAAGAGGACTAAACTTTCCCAGAGATTGCTTTGCTCTTTCGGCTCTTTGCCACTGTTTGAGAGAGGATTCTGGTTTTCCTTGTAATGAATAGTAGTTAGCAGGATAAAAGTGAGCTAGGTTTTCTAAAGGTTTAAGTATCTGGATACTGCCACACTGAGAACATTCTCCATATTCGTGCTGATCTCTAATTCCTAGCATGAACTCGCGAACTGTAAAATTCCGAAAATTCGTCACTGCATTGCAAGCTAGGCAGTTAATATATAATGATGAGTTTATATCAGATTTAATCTGAATATTGAGCTTCATGTTAGCTATTAATATTAATTGTTTAATTAAAGTAAGAATTTATTAGAGCATTTACTACCGAACAAAGAGTAAACTATCGTAAAAAATCTGGATGATTTCTAAACCTATAGACCAGCCAACGTTTTAATGTTTCTTTGATACTTTTTATTGTAAAATGAGAATATGAGATAATATTAATTGGCAGGGATGAGCTAGTAGCAATAGATTCTAATGTTTGAAAAATTTGGCTGTTTAAGGCTTCAGTTAACTCCTGATTCATAGCCAAATAATTTAACATCTCGATACCATGATTTTTCCAACGTTCTGGATGGGAATGCGAAGAGTTTGTATCATGATAGCGATAATATCCCAGAGCCTGACGTGATAGCCGAATAGGACAATGAAGACCAGCCATCAAAGACCAATACCAGTCGGTTACTAACCCAGCTTTCGTTGGTAAAGGATCGAGTTGTTGAAGAAACTCACAATTCCACACACAGGTAGATAGGATATAAGTACAACTTGGAATAAAGTGAATAAAACCGTTGGGTGGTTCTAATACACGAGTAGGGTAACTCAGTCCAAAACGACTCAGGGGCTGGAGGTTAGCATTACAGGAATAGCCACCAAAGGCTAACATCGCTATGTTAGGGGTTTTGTGCAACTCACGGGTGGCGACTTGCACAAAGTCTGGATGTAGAGCATCATCACAGGAAAGAAAAACGGCGTGAGTCCCAGATGCAGACATCGAGAGGTAGCGGTAATGTTCACCAATGCCTAAGTGTTGAGGTGGGGAAATAATTTTTACATTAGGGGAACTGGCATATTCTGAGAGGATTGCAGGAGTGCGATCGCCTGAACCATCATCAGATAGTAATATTTCCCAAGGAGCTTGAGTTTGTTGCAGACAAGATGCGATCGTTGTTCTGATAAATTTCTCGGCGTTGTACGTGGGAATACAAATGCTGATTTTGGTCATAATTTTAGGTATTACAATACGTTATGGTAGGCTTAGCCATGCAGAATAACGCTCCCAACTTAATGGTTGTCGTTTTTTGAGAAAATATGGCAGTTTTTGCATAGCCTGCCACCACCACACAGGTTCTCGCAACAAACCATTCAGACCTTGACGCTGGGTAATAAATCGAGCTTGGGAAAAGATACGATAAAGTACTATCAACAGTGCTTGTGGCATAGGGCATCGCATAACTGTACTCCAAAATTCATTACGTGCATGTTGATGATGTCCCCGAAATGAAGCTCGACTTTTAGTACTGTAATGATGACGGATAGTAATGATGGGTGTTAATAGGACTTCATAGCCTGCACCTACACATTGCAGAGCATAATCAGGTTCCTCATACATATGAAAAAACTCACCCTCAAAACCTGGTAATTGCAAATAAATATCCCGTCGCAAACAAGCTCCAGAATTGGCAAAGGAACGTGTAGAATATTCTTTGCCAAATTCAGTTTGGCCTAAGGTTTCTGGATACTCATCTGTTCGCTGAGGAAAATGAACAACAGCAACATTGGGTCTACTTTCAAAAAATTGAATCAGGCGAGAAATACAATCTAACTGTTCAGGATAGCTATCATCATCTAGCGCCAGCACCAGATCACCTTGAGCGATTTGCATCATTTTTGCTCTTGAGGCGACTGAGCCTTGTCCCGTTTCATTAATGATCAACTTAAATTGAGAATAATGATGTTTAACAATATTAACAGTGTCATCGCTACAACCATCAGCTGTGATTAAAACCTCATAAGGAGAGGGATTTAATTGTTGCAGTACTTCACAGGTACGTTGTAAGTCTTCAACGCGATTTTTTGTGGTTATCATGACAGATATATTCATGGCTAAGTCACCTCTAATTTCGGGCTTCAACAGTCTTTAATAATCCGCTAGCGAACTGTTAAAGACTGTTCTAGCAGACTTGACTTAACCCATGAATCACTCATGGATCTACGTGCACTCTGTGCTTTTTCAAAGATGCTGATCCGTTCTTCCCAAAAATCTTGATGAGTTTGCCATAGTGCAACTCCTGGTAAGGAACTTGATGCACAAGACCAAATATGACCGACATCATGAACACGGGGTGATTTGATGCCGGCGAACGATAATAAAATATCTTCTCCATTTCTGACATTCGTCATTTGGTGAATTCCCAAAGTATGCGCCAGAGAAAACATCCGATCAAGATGCTGACGAGTAAAGGCAAAGGAACCAACTAAGACATCCACATCTTGTTCAATACCTGTAACCTGATGGAATGGACTGCCATTAGAGGCGACTGTACCAGGACGATAGACGTTCCCAGTTAAACAATGAGTAACTTCATCATCAGCCACGAGTTTGTCAAAGAAAGCAACCCACTGATGGGGCATTAAGAAAATATCGTCATCAATAGAGAGAAAATAATTGCTGTCTTCTCTATCAGCGATCACAAATCTATGGCCGGGTTGAGTAGGAACTGTTTCATCAATTAACACAAGGCGAGAATCTTTAACCTGTACCCAATCGGCAATTTTAACGGCAGGATTACTATTGGAAACAATTACTTTACTGACAAAGTTTTGATGGAGTGCCCCTCTTACCAAGATATTCATATTATGGGGACGGTTATGACTTAAGAGGACAACCACACAGGTTTTGTCAGGGAACTGAGGCTGAGGCTTGGGTTGGTTTAATTCCCATATAAATTGAAAGTAACAAATAAATAAATCTTTTAAATTGATTAATAGATAAAGTTTGAGCCACAGTTGCTTGCGATATTTAAACGAGCGCAGCATATCGCTTAACTGAGTAGTGAAAAAAAGAGTTTTGGTTTTCATGGCTAATTAATTCTTCAGTGCTTCTTGATAGAGATCCTGATAAGATGCCACAACTGATTGCATTGTGAAATTGCTTCGGACTCGCTCATACCCAGCTAGGCTAAAAGCTTTAGCTTTTTCTGAGTCTTTTAGAAGCATTAAGGACTGGGTCATCATAAACTGTAAGTCGCCAAATGGACTAAGAAATCCAGTAACTCCATCATCTATAGCATCAGTCAATCCGCCAACAGCAAAAGCACAAACGGGAGTACCACAGGCTTGAGCTTCTAGTGCAACTTGGCTGAAGGTTTCAATACGTGAAGTGATGGTAAAAATATCCATAGCAGAATAAGCTAGGGATAGTAATCTGTTCGATGCGAGCTTACCAAGGTTGTGAATAGGAACGGGTGGTTCTGATGTTAGGCGTAGTCCATTGCCAAAAACAATAGCTTCTAAATCGACATGATTTTTAAGATGTTGCAACAATTCCAGAAACAGCCCAAAGTTTTTGTTGCTATCTGTGAGTTCAGCACAGCCGAAACCCAAAACCATTTTTTCAGGCGATATGCCTAAAATCTTTTTCGCTTCTGCTTTTTCGTAGCGGATAAAGTCTTTCGGCTCAATAGCCGGATGAATTGTACGGAAGCCAACGGCATTACCAAAGGCAGCAGAAGAATTTGCCATCCGGGTTGTCCAAGCACTATTGCCGACTACATATACTGATCGTGAGCTAAACTGAGTTCGTTTGCTATTTAATTCTTGGTAAGCTAAGAAGCGATCAAAGGGAGATTTTAGTAAAGGGCAGGGAAGGCAGTCTGTTTCAAAGCGATGGCAACCAGAGTAGAGGTGGCAACCACCAGTGAAGTTGCCAAAGTCATGGAGAGTTATAACGATAGGTGCTTTAGCTGGCAGTGATGCGATAAAGCTGGGTAAGTCAATCCAATGAGAAATCCAATGTAGATGGTAGATATCTGCAATGCCGTGGGATAAGGGTAGTGCTGTTTGTACTGGCGATCGCAACAAAGAAAAAAGGTTTTCTTTATTGCGAAGGAGTGTATTTTCTAATTTAAGCTCAATCCGTTCTTGAAACTTTGATATTGGTGCTTGAATAAATTCAAGTTGATGACTATTTTTTGTATTTAAATGACCTTTGCGATAAAAAATATGGCTTTCCACTTCTGCATTGAGTAAAGCTTGATGAAGTCGTAGCATTAAAATTGCTGCTCCTCCTTCAGTAGAAGTATTAAAATGAAAAAGTATCATTTATTAAATCAAAACTAGAATCATCATTTTACCTTAAACTGAAATGTTTATGTACAGCAGATTGTAATTTACCAAGGTACAAATAACTGTAGGGAAAATGGCTGTATCTCTACCCATATAAATCATTGACTTCAAATACGGATAACTAAGTAGATACAGCCATCTTTTTCCAAAAGAAAAGCATATTCTTTGTATAATCATCTAAAAATGATTTATGAATATAAAATGCATCAATAGAAGTTTGCTTTATCAAGATATAATTAATTAATGTGGTTTACTGAATCAGACTTTTAATAGCTGTTAAGAAATGATTTTGTAATATATGAGGATTGAACTCTGTTTCAGCAGCAGCAAGAGCTTGTCTGGCATAGTATTTTTGTTGTTCTGGTGAACTTTTGAGCCTTTCTAATGCAGCAACTAAGGCGGTTGGGTGTTTTTCAGTTACACAAAGAGCGCGATCGCCTTTTTGTCCCCACTTCACAGCAGAACAGTATTGCGGCCCCCAAATCACTAAGGGCTTACCAAACTGGGCATATTCAGGTAATTTGGAAGGAAAACTGGTTTCCATGCGTCGCCGCAAAGCAGGATCAAAACTCATCGTTACAAGAAATGCATCTGCCGAAGTCAGCCACTGATTTAACTCCTCTCTGGGAGCAAAGTCTAACCATAAACCGCGATCGCGCATTTCTGAACGAAAATCTGCTGGCCAATCTGGGTTAGATCCCCGAACTTGTACCTGAACTTTGGGATTTTCCTTTGTTACCTGAAGTAACTCGGCGAGCATAGGGGCATAGTCATACAAACCACCAAAATACAAGACTCGAATAGATGGCGATCTGTCTGATTCTGTTGGAATATTAGAGACTGAGTTAGACTGCAAAATTGCCGGGATAGGATAGAGAACAGTACTATTGGGGTGCGAAACCAAAGCATTTTTCATTCCGTCTGAGACGCAGAGAGCTAGGTTAGATTTCTGGTAAAGTTGCACAAAACGCTGTTCTAGTAGCTGACGGAAGGGTTGATGAACATTAGGAATATCCGGCCACCAATCATGAAAAATCGTTACTAAGGGTAATTGGTTCCGTTGAGCAAATCGTTGTGCAGCCCAGCAGCCATCTCCATGAGCAACAGTGAGAATTAAGGTTTTACCTGCTGTTTGAGCGTAAAATCGTTTTTGGTGGGAATTTAATAATAGATTATCCCAGTTACTAGCGCGGTCTATGACATCTAAATCATTACTCCAATAATTAAATCGACTATGTTCTAGCCTTCTCATCAATTTAGTGCGCCAGCTAGGTGCTTTATTATCTTTTGGATTCGGTACGACTGAAACAGTCCACTCATCTACTTGGCTTAAATGACGATATAGCAGTACTTGTCCAGCACTAGTAGGTTGAGGAGCAACAGAGGAAATCACAATAATTTCCGGCTGACTAATGGAAGAAGTAAGTTGTTGAAGAGTAGTCATTTTTAGTGGTAAATTATTAATTATTGCTCTTCCACCCAATCAATCTGTTTCTATAGTGTTAATCACAATCATTATAGTTAATAGTGATTTAAATTAAGCCATCGGCTTGCATTTTCCCACTTTATTTGCATAGCTGTCGCACTTAAATTCTCTTGTACAAGACGTTGTGCATTAGTGAGAATTCTAAGTCTTTCCGTTAGTATTTTTAATCGCATAACGGCATCTTTGATATTTTTCTCCTGCGGTTCAGTAACTAACACTGCTGCATCATAAGGAAGCAGAAACTTCACCATCGCCGAATCCGCAGGGCCGATAACCAGAGTTGGGATACCGCTACCCAGACACTCTGCCATCTTAGTGGCAATATTAAAACATGACATATGGCGCAAATCGTCACGAAAACTGATGGGGAGTACTATAGCATCGTAGTTTCGCATTGCTTGAGTAACTTGATTGGGCAAAACTGGTTCCCTTAGCACAACCCCAGAAGATTGAAATAGTGCGGGTACAGAAGATTGATTATTGGTAAAAATATCAAGATTAATAATGTTGTTTGTGACTAACGGTAGCAGTGCTTCTAGAGCATCTTTTTGCCAGGGTCCAACACTTCCAAAATAAGCGAGCCGAAATTTTTCACCTTCTCCTACAACTTGATAGATAGGTTCAGCCAAATTCTCACACGGCGCAAACAGAACTTTACTATCAACATCGAATCGTTGCTGATAAAAATTTTTTAATTCTTGACTAATGACAAAGACTTGCTCGGCCTGCTGCAAATGCTCTCTCATCAGAGCTTCATGATCGTGTCTATAAGACCATCCCGTGTTACTCCATCGCACTAAATGATCGTCCATAAACCATGTTATATAAGGCACATTAGTTAGACGACGCAATCTTTTTATTGTATAAAGTGTAAATTCGCCTTGAGGGCAGACTAGTAACCTAGAATCATTAGAAATGATACCGTTGTCAACTAACTGTTTAGCAAGGTGCTCAGTATGTATTTTACGCACCCAATTGTTACTGAAGAAATTATATGTTAAAGTACATCCAATAATTTTATTGAGCCACTTCGCTTGCTCTCCAAATGGAAATAACACACAACGATCTAAGCTATCCCACAAAATATCAGGTTCATTTCTATACTGAACAACTTTGATAAACCATTCTAATCTATCTAATTCATGTCCTAGAATTCGGTGCAGTGTTATTCCCCCACCATGAATTGGCTCTGCACTCATTTCAGACAAAAAACTGCTTGTCATCTTACATCAATTCAATATCACGACAAAATAAGGCATCGCCTTGTAATAAGTCTCCATCTGCTCCCCTAAAACCGTCTGATATAGTTAAAAGTTTAAATCCTTTACCGTGTAAATAATCATAAATCTCTTGAAAAACAGGAGCGCCTTCATAAAGTTGGGAGAAAGAGACTTCTGTAAATATCATTTTTGTCTGGCGAAGGGTTTTCTCTGCTCCTTTTAGTGCCATTAATTCTGCTCCTTGAACATCAAGTTTTAATAAATCAATAGGCTCATACCATTCTATTTCTTGCAGAATTTTATCAAGTGTTTTCACTTGACACTCGATCTTCTTATTTACTTCAAGATCCAACAGGGTATTCACATTGTCTATATCTCGCCGAACTTCTAGAAGTGAAGAGCTATAGTCCCAGTTAAGCACTTCCATTTCTTGAATTCTTTCACTTTCAGCAACAGCACACTCATAGACAATAATTTTTGAGTTTTTAAACCTATTTTTAAGTTTAGTACATAGACTAGGTTGAGGTTCTATTAAAAGAGCTTTATTCAAACCGTAGACTTGCTGCAAAGATTCAGAAAATTCTCCCCTAGAAGCACCAACATCAATTACAGAGAGTGGCTGTTTAGCAGTTATGTGTTGTAATATAGCTGATGGAACTCCATGTCGGCTATATGGAACTAAATAATGGCGCAGAACATATTCTCGCATTACTAAAGATATTTGGCGTTTTAAATTTATTATTGCATTCATGTATATTTAACTACCACTTTTGTAAAAGTTGAATGTCTGTTATGAATAATAGTAGATTTTTTAACTTATTTATATTTTTTTTGAAAAAATAAAATAATTGAAAAATTCACTTTGCAAAGACTTAAATTAAAATAATATAGTTCTTGCTAAATACTTATCAAAAAATCTTTAAATCAATGCGGTTAAAATTAGCATCAGGCTATCGGTAAAGCCAACTTTTTTAAAAATCTAAAGCGTGATACAAAGGCTCTACAGCTACGGCCTAGAGATCCAAATAAGAGTAGAAAACAGTAAGCAATAGCTCTCAAATTTAGAGTATCGAGTTGTAATACTTTATAGTAAAAATCAAAAGCTTTGCTGTATTGACTATTAATATAGTAAAAATTACCATGCGTTAAAAGTCCTTGCACAGTCAACTTTGTTACGCAATCAGGAGAGACAATAAATTCTTTGATATCATCTGAAGTAGGCAAAGATATTTTTATAAAATGATTGTTTAAATGCTTAATAAATTGACTTGAATTATCATCAAGACTAGAGTAACATTCAAAACTTGCTTGGGTAGTACATAAATATGATAGATGTCGTTTTATTTGATACAATATATCTCTTTTATAAATGCCTTGAGTATGCTCATGAAAATAACTATACATTAATATTTTGTTAGGAATTACCTTAGTATAATAATGTTGAGAAAACCAAACATTTATACCATTTTCATGTCTTCTATAAACGCTCATAACCTCATCTAAATATTTAAATTTTCCATGCTCAGATAAAAGTAATTGCAGAGGCATATCTGCAACCATTAAATTATCTAACCAATCTGGTAATTCAATAATGTTGTTTCTGAATACCATACTCGCAGTTGCAATAAACCAGTCTAATTTAATAATATCTGTAATATCAAAAACATCTTTATTTATATTTGAATTCATAAAGTAATCATTTTTGCTTTCAGTATGTTTAACCCAAGCATTATGAAAGCAAATTATATATTCAGAATTTTTTTCTAAAAAATCTACTTGTTTTTGTAGTTTATTTGAAGATATCCAATAGTCATCTCCTTCCAGTAGTGCTATATATTTACCTTGGCAAGATTTAAATGTTTCACTAAAATTTTTCTGCATACCAAGATTATTTTCTGGTAGAATTAATCTGATTTTGTCAGGATATTTTTCTTGGTAATTCAGCAGTATTTTGCGAGTATTATCTGTGGAGCAATCTTCTCCAATAACAATTTCATAATCAAAATTTACTTCTTGCAATAGAATACTTTCTATTGCTTGAGCAATAAAAGCTTCGTGATTATAAGTAATCATCAATACGCTTAGTTTCATAAAGCTTAATATTTTCAAAAAAATAATTGCGATAACAATATATTATGAATTCATTAACACTGGTTTTAACATGGTTGGAGAAAGTTGATTTAGGATCTGTTCACTGTGATAAACTGCAAGTTTTAATATCTCGCATATTTTAATAATGTCTGTTTCTTGAATTGCAGTTCCAGTAGGTAGAACGATAACACGCTCTGCCAACTTTTCGGTTTCAGGTAAAAGCAATCCAGCGTGTGGGAAGTAAGAGCGATAAGGTTCCATGCGATGGCAACCTGGATAGAAGTAGCGACGGGCAATCACATTTTCTGCATGAAGAATTTTGAGCAGATGATTACGGCTAATTCTCGTTTGTTCCTCATTAATTTCTAGAACAATGTATTGGTAGTTGCAACGTTCCGATTCATTGAAGGGGAATAATGTAATTCCAGGAATATTGGATAGTTCTGCTTGATAATGCTTGTAATTACAATAGTTAATTGCGGTAAATTCTTCAATACTTTCCAGAGAAGTTAACCCCATTGCTGCCGAGACTTCATTCATTTTGCCGTTAATGCCAATATAAGTAACATTGTCATATCCAGCAAAACCAAAGTTTTTCATTAAACGAATTTTATTTGCTAACTCATCATTATTAGTAACTACTGCACCACCTTCAAAGGTATTAAAAAACTTAGTTGCATGAAAACTAAAAACTTCTGCATCTCCAAAATTGCCTATTATGTTTCCCTTATAAGAGCAGCTAAAGGCATGGGATGCATCAAACATTAATTTGAGATTATGTTTCTGTGCAATTTCTGTTAGAGCTTCTACATTACACGGTTGTCCCCACAGATGCACCCCAATAATGCCTGTGGTTCGAGGTGTAATCATAGCTTCCACTCGCCAAGGATGAATTGTGTGTGTTTGAGGATCGATATCACAAAAGACAGGTGTGATTTCTTGCCATTGCAATGCATGAGCTGTGGCAACAAAAGTAAAAGAGGGAACAATAACCTCTCCTTTGAGTTCAGCTGCTCTAATCGCAATTTCGAGAGCTATAGTTCCATTGCACATAGCAATGCAATGCTTTACCCCAAGTAAATCAGCAATACGTTGTTCTAACTCTTGTACAAAAGGACCGTTATTGGAAAACCAACGTTTGTCAAGCATATTGTTAATGCGTTCGAGCAGACGTGTGCGATCGCCAATATTAGGACATCCAACGTGGAGTTTCTCATCAAAGGCAGGAACTCCACTAAATATTCCTAAATTATCTACTTGACTATGACTAATCATTTACTGTAATTTTCCTTATTACTTTAGCTGGAACCCCGTATGCTACTACCCCACTGGGGATATCTCCAATGACAACTGCACCAGCACCAATTACACTAGATGCTCCTATCCTGACTTTTTCCACAACAGTTGCCCCAATACCGACCCAAGCCGCGCGTTCAACTACAACTTTGCCAGCAAGGTGAACCCCAGGACAAATGTGAGATCCATCTTCGATCAGACAGTCGTGATCTACACTTGAACTAGTGTTTAAAATCACATTTTGTCCAATTTTTGCACCTGAGTTAACAACTGCCCCTGCTGCAATGACTGTTCCCGCAGCAACACTTACATCAGATGCAATTATTGATGATGGATGAATAGCAGTTGCCAAAGAAAACCCTTGCTCGCTGGCTAGTTGAGAAAGTTTTAATCGCATCTGACAATTTCCAAAGCCGAAAATAATGTATTGAACTCCCTGAGCTTTGCAAACATCTAAATATTCTTGTCCACCAAAAATTGGATAACCGCAAAATTGTTTGCTGCAGAATTGCGGATTTATATCATCAATAAATCCAAAAATTTCATATTTTCCTTGTAGCCTAACGATATCTGCCACTACTGATGCGTGACCTGAAGCTCCCCAGATTAATAATTTTGGAAGCATATAATTTGCGAACAAAGTTAAGTTAGATATCCTATATCAGGATATTTTATTAATAAATACATAATTACATAGCAAGAAAATTATTTTATAGCTTCATAAATTAATATTGAATCCTGGCGAGTTTCTCTGTTATTCAATTGTGGTATTTCACTAACACCCCACTCACAATTTATTAATTTTTGAAAGCCTACTTCATGTAATCTACGCACTAACTCTTCCTGATCGTACAACCATCGATGACCCCACCAGCGAAAAGATATATTAAGCATCTCAGCACGTGTTTGAATAAACTCATATTCTTTTAGCCAGTCTTGATTGCGCCAGTTTTCACAAGTATATTTTTTTACTAAATATTCAAGGGATGGCATTGCCACACGTAACACACCGCCTAACTCAAGTAATCGATAACATTCAGATAAAAAATTTAAGCCTTGTTGAGAATCTAAATGTTCTAAAAAGTGTTCATTGTAAATTAAGGAACAAGATTCATTTTCTAAGAATGAAAACTTTTGAGATGCGTCCCACATGATATCAGTGACATTAGGAACAAATTCAAGATCTATATTTACCCATCCTTGAAATTTAATATTTCCACAACCTACATTTAGCTGATATGGAGACTGAAATTTTTGGATAGCATTATAAGCTTTCTTTCTAGCTAGATAAATTTGATTTTTTGCTGATAATAATTTCATTGATTGATAAGCTTTTTGAAGTACTTTCATTGACCTGATGAAATTCTTATGTAAGACTGACTGTTTTACTGGTAAAATCTAGTTCCCATCGAAAATTAGGTCGAACTGCGCCAATCCATTTCCCATACCAGCTACCTGGTCTTTGAATATCAGCGATTTCAAACACTAATATATTATCGTGATCAAAAATAACGATAGATGTATCTTTAACAATTAAAATCCTAACTCGATAGCTCCCATCATTGAGAAAATTTCCAGGAATATAGCAGATCCCTTTTATTAATCCTAATGGAGATTTTTTTGACTCCGAAATTGTATTCAGAATACAAATATCTTGAATATCATAAATAACTACACTGAAATTTAAATGTGTGTCTGGCATGAAATTCCAGTATTCAAACTCTAGTCTAATAGGAGTAGAAACATTGATTTCATCAGATGGATTTTCTACATCTGGGCACACACATACACGGCTTAAGCGGATATTATTGTTACCTGGCGCTTCCTTAAAGTTACCCCATACTTGTTCTGTCATAGCTAAAGTAGATTTAGCTAGATAATTAGATACTACAACACTAGATAAGCCATCTTCTAAAACTTTGCCGCTATTCATCCAGATGGAGCGATTGCATAGGCTTTGTAAAGCCGTCATATTGTGACTGACAAATAATACTGTCCGTCCTTCTTTACTAACATCATCCATTTTTCCTAAACACTTCTTCTGAAACTCGGCATCTCCAACTGCCAATACTTCATCTACAATCAAAATTTCTGGTTCTAAGTGCGCTGCTACTGCAAATGCTAACCGTACGTACATTCCAGAAGAATAACGTTTTACTGGCGTATCTAAAAACTTCTCAACCTCTGCAAACTCCACAATGTCATCAAATTTACGTTGAATCTCCAGCTTACTCATGCCTAAGATTGCGCCATTGAGGAAGATATTTTCTCTACCAGTAAGCTCTGGATGAAAGCCTGTACCCACCTCCAACAAACTCGCAACCCTGCCCTTAATTTTGATGCTTCCTTGCGTTGGTTCAGTAATTCGGCTTAAAATCTTTAATAGCGTTGATTTGCCTGCACCATTGCGCCCAATAATTCCAACTCTGTCACCCTGCTTAATTTCAAAAGAAACATCTTTTAAGGCCCAAAACTCTTCCTGTAAATTTTGGTTTTTAAATTTTGGATTAATTACATTACCAAGAGACTTAACTTTATTAGTTATCACATCTCGCAGTGCAGTATAGCGTTCCTGCTGCTGATGTCCAATAATATATTTTTTACCCAGGTTTTCAACGCGAATAACTGTATCAGACATTAACTATCAACTCTATGCAAAAAGGAACTAGTAAAATCTATCAAGCAGCTAGTAATAGATTCCCTAGTCTGCTTAGTTACACAGGTAAATGTGTACCCTATTTCGGGAAGCCGCTTCATTTCTACATCTTTGGTTAATTGGTTATTCTATTACCTAACTCAAGTGCTAACTGCATAAATATTCGCATGTAAGCGCTGTTGCCAAGACTCAACAATCTGTGCAATTGTCTCTTCTAGAGAAACTGTAATATTCCATTTAGGATAGTGTTTATGCATCTTGTTTAGGTCTGAGTAATAGCAAATGTGATCGCCAATACGATTGTCTTGCATATAGGTATAACGCATGTCTTTACTGCTATACTTTGCAGTCAAATTAAATGCTTCTAAAATTGAGCAACTATTACGTTTACCACCTCCCAAGTTATAAACTTCAGCTATTCGAGGAGTCTCAATAAATGCTTCAATGAATCTCGCTACATCCAACGAATGAATATTATCTCTAACCTGCTTGCCTTTATAACCAAAGATTTTATATTCTCGACCTTCTAAATTACATTTGACTAAATAGCTTAAGAAACCATGTAATTCAACACCTGAATGATTTGGTCCGGTTAAACAGCCTCCGCGCAAACAGCAAGTCGGCATATTAAAATAGCGCCCATACTCTTGTACCATCACATCCGCCGCTACTTTTGAAGCACCAAACAGCGAATGCTTGGATTGATCAATACTAAAGGTTTCTGGAATCCCATTCTCGTAAGCCGGGTCATCATAGTCCCAACGAGTTTCCAGTTCTTTTAGCTTAATTGTATTCGGGCGATCGCCATATACTTTATTTGTAGACATATGCACAAATGGCGATTCTGGACAAAATTGTCGCCCTGCTTCCAGTAGATTCAGTGTACCGACTGCATTAGTATCAAAATCATCAAAAGGAATAGCAGCAGCACGATCATGACTTGGTTGGGCTGCTGTATGAACGATCGCATCTGGTTGAAGACTCTCAATTAAATCTAATACAGATTGGCGATCGCGAATATCCAGTTCGTGATGGACAAAGCCTTTAATCAAAGATTGCAATCGCTGTTGATTCCAGCGAGTATCCCCTTGATGTCCAAAGAAAACTGCTCTTTGATTGTTATCAACCCCATGAATTAGCCAGCCTTGATTAGCAAAATAAATACAAACTTCAGAACCAATCAAGCCGGAAGAACCAGTTACAAGTAATTTTTTCATAGGAGTAGTTTAAATTTAGTTAAATCCTGACGCAGATTAAATTGATGTTGAAATATTTTTTGCTTAAGTTTTTAACTTGAAGAACAGCGCCAGATATTAGTTATTGATTTGGCAAGATTGACACAATTATTGATTGTGTAGAGATGCAAGCTTTATTTGATTACCGATTATCTATTCGTTGCCAATATTCTTATAAAAAGCAACAAATTTCTTAATTCTTTATAACGTATTCTCTAATTTAAATTACATCTGCAAATGTTCGTTCCATTTTACGGAAGTACCAAACACCAGTAATCAATAGCAATAGAACTAAACCTAAAGATAATGCAAAGCCTGGTAAATATAATTTCGACTCACCCCCTAAAATTGCCCAACGAAAACCATCAATTACTCCTACTATTGGGTTCAATGAGTAGAGTAAGCGCCACTGTTCAGGCACAATACTGCTGCTAAATCCTACAGGTGAAATATAAAGACCAAACTGCACAATAAACGGCACAATATAACGGAAGTCTCGATACTTTACATTCAACGAAGCTAACCATAAGCCAGCTCCCATTGAAGCAGCAAAGGCAATACCAATAAACAAAGGGAGTGTTAAAATTCGCCAACTAGGGACAAAGTTATACCAAGTCATTAATCCCAATAAAATCATCCCTGAAATCAAAAAGTCTACAAAACTCACTACTACTGCGCTTGTAGGCACTACTAAGCGAGGAAAGTAAACTTTAGAAATCAAGTTGGCATTACTAATCAAACTATTACTACATTCTGAAAGAGCATTTGAGAAGAACTGCCAAGGCAACATCGCCGAAAAAACTAGAATTGGGTAAGGCGCACCCTGAGAAGGTAATTTAGCTAATTGTCCAAACACAACTGTAAATACCACCATTGTTAGAAACGGACGAATAAGTGCCCAAGCAATCCCAATCGCCGTTTGTTTGTATCTAACTAAAATGTCTCGCCATGCTAGGAAGTAAAATAGCTCTCTATAACGCCACAGGTCTTGCCAATACTGCCGTTCTGTACGTCCTGCTTCAATTACTAAATCTGCCTGAGAAATAGAGTCTTTCATCATATTGACTTAGCTAACCTTGCTTCCACCATCATCTGCACTACATTTTTCATCTTGTATTTCGCCTGCCATCCCAACTTATTTGCAGCCTTGCCTGGATTACCTCTACCTACTGCTAAATCTGTAGGTCGCAGGAGACTATTATCTATAACAGTATGTTCTTGCCAATCTAATTTGACTGATGCAAATGCAGCGGCGACAAAATCCTCTAGTGAAGTACTTTCTCCGGTAGCAATTACATAATCATCAGGCTGTTGTTGTTGCAACATTAAATACATTGCTTCTATATATTCTGGTGCCCAACCCCAGTCACGTTGAATCTGCATATTTCCCAAATAAAGTTGCTCTGCACTACCTTGAGCTATGCGACAGGCCGCTGCCACAATTTTTTGAGTCACAAATCGTTCTGGTCGTAGTGGAGATTCATGATTAAACAAAATCCCTGAACAAGCAAATAAACCATAAGCTTCTCGGTAGTTAGCAACTTCCCAAAATGCAGTGGCTTTTGCCACAGCATAAGGACTTCTGGGACGAAAGGGAGTATTTTCATCAGCTGCTATTTCGCTAGTATCACCAAAACACTCACTGGAACCAGCATTGTAGAGCTTGATCGGCTTACCTAAAAAGCGAATTGCTTCTAATAAGTTGAGCGTTCCTGTAGCAATACTTTCTAAGGTTTCTACTGGTTGTCCAAAAGATAGACCAACTGAACTTTGCCCAGCTAAGTTGTAGATTTCATCTGGTTGGATTTTTGTGAGCACCTGTAACACGCTGCGAAAGTCAGTTAAAGCCATTGACTCTAGCTTGACTTGCTCTCGGATACCTAAGTGCATCAAATTTTGGAATGAGGAAATCTGAGCATCTCGCGAAGTACCGCAAACTTCATAGCCATGTTTGAGAAGTAACTGCGCTAAGTAGGCTCCATCCTGACCAGATATTCCACAAATAAGAGCTTTCTTCATTAATTTGTCTTACCTCATCAAAAGGTCACAGCAATGCTGTGCGCTTACAGGTACTTGGGTATTTATTTCTGAAAATGGTATCAACCGAGCAATATTGATCACTATGTCCGGCTTTATACAAAAAAGCACACGAATTCTTGTATACCGATAATATTTGTCTGATTTGCTTACTATCAATGGATGATTGCTTGATAGAAAGTTGCATTCAAAGGTGTCATTTTGCGCGAAACGAATGTATTTTAGCTTTTGCTTCGCTCAAAACGACAAATTATCTAGCTAACTCGGATGGAAGATAATGCGATCGCTCTTCCATTCTCCTAAACTTAAACATTGCATTAGTATACAAATCTACACTCTTCAATCCTTCTATAGCGAAGCATTTGAGCATTTCTACTAGTAAACTCTCCCACTGAAGGATTTCTATGTGGATTAATTACCCCTGTTGCTTGTTGCCAAAGTTCTGGCGGTGCTACTGATAATTCATAAGTGGAATCGCGCTTACAAACGTGGTACCACTTAGTTTGTTGGCACCCATCACACCAAAAAGCTTCCAACCACTCACCATCTATAGGAATTGCTGTTTTGGCTGCAACTAACATTAAGGCATCTAACCGCTTCATCCCTCGTTCTTGTAGCTGTCCAGCTCGTTCTGCAAACAATCCGTACTTTTGACTCATGCTATTTAAATAGCACCCATGTTCTGGACAATATATCGCTCGTCGTTTAGAACGTTTTCGATTTCGATCACACCTTTTCTGCACTTCGGCCCTCCATATCAGTAGACATCAAACAAATCCACAAGAAGGTTGCGTTGAAGGGACTGAGATCATAAAGACCATCAAAGCCCACTTCTTTATCAACATTGAGTTATTGAATTTTCAGAAGAAAAACTTGTGAACTAGTGCAAGTTCTAAGGAAAATGCTTCACTATCTCTTCTTTAATAGCAGGTTTCCGTAATCCTACTTAAGGAAGTCTGCATTTGCCAATTTGCAAAACATAACTTTAAGAGTCAGCGTTTCTAATTGATAGATGCACTTTGTTTATATAGCCGCAAATTACGATTGTCAAGCCGAAGATGAAAGTAATTTAATACGTTTTTGGGAATTATGATACGTAATAATACCCAAATTTTTTAAGAAACAGCTTGTCTAAGAACTCTTAAATATTGTTTAGCGATAATTTCGGGAGTAAAATGCGACTGCAAATACTGACGAGATGCCATACCCATACGTTCTGCTAATTGTTTGTCAGTGTTCAATAAACGAATAAATTCAACTAGTCCATAACTGTCACCATTCTCGAAACTCGCACCACATTGGGCATCTGCAATCAATTGCCTTAAGTAAGAATACTCTGAACAAATTGCAGCAATAGGTCTCCCTGTTGCTAATGCAGGGTAAAGCTTGCTTGGTGCAACTAAGCTTTCCATACCAGCTTCTACACTGACTAAGGAGAGATCGCAAGCAGTTAGAGAATAAGGTAATACTTCTTTATCTTGATAGGGTAAAAACAAGAAATTATTTAGCCCTAGTTGATTGACCGCTTGGATTACACTTTCGTGTTTTGCGCCACCCCCAATACAAACAAACTGAATCGGTTCATCTTGCAGTTGTTTGGCTGCTGCTAATATGGTGTCCATGTCATGACACCGACCCATGTTACCTGAATAAAGTACAGTAAATTTATTAACTAAGTTATATTTCTTTGCAAACCAGTTATCTTTTTTTACAATGGGCACGATCAAATCAGGATCTCCCCAACTGTGAATTACAGATACCTTATCTGCTACCTCTGGACAAGCAGCCACCACCCGCTGCTTCATCGCCGGACTCAGCACCACTATCCCTCTAGCTTTTTGCCAAATCTTTTTATTCATGGCTTGCCAAAATCTTGCTAGCCAATGATTTTTAGGGATTACCCCTAAAGCGATCGCAATATCGGGATAAATATCATAAATTAAGCAGACATAAGAAAGCTTAAAAAATAAGTGTGCGAGATATCCCACAATTGGTAAAAAAGGTGGAGCTGAGGTTAACAAAACTACATCATGGCGACGGCAACATCTAATTAGATGCAGCACAGCACGTAAGGTAAACAAGATACCGTTGACCGCTTTACCGCGAACTCGACGTGACCAAAGTTGAGCAGTGCGCGATCGTTTAATTCGGACTCGACCTACTTGTTCTACAGCAGGAGCACTAGAGGTAGAGGTTCCAAATGCATACCCTGGCTGACCAGTAAACACCTCGATGTTTACTCCTTGTTTACCTAACTGTCTCACCAGTTCCTCAATCAACTGTCCTGTAGCAGCGTAGTCTGGGGGAAAAAACTCAGTAATCACAGATAATTTCAGTGGTTGCTCATACCAAGTTTTATTCATCCCTAGAGACTGACTAGGAACTATTGATGGTAATACAAATGTGCTAAATTCCTCCTCATTTTGCTCTTTTATATTGTCGAAGTTAACTTTCTTACTTAACAATAAGTCTCTATCAGGCGTGAACAATTGCTGACTTTGAGCATCTTTGTTTGTAGATATAGTTAGCAACGATTTTTTCAGCCATTCACTGAATGTCATTGGCTACATCGTCCTTTTAAAAGATTTTTAGACAAGAAGTCAACTGGAAAGCGATTGAAGCAATCGATTGTTCTTTTTCGCTTTGTACTTGCAGTTATGTTCTTTTATAATCTATGTTTTAAGAAATTAGTGAAAAAGTAAAATTTTTCTGAAGATTAATTGTTGCATTTTGTAAAAAAACAATTATCATGTATTCTTCAAGCTGGAATTAAACAGGAAAAGGGTATTTAACATCATATAAATTTCTTGCAGAAATAATTATTTCTGCAATTACTAGCTTTTTCAAAAGTCACCATGTATTTGGTAAAACAAGCCTGTGTTTAATGACAGTAGCGATTTTGATGATTTCCTTTTCTCTAGTAGCAAATAATGCTTATGTTTAAGGTTGCTTGTCGCAGAATCATTTTAAATCATAATAGCCTAGCTTGTGCTAAAGTATTTTTACTGATTTATGCACTCGTCTATCAGTATAAAAATATATAAGTGTTTAGCGGTATTTATAATACTTCTCAAATATAGATGAAAATATTAAAATAAAAAAGGACTATAGTATTTCTTGTTTTATTTAAGTTATCGAATTTTGAGCATAACGCTCAAGTTCTTGAGATAGAGTCAATAGATAAAACAGTAACTTGCCAAAAATGTTTAGGTCAGACCGATTTATCTAAACGTGGGTGAGAGAACTGTTATGAAATTATAATAACCATCTAATCTGGTTTTTAATCGCTGCAAGTTACTGGCTTTAGGAAAACTCCTTCCTTGTTAGATGCTAATGCGAAGGGTAAACAATGCTAAAGCCTTGCCTAGCATAGACAACATTCCAGTGGGTTCCCTTGACTTTTATAAAAAACTTAGATTTAGTGTTCTTGAATAAAAATTATGCCGGAAAAATGTAATATGCTTGTCATGACATAATTCATAAGACTTACGCAAGTGTCATATTTTGTTCGTTTAGGTTTGTCCAGGGTCAAATGTCAAGAGTCCAAAAAATCTAAATTTTTGACCTTTGACTCTTGACTCCTATGCCAGAGGATCAATGTGCCAGTTGCGTAAGTCCTGATTCACATAAATGTAGTTGGCTATCTAGCAGACTAGTACTTCTAGATAGACAAAATCAAAAGGCTTAGTACTACACTAGGTTTTTCAGGAAGCAACAAGATTTAGCCCTTTCAAAGAAGCAAGCTACACACAAAGTTTCCCTTTGAGAGAAATAAGTGGTAGGGAAACCCCCTTCTCGACGAGAACCTAACGTCCACGCACAGCGTCTCGCAGACAAGACTTTGACTCACTAAATCATAAATAAAGAGAGTTTGGAGACTAGGGGATAGAGGCTAGATACTAGTCCTTGTTACTCAGCACTCAGCAGTTTTTCAAGTCAAGTTAAGTTCACAACCAAACCCAACCTATGTCAAATCAAGTTTTTAGCCCTTATAAAACCGTATTTGCTTATATTGCAATCCTCAGACTAGCCGAAAACAATATCATATTTTATACTTAAATTTTTCAAATATACCCAGGCTGACATTAGGAACGCAGAATATACTTGCCTCAGTATAATACTGTTCATGTTACTACCAGGGTAAATTTTAGGTTACGTAAAAATATTTAATACTACCACCAAAGCATTTTCCCAAGCCAAGTACGACTCCTCGAAGATAGCCTCAAGCAAGTTCAAACGTATTTTGTTGTAGCACCCCATTTTAATAGACGCAATACTAAGTATTTATCCTGACTCATACCTTCACCCCTAAAATCTTGACTAGTTTTCGACAGGAGTCTAGAACAGCTATATCAATTCTTATTTTTTGAGAATCTATGGGTCAAGAAAAATAAATATCTACTTAAAAGTTAATAATATTGCATTTACCCGATCTGAGTATTGACTTTTCCAGTTACATCACTTAATTAGAAGTAAAAGAGTGTGTCTTAACTTACTTCAAGCAGGAATGACGAATATTACCTAACTAATTACAGAAGCAAAATTAATGATGGAGAATAATTTTACTAAAACCTCAAGTTACGAGCGGAATGGAAGTGCAATACAGCAGCAGGTATTTTCACCCCAGATTCCCACATGGTTTCAAAAAGAAAATAATGATTGGGATTTACGACAATTCCTCAGTGTTGTACAGCGACGACTGTTAATTATTGTAGGAGTAGCAACTGTTGTGATGGGTGGTGTTTCCTACTCAACATTAAAGCAAAAACCCGTCTATCAAAGTAGTTTTCGACTCTTAGTAGAACCTGTTAATGAAGAGAAGTCTCTGTTGCAGCTCACTATTGAACCTGGCAACTCTGGTCAGTCTGGAGGACTAGATTACGAAAGTCAAATTCAGGTGCTTAAAAGCCCAGAATTAATGATAGGTATTTTAAAAAAAATACAAAAAATATATCCTGAGATTAGCTATGATTACTTAGCAAAATCATTAATCATTCGGCGTTTAGGTCAAACAAAAATTATAGAAGTTAGCTATAAGAGTGACAATCCTAATCAAATCAAATCAGTACTAGATTTAATTGCAAAATCTTATTTAGACTATAGTTTGGAAAAACGCCAAACTAAGTTGAGGCAAGGAGTTCAATTTGTTGATAAACAACTACCAAGTATTAAAAATAGAGTAGATAATCTTCAAAAAGAATTGCAGTTATTCCGTCAAAGATATGATTTTATTAGTCCAGATTCTCAAGCAGAACAAATTGCCAGCAAAGTACAGATATTGAGCAACCAAAGATTAGTAATTGATCAACAGCTAGCTGCATATCACGCTAATTTTGCCAGTATGAAAGGTAAAGAAGGAGAGTTGGCAGCAATAAACAGCACACCTGTATATCAAAAATTAATTGTTCAAATACGTGACATAGAATCTCAAATAGCTGGGGAATTAACTCGTTTTCAAGAAGATAGCCCTCCCCTACAAGCTTTAAGACAAAAAAGAGAAAATTTATTACCTCTATTACAACAAGAATCACAGCGGGTTGTCGGAGTTAAGTTTGCTGAGATAGCTACTCAAATTCAGAGCCTAGAAGTACAGAGTCAAGAATTAAAGAAAGCAGAAATTCAACTTGATCGGGAAGTTAAGCTTTTACCAGTTTTATCACGAAGATACGCTGAGCTTCAGCGAGACCTACAAATTGCAACTGAGAGCCTGAATCGATTTTTAACTACTAGGGAAACACTGCAAATACAGGTGGCTCAGACAGAACTACCTTGGGAGTTAATTCAAGGAGCATTAGAGCCTGAAGACGCTATATCTCCCAATATTCAGCGTAGTTTGATGTTCGGATTTGTTGCTAGTTTACTATTAGGTGTTGGCATCAGCTTGCTCATAGAGAAGGTAGACAATACCTACCATTCAGTTAGTAGTATCAAGGAAAATCTTAAACTACCATTATTAGGAATTTTACCTTTTGAAAAGAAAATACAAGATAGTCGATATCACACTTCCGAAAGTGGAATTTTGACAAAAATCCTACCAAAGACGTTGTCCCGTAAAATGCCAAAAATGTCTCATATATTACAACGGCGTTCGGACAGCGATCGCTATTACGGTCAAGGCAGATTTTGGGAATCTTTACAGGTACTGTATTCAAATATTCAACTGCTGAGTTCCGATCAACCGATTCACTCTTTAGTTATTAGTTCAGCACTACCAGGAGACGGTAAATCTACAGTTTCATTCCAACTAGCCCAAATAGCGGCAGCAATGGGCAAAAAAGTACTACTTGTAGATGCTGATTTACGTAGACCCCAAGTTCATGAATTAGCCGATCTCAGTAACCTGTGGGGGTTAAGTAGTTTAATTTCGACCAACATCCCAACAGGACAGGTAATCAGGCAAATGCCAACGATGAATAACTTATCTGTGATTACTTCAGGGCCAATACCACCTGATCCTGCAAGGTTGCTGTCTTCAGAAAAAATGAAGCAACTCATGGGATACTTCCATAGAACCTTTGACTTGGTTATTTATGATATGCCACCAATAGTAGGGCTAGTTGATGCGAGAATGATCGCACCCTACACTGACGGCGTGGTAATGGTAGTAAGGATAGACAAAACAGACAAATCGGGTCTATTACAAGCTCAAGACAGCCTCAAGCTAGCTCCAATCAATATTTTAGGCATCGTTGCTAACGGAGATAAGACTAAGTACAAAGGCTACAAACATTACTATAAATATAGTAAGTAAATCAGACATCAGATATAGGACAAGAGTCAAAAATCAAAATTTTGTTTAACTTTTGATTTTTGACTCTTGAATTTGGAATTTACAATGATATTCATACCTTGCTGCTCCATGATTGTTATCCACAGTTGATGACTCTCTAAAGGACTTACAACTAAAAAAATATGCCATCACTCTGTAGGTAGGGGGTAGAGGGGTGAAATAGTTGTGTTGAGTCCAGAGATAGGAATAATCTATTTTTTGGAGTTCCCTAACTCATCTCTTGCCATCCATGCATAGGTGCTATGCTTTTAGTCACCGATTCAATCATGATTGGGGGAGCTTCTGATATCAAGATACTGGGATAAACGGCTGTTCCCCATTCTGGATGTACTAGCACACAGCATTTGTTTTTGATGACTGGGTAATTTAGCAAAGCTTTGACAACTGCTGTGTCGTCATGAGGAACAATTCCAGGATGAGAAAGTAGCGGATAGCCTGTGCGGGGATCTATGAGGTCTGTTAAATAGTTGCGATCGCGTAGATTAAAAGCTAAATCACAACCAAACCGCATAAACTTTTCTCGTAAGCGTTCTTTCTCTTCCTCTATGACAGGTGTACTTTCCTGCAATTGATATTGTGATTGTTGTAAAACAATCACTACCCATAAAGATGACTGATGTTTCCAATCTGGTAATATCCGTTCGCAGTTGGCACAGATATACCGACTAGGAGAATGAATTGAAATCTGAACCGCTTGTCCCGTTTTGCCAACCAAATGAATGGGACAGTTTTGCTTTGAACTGTAAACTGGAGGGTAGTTCACTAAATTGATTTGGTTTTTGCAAGTTTTTCAAGTTAATTCCTGCAATCGATAATAACTCTTAAAACTTCATAAAAATCATCAAAGTTGCATAAAATTTAAGTTTCCTTTGCTTATATTTTGGCTCAAGTTTACATTTTTAATCTGATTTTTATCTTTTATTAACCCATTAGGGACTTTCAACTAAAAAAATATTCCATCCCTGCGGGACGCTACGCGAACGCTGTGTATGCAGAGGAAGCAGAGGAGGAAGAATCTGCCACTATGAAAAGGGGATAATTTATTTTCTGGAAGTCTCTTAGCAGCCAACTGATAAAAAATTTTCATCTTTCCTGATGTACGCAGTAAATGACAACTACGTTTTATCGTCTAAAATTCCCAAGATAAAAATTGACTTCAAAGATGTAAAAATCTTTCTTTCCTACCCTCAGTACTAGAAGGAAGAGCAATTTGAACTCAAAATTTGGTTTGAGGTAAAGGAGAAAGGGTTTTTCTTTGCCTTGCTCTTAGTTTCTAGTAGCAAAGGTTCAAGGATAATAAACTATTACACATTGAGTTTGCCTTATTTCCGCCATGCTGTACTAGCCTCGGCTTTCAGCATAGAGAAGGCGATCGCACAATCTATAATTTGATACCAACTTTTTATGCAATAAGTTGGTAAAGCATTAAAACATTTTAGTCCTGAAAAGTACTTATACCATTTTGGATTTTGCGAAAAGTTGAGCCAGTGCGCCCTTACAGGTTCCCCGACTTTTTCAAAAAATTGGGGATCTGGGTAGCAGTTTTTGCTGAAGTAAGTGCTATTCCACCCCAAGAATTAAGCAAAATAAGGAAGAAATAATCAATTATATTGACCTTACAACTGAGAATTTTCAGTTAACAATTGCGTTATTGCTTCTGTAATCTCTGGGGTAGGAGTTTTATCATGTTCAAAAAAGCGAGTCATCCAAGGTAAAGCCACTAGAATTCCTGCGAGAACTACTAAAAATATAGAAATACCCAGTAGTTGATCGCGGGGTATTTCCAGTACACCACGTAAAATTACCTCTCGTAGAGCTGAAACAATAGTAATTTCTACTGCTGCTCCTACAGATATCCGTTGTGCTTGTAGGTAATCAATTAACAAGCGGAATAATTCTACCAAAATTAAAATAAACAAAATATCAGATGTTACTTCCCGTAAATCTAATGGACGTAAAAAGGAAGTAAACATATCTGTCAGACGGATCAGCATTACACAAAATAAGCCTAGACAGAGTGAGATAATTATAAAGTCTTGAAAGATTTCTAGATTCCGTACAATTCTATCTCGTTGTAACCAATTATTTAACTCTGTAATCAGGCGTTTTGGCATGGTACATCCCCAATTTATAGAATTGCCTATATTTATCTTAGAGAATGCAAATTTAAAAATTGGTAACTAATAATATTGATTGAGAAATTATTATGAAATAAAAAGAATTAAAAAATCATTTTTTAGTAATTTTGGTTACTAAAAAATGATTTTTGTTCCAAATATGGAGATGTATGTTTTCAAGGCTACTAAGTTTAGGTGCGTTAGCTCCAGTGTGACGCACCCTATATGCTACTGGGATTTTTTCAGAAATCAAATCGGATTATAAATCAGCTATGTAATTTTTCATGAAAAACAGGACTTACATTTTTATAAGTCCTGTTAAGAATTATCAGACTCTTAATGGAAAAGTGTCTGAGATTTTACTGAGCTTTTGCAGCTTTTGCTTCTACTTTTACGCTTTTAACACCTTTTTGTTCTTTGACTAATGGCTCAATCTTCTTGATATCAGCCGTGGTGGGAACTGTTCCTGTAACTGTAACAACACCGTCTTTGTCTTCAACTACTAACTTGCTACCAGGAATTTTTTCGGTTAACTTGCTGAGAATTAAACTTTTAGTAGCAGTTTCAGTAGCAGTAGTTTTGGTGTTTGCAGCTGCTTCTTTAGCTGGAGTTTTGCTAGTTTCGGTAGTAGTTTTAGCAGTAGTTTTGGTATTTGCAGCTGCTTCTTTGGCTGTAGTTTTAGTGTTGGCAGATGCTTCTTTGGCAGTTTTGCTGGCTTCATTGGTGGTGCTTGGAGTTTCTGATGCATTTTTGGTTGTATCTTGGCAACCAAAACTACCAATTACCAGAATGCTGCTGACTAACAAGGGTATGAGTTTTTTCATATCAATCTCCGAATTGACTACTTGAAGCGATTAATTAAGTCGTGTGTTATGTTGAGGAGCAAATCTTAAAAAACAATTAAATTTGAACTTACGCAAATGCTAATTTCAGCACACAGGTGATTAAAATCTGAAATTTAGGAAACTTCTAAAGGCTAGGCTATTTTAGCCAACAATAGAAGCACCAATTTAATTTCAGTAACGGCTACTAATGAGTCAGACTTTGCATACACTTGATGGTTTTATCGTCACAATCTAAATGTTAAGCGACTTTCCTCCAAGGTAGGCTTTATTCAGTCCCTCAATAGACAATAGATGTTATCAGATATAAATAGTTTTGGCACATTATTGCCCAAAATTTAATAATATTTCATTAGTGATTTTCATTAATGTGGCGATCGCTCTTGGCGGGTTCATCTCAATCACAGGGGAAATCGCGCCTAGATTGTTCGGTTATACGACTGTCGCCAATACGCAAATGGCTATAACCTCGTAAGTAAGTAATGAAATGCTTAACCTAGCTGTTATTAGTCGCTTTCCAATCAAGGGGTGAAAACCTGTGTACGAATGGATATTGCCAAGTCTGAAGGAAATTTTAGCTGAGAGTCAGTCACCGTTGACTGAATGTTCATCAGCCAAAGCAGAATGGCAGTGGCGTATCAGCTTGGCAGCAACAGAACATTTGCTGATCAATTCTTTAGCTTCTGCTGCACCTGATACAACCCAAGGATTAGTTTTAGCTGCACCAGCACCCTTATTTAGCCAACCATCACTTACTCAAAGCTTACAAACAGTAACTTTTACAGCCAAGCCATTTAATCCTTTGGCGTTGATGCCATTTGAAATGCCGATCCCCCTAGAAACGGTAGACGAAGTCGCTTCTCATGAATCAGTATTACGCTTATTACCTGCTGATCCTCTAGGGACAGAACAATTCTGCTTAGTTTTTACAGATAAATTTAGATTAGTGCTAGTTTTGGCTGAACAAAAGAACGGCCAAAAAACATTCTTATTTTCTTTTGAACCAGAAGTAGTGCAGCAAGCTTGGCTAGCTGTTGGCGCAAGGGTAATGCTAACTAACCCTGATTTTTACGGCGATTTGGATGCATTAGTACAAAAGTATGATGTAGTGCCACCAGATTACCGCACTGTCATGCAGTTTAGTCAGTTTTTGCTGCAAGAATTTGCAGAACCAGAACAATATAAGGAAAATATCCCTACTCCTGCACCTACTCCCTCTGTGGCCTCTGCGTCTTCTCGTCCCGATGTAGAATTACTACAAGCATTTGCTCATGAAGTTCGTACTCCGTTAACCACTATTCGCACCATGACTCGCTTACTGCTGAAGCGGCGAGATTTACCTGCAAATGTTATCAGTCGCCTAGAAGTGATTGACCACGAGTGTACTGAGCAAATTGACCGGATGGAGTTGCTGTTTAAAGCCGCAGAATTAGAGACATCTAACTCGGTGAAATCAACCCACACTCAACTCACACCGATGTCTCTCGATCAAGTATTGCAACAGAGTATTCCCCGTTGGGAACAAGCTGCCACTCGGCGCAATTTAACTTTGGATGTGGTTTTACCCCAGCAACTACCAACGGTAGTTAGCAACCCAACGATGTTAGACCGAGTACTAACTAATTTGATTGAGAATTTTACCCGCAGTTTACCTGCTGGTAGTCATATTCAAGTGCAAGTTATTCCCGCGGGAGATCAACTAAAGTTACAATTGTCGCCTCAATTTCAGTGCAAAGATACTAGTAAAGCGCCGACACCGACAACGCCACCCATTCGCAAAGCCTTGGGTCAATTGCTGATGTTCCAACCGGAAACCGGTACGATTAGTCTCAATATTGCGGCAACTAAGCATTTGTTTCAAGCAATTGGCGGAAAACTTATTGTGCGTCAGCGTCCGCACTATGGCGAAGTGATGACTATTTTCTTACCTTTAGAAGTTAGCGCTAAGCAATGGTAAATAGAACGTTGCAATTAAAGATAGCTGGTAAGGGCTGTCATTGGTCATTGTTCATTGGTAAGGGTTTCAAACCTATTTACGTTTCGTAATATAGTTTGGTTTATTTACACCGACTTACTTAATAGCAATTTCAGATTTTGCGGAAAGTTGAGCCAGTGCGCCCTTGCGGGTTCCCCGACTTGTAGCAACTGCCTAGAACTTTCCTTGGCGTAGCCTCTCCCTTTGGGAGAAGACGGATTTTGGATTTTAGAGTTGAGATTTTGAATTCAAAATTTAAATGACTGGCTGATCTTGAACACGCGCTAAACTAACTGTAAACGTTGAGCCTTCGGCAGGTTTACTCCTGACGGTAATTGAGCCGCCGCAACGCCATAGTAGCTGCTGCACAATTGTTAAGCCTAAACCTGGGCCGCTAGATTCATCTATTGTTCCAGAACGCACGCGATAAAAGCTGTCAAAGATTTTAGAAATCTCGGTTTCAGCTATGCCAATACCTGTGTCGCGGAATTCTAGCTGCACAAAATTGCCATGCACGCGCGATCGCACCCAAACTTGACCCCCACTCGGGGTAAATTTAATACTGTTATGTAGTAAATTAATCACAATTAGCCGCAATCCCCCAGCTACACACCATACATAAGGCAGTTCTGTGGGAACTGTATAGGCTAGCATGATGCCTTTTTCTTGAGCTACAGGCTGGTATGTACTGACTATACCTGGGACAATATCTGCAAGACTAACCGATTCTAAGGTAGAATCCTGCAAATTACGCTCCAAATTGACTAAATCTACTAAACCATTAATTAAAGAATTTTGGCGATCGCATTGGCTATTTAACATTTGTAAATAGCGTTGCCGTTGGGGTGGTTTGAGGGTAGGAGAATTTAATAACGACAACGCTGTTTTCATGTGGGTCAAAGGTGTACGCAACTCTTGACACACATTGCTCAAGTAGTCATCTTTGGCTTTTCCTCTGCTGTATAATTTTTGATTTTGCTGCTGCAACTTGGCAGTACGTTTTTTAATTTGTTGTAGATTAATTTCATCCTGTCGCTGAATTTGTTTGACCAACAGCTGATTCATGAGTGTAGATTCAGGCATACTGGGGCAAAGAAAATCAGTCGGCACAACTGGTGAGGATTCTGATGTGGTGGCTTTTTTAATGCCATCTAGTACTTGCTGAATCACTCTACCTTCAACAGTATTAATCGCTAACAAAGGTGTAGATTTATTAGCGGTTACCTTTTTTAATATTGGGTTCCTACGTCTTTTGATCGGTCGATAAGCCAAAATTAAACTACAAAACTGTGGCGACAAAATTATAAAAAAGTATTCCCGTTGCAGTTGTCTATTTGGTAATAACTTAATAACTTGATTATTCAGTACTGGACTCAGGTATCTATTCCTTCTCTCTTCCCCTTTCCGCCTCTCTTCTATCTGACAATTGTAAATTACAACAGGCACATCAACTGCGGATTGATAACGCTCTAACTCTGAATACCAAATTTTTCCAGGTGGTAGCTTTACCCATAAAGTCGCAGCAATTTTCTGTTCAATCAGCAAGTCAATTTGTGACCGCACTAATGATAACAGAGCCGCTGGAGTGAGAGGTAATGCTTGGGGAGGCGCTTGCACTCCCGCAATTAAGTGATAAACGGACAGATCCTGAGCCAGAAAATCATTCATGAGTCAAGCACAAGAAGGAAAAATGAGGAAGGATAAAGGGAATAAATGATTCTGCCTTTGCTTTTCACCCTAATATTTACCTTATTTACAAAAAATCCACAAAATTTAATATTTATCACTAATTATGAAGCATAAATTATAAAACTAATGGAGTGTATCATTTACCCCATAATGTAGCAAGTAGATATGGGTGAAAATCCATTGAGAATTTATTAGTTTTATCATTGATTATATTTTTATTAATTTAGATATTGGTCAAAGGTTAATGTAAGACGGAATAAGTTAGGCAGGGCATAGGGCATTAGTAATTTCTTCCCCATGCCCCATTCCCTATGCCCAAAAACCCCGATCCGTGGGCGGAGTTTTTTATATCTTCAGTCTGGCTTGTAAAGCTGCGCGTGCGTGTTCGCGGTCATCAAAGTGGATTTTTTCTGTACCGAGAATTTGGTAATCTTCGTGACCTTTACCTGCAAGTAAGACACCATCGCCTGGTTGTGCTTGTAAAATTGCCGTGCGAATGGCCGTAGCGCGATCGCCTATAACTGTAGGATTTGCCGTTGCGGGAATTCCTGCCAGAATATCTTGCAAAATCTTTTCTGGGTCTTCAGTGCGGGGATTATCAGAAGTCACTACAGCTACATCTGCTAATTCAGCGGCAATTTTACCCATTTTCGGGCGCTTAGTGCGATCGCGATCGCCACCACAACCAAATACGCAAATCATTTTACCGGGAATAAACGGACGAGCCGCTTTGAGTAAATTTTCTAAACTATCTGGTGTATGGGCATAATCGACAATCACGCTAATGTCTTGATTAGCAGCAATTTGCACTCTTTCCATGCGTCCGGGAACGCCAGGAAACTCAGGAATTGCAGCTGCAACAAAGTGTAAATCTAAACCCAATTGTAAAACTGCACCTACTGCTGCCAAGAGATTTTCTAAATTATATTGACCTACTAAAGGTGAACGAAAAGCTACATTCCCCTTTGGTGTATGCAATGTACCGCTAACACCATTAGGTTCGTAATTTAAATCGCTCATCCACAAATCAGTGTTGCTATGATTAACGCTGTAACTCCAAACTTTTTCTGAACCTAACGATGCAATTAATCTTTGACCATAAGGATCATCAGCATTAATTATTGCCCGTCCTTTGAGATATTCTGGGCTAAACAAGAGTGCCTTCGCCGCGAAATAATCTTCCATATCGCGGTGATAATCTAAGTGGTCTTGGGTGAGATTGCTAAATACCCCCACCTCAAACTCACAACCCAAAACTCGACCTTGGGCTAAAGCATGGGAACTGACTTCCATCACCCCAAACTCACAACCAGCATCTACTGCTGCTGCTAGTTGCTGTTGTAGTTCCACCGCAAACGGCGTAGTGTGAATAGCAGTTTCTTCAAAACCCGGCCAGCGAGTGTAGAGAGTACCCATCAACGCTGTGGGTAGATTTGCCTTACCTAAAAAATATTCAATTAGGTGAGTAGTTGTAGTTTTACCATTAGTACCAGTCACACCCACCAGTTTGAGTTTTCGCCCAGGATAACCATAAAAAGTGCTGGCTAATTGGGCACAAGCTTTCGTCATGTTACTAGAACTAACGACAAAAGCCTCTGGTGTGGGAGGATTTTTTTGCACAGCTTGGGGAGAGACAATTGCACCTACAGCACCCAATGCGATCGCACTTTGCCAAAATTCTCCACCATCTACCCTTGTTCCTGGCATCCCAATAAACAAATCTCCCGAACCGCAAGCATGAGAATTTGTTTTCAAGCCTTTGACTTCCGCATCCTCTAAAGCCGGATGGTTTGGCAATTGCTCTACAGTGTCTATTGCTGCTAGTAATTCCCGCAGTTTCATCTTGTGAACCTCGTCACACACTATATCTTGCGTTTATTGTGCATTATTTTACTAATTGGACAAATACTTATGCAGCATCTGCTCCAACTGCTGCACACTAGCACGAGGAGAAGGGCGTGGCAAAGGTTTTTCTATTAAGTTTTCCTCTGTGCCTTCTGTGGCTTTACTTTCAGAGAAATATAAAACAGGAACCTCATACTGATAAGCTAAAAACCAATCATCACGAGTCGTAATATCTCGCAGTTCTAACTCAAAACTAATATTTTGGATTTTTTCCAGCTTTTCCTGCAAACCCTCGCATAAATGACATCCTGGTTTCGTATATAAAATCAATCGCATTTACTTCCTATCCTCATTGAATTCGTAATTCGTAATTCGTAATTCGTAATTAAATTAAGAGTCAACAATTGTAGAGACGCGATGAATCGCGTCTGTCACATATCATTTCCCCAGTCCCCAATCCCCAGTCCCCAGTCCCCAGTCCCCAATCCCCAATCCCCAACCATGCACAAATCCCAAAAAGCAATCACAGCCTTTCAAAATTTTTTATCTACTCCCCTAGAAACACTATTACAACAGCATCTTGCAATATCAGCCGAAGCAGCAGCTTTGGCTTTATTTCATGATGTGGCTGCTAATGTACCAGCTTACAAAGCGTTTCTGGCGGCAGAAAATATTGATAAAACGGCTATTCAGAGTTTAGCGGATTTCCAAAAATTGCCTGCGATCGCCAAGGAAAATTACATTCAGCGTTATCCTTTAACTGATTTGTGTCGTCATGGACAGTTGTCGGAATGTGACATGATTGCTGCTTCTTCTGGTTCCACTGGTAAACCGACATTTTGGCCCCGCTTCTTCACCGATGAATTGCAAATCGCCACCCGCTTTGAGCAAATTTTTCACGATAGCTTTTCTGCAGACACCAAACGTACTTTAGCAGTGGTTTGCTTTACTTTGGGTACGTGGGTGGGGGGAATGTTCACAACAAATTGCTGTCGTTATCTCGCCAGCAAAGGTTACCCTGTGACGATGATTACTCCTGGTAATAATAAAGATGAAATCTTGCGTGTTGTACAGGAGCTAGGTTCAGGATTTGAGCAAGTTGTTTTGCTAGGATATCCACCGTTTCTAAAAGATGTGATTGATACAGGGATTGCCCGTGGTGTACAGTGGCAACAATATCATATTAAGTTGGTGATGGCGGGAGAAGTATTTAGTGAAGAATGGCGCAGTTTAGTTGGGGAACGCATAGGTTCAGAAAATCCCTGCTACGATTTCGCATCACTTTATGGAACTGCTGATGCAGGTGTTTTAGGAAATGAAACACCTTTGAGTATCTGCATTCGTCGTTTTTTAGCACAACATCCCGATGCGGCGAAAGCGTTATTTGGGGAATCTCGATTACCAACGCTAGTACAGTATGACCCCATCAGCCGATTTTTTGAAGTTGAGAATGGCACATTGCTATTTTCTGGAGACAATGGCATTCCTTTAGTGCGTTATAACATCTTAGATACAGGCGGCATCATTAGTTATGATGCCATGCTCCAGTTCTTGGCAGAGTGGGGATTCGATCCATTGCAAGATGAAAGCCTAGCTACCGACATTCAGCCAGCTAGAGGAATTCACCCCTTACCTTTTGTTTATGTTTTTGGACGGTCTAATTTTACAGTTTCTTACTTTGGTGCCAATATCTATCCCGAAAATGTCACAGTTGGTTTAGAGCGATCGCCCATTCCCCAATGGGTAACAGGTAAATTTGTGTTGCAGGTCAAAGAAGATACAGACCAGAACCGCTTATTATCTGTGGTTGTAGAGTTAGCACCAGGAGTAGAGGCCAGCGAGGAAAAAAGAGATGCGATCGCATCCTCAATTCTCTTTGAACTTCTCCGCCTCAACAGCGAGTTTGCTAACTACGTTCCCAAAGAATACCAAATGCCACAAGTTGCATTAGCGCCTACTGGCGATCCAGAATATTTCCCCATTGGCGTAAAACATCGCTATACCCGCAAGTCAAGTAGTTCCTAATTACCCATTACCCATTACCAATTACGAATTATTCATCATATCCACTTGGCTATCCAAGTGGATAGTCTCATCTATTGTAAGAATACTATCTACTCTATGCGTGACCATAGCCATGAGATAGTAGTGGCGATCCCCGCTGTTGTAAGAAAATTTAATCAAGGCTTATCTATCAAGTGCATGTAACCAAAACCTATGTATACAGGTATTTTCAGGCAATAAGCGGAGCCGAGTTATTGATTGCATAACACCGTTGAGCCTCTGGAATTCCATAATTTCCTGACTTTTAGAGGATTTTTCATGACTAATTGGATAGAAATCTCCACCGGATATTCTGGTAAATTAGGCAAATCAAGAGCAGCAAATAAGGGGCGTTGGCAACCTTATTTGTTTTTAGGGATCACTACCAATTTAGTATTTTGGCTATTAGCTTTTTCTTATTTAAGGTTTACACCGCCAACCTATACCAGTAAGTCGGCTATTAATTTACCAGGAGCAGCTTCCAACGCCAATGTCAATTTACCAGGCATTGGACAAGCTTCTTATGAAAATTCATCTCCATACTCTTATAGCTCTACGCAAGATCCAAGAGAAAATTATAAATTTATTGCTGAAGGTGAATCTGTACTGAGGTCTGCATCTGCTCAACTGGACATGACTATAGAAGAGTTTGGCAGCCCGCGGATTAAAGTATTAGATAACACCACCATTATGGAGGTCGAGTTCCAAGGTAGAACTCCAGAGGAAGCGCAAAAAAAATCTATTGCTTTTTACAAAGCCTTGGAAGCTGAACTCAATAAATTAAGATTTCAAGAAGCTAGGCGACGAGACATAGGTTTTCAAACAGCACTTAGTGCTTCACAAATAAAATTACAAGCTGCTCAAAAGCGTCTTTCTAATTACAAAGCCAATTCAGGGTTGAACTCTGATGAGCAAATTAAAGAGCTAACAATTAACATTGAGCAACTACGTAGACAACACTCTGAAACATTAGCTCAAGCACAGCAAGCAAAAACTCGTCTAGAAGAACTATCGGCTAATGTAAAACTCTCTGCATCAAAAGCTACAGATGCGTTTACTCTGCAAACAGATCAAATATTGCAAGAGAATCTCAAAAATTATAGTGACGCTAGCTCTAATCTAGTTGTTTTAGAATCGAAATTTTTACCTAATCATCCCACAGTAATTACAGAAAAAGCTAAGGTAGAAGCTGCTAAAAAAGCTGTAATCGAGCGTAGTCAGTCCCTGTTAGGACGTTCAATTACACTAGAAGGTATCGAGAAATTAAGCTTAAATAGTAATACTAATAATACTGCTCCTAGAGAAGTTATTTTCCAAGAATTAGTTAAAGCTCAAGTAGATGAAAAAGGGCTAAATATCCAAGCCCAAAAAATTGAAAAAGAAATTGTCAAGCTAGAAGCTAGACTGAAAAGCCTGACCCAGAAACAGTCTAGTCTAGATGAACTAAGACGAGATATGCAAGTAGCAGAAGCAGTGTTTTCTACAACTTTAACTAGGTTAGATATTGGGAAATCAAACGCTTTTGGTTCTTATCCATTTATTCAAATTATTACAGAACCAACCTTACCAGATACTCCCAGTGAACCGAAGAAATTATTCGTTTACCTAGGTACAAGTGTTGCCACATTATTAACAACTCTTGGTTTTGTTTTACTTTGGTTACGTGCTAGTAAACATACAGAATCTGATATTTAAATTCTTTGCTAAGACTCAAAATAATCAACAGATTCAAGGTTAATTATTATGTGGAGATATGAGTATTTTTAACAATATATAAAATTTTAAATTAGCTATCAGATGAAACCCCAGAATCTTGAAGAAAAAATAGTTTGGTATTCAATAATAGGAACCTATGTTTTTTATTTTCTAGGAGCTTACTACATTTATGTATCTTTAATTGCTTGGTTATTAAGTTTCTATCTAATATTCAAAATTTATTGCCAAAAAGCCAATCCATCGACTGGTCAAAAACTGAATATACCCTTAACTATTTGGGTATGGATAATCTCCATGTTAGTCATGGAAGTTACAGTAATTATGGCGCATATAGATTTTGATTTGGGTTTAGGAAAAATAATTACTACCTCAATCAATTGGGCGAGAACTTGGGCTTATCTGGCTTTATTTCCCCTGATTGGCTGTTTGAATATCCGACCACAACTGATTTACCGAGCAGTTTGTATCCTAGACTTACAGAGTTTACTAATTCTACCAATTTGCTACATTCTCTATGCTTTAAAATTTCCTAATGAATTATATATTTCTCCCCTACACAGTATTGGGGGTAATGATATAGCTTATTACCTTGTTGGGCTTTATGGTTTTGAAGAGGAAACTCATCAAACTCGTCTCAAATTGTTTGCACCTTGGGCACCAGCTTTGGGCATGGTAGCTAACATCCATTTTATCCTCGCCTGTCAAGAATCAAATAAAAGATGGCGAGCAATTGGTATGATAGCCGCCATAGCTTTAATCATCAATTCTTTTTCTCGGTTAGGGATGCTATGTTTAGCAACTATTCCCATAATAACTTGGTTTTTAGTAAATTTTTACAAAGCTAAAGTCCAAATTTTTACAGGCATATTAAGTTTTTTTGCAGGTATTTTTGCTACTAAGTTAATAGATTTCTTCCAAACGTTTAAAGAACAGTTTATGAAGGCGCGAGCTAGTTCTTCACGTGTGCGAGAAATATTGGGACGCATGGCTTTAGAACGCTGGGGAGAAGCACCTATATGGGGTCATGGAATTGTTGAGACAACTGGGCCTGCGATTACAGCTTTTATGCCAATTGGGACTCACCATACTTGGTTTAGTTTACTGTTTGAAAAAGGAATGGTGGGTTACATTGCATTAGTTTGTCCATTAATTTGGAGCTTTATTATTTTAGTTTATAAATCTCATAAATACCCACTAGCCAAAATTTGTATAAGCTTACTTTTGGTAATTGTTTTATATAGTTTTGGTGAAAGAATAGAAACTTTAACATACATTTATTGGCCCGCCTTAGTAGTATTTGGTATTGCGTTAAGAGAACAGAAAATTTAATAACAATTAATCAAAGGTTTATCTAAAAAAATATAGCTATGAATAAAATGAAAGTATTGCATATACTAGGTGATAAAAAAGTTGGTGGGATTCGCTCTTGTTTGCAACCTTCTTTAGCTTCACAAGAGTTAAATCAGTGGGATTTTTGTGTCTCACCGATAAGTGAAGCTCCTAGTGTAGTCAAAACCTGGAAGCCTGAGTTGATCATCATTCACTATGCATGTACTTGGTCGCAGCTTCCTCAACTGTTATCCTATAGACAAAATTCTCAAGTTTTAATTCACGACCATCACTACTCGGAAGGTTTTACTCAAACAGTTCCTTCAATCAAACGATTCGAGTTACTACTCAAACTATCCTATGCTGTGAGTAATCGAGTAGTAGCTGTGTCTCAAGCCCAAGGTCAATGGATGCTAGAAAGACAGCTAGTTTCTCAAGAGAAATTGAAAGTAATTTCACAGTGTCCACAGCTTGATAAATTCTTGAGCGTTACGCCAAAACCAATAAATAGTCCTCTGATTTTAGGTGCCTATGGGCGCTTTTGTCTGCAAAAGGGATTTGATGTATTACTCAAAGCGATCGCATTAATTCCCCACGCACCTATTAAACTTTTCATTGGTGGTGAAGGCTCAGATGAGCAAGAACTGAAGCAATTAGCTCAAGGTTTAGATAACGTGAAATTTTTGGGGCGAATTGATGACGTTCCGGCTTTTTTGCAAACTTGCGATGTTGTCGTCATTCCTTCCCGTTGGGAACCTTGGGGTAATGTTTTTCTAGAAGCTAAAGCTGCGGGTAAACCAGTGATTGCTTCTCAAGTAGATGGTTTAGTCGAGCAGATGACAGATTGTGGCATTTTAGTTCCTCCAGATAACCCGGAAAAACTCGCCGCAGCAATTGAGACTTTGATAGCGCTACCCCAGACGCAGTTAGAAACTTGGGGTAAGAACGGTAGAGAGTTAGCCAAAGGTGCATGGAAAGAATATTTGTATCAGTGGAAAACTCTACTTTCAGAAATCACACCTGTAGACGGGTTAACTGAATCAAAAAATTTGGTAGTAAGCAACAAATTTTAGTAAGTAAGAGAAAAAATTATGGCAGGATTATACCTAACCATCGGTCACAGTGATACTGACCGGATCACAGCAGCAGCAGAACGTCTGACATTTTTTCCAGATGAACATCGAGAGATTATTGTCGAGCCAGATTTAGCGATCGCTTGGGTAACTCAAGACGATCCTACTTTGTTTGCACCCGCATTTCACAGCGCCACTGGTGTGAGAGTCATTACCTCTGGACGAGTGGCTTGGGATGAATCAGCATGGCAACGAGCCGAAAAGCTAGATCAATATAGTGGTGGTCTGAGTAATCGACTCATACTAGAGCAATATCTATCTGGAGGAGTCAGTGCTGTAGAACGTCATAACGGCTCAGCTGCACTCTTAATTTACGATCCCAGAGAGAAACAGATTCATCTGTTCTCCGATCAATTGGGTTTTTATCCCTTATTTGTATATCAACCACAAATTGTAGAGGGTTGTGTCATATCCTCCTTTCCCGAAGCGATCGCCAACGATCCAGCGCTCACAGTTACTATAGATCCTGTTTCTATGGCGGAGTTTCTCTGGCAATGGAAAGCTACTCCGCCTCACACCTATTACCAAGAAATCAAATATGCTGGTGCAGCTACCCACTCAGTATGGAACTTAGCCAACAGAACTTACCATTGTCGGGAGTATTGGCAACCTTTTCAAGAAGATTTTTATGGAAGTTTAACGGAAGCTGCTGATGCACTAGAGCAAGCAGTACGTCATAGCGTCTATATCCGCACCTTACCACGATTAAGTCCTACTGTTAACTATACCAGTGGCGGCTTAGATTCTCGTGTAGTACTATTTACCGCCGCCGATCCTAGTTCTGTGATTGGCTTTAATATCTACGATGTATTTAACCAAGAAGCTGCGATCGCTAAGTTGTTATGTCAACAAGCAGGCGTTAAATATGTTGGTTTTGCTAGGGATGATGATTACTATCCTCGCTGGATGCGTTCAGGTGTTCAGGTTTCTGGCGCGATGTGGTCTTTAGAAGATAACCACTTTTTAGGAACTAGGGAAGAAATTCGCAAATTAGGAACTCGCACAGTACTTAGTGCCTGCTTAATTGATGATTTGTTTAAAGGATACAACCTCGATTACTCAGATATAGGGATGTTTGGGCGCAAGCTACCCTTGGCTCGGCTGAAATCTCAACGAGAAGAAGGCTTTAGAAAATCTTATCCAGAGTCTCGACCGACGATGTTTGCCGAGTCAATGGAAGCACGCCAAAACCATTGGTTTAATGGAATCCCCATAGATCTACAGAATGATATCGATCGCCTCCATGCAGAAGATAAACGAGTTCGTCCTGTATGTTACGGGCCAGCTTTATCTGGGCCTGTAATGTTCCGCATTTTACCTTACGATGCCTTCTTAGCCGACACAGCGATCGCCGATTGCTACAGCCGTATCCCGCCTAAATGGAAATTAAACGCTGTCGTTTGGGGTGAAGTCGTCGCCAGAATTTGTGGAAATTCAATTGTTGATGCTAACTATGGCTGGAAACCTGGTCTCTCCAATGTAGAAAAACTGCTGATTTTTACCAGAGATTGGTTCCGCAGACGCTTAGGGTTAATTCCGAAATTTCACAATAAAGGGCCAGCTACAGATGGTTCTTGGCCAGAGTTAGGCTGGTATATCCGCCACAGCGCCACATTGCGGGATATGTGGGAAACCACTTCAACAAGCGATCGCCAACTCATGACAGATTTATGGGGAAGTAATCCTTGGCAAATCTCTTTAGATCAATGGGCTAAAAATCCTTACGATTTCTTTCGCATCGCCACCATGCTCAATTATTGGTCTGTCAGTCGGGAGTCCAAATAGTACAGATGACAAAAGTTGCAGGTTTTGCTTCTACTTTGATCCAAAAATTATTTGCTAACCAGCTAATTCGTAATCTTAGCTGGTTGGGTGCAGCAGAAATTATTAACCGCATATTTCGCCTGCTAACTACTGTTGTTTTAGCTCGGTTATTACATCCTTATGACTATGGTTTAGCAGCCATAGTCCTGACAACCAATGAATTTGTCAAAGTTTTTACTAGTAATGGTATTTGGGCCAAGCTAGTTCAAGCCGATGAAAAAGATATCAAGGAATTAAGCCAGACTGCATATTGGCTTAATTGGTTCGTATGCGGGGCATTATTTTTAATTCAATGTCTCGTTGCTTTTCCTGTAGCTTGGCTATATCACGATCAGCAAGTTATTCTGCCAATTTGTGTCATAGCTTTAGTGTATTTAATTATTCCCGTTGGCTTGGTACAAGCATCACTAATCCAACGAGAAAATAAATTGCACATCATGGCATTAGCAGGAGGATTAACCACTTGCTTAGATAATATACTCGCCATCATTTTGGCATTTTTAGGCTGGGGAATGTGGGCAATGGTTTTGCCTAAAGTCTTAATAGCGCCCATTTGGGCATTTGTTTATTATCGCCATCATAAATGGCGACCACCCCAAAAATTTACTTTAGCTAAATGGCAAGAGATAGTTAATTTCAGCAAAAGTATTTTAGGGGTTGAACTGTTAGCAACTTTACGGAACAACCTAGACTACCTGATTGCTGGGCGGTTTTTAGGTGTGGAAGCTTTAGGTATATATTATTTCGCCTTTAATGCTGGGCTGGGAATTAGTTTAAGCATAATTAACGCCCTAGATACAGCTTTATTTCCCCATTTTTGTACTTTCAAATCAGACCCAGAAAAATTTAAGCATAATTATCTCAAGAGCTTAAAAACTATAGGTTTACTTATCATCCCTTTAGTAGTATTGCAATCGAGCCTGGCTAATTTTTACGTACCCATAATTTTTGGACAAAAATGGATAGCAGCGATTCCAATTTTGATTTTAATTTGTTTGTCAGCTATTCCTAGACCGTTTGCTAATGCAGCTTCTCAAAGTTTATGGGCATTAAATAAACCCCATTGGGACTTGCGCTGGAATTTATGTTTCACAGCTATTTTTGCTGCAGCCTTATTCATTGGTGTGCAGTGGAATATCTTAGGGCTAGCTATAGGAGTCTTAGTAGCTCATGCGATCGCTCTACCTATCTACACATTTGTAGTCACCCTATTTGTACTCAAAGAACAGCCTAGCAAAAGTGAGGTAGTTACGAAATGAAAAAAGTTTCTGTAATTATTCCGGTATATGGAGTTGAAAATTTTATCGCCTCTACATTGCAATCTGTTCTGGAGCAAACCTATACAAATTTGGAAATTCTCATTATTGATGATGCTTCTAGTGATAAAAGCATAGAAATTTGCCAGCAATTTACTGACGCTAGAATTAGAATTATTCACCAAGAAAACCGCGGGCTAGCTGGAGCGAGAAATACTGGTATTCGTCACGCCCAAGGAGAATATTTAGCTTTTTTAGATGGGGATGATCTCTGGCTACCAGAGAAAATAGAAAAACATATTGCCCATTTAGAAAGTTCGCCAGAAGTTGGTGTTAGTTTTAGTCGTTCTGCTTTTATTGATGCTGATGGTAAACCTCTAGGTAGTTATCAAATGCCTAAGCTTACAGAGATAAATACACCTTATTTATTCTGTATTAATCCTGTTGGTAATGGTTCGGCTGCTGTGGTGAGGAGACAAGTTTTTCAAGAAATTAAATTTCTAGATAGTATACACGGTTCTCTAGAAGATTTCTATTTTGATGAACACTTCCGACAATCAGAAGATATCGAATTTTGGATTCGCATATCTATTCAAACTAATTGGCAAATAGAAGGTATTCCAGAAGCCTTAACGTTATATCGTGTCAATTCGAGTGGGCTATCTGCAAACTTACTCAAGCAGTTAGATTCTTGGGAAAAAGTAATGCAAAAAACACGCTCTTATGCTCCCGAATTAGTTACTCAATGGGAAACACTAGCTAGAGCATACCAATTGCAGTATTTAGCGCGTAATGCTATTCGTCTCCAAGCTGGTTCAATGGCTGTAAAACTCATTAATCAAGCTTTAATGAGCAATTGGCGTATTCTTTTGGAAATCCCCCGCAAGATAATTTTAACTTTAGCTGGGGCTTATTTTCTGTGGCTATTTCCCCAGTTTCTTTACAGTTTTATTGAAACAGTTGCCCTGAAAATTACAGGAGCTAGCCAAAAACACCAGATTCTTCAAGACAAAGTTTTGGCGCGTTAAACAGGTTGTAGATATTTCATGCAATGCCTAATTACTCTATATCAATTCGGAGAAACTAATAGGACAATTCACCCATGAAAAAAGTCTCGATTATTATTCCAGTTTATAAAGCAGAAAAATATGTAGCAGCTACATTACAATCTGCCATTGATCAAACTTATCAAAATTTAGAAATTTTAATTATTGATGATGAATCTCCTGATAAAAGTATCGAAATTTGTCAGCAATTTACAGACCCAAGAATTAAAATTATTTGTCAACAAAATCGGGGATTAGCTGGAGCCAGGAATACTGGTATTCGTCATGCTCAAGGAGATTATTTAACTTTTCTAGATGCTGATGATATTTGGTTGCCACAAAAGATAGAAAAACATATTCAGCATTTAGAAAATTCTCCGTCAGTTGGTATTAGCTTTAGTCGTTCTGCTTTTATTGATGAAAGTGGAGAAGCTTTAGGTATATATCAAATGCCTAAACTCAAAGGAATTACGCCATCTCTGGTTATCTGTCTGAACCCGATTAGTAATGGCTCTGCGGCGGTAATTCGCAGAGAAGTTTTTGCAGCTATTAAATACCAAGATAATCTTTATGGGATTGTCGAAGATTTTTATTTTGATGAGAACTTCCGCCAGTCAGAAGATGTGGAATGTTGGTTGCGGATTGCGATTAATACTAGTTGGCAAATAGAAGGAATTCCAGAAGCACTAACTTTATATCGAGTTAATTCCGGTGGTTTGTCAGCTAACTTGTTTAAACAGTTAGAGTCTTTAGAAAGGGTGATTACAAAAGCTCGTTCTTATGCTCCCGAACTAATTAGCGAATGTGACACTCTGGCCAGAGCCTATCATTTACGGTATGCAGCGCGCAGAGCAGTCAGTTTGCAAGATGGTTCGCTAGCTGTACAACTGATCAATAAGTCCTTGCTAACTAACTGGCGTATTCTTTTAGAACAGCCAAGCCGCACGCTTTTAACCTTGGCTGCTGCTTATTCTGTTTGGTTGTTACCCCATTCTCTTTACACTTCTATACAGGCTGTAGCTTTAAAAAGTACAGGAGCCAACCAAAGAAGGCAAATTTTGCAAGATCAAGTCAGTTAATGGTGATCAATTATTCACTAACAGGCTTAACATTTTGATATAAATTGCAAATTCTGGTAACCTTATGCATTAATTTGACAAATAAGCTGGATTTTTAAGCTAATACTGTAAATTACTCATATTATTAGTAGCAATATGGGCTTAATCTTCCTGCGACTGCATTTTTCTACTGTAGATGTAGATGTGTTCCATAATTCAAGTAATCGGCTATGAGCGATCGCAAATTCTGCATTCCCTTAGTCAATGCTAGCTGCATTGGCATGATGGTGCTGACTGCTGCTATTGCAATTACACCTGTAAAACCGAGTTGTAGTGCGACATCCGGCTACCAGTGGCAAAACGTCGCTATCGGGGGAGGTGGCTATGTTACAGGTATTTATCTGCACCCTCTACAGCAAAATCTTGTCTACATCCGAACTGATATCGGTGGCTTTTACCGTTGGAATCCTGCAAATAAGACATGGATACCTTTAACAGAGCGTTTTCCCCTGGCCCAAAGTAACTACTATGGAGGCGAAGCTTTAGCACTCGATCCTCAAAACCCCAATGTTGTCTATATTGCTGCGGGTAAATACACTGGTAGCTGGGCTGGTTTGGGGACAATCTTTAAATCTACTAATCAAGGCAAAACTTGGACGAAGTTGAATATTGACTTGCCGATGGGTGGCAATGAAAATCAGCGTTGGGCTAGTGAAAGACTGGCTGTTAGTCCCTTTAATTCCAATATCATCTTCTTTGGTTCCCGTACAAATGGGCTATGGAAGTCATCTGATGGTGGTGGTAAATGGCAGAAAGTGACTAGCTTACCTGCAAAACCTCAAGCAGATATTGGCATTGCCGCCATCGTGTTTGATAAAAAAGCATCTGGTATTGTATATGCCAATACTTACGGTGATGGGATATATCAATCTAGTGATCATGGTCTCACCTGGCGTAAAATCGCAGGTAGCCCTTCCCATATTAATCGCATGACGGTTGTCAGCAACGGTATTGTTTATGCGACCCATAAAGCCGGAGTCAGCAAATATACAAATGGAGTGTGGACTAATGTCACTCCTCCTAATGCTCAAGCTAGCTTTGGTGCGATCGCAGTCAATCCTACCAACCCTAATCAAATTTTAGTTGTCTACGACCAGTATCAAAAAAACAACTCTTACACCATCTTCCAATCTACTAATGGTGGATCTTCATGGCAAGCTAAAAAACGCACTTTAAACTCTCAAGTACCTTGGTGGCCTGATTGGTATTTCGCTTCTGCAACCGCAGATATTGAATTTGACCCCAAAATCACCGGTAGGGTCTGGTTAACAGATTGGTATGGCACATGGCAAACAGATAATATCAATGTTGAATCACCTATCTGGTCTAATTACGAACAAGGGCATGAGGAAGTGGTTAGCTTTGCCCTCGCTGCTCCTCCTAGTGGATCGGTGTTATTAAGCGGTTTAGCTGATGTTGATGGTTTTCATCACCACAAAGGACTCAAGGCTTATCCTTGCTCACAGTTTGGTGGCAATAATGGTCTAAGGTTTCAAGACACCTACAGTATTGATTACAGTGAAACCAATCCTTTACGCATGGTGCGTTTAGGCGGCAATCGCTGGAACAATACCTATACCGGAGGAACGTCGACAGACGGCGGCAAGACTTGGAATAAGTTTTCCTCATTCCCCTCAAACACCATACCTCTGCGTGTAGCGATATCTGCAGCTAACCCAAATTTGTTTGTGGTAATTAATAGTCAAAGTCAGCCGCTTCGCACTACCAATGGCGGCGCTTCTTGGAGTAAAGTATCAGGATTGCCCAATGGCCCCCAAGGGCCTTGGTATTGGGGTCAGCCCATCGCTGCAGACAAAGTCAATGGTAATGTATTTTACTATTACAGTAGTGGCAAACTTTATCGCAGTAACGACGGTGGTGCATCTTTCAGCGTTGTCAACTCATCCCTAGCCAATGAAAATTGGTCTACCCTTAAAACAGTTCCAGGAGTAAGCGGCGAGGTTTGGGTGAGTCTCAACTGGAATGGATTACATCGCTCAATCAATGGTGGTCAGACATTTACAAAGATTCCCCAAGTGGAGAGAGCTTATTTATTTGCTTTTGGAAAGCCACAAACGGGCAGTACAATTCCTGCATTGTATTTGTATGGCAAAATTACTGGTCTAGGTGAAGGAGTATTCCGTTCTCTAGATAATGCCAAAACATGGACAAGTATTGGCGATTCCCAAATACCTATCGGCAATAACCCGAATGTAATGGAAGCCAGTAGACAGCAATTTGGGCTGGTCTTTATTGGTACAAATGGGCGAGGAATTTACTATGGCAGCCCGTAATTGAATACACTTGTGTGTGTTAAATTACTCAAGAGTAATTTGGTCAAAATACTTCTCAGATAAGTACTTGGTAGTATTATCTGAGAAGTATTTATTGTTTAAAATTTGACCTAAAAGTTGAGAGATTAATTGTGCATCAAATGACTTTTTTTGATGAGCGTCAATCTTTGCTAAATATTTTTTATATTTGAGGCGAGCTAATTTTAAATTTATTATAATTTATCCTGATTTTATCGAACCTCTAAATTGCGTTATTGGGTGAATTATATTACTCTTACAAAAGAATAATATAGCAATATTTAGCCGTTAATCTTGCAACATCTAGAATATTAATCTTAGATAAAGACAGAGATAGTGATAAGTATATTGTAATTTTATTTTGAGCAATAATTCTCAGTATTTATCTGCTGTGGATGCAAATTATGTAACATTTTTTATAGAGAAATAATCTAGAGTTCACACTAAAATTGCATGATATAAATATGAAAAATTAATAGTTTGTAACTGCCAAAAACCTTTTCACATAAAGCTTACAGCTTTTATTAATTACGAATATATTTAGGGATGCTATAGTAAAAAGTGTTTTTTGTGTGGGCGAAATTTTACAACAGAAGTACATCATATTCTCTTGCTGACTAATCTTATATAGAAGTTTAACAATATAGGGTTTAAAAGAACTTTGGTAGTGATATACTGCTTCCATCCCAGTGAAAATAAACCAATAGTCTAATCTCTTTAACAAAAAATGGTCATCATGTTTATGGGTGTGATATGAAGAACAAAGTACATTTATTCACAACTTATTTTGCATCGATCCATCTCTGGAGATAGCAATCAAGCTTGTAAGCGTATACTTGCTATCATATCAGGATTATTCAGAATAATATACAGCTGCGAATAGACCTGAATATCAAGCTTGAAATATCAACAATTTGCAGTTATTTAAGATGCCAGCCAAGCGCTGGATATTGCTGATGTCAGCTTACGGATTTGTTAGGGTGTTTGCTATTAATTTCTTACGGTTAATAACTCCATCGACTCAGAAAAGTTATTTATTTAGACCGTTGTATACTAGCTTGTTCATGGTGGTGTTGTTGATATTAGTCCAACATGGCTTAAACCTTTGGCTAGGATATTTTAAACACGAAGCATCTGAAAATTTAACTCATGCTGTATTGCTAGAGCGAGAAAAGGATCATCTGCTCAACGCTGTGATTGACCTAGAAAAACGCTTAGTTAAGGGTGATGAATTAGAGACTATCTCTTTTGAGAATAACTTCAATCGCCTATACCATCTCTTAGAGGATAACCCTAGTCAACTAAAGCAACTCGATCGCATTAAATATTTTTATCAGCAATGGCAAAGTGAGTTAAGTCAACAAAATGTCTCTAATGCTCAAAGCCATGATAGTCGTGTAGGAATGGCTTTATTTGGCGCTTTGCGAAATCAAGTTCAAAGCTTAGTTCAGCAAGAGCAACAACTGTTGAGCGATCGCACAATCTGGCTCACTGATTTACACCAAATCAACATTGTTCTCAATATCATCAGCACAGTACTGATATTGCTAGCAGTGGGTTTTCATCTCCAGCTTTTGCATCGACGAGCTACAGTAACTTTGCAGAAATTAAAAAAGCAGAGAAAATTTGCAATTGACTATAGAAATACCGACAAAATCAGTCAATTGACAGAAGTTGTTGATGCAATGGTGAATGAGATTCAACGTCGTCAGACATGCATACAGGTACGTAATCAAAATCTTGAGGAGCTGATCTGTACCCTATCTCACGACCTCCGCACTCCCCTGTTGGCTACTCGTACTACCCTAGAGAGTATGCTCAAAGGAGCTTTTGGTGAGGTAAATAGCACATGGAGAGAAGTATTTGCAGAATACTACCAAACTAACGAGGATCTGCTCAAACTGGTGGAAGCTCTTTTAGATATTTCTCGCTATGAAGTTGGTAACAAAGTGAGCTTGGATTATGAGCCTCTAAATTGGGAAAAGATAGTTGTAAAAGTAATTGCCCAAATTCAGGCTATTTCTCAATCTCATTTTTGTTTGAAATATAGCATTGCTCAATCTCTACCAACCATCTATGGCGATGAGTTAGAGATTCGACGCGTTTTACAAAACCTCCTAGATAATGCTGTGCGTATCAGTGAGCCTCACAAGCAAATATTGATTAATGTTGCTAGCTTCAAAGACAACCAAGTCAAAGTTTCGGTGCGCGATCAAGGTAGAGGGATTGCACCACAGGAAAAAGAACAACTGTTTTACCGTTTTGTACAAGGACGAGGCCGACGTGGTAAATGTGGACTTGGTCTTTATTTATGCCGTCAAATTATTGAAGCTCACGGTGGCATAATCGGCGTTGACAGTTCCCTCGGTAAGGGTAGTACCTTTTGGTTTACCCTACCAGTTAATACAGATAAGGCTAGGTTCCATCATGCATAGTGTTAAAAGTGTAGGAACAGGAATCATGTCTGAGAGTGACGAACAAAAAAACGTACGGATTTTATTAGTAGACGATCATGCTTTGGTACGCCGAGGGATGAAAGGCCAATTTACTATAGAACCTGGGTTTGATGTCGTTGGAGAGGCTACAGACGGCAAAAAGGCAATAGAACTAGCGATAAAACTCCAGCCAGATGTGATTTTAATGGACATTGATATGCCAGTTATGGATGGCATCACAGCTACACAGCAAATCAAAAGCGATCGCCCTAATATCCGCATTCTGGCCTTGAGCGCATTCGACCATGATACCCAGGTGATGGGAATGCTGGCGGCTGGCGCAGATGGTTACTGTTTAAAGAGTATTGAATGGGAGCAATTAATTGTAGTGATTCAATTAATTCTCCAAGGTGGTGCTTATTTAGACCCACAGATAGCGCAAAAAGTGTCCCGAATGCTTAGGCCTGTGGTAGTTGCCCACAAAGTGGCTATTTCTGAAACAGCGCAACAGCCAGTCCTCAGCAATCGGGAACGGGAAATTTTAAAACTAATTGCTGATGGCTATTCCAACCAAAGCATTGCTGATGAGTTATACCTGTCACTAGGAACAGTGAAGTCCTATGTACGTATGATCCTAAATAAACTCAGCGTAGACGATCGCGTTCAAGCAGCTGCAATTGCTATCAGAGAAGGATTAATTTAAATTTGGAGGAGTTCTTGCAAGCGTATAGACAATTCTGATGGGGATCTAACATTGGTTCTATCCCCATCAATAGCTTGCTCTGACCACAAAATGTAAGGTTGGTCTATACATGACACGAAGCCTTCAGGTAGAGGTTGACAGAGTACAAAAACATGGGGATTGAACAGAGTTATCTCTTCATTGAGAGGAACACCATAGTAAGGGAACACTTCTAAATCCTTTTTCATACAGTAGCGGCTGACACGTTGCACCGTAGTGACTTTGCTACCAATGACCATAACGCGAGGTCTTTCCATGACAACGACCGAATGATTGAGAGGATAATACAGCTAGAGATGATAGAGATCGCAAAAATGTTTCAGGGTTTCAAAAATTATATAGCTTGCATTATTACCCTCTTCATTAAAGACAATAGTAATCTTTAATTCATTAATTATTAGCTATAAACAACGTTTAAATATAGCATTCTTGTAATCATTTATGCTATCTGTATATTTTTAGCTAGTTTACCGCTAGAATCCCAGATTTTTAATCTACTTTATATAGATGAATTTATTATGAAGTTTCAGCTATCTGTACGCTACAACCAAGCGGATAGCTATGTGGATAATCTTATTGGCTCATGAGAATGCTGTATTGATGAGAGCTTAAATAGCCGTTAGATAGTTTTTTATATTGATATGAGCAGAGGAGACTGTACGCATATCAAATAAATAAAATCTCTGGTTACATCAAAGCTCTTATTTGTTGATGCATAAGCTTGTAATGCAAATATTTTCAAGGGCTTGATAGATTTCGCCCTATGGCATTCCTTGTATGACAAGCAAGTAAAGAGGTTTGTTTTAACCCAGCATCAAGCGGTGTGTACATTGTGCTGATAGTACAACGCCCCAGCATTTACCAAATTTCAATAATGGGCTTCAAAATATATGGCAAACCGAATGAGTTTTCTCACTCCTCGTTTTGGGAGTATTTTCTTTTCTAGAAAAATCAAACTCTTTATCAGGAAATCTTTCCAACGTTATCGTCATGCGATAGCTCAGGAATTTACAGACAAAGTTAATGTTTTAAATATTGAAATTGATAACTTACTCAGAACAGAGGTTTTAGAAAGACTTGAGAAAGGTATTGTATTTACACCTAATGTCGATCATGTAATGAAATTGCAACGCGATCGGGAGTTTTTAGAAGCATATAGTAGCGCTGACTATAAACTCTGTGATAGTCAAATTCTAATTTATGCTTCTAGATTTTTAGGTAATCCCATCAAAGAAAAAATCTCTGGTTCTGATTTCTTTCCCGCCTTTTACAATTTCCACAAAAAAAATGAGCAAATCAAAATTTTTTTACTGGGTGCAGCCAAAGGTGTAGCAGCTAAGGCTCAAGAGAAAATCAATACTAAAGTCCGCCACAATATTATTGTAGGTAACTATTCACCAACTTTTGGGTTTGAAAAAAATGAACAAGAATGTAAAAGGATAGTGAAATTAATTAATGATTCAGGAGCAACTGTTTTAGCAGTCGGTTTAGGTGCGCCTAAACAAGAAAAATGGATCTATAAATATAAAGAGCAATTGCCCAATATCAAGATATTTTTAGCCATAGGCGCAACAATTGACTTTGAAGCTGGAAATATCCAAAGAGCGCCAGAATTTATTAGTAATTTAGGTTTTGAATGGTTATATAGAATGTTCTGTGAACCACAAAGATTATGGAAAAGATATTTAATAGAAGATTTACCTTTTTTATGGTTAATATTGCAACAAAAGTTTAATATTTATCAAATGACACCTAGCGAAGAACAGAGCAGTAAATAAAAGTCCAACAAGACAAATTAAATGGACTTGAATATTCACCAAAATTATTATCTATACTCCTGGCTTTCAATACTGATTGACTGCACCTTTAATTACCATGTCTAAACCCTCTAATTCGCAGCCAATTGACATACAAGTTGTGAATAGTGCCTATATTGCCCATGTTCCTCAATTCCCAATTCATCCTTCTGTTAATAGCAAAGCGAAAAGGGTAATTGACATCTTAGGTGCTGTGATAGGACTAGGGATTATGGCATTTATTTTGATTCCGGTAGCTATAGCCATTCAATTAGATAATCCTGGCCCTATATTCTATAGTCAAATTCGCTGTGGGCTGAATGGGCGTTCTTTCCGAATTTGGAAATTTCGTTCTATGGTAGTTGGTGCGGAAAAACTCAAGCATCTTGTTAATAACGAAGCTCAAAACAAGCATATTTTTAAAAATGAGAATGACCCGCGGATTACGAGGGTAGGGAAATTTCTCCGTCGCACTAGTCTAGATGAACTCCCTCAGTTTTGGAACGTACTGCTCGGAGAAATGAGCCTCGTCGGTACACGTCCTCCCACTCCTGATGAAGTGATACATTACTCAAGTCACCACTGGCAACGTTTAAATGTCAAACCTGGTATGACTGGAGAATGGCAAGCTAATGGGCGTTCTCAAATTAAAGACTTTGAAGATATTTTTAGTATGGATATTGACTACCAACGTAAGTGGTCTATCGCTTATGACATTGTTTTAATTATTAAAACTCTCAAAGTTGTCTTTAAGAAAGACGGTGCTTTTTAGAATTATTTCTATTTTAAATTTATAAAAATCCATATGCGATCGCAATCTGATGTGGTTTGCCAAACTCTCAGTATATATAGGTTGAAATACCACTTACTTAAGCAAAACTTGCTGACCAGAAACCCGACTTTTTCAAAAAGTCGGGTTTCTAAATGCTCGCTTCCGGAAACATTGCTTCAGCTTGTGGAGCATATATACTATAAAAGTACTAATCTTAGAAAACTACGGTAACGGCATATGTAGTCCCTGGTCTCAATCAAATTCACTTCAATGGCGAATGCTAGCAATTCCTGATTCTCCCCTTGAGAAAAATTGCTGATTCGTTGCAGTTCGCCACGCAATTATTTGATTGCTGTCACCAAGGTAGAAAAGTCATGGAACAAATCTATAAATATCCGCGTACCCATCACATTCAGGGTTCGCGGTTGCAACCTGGGGATGAAGACCTAGAAAGTCTTCCCTTTGATGCACTCAAAGAACAGTATGTAGTTGTTGAAGAAAAAGTTGATGGTGCTAATGCAGCCATTAGTTTTGCTGCTGATAGCCAAATCCGACTGCAAAGTCGAGGACACTATTTAACAGGTGGGGCGCGAGAAAAGCACTTCAATTTGTTTAAACAGTGGGCGCATACTCACGCTTTAGCTTTTTGGCAAGTATTGGGAAGTCGCTATATTCTGTTTGGAGAATGGCTATATGCCAAGCACACGGTTTTTTATGATGCCTTACCTCACTACTTTTTAGAATACGACGTACTAGATTTAGAAAAACAAGTATTCCTCAGCACCAAAAGCCGTCAGCAGTTACTAGCTGGATTGCCTTTATGTTCTGTACCTGTGCTGTTTTCAGGTAAGCTTCAATCCTACAAACAAATGATTGGCTTGCTGGGTGAGTCACATTATCAAACCCCCGCATATTTGCAAACTTTCCGCCAACTTTGTCAGGAAAGGGGACTGGATGTGGAACGTTCCCTGAAACAAACTGACCAAAGTTCGTTGATGGAAGGTTTATACATCAAAGTTGAACCAGAAGATACAGTAATTGCGCGTTATAAATACGTGCGTTCCAGCTTTTTAACCACTATTCAAGAATCCGATGGGCATTGGCTCAATCGCCCAATCATACCTAATATTCTGCGTTTTGATGCAGATTTGTTTGGGTAGTTGGGCATTGGTCATTTGTCATTTATCATCTCCCTCATCTCCCTTGCATCCTTAATTATTCAAGGCGTAAAACTTATGAGTTCCTCTAGTCAAGATTGGTCTTTTCCTTATTGTCCCAGCGAAACTGATTGGTCGATTAATTGGTCGGCGCTGGAAGCAGAATTTGATTGGTTGCGATCGCTTGCTAATTGTCCCCAAGATCCGCGCTATCATGCTGAAGGCGATGTTCTTATTCATACTAAATTGGTATGTGAAGCATTAGTAGCTTTACCTCAATGGCGAGCATTACCAGCTAAGGAGCGTTCGGTATTATTTGCCGCAGCTTTACTGCATGATGTCGCAAAACCTGCCGCTACGGAAATTGCAGAAGATGGCACTATATCCTCGAAAGGTCACGTAGTTCAAGGCGCAAAAATGGCACAGCAGATTCTTTGGGATTTGCAAGTACCATTTAAAGAACGGGAGGCGATCGCTTCTTTAGTGAAATATGGTAGTTTACCCCTATGGTTTTGGGATAAGTCCAACCCAGAACGGGCAGTGATCAAAGCTAGCCAAATTATTCGCTGCGATATGCTGGCAATGCTTGCAGAAGCAGATGTGCGCGGGCGATACTGCAATGACCAAGCGCAATTACTTGAACGTATCGAGTTTTTCCGCGAATTTTGCCAAGAAAATCACTGCTTTGACCAACCGCGACAATTTCCATCAGCACATAGTCGGTTTATTTATTTTCAAAAAGAAAATGGTAACCCAGATTATGAAGCATACGATGATACTCGCTTTCAGGTGGTGATAATGTCAGGATTACCGGGTTCGGGAAAAGATACTTGGATTAAAGAAAATCTCCCCGACTGGGAGGTAATTTCCCTCGATAAACTGCGTCAGCAAATGGGAATTGATCCAGAAGACGACCAAGGTGTAATAGCGAATGCAGCTAAAGCCTTAGCCAAAGAATATATGCGAAATGGACAATCCTTTGTGTGGAATGCCACCAACCTTAGCCGCCAATTACGGGGGATGCTAATAAGGATATTTGCTAATTATCAAGGTCGGATTCGCATTGTTTACTTAGAAACATCTTGGGAAGAACTCTTACGGAGAAACTGCGATCGCACTGCCAAAGTTCCAGAAAAAGTACTTTATCGGTTGAAAAATCGCCTTGACGTACCCGATATTACTGAAGCACAGGCAGTAGATTGGGTTGTATAAGGTATTGGCGGTGGGGAATTGGGCATTGGGGAGGTCTTGGGGTTTCCCCAAGTGGCTCAACTGCCATCATTTAGCGTTCATCATTCATTATTCTTTTCTCTATACTCCTCAATTACCAATTAGAGATAATTTATAAAGTAAACCTTAAATTGTAGGATGCGTTAGCGATAGCGTAACGCATCGATAAAGATGGTGCGTTACGGCTAAATTTCATTGTCTCTAAGTCCGAAATCCTTGCACAACCGTAACACACCCTACTTAATATTTACTTTATAAATAGCCTCTTACCAATTACCAATTACCCATTACCAAATTCATAACAACTACTCATTAATTACATCCCCAACCTGAAAAGTTTGCCCTGCTACCGTTACTTGATCGCCTGAGAATAATTTTCGTCCTCGTCTGGTTTCAATTATGCCATTAACTTTTACATCACCATCAAGAATTATCAGTTTTGCTTGCCCTCCAGTTGAGGCTATGCCTATTAACTTTAAAAATTGGTCAAGTTTAATCATCTGTAATAGCTAAATCAGTTTGTAGTCAGCACTTTGCCCTTGTTTATAGTACTAAAGTCTTGGCTAATTACCAGGCAGCTTTAGTTATAATTCACCGATTGCACAATCTTCTGATAGACGTAATTTCGGAGTTACTATACTTTCTATGTAATTTTTGTATATGAAATATAATTCACATTAAAGTATTTTACGATTTTTATCATAAGTTTTGAAATATACCATTAATCGATAAAATCATAATCATTCAGATTATGCAAAATAGTTTGGCTCATCAGCTGTATATATCTTTCACAACCATAACCAGAATAATCACATCCTTAACCAGATATTAAGGAGTATGGAAGTAATTTCTAAGAAAGCTATATATGGCTATATTTAGCTAATTTGAACACCTTCTATCTCCCATAGGCGATTACCTTTTAAGTCTGCTTGCCCATCTCATGTAAATCCGAGGTATTTATGAGTTCACACTGCAATCATGCCGATCAAATTCAAAGCGTTACCCCCAGTGCCCAAGGATGTGAAGAATGCCTGAAAACAGGCGATCGCTGGGTACATTTACGTATGTGCCTCACTTGTGGACATATCGGCTGCTGTGATTCCTCGAAAAACAAACATGCTACCAAGCATTTCCATGCCACTAATCATCCTTTAGTACAGTCATTTGAACGAGGTGAAAACTGGCGTTGGTGCTATCTAGATCAAACTTTCTTATAATTTTTGTAACTGAGATATATGCCTTATGGAAACATTTTCATAGTTAGTTTTCCATAAGGCAATAAGTATGATTTATCATATAAACTAGTTGAGAAACTTCAAATAAATTTGCACAATAGAAAGTTTTATTAAACTGAAGAGTTATAAACTAGAAAAACTAATCATCTTGATTCTAAAAATCCATTAAGTTTCAGTCAGGGCCTTAAAACCTGGCTGAAACTTTTTTTGATAAGGGAATACAGGAATTTTGTTATTGCTTAATTAAGAACTAGCTGCTTTGAGAATTTCAACAATCTCTTTATGCCTACTCTGAGTTGCTAATTCTAGCGGTGTAGCACCGTTGTTCCCTTTAATATTTAAATTAGCCCCTGATTTCACTAAAATTTTGACACCTTCGATATTATTTTGCCAAACAGCATCATGTAAAGCAGTGTAGCCGTTATAAGGGCCTTGAGCATCGATATCAATACCATGATTAACTAATACCTGCATTACCTCTGGATGCCTTAAATAAGCAGCAGCGTGTAATGCAGTTGCTTTCATACTTGAGTCCACAGCATTAATATCAGCGCCAGCATCTATTAGCAACTTTACCATTGCTGCATTACCATTAGCAGAACTCACAATTAACAAGCTATTACCACTACTATCTGTTTGGTTGACATCTGCACCTTGAGCAATCAATTGTTTTACCAGGTTAATATCATTAGTCTTGACTGCGTCTACTAATTTTTTGCTCATATTTTACCTATTTCAACATTGCCTATTTGATACCCAGCATTTTCACCCATTGGTCAAGCCATAGATAAAAATATAAGTAAAGAATTTATCTTTTGTACATCTGAGTACAATACAATTACTTAAAGTCTTAATCTTAGATTTATATTGATTGAATATAGATAAAATCAAAAGCCCGTGACGAGGATTGAACTCGTGACCTCACCCTTACCAAGGGTGTGCTCTACCACTGAGCCACACGGGCAAACTTAACTTTTGTTTTTAGTTAAGAGTTATAATCTTGTGAGCTTTACCAATCTCTCAGAGATTATAACTCTTATCTGTGAAGTGGTGGGCCGGGCTGGATTTGAACCAGCGTAGGCGTAAACCAACGGATTTACAGTCCGTCTCCATTAACCACTCGGACACCGACCCATTTGTCTCACGATTTATAATAGTAGCGCCTCTTTTGAGAAATAGCAAGGGGTTAGGGAATATTAAATAAAAAAAATATTTCCTCGCCTTGAAATAGGGGAGCAAGGTAGAGACGCGATTCATCGCGTCTCCACGAGCAGGGTGAGGGACAGTCATATTGAACCAGGGATAGGGATTTATTTTTGGACTCCCTTAAAAAAATTAGCGGTGGTAGCTACCACCGCCGTTGAATTAACTCAGGAGTTCGCCTGTTTCTTGCAAGGAATGCAAGCGGCGATAAATGCCTTCTTGGCGCAAAAGTTCTTCGTGGCTACCCACTTCTACAATTCTTCCCTGATCGAGAACGACAATTTTATCGGCTTCTCGCACTGTACTCAGGCGGTGAGCAATGATAATTGTGGTGCGAGTACCTTGAATTGATCGCATCGCCAACTGAATAGAACGCTCCGACTCATAATCTAGGCTGGAGGTTGCTTCATCAAAAACCAGCACGTCTGGTTCTACTAGCAAGGCTCTGGCAATTCCTAAGCGCTGTCTTTGTCCACCAGATAATCTCACACCACGTTCCCCAACTACGGTGTAATAACCTTGGGGTAGGTGTTGTACGACTTCATCAACTCTGGCAATCCTACAGGCTTCCTGAACCTCCTCCAAAGTGGCATTTGCTCTACCATAGGTGAGGTTATCTAATACAGTGCCGTTGAAGATATCTACTTCTTGGTGAACGATCGCTAGTCTGCGTCTGTAATTACCTACATTCAATGTGCGGATATCCTGACCATCAATCAGAATTTGGCCTTGTTGGGGGTCAAAATAGCGCAATAACAGCTTGACTAAGGTTGATTTACCAGAACCGGAACGGCCAACCAAGGCTACTGTTTGGTATGGCTCAATCAATAAGTTGATATCTTGTAGAACTAGACGGTTGGCATCATAGCCAAAAGTGACGTGGGATAATTCAATTTTGCCTGTAAATTGATAAGGCGATTCTCTCTCACTAATGTCAGCTAATAAACTCTCTGCTTCCGCACCAACTGGCTCGTGCAGAAATTCGTGAAACCGCAGCATTGAAGAATAGCGCCGGGCAAAAACTTCTGCGAGGTTGCTTATAGGCTCTAATTCAGCGTATGCCATGCTGGAAAGAGTTAAAGTCATGACGAAATGACCAAGAGAAATCTTTCCGCCTACTGTGGCTGCTAAAGTTAAGCCCAAAATTGCAAATACGCAAAACTGAATTACAGTCTTTTGCCAAGTTAGGAGATTTACGTAACCTTTGTGGATACGATAATCTACTACTTTCAGTTCCCTAGTTAAGCGTTGCTGTTGTCGCTTGAGTTCTTCAGCTTCTGTAGCAAATGCTTTCACCGTTTTAATATTGGTGATTAGCTCAGAAGTGCGACTTTCTGTATTTTCCATGTACTTATCTAGGCGGCTTTCGTACCTAATTATTCTTTGTAAATCTCTCAAGCTAAACCAGAGAATAATTACAAACGAAATTAGATATAAAGTCGCAATCCGCCAATCAATTAACACAATAAACACAAAAATTCCCAGCACCCGCAGCAGTTTAGGAATTAACTGTCCGGCAATTTCGGGATATGTCCAAGTGTGATTAGTAAGACCTCTAGCTACTCTACCGGCAATACGTCCGGGGTTATTTTCATCATAAAATTCCAGCGGGAGAGTGAGAATTTTAGCTATTGCTGTTTGCGTTTTTTCTCGACGCGCTCTTAATGCTATATCCCAGTGAAACCAACTAGTTAACCAAGGTTGTGTAGGCGCTCTCACAACAGTTACAACAAAAATTATACCCAGCAATACACCCAAAGATAGATTATTATTAACTGGGTAATTAATTAGGTTGGAAAAATTGGCGATCGCACCTGCAAGCGGTTTATCTAATGGTTGACCAGATAAGATGTTTAAAATTTGCCCAATGGCATAAGGTACAACTAAATCAATAATTTCGTAAATGCTGGATGCTGTAATACTGAATATACTCAGCCCCCAGTAAGGACGAAAATAATGCAGAATATCTCTAAATTTGGCCATGATGCACTCTTTCCAAGAGCGTAAGCTTGAGCTTGGAATCTTTATACTACATTTATGTTACAATGTAGTCAAGAGTAACATCACGAAATCATTCTCAGGGAGGATTTAGTAATTAAATGGGAGAAAATTCTAGGCGATAACGATAAAGAGCAACTGGCTGAGAGCCTGCGGTAAAGTAATCTGGATCTTGGGGTGATAGGTAGACAGCCGTTACTTGATCGGCTTCAATTGCTGGATTGGATGTAGACAGTTTGTGATAAGAAGTTGTAGATTCTACAGAATTGAAATAAGGACGAGAACCACCTTTAAACAGTTGTTGAAAAACTTCTGTAGTGATGAATTTACCATCAGATGTAGTTTCTGTAGCGCGTGCTGTGACAATGGAAACTAGTTGCCGTTCTCCACGTAATAAAGTAATCTGACGATTTGGCGAATCTGGATCTACTTTTACTGATAGTACTGCGGTATCACCTAAATAAGCCCGTGCCAAATTCAAACTATTAAATGCTCTATCGGCTATAAAATTAGCTGATTTATCATCTATCTGCAGAAGTATTTTTAATCGAGTAACAGGTAACTTTTCTTTAATAAATCTTACCAGAAAACTCACTGGCTGATTGAGTTGTTGGCGATTAGCTTCAAATCCAGGTGTCACAATATCTGGCGCTAAAGGTGCAACTAAATCTACCAATGTACTTGTAACTTGCCAAGAACCACCCATCCAATCAGGATAAGCTAAATCCCCCATAGCTGGTTGCACTGAAGTTAATTTTGCCCACTGGGGAAAATTTGCTAGTCGTTGCGATAATTCCCCCGCAACAGCATTTCCACTCCAGCTAAAGCAGAAGCAAGCAACCAAGCACAAACTCCAAATCGCCTTCATGAGCAGTAATTAATTGTGAATACAGACAAAATTTCTCTACAGAATAATTGTGTGGTATTTTGCTCACTCCCAGGACTGCGAAGGGACTTCCAACTAAAAAAATATACTGTCGCTAGGGTAGCAGAGGAAGCAGGGGAGCCAGTGCGTTGCGGAGGACAGTTGCGTGGGCGGGTTTCCCGACTTGAGCAAACTGTCCGTTGAGGGAAGCTCAGTTGTAGCAACTGGCGTGAGCAGAGGGAGAGAAAGAATTTGCTCAATATCTTCCTCGTTGCTGATTGAATAATTTAATTTCTGGAAGTCCCTAATTCAAAAACTCACTAATTTGTAATTCAAGTTACATTTTTCCAACGCATATCTTTAATGGAATTAGGATGTAACTTTACTTTTTTTATTTTTTAACACATCTGAACAATAAAAAAATTAGACGCGTCATAAAGCGACAACACTTGCTTAAGCTAAATAAAAAGAGATAAAAGCAGCTAAATACTGGTAATTACTATTTATTCTTGTAAGATAACTAAAAACAGCAGAATATAGCGCATTAATTGTGAGTCTACTGATTTATATATAGGCAAAATAAAAAAATTTAATCGTTTAATGTTTGAAAAGGAAAATAATACTAGTGTAGAATCCGTTATTATACGGATATCAAAAATTTAGGGTGCAAATATCTGGTGCAATTGCTTTGTGAATTGCATCATTGAGGAAAAATATTTACTGACGTAATTCTCAAAGCAGAAGAAAACTACTGATGTACTCGCAGAGTCTATTTGCATTCCTAAGATTCAGTGAGGGTAAAGCTTATTGCCTTACTTTCATAGAAAACAGATTTGCAATTATCTCAACTGTCCCAACTTTTCCTAGTAGCTAGGGAAGTAATATCCTTGCGGAGGTTTAAATGGAAATCCTACGCATTGCGATCGCAGGGAGCGTAGGTGCAGGGAAAACGAGCTTTATTCGCACTATTAGTGAAATTGAGGCCGTTGATACCGATAAAAACAGCACAGATGAATTAGCGCTACTCAAGTCTAAAACTACGGTAGCGTTGGATTTTGGGCTGCTCACAATAGTACCAAATCAAGTAGTTCACCTTTATGGCACACCAGGACAACCTAGATTTGATTTTATGTGGGATATCCTGATTCGCCAGGTTCACGCTTGCATCCTGCTCGTGGATGCTCATCGCCCAGAACATTTCCACTATGGGACTCAGATTCTAAATTTCGTTAACCAAAGGGTGCAGATTCCAATACTGATAGGGCTAACTCATACTGATTGTCCCAGAACTGTGGAACCGGAAAAAATAGCGATCGCCTTAGGATTGCAAAATTTAAATCACCAACCACCTTTAACTGCAGTGAATCCTAACCAAAAAGCTTCAATTACAGAGGCTTTAAATCTCATCATCCCCAAAATAATTTAAACAACCATTTTGTAGTAAGCAGATGAGCATTGATGCATTTGGGAAATATTCTCAAGCTCCTCCCAAGAACATTTACCAAAATGTTTTTAATTGCAGATAAAACTGCCAACCTGCCAACAGATTCACAAACCAATTTATTGGCAAGTCATCAACCAGCTTTAGCAACAATCACTGAGGAAACAAGCATGATTAATATTTCAATGTTACAAGAAGTTCTACAAAACTTTGTCAGCGGAACCTCTAACATTCAAGGTGCAGCTTTAGTTAGTCCTGATGGTTTAGCTTTAGCTTCTGTATTACCAGCAGAAATGGATGAAGACCGTACTGCTGCTATGTCAGCAGCAATGCTTTCTTTAGGGGAACGTATCGGTAGCGAACTAGTGCGGGGTACTATTGACCGGATTGTTGTTGAAGGTGAAAAAGGCTTTGGTATTGTAGTTAGCTGTGGCCCGGATGCAGTTTTATTGGTTTTAGCGAATGCAGCTGTTAAACAAGGCTTGTTATTTCTAGAAATCAAACGTGCCGTTGCTCAAATTGCACCTTTAATTAGTTAAAAACAGGATAAGTAGGTCGGCGAAATTAAAGATAGCTAGCTGAGGCTGTCATTGATTATTTCTCAAGATTTCAAACCCATTTATGTTTCTTAACATAGTTGGGTTTATTTCCACCGGTTTACTTATAGCTAATATTTTGATTTTTGGATGTCATCCAAAAATCAAAATAATCTGCTGACATAAATTTATAAGTTCAACAGCACAACTGAATAATCTACTTTTTTTTAATAGCCAGCCAACACTAATTTTTTGCGTATTGTAGGAAAGCTCAACTATGACTTTAGATCCACATAAATTCTTCTCCATTTTAGAAAAACGTGTTGGTTTGACATCAGAGGACAAAGACTTACTAAAATCTCAGGCAGATTGGGGTTTAGAAGTAGCACCAAATATGGCTGAATATTTTTATGATTACTTGGAACGCGATCCAGAAATGAGTGCGATTTTACATGATGGTAGTGGACGTATACATCGCCTACGGGAAACCTTTATTCAATGGTTTCATGAAATGTTTACAGGTATGGATAACTGGGGAGATACTTACGCCGAAAGACGTTGGAAAATTGGTCTTATTCACGTTCGCATCGGTATTGGCCCGCAACACGTTGTTCCTGCAATGGCGACAGTAATTTACGAAGTAGGTAAGCGTCTGACAAACGATGGTAAAAGTGCAGATCTTAAAGATGCTCTCGGTCGTATGTGCATGATTGACTTAGCCTTTATTGAACAAGCTTATATAGAAGTATCTTCATCTGCGGTTTTGAAGGAAACAGGCTGGTCAGAAGGTTTGTTTAAGCGCTTAATTAGTACTGGTGCTAAAGCTATGTAAGAGAATATTTGAACAGTTCGCTGATCAGCTGATCGGACAGCCCTAATGGGCTGTCCAGCCAGATCCACAAGAGTTATAAAATTAATTATTTGCCTCACAAAATACAATTTATTACCGCAATATTTTGCAACATATAGATATACAAACTATATGCATTTGATCTGACGTAAATTATATGTACAGGAGAATTAATTATTAATGTTACGTCCAACTTTGGGAGATTTTAGTAGTATTATTTGTTTTAAAGCAGCAATTAGAGGGATGGAAGAAGCTTTAGGTGAAAAAGCAACTGCGATCGCTTTGATTTCTGCTGGTCGTAGTCGTGGTAAACAATTAGCGCAAGAATTAGTCTTAGTAAACACCAACTTACCTTTAGATGATGTCGTCTCCAAAATAGGTTTAGCTTTAGGCAAAAATGGTACTCGCCTGTGTATTATTGAGCAAGTCAAGCAAGAAGGCGATACTATCAAGATTTTTGTATCAGATACTTTATGTTCTGCGGGTGAAACACCTGGTTCTACACGTAAATCTACTTATACATTAGGTGCTATTTGGGGAGCATTGGAACAGGCTACTGGTAAGCGATTAGTTGGCAAGCATACTGAATCGGTGCTACGTGGTAGCAGCTATGATGTCTTTGAGTTTACGGAATTGTCAATCAATCGAAAAGCTGATCTCGATGGGGATGATAAGCAGCAAATTGCCTAGATTCATTATATGTATGCTCTTTCACTAAGAATACCCCCAGAAAGGAAAGCAGTTGGTATAAGTATAGATGCGTTGTCTGTGATAAGAATAGTTCATATAGTTCTCTATCAAGCTATCTATAGAGCTACACACTTGTGAAATGATGGAGTTAATCCAATACTGCTCGGTTAAGGATTTTCAACTTGGAATTTGGTTTGGGGAAAAGGTGAAAGGGTAAGGGTTAAAGGTTTTTTCTTACCCCTTTTCCCCTTCCCCTTTTACCCTTAACCGACAAGTATTGGGAGTTAATCAGCTTGTTGATGGCTAAAAGAGCATAATATTCCCAGGTCTTCCATCAAGCAGCGGCCCTGTAGATGATGTTCAGCGAGGTATCGAGGTATTTATGAACTGGATCAAGGTTCTTCCCGAAAATGAACTGCCACCTAACGATCGCAAAGTGGTAAAAGTAGAACAACGCGCTATCTTATTAGTTCACCACAACAACCAAATCTACGCCCTAGAAAATTCTTGCCCCCACATGAAACTACCTTTGAAGAAAGGGAAAATCACAGATAATGGTGCGATCGTCTGCCCATTTCACCGTAGCGCTTTTGACCTTGCCACTGGCAACCCTACTGAATGGATTACCTTTCCCCCAGGTATTAACAAGGTTATGGGCATGATTTCTAAAGAAAAATCAGTACCTGTATTTCCTACTCGTGTAGAAGAAGGAAATATTTGGGTGGGATTGCAATAGTAAACAATTAATTACTAATTCGTAATTCGTAATACCCTGGGAGATAGCCTAAAGACGCACTCACAGGGTATTACGAATTATTAATTACAAATTACCTCACTAAAGATTTGTAATGTAGTTTATGTGTATAAATTCGTGCTGTTTCATCACCAATCAGCATAAAGTCCACTAGGGGTGAAACCCGCAAGGGGGTTTGCCATACTAGCGCATCATCAACACATGGCATAAGATTATGCTTCCACAAATACCGATAACACCAGCGCCAGCTTTTACACCGTATTCACTGGCGCTTTTATTTTAGCTATTACGAGGGGTGAGAGTGCAGATGTCTTTCACCCTACAGTGGGGGATTGGGGATAAATCAATTCAAAATTCGTCTTCTCCCAAAGGGAGAGGCTACGCCAAGGAAAGTTTGCTCAACGGGGGGAACCCCCGCACGCAACTTTCCGCAAAATTCAAAATTACAGAACTTCTTGACAGGGGGACGAGGGAGACAAGCGCCAAACAATAAACACCAACCTATTAGTTCTTGAGTCGCAGTCCCATAATTACTAAGTCGCGTTCTACACTATCAAGTTCTGCAACTTTGGGTAAGTGTCCCCAAGCAGTGAATCCAAATCTTTCAAATAGCTTTAAACTGGGCTGATTGTGGGCAAATATGAATCCGATTAAAGTATTTAAACCTAAATCTGGACTTTGCTTTATTGCTTGTCCTAAAAGTTGTTGTCCTAAACCGCATCTTTGGAAGTTTGGAGAAATGTAAATACTAATTTCGGCAGTCTTACTATAAGCTGGTCGTCCATAAAAGGATTGGAAACTCAACCACCCACCTATTACACCGTTTACTTCTATAACCCATAGGGGTCTATGGGAAGGCGATCGCCCGCGAAACCAATTTAGGCGACTTTCTACAGACACCGGTTCTAAATCAGCGCTAGCCATGCGGGTAGGAATTGCAGCATTGTAAATTGCCACAATAGCTGGTAAGTCAATTTCAGTCGCATGGCGGATACTCATTACTGCTGTCTCTGGGGAATTTTAGCGAAAATATTTAAAAATAATACCGCCTTAGGGGTAGTAATTCTATAGTTTGAGATGCGAATTGTTGTGTTGACGTTAGATGAGTATTTGTTTTTGTTAGTTTCCCCTAAATATTTTTATTAGTTTATTTGTATAAATTCAGGACTTACGCAACTGGTACACCAATATTTTGGTTTAAGAGTCAACAGTCAAGGGTCAAGGGTCAAAAATTCAGGTTTTTTGGACTTTTGACTCTTGACTACCTCAACGAAAAAAAATGTGACACTTGAGTAAGTCCTAAAATTTAGTCAATCTCAATCAGCGTAACTATTTCAATGTCAGCAGAAATTAGAGAAACTATTCTATCTATAGATTCTAGAATTGATGGTTGTAGTTCGTATGATATCCAATATCTTTGCCCCTCACTGATTTTTTGAGTCAGTTTATCTAAGCTGACCTCTTCTCCAAGAAGTATTTTTATTCAATTTACTCAATAAATGTAGTAGATATCAAATATTATCATTGAATTTATTTGTAACTAAAATTACTTTTTGCCTAAATATAAAATGTATATTTAAGCAATAATTTAGTGCTTGAGTAAATTAAATTACATAGCTAATTTGACGCTTGTATTTACAGCCAGAGGTAGAGGTTGATGAAATTATCTATAGCTACAATCGATGCAATTACTGATAGTAATTATTGCTATAGATATAGATTTTATTTTGAATAATATGTCTAATAACCTCATACATGACCGGAGTGATCAAACTCCTGAAAATACTACTCAATCACTAGAATTTGAATTTGGTCTTTTTATACTAAATCTCAAAAATGGTATTTGGCTAGCGGGAATTCCCTCTTGGCTTTTTGGCATAACTGATAGAAGTTTTGCTGCATTTGCCGATGGTTATATCTCTACTCTGGAAGTGTTTCAGCTATTTACAGCATCATTCTTCTTTTTGAGTTGGCTGTATTTAAGACCTGAACAAGATGTAAATAGCAATACAGGCTCTCTATGTCCAATTCAAGATAATAAGTTTGACTTGAAGAAGCGGCACATGATTAGCCAAGAATATATTTTACCTTTTCCTTATCTGTGTCAAATCTACCATTTATTGAATTTAAAACATCTAGAAACTATCCACAAGTTCAGCTTGAACAATCTGCGAGTGATTAATATTAACTCTTTTCAAACTACAGAAATTGGTGGCAAAATCCAATTTCAAACAATTTTGGAGTCTCCAGTGAATGCACTAAGAATTTGGCGGCAACCAATTGTTGAAGTGGATTTAATTTTGCATACTCCCTATACGGTTGAACTGAGTATTCCAGTTTACAATGGCAAACGAATTACTGTTATGTTTTATGCATTACCTTTAACTCAGAGCGAGCATTATCTATTTATAGAAATCTACAGCGATTTAGATTGGCCAAAGCCTATATTGCAAGTTTTATTACATTGCGCGGCTTGCTTGACGCTATTTGAAGATTTACCTTATTTACGCAACTTGGGTGAGAAAAATCTGGAGCGTTTATTTAATATAAATTTTACGTCTAATCATCAAACCATGTTGCTGTTTAAGCGATTTGTAGAGTTATATGGTTCACATGCAAAAGCACCGAAGTTAATTCCTAATGCGTAATTTGTAATTAACCACCCGAACAAAGAAATACTAAGTTGAAACAAGAATCAACAGATTGGTAGGGGCACAAAATTATTGTGCCCTTACATCACATTTTGTATTGTTTTTTAAACTAGAAGAGTATGTGATAAATCACACAATGAGTCATGAACATCTCTCTTCTTGAGGCTCTAGCTTCTAGTTTCAAGACAAAATTAAAGCATCTGGTCACCACCACTAACAGGTAAATAAACACCTGTAATAAATCTAGCTTCGTCAGAAGCTAACATTAAAATTGCGCTAGCAATGTCTTCTGGCATTCCAATTCTTTTCAAAGGTGTAAATTGAGCCGCTGCTGTTTTGTGTTCTTGTGGTAATCTTGCTGTGGCATCTGTAATAGTCAATCCAGGCGCGATCGCATTTACACGAATTCCGTGGGGGCCTAGTTCTAATGCTAAACTTTTCACAAAAGCATCCAATCCAGATTTAGCGGTGCTGTGGGCTGAGAATCCCTCGCCAGGATTGCGAGATAGCCCACTACTTATAGCAATAATGCAACCCCGCTGATGTTCAATCATCGATGGTACAACTGCTTTGCAAGGAAAAAAAGCTCCTTGAAGTTCTCCAAGTAATTTAGCTTCAAAGTCTTCCCAGCGATATTCAACGAAAGGAGCAATGGGAAAATTAGCGTTGGCGTTAATCACAAGTGTATCAATTGCGCCGAAAGCCTGAGAAACTTCTTGCACCATTGCGTTCACTTGCTGAGAGTCTCTAACATCGGCCTTGACTGCTATTGCTTTACCTCCATTAGCAGATATTTCTTCCACAACTTGTTGAGCAGCTTTTTCACTGCTGTAGTAATTTACCCCTACTGCTGCACCATGAAGACTCAACAATTTGGCTGTGGCTGCGCCAATTCCGCGACTTGCGCCAGTGATGAGAACGACGCGATCGCTCATTAACCGATCAATTTGAGCGTTCTTATTTCTCTGAGGTTGTATGGTAACCATCTTAATTTCCTCAATTGAAACGACAATTTAGTGTGTAAGTAGAGGTGTTCTCCAAGACATTTCTACAGAAGCAAAATAAATTCTCAGACAAGGGGTAAAGTTTTTCACTGGAATTAATCAATGCCTAGGTACAGTGCGCCGTAAATAAACAGACCATTTCCAATTGTGTAAAAGTCCGGAATACAATCCTGTTGACTTTTGGCTTCCGCGCAGCGGTACTAGTAGCATTTAAAATTCAAAATTAGGAAATTTCGAGTTTGTCTAAGTTCCCCAGTTTGCAACTGTTGTTTGACTTTAGATAATTAGTAGATTCGGCAGTATACACATCCTTAAAGCAGATTACTATATATATTTTTTTTGAATTAAAAACTTTAGATTAGAAAAATATTTTCTAGTTTATGAATGTGGTTTTGTAAGTAAAAATGCTTTTTATGTTTACAGTGCAGTTCAGTAGTTAACCCTTAAATTAACTTAAAATGAATATTGTTATTTCTGTTATTAGTGATACATATTTAATATCCTCCTTAGCATTCAATACGCTTGGTTTAAGCTTATTAGCTATTGATTTCTCACTTATTAAATAAAGCCAGCAGAATTGGGGGATTCTCCCCCAAACCCCCGATTGGGTGACGGTTGCGTCCCCCAAACCCCCTCCAAAATTATTCAGGAATTACGCAAGCAAAATTTGTCATTGCAACCGGAACGTAGTGTAAGGAAGCAAGTTCATAATTTTAAGCGATTACGTCGCTACGCTCGTAATGACGTAATTACGTGATTTTTGCGTAAGTCCTATGATTGTTCTGTTTTTTTGTTGAGTAACTAGTTTTTTGGTTTTGTTATCAATTAATTTTCTTAACTGAACTGTATTTCATTAGAATTATCAAATCTGCCATCTATAAATTTCCAGCCTGAAATAATTTTAAATTGTAACCCCTATTACCTATTACCAATCTGTTATTGGCAACTGTTAAACTTTTGAGTAATACAAAAGTCATAGATACAAAAATAAATTTCTAATACAAGGTTTGCAGTTTTAAAACAGAAGATTCTCTAGTAAATGATGTAGAAGCACACAGATGTGAGCCTCTACTTGGTTGTAATTCCAACGCTATCGCCAGGTTGAGAAGGCCATCTAATAGTTAAAATTTTGCAATCAGACTCAGCTATCCAAGTATGAGGTACACCTGCACACCAAAGCACGTAATCACCCTCACGCGATAATATAATTTCTTTATCTTCAAATTGCAAACGAAATTTTCCGCTAATCAGAATGGAAATAGTAGCAGCTTGGTTGTTTACTGCCCATTGAGTTCTACTATCACCAGCTTTGTGAACACCCCATTTAACTTCTAACTCTTCAGTGGAACGCGGATCATCAACAGGGGTAATAAAATGCCCCATGAACCATCCCCAGCGATTTACACCCTCTTGTTGTGCATTACCGAAAATAACTTTGTTGTTTGTCATTGATCCAAAGTTTCTGGTACTAAAATTTGCCCCGTGTAACCAGCTTGCTTATACACTTCTATGACTTGATTTGCGTAAGCCGAAGCTTTTCTCTGCCCTGACACTAAAGCTACACAAGCGCCTCCAAAACCAGCACCCGTTAGCCTTGCGCCCAAAACTCCTGGGGTTTTCTGCAAAATATCTACTAATGTATCTAAAGCTGGTACAGAAACTTCGTAATCATCCCGCAAGCTAGCATGGGATGCATTCATCAATTCGCCAAAGCGTTGAGATGAAACACCTTGCAAGACTTCCAAAACACGGTTGTTTTCTGTAACAACATGACGCGCACGACGTTTTAAGGGTTCTGGTAAATCTTCCACCGCATTAGCATCGGTAATATCTCGCAGTGCTTTGACATTGAGAGATCGCGCCGCCTCCTCGCATTCTGCGCGTCTTTGGTTATATCCGCTACTTGCTAGACTACGAGGCGCACCACTATCTATCACTACAATTTGTGCATCTGAAGGTAAAGGTAACACACGCTGTTCTAGAGTACGAGTATCTAAAAATAGCATATGCTCAGTATCTGCAAGGCTGGAAGCCATCTGATCCATAATGCCGCATTGCACACCTGCATAATGAATTTCTGCTTGCTGTGCGAGTTGGGCAATTTCTACATCATTAATAGGGAGGTCGAGAAGTTGACGCAATGCTTTTAGAATGCTTACTTCTAAAGCTGCACTACTAGACAAACCCGAACCCATCGGTACTAATGACTTAACATACAAATTGAGTGGTGGAATTGTATATCCTTGATGTTCTAAAACTTGGATACAGCCAAAAATATAACTTGCAAATCCTGATGGTGTATGGTTGGTTTCTAAGATGATGACTATCTCATCTAAATTTTCCGAGTAGAAATGATGTTTTTCATCACTACTAAAAGCTAACTGTACCGTTGTTTTTTGTGGAATAGCTGTTGGTAAAACGAAGCCATCATTATAATCTGTATGTTCTCCTAGAAGGTTTACCCTTCCTGGTGCGCTGGCTTCGGTTTCGGGTTGTTGATTAAATATTTTTTGGAAGTTCATAATTGTTTTGTGATAGCAAAATCAGCAAACGTTAAACCTCTATCTATAGCAATACTATTACAGTTGTGAAAAATATCGGTTTTGATTATTGACTGTTGACAGCCAACAGCCAACAGGCAACAGTCAACAGTTAACAGTTAACAGTCAACCACCCTGTATGTAATATTTCACAAATTAAATAGGACTGCTATAAAATTATTTTGATTTTATATATGCAATTTTTTGCATTCCTAAAAATGTGTGATTTATCTAGAAAATTTTATTAATATAATAGCCACATTCCCACTGCTAATCTGTCCCTCAGATTCTTATCCCCTACATCTACAAGCCTGATCATATTCCCGCAAGATGGATATTTTTTAATTGTCAGTATTCTAGGGAGTTCCGTTGTCTTCCTTTCTCTGTTCTAGCCCTGATTTATTAGCTAGTTACAGTCTCAGAGTTCTTTATTCCTTAATTTCCCCTAAAAATTTAAGATCCCCCAAGCTGCTTTTCTCGTGAGCTAGGGGGATCGCAATATGTGGTAGTCTATAAGAGGTTCAGTATAGTTGGTTACGAAACGATTCTAAACCCTAGACTTTATTTTGGGTAGTATGATTACGAGAATTTATACTAATTTTATAACTTCTTCATTGACGCTTCATTAGCTGTAATTTAGCGAAAAATTTGGATATGTTGGGTATGACAACAGCTATAGTTGTGATGCGACATCTTTTATCCTCGAATATACTGTAATCTGGCGCTCTGCCTCGTCTTCAAGGCAAAGAGCTAATGTCAGTATTATGGTCTTTCGATAGTACAAGATATTACATCTCATCAATTTAGTGAATATCCGTAAAAAATATGAAATTCAAGATTGTTGCTATCCTTAGCCTGTTAGCTTGTTTTGGGTTAGCAGAACAAGCTTTAGCTTTCAATCAGCAAGATGTTGATCAATTAAAAGCTGCAGGTTCCTGTCCTCGGTGCGATTTAAGCGGTGCTGACCTCACACAACTTAATTTAGCTGGTGCAAATTTACGAGACGCTAACCTGAAATCAACTAATCTATCCCAAGTAAACCTGACAAATGCTGACCTCACTGGTGCAGATTTGGAAGCTGCGGTTCTGAGTGCTGCAAATCTTACTGGTGCTTCTTTAACAGGTACCAATTTAAAATCAGCAACTTTAGAAAATGCCAATCTTTCTTATGCCGGTTTTATCAGTGCCAATTTAGAAGCAGCTAACCTCAAAGGTGCTACATTGCTGTTTACTAATTTCCGGGCGGCACATTTCCGGCTGACAACTATGGCTAATGGTGTGGTTACTTCTGACAAGCCCTATGGTTGGTCTTTACAAGAAGGGCCAGACGCGCAAGCGAATCAGAAGAAGAAATAGGGATTAGGGACTGGGGATAAGGGGTAATGGGGATTGGGTAATGGGTATGGGGAGAAATAACTCTTGAATTTTGACCCTTAACCCTTTCTTTATCATGGGAACAAAGCCTGTCACTTGCGATCAATTCATGCTTACACAGATTTATGACCAAGCTAGTCTATAATGCTTATATATCAATTGTTTGATAAATCAAAAATCTATTTTGAGCATCTAATGAGCATTTATGGTCAACGCATCAAAAACCCCATCAGGCAAGGCTAAGAAAGGACAGGTAACAGTAAGACCAGACTCAGGAAGTATCAAGGCTTGCTTCCCTAGAAACTACTTTGCAGATGGTAAGCAAGTGAAACTAGGAACAGGAATTAACCTTGATGACTGGGAAGCTACAGCCGCAAAGCTACAACGACGACTACAGCTAGAACTAGAAGATGGGAAGCTTGCAACGGATGAGGGGATATTTAACTTAGGTAGATATCAGGAAATACTTGAGGAATACGGGTTAAGAGCAAAACTTAGGTTGGTCAGAGATAACACAACGACAGGAAACGACCAGTTACCACCTAAACCCGAGTTATCCCTATTGGAAATTTGGGAGCATTATTTGGGTTATATAGAATCAAAGCCAAAAGAAACAACGTATAAAGCTGCATACGCTGAGACATATACAAATTTCATCAAGTCAGCAATTGAAGCTACCAAATCTGAGGATGCTATCAAAATCAGGAATTGGTTAGTAGAGAACAGGAATTTACATACCACTAAACTCGTTATAGCTAGATTGTCTGATGCTCATAAACTGGCTATGAAAACAAACATAATTAGTCATAATCCTTATGATGGTTTAGCGGAAGAAATAACAATTAAGGGAGCCAAAGGTAAAAAACAGGATGAGGTAAACACAGAAACAGATAATGATGTATTAGATAAATCAAAAGCCTATACCTGGGATGAGGTACAAGTAATTCTTGAGTACATAAAATCATCAGCCAATAAGCAACATTGGTACCACTTTGTTAAATTCAAATTTTTAACAGGGTGTAGAACAGGGGAAGCAATAGCTTTTATGTGGGGTGATGTTATATGGCATAAAGAACAAATACTCTTTAGACGCACTTATGACAGACGAACAAAAAAATTCTATCCAGTTAAAACTGCTAAAGTTGACCAGGAATTAATTAGAATTTTTCCCATGCCTAAAGACGGAGAATTGTGGAATTTACTAAAATCAATTCCTCAAGGAGAATTAAATGATGTGGTGTTTAAAAACAAGCAATTAAGAATAATTGACAGTAATTCATTTGGTCAAAACTGGCGTGGTTGCGAAAGCATTAGGTTAAAGGGAATCATTTCTGAGTTAATTAATCAAGGCAAGCTGACAAAATATCTACCTTTTTACAATACAAGACACACCTTTATTACTCACCAAATATTTGACTTAGGGAGAGATGAAAAAATAGTTAGTGCATGGTGTGGACACGGTGAGATGATAAGTCAAAAGCACTATCAAGACATAGCTGATAGAGCATTACAGATTAACCCAGAGTTACCAGCCAATCAGCAACAGATTAATCAACAAAATGAGGTTGAACTACTTAAGGAACAAATCAGAAATCTGCAAGAACGGCTTGAACAAATGGAAAATAATCAATACTAACAAATTATAAAAAAGGAGGATATATCATATTGCTTAGGACTGGGGAGAAGTAAGCAATAAATAGCTAATTATCAAAAATTAAGACCTCAATACTAATGGAGTCTTTTTTTATTGTCTCTAGTTATTAAAAATTGCATCTATAGCAGCTTCATTCGTATGAGCGTAAATTATTTAAAAGCTCTACACCATGATAAGTAAGGCAATAACCTGTAAAGCCTGAAACCTTCTCAGATGTTGAATGAACAAGCTCAATAAAAGCTGTACTATGTAACAAATCTATATGGTATTGAATTTCTTCATAGCTAAAATTATCGTAAAAATTAAACGTACTCTTAACAGGATTATCTGATTGCTCGATA
>NZ_JACJQJ010000089.1 GCF_014696615.1 Nostoc linckia FACHB-104 | reverse complement strand
CGGCGGGTGTTGTACAAAAACCCTCGCGCCCTCATCCCCTAACCCCTTCTCCCTCAGGGAGAAGGGGAATTGAATCTCTTGCTCCCATCTCCCTGAGGGAGAGGGGCTGGGGGTGAGGGCAAAACCTTTGCACAAAGCGGGTTTGGTGTTAAGTTGACACCAATGCCAATGATTTTACACCCACCCCTAAGTCTGAAATATTGCGTCCAACTGCTGTGGCTAAAGGCTTGAGACTTGCAACCAAATTCACCATGTCTTCTAAAGACAAAGCTTGGCGTGCATCAGATACAGATTTTTCTGGTTCTGGGTGACACTCAATAATTAAGCCATCTGCACCACAAGCTATAGCCGCCTTAGCCATAGGTGCTACTAATTCCCGTTTACCTACGGCATGGGATGGATCTACAATCACGGGTAGGTGAGTAATTTGCTTGAGAGCTGCTACTGCGCCTAAGTCCAGCACATTGCGGGTGTAATTATCGAAGCTGCGGATACCTCGTTCGCACAGCACCACATCAGGATTACCGTGACTCAAAATATATTCAGCAGCCATAACGAATTCTTCAATTGTCGCCGCTAGTCCGCGCTTGAGTAATATTGGCTTCCCAGCTTGTCCCAAAGCTTTAAGTAAGTCGAAGTTTTGCATATTGCGGCTACCAACTTGCAGCATATCAGCATGAGCAGCGACTACTTCAATTTGAGCAATTGACATTACTTCTGTCACAACTGGGATATTGTAACGCGATCGCACTTTTGCCAAAACTTCTAATCCTGCTTCTCCCATACCTTGGAAAGCATAGGGAGATGTGCGGGGTTTGTAGACACCGCCACGCAAAGCTTGTACAGGTACAGCCGCTAACTTTTGGGCTACTGTTTCCATTTGTTCTAAGCTTTCTACTGTACAGGGGCCACCAATAATCACTAATTCTTCACCACCGAAGCTGACTGTTTCTGAGAGTTTGACAATTGTTTGGTGGCTAGGATGGGATTGCGCGGCGAGTTGAGCATTAATCATGGTGAAATTCTCTTTGTATTGGGAAATGAGGTTAATGGATAACAAAAAACCCGGAATCTCATCTTGTGAGTTCCGGGTGCGTTGTGATTAATCGACATGACGCTATTTACCCGGAACTTGCTCTGGGCCAAAAGTAAAAGCTATAAAACCAGCTACCGCAATAGATCATGACGACGAAATACTCCTGAAAAAACAAAAACCGCAGAGGTTGCTCTGCGGTTCACCTGGCGGTTTCCATTAGGAAACTATTCACCGCCGGTGAACCGCCTTTTGCCAAAAATAAAAATAGGATTTATTGCTGGAAATCATTACAGTACTTAACTAGATAATTTTTGATGTAAACCGATGTAAACCTAATATAAGAGTCACAATAACAGACACAGTTCTTTGCGTCAAGACCTGGTCTCGTCGTGTGCGGTTAAAAGCTGCTGGTTAAGCCAGCAGGGGGACAAGGGGCAAGAAAAAACCTTTAACCCTTACCCTTTCACCTTTTCCCCAAACCAAATTCCGAGTTGCAACTCATCCCTTGGTTATGGGTTTTCCTGTCACCGACTTGTAACTATTAAGATTTAGATAAGCCAACAAATATTTTTAGGTAATGGGTATGGGAATTGCTGCAGTCTCAAAAATTTGACAATTCCGCGACTTTCAAAACTGGCAAATATATTATTCTGCTATGGAGGTAATAATCAAAAGAGGAAAAGGTACAAGCTCCGTCCCAGCCTTCCCCCTTGCACCCTGCTCCCATACCTCTTGTGACCACTCTAACTGTTGCAGCAACTCAATTACATTACTAGCCTACTTCTGTTTTATGATGCCTCGTTCCAAAATTTTAGCTACATCTTTCGACTACCAAGGCGCTTACCCTTGCCCAGTCTGTCGAGTTGGTAAAATTACTCGTATGCCATTGATGGAAGCTATGGCTTGTGACTTCTGCCAAGAAATTTTTACTGTCAATCTAGAACAGCAGCAACTCAAAATGCCTTCTAGACAACCACCATTGATTTGGCGTTGGAATGGTTTTAGTTGGACAGAAGCACAATTAGAAGGTGTGGAACTTGGTTGGGGCTATGGGCTAGCTGCGATCGCTTTTATCTTCCTACCTACCACTTTAATTGGCATAGTCGCTTACAATTTTCCCCCTACTCCCCATGAATTTATTACCTGGTTGCCATATATCTGGACTATATTAACTTTTTTGTTACATTTAGCAATTATTCTTTGGATTTGTATTGAGGTTTATCAAATTCCAATTGCAGCATATTTAAGAGCTATAAATCGTTGGCGAAATGGATAAATCACAAGATAGACAGATGGAGAAAAATGAATAATAACTATTGACTCCTAACTATCTATTTTGCCAACAACTAAGTAACCATGAATAAACTGGGTATGACAAAATGAAGAAAAATTTCTTGTCAAGACTCAAAAGTCAAGTTTCAAGTAGATTTCTTAAGGAACAGATTATAAATTATTTGTCTAGTTTGTCTTCCTTGTAATTCCCAATTTTCAGTCCCTATTACTTATTTACCAGTCAGTCAATTAGGGTAAAAGTCCACAACCAAGCAGGAAAATTTTTCTTCTCTAGTCCCTAGTCCCTAGTTCGCAATCTTCTATTATGAAGTATTTACACCAAGAGAGATGAAGAATTATTATATTGCCTCTAACTGTAGCCAGTTCATGGTGGCCGATATAATAGCCCTTTAGACAACAGAAAGGTTATTAATGGACTGAGTTAGTCACTCTTGGCTTGTATAATAACGTATGTGAAACTTTTTCTGTAGGACTTGACTATACAAGTAGTTGCTACAGAAATAAGCTAATACACCTTTAAATTGCATAACTACTCGTGGTGATTGTTGACTGTTAACTGTTGACTGTCAACGGTCAACGGTCGACAGCCTAATCAAGTCAATGTGCAAGTTAAATGTGGAACAGCTTACCCAGTCTCTCATCTCAAATTTGGAGAAAGGGTCAATTTGGCTTGCTATGAACTTAAGCCCATAATCAGCAGCCAGTATTCTATATAGTGAGATTATCTACAATAATAGGAGTGTTACTAAGAATTGATTTTTAAGTCAAGCAACAAAAAATTTGTTACCATTTTTAGACAATGTCAAAAGAGCAAATCATTAAGCACAAAAATAACTTGCAGGTAGCTTTTACAATTACTAAAGTACCTGATAAAATTCCCCTACTCTATTAGATAGAATATTTTAATACGCTATCTTAAATTATATGAGATAGAAATATTCCTAAAAAGCAGAAATTTAATAAAGAATTAAGCCAACAGACGGATGCATCACTAAATAATTAACTTGATTGTCCACGAAAACACCTTATGAGCGAGTTGGAGCGGTATTATAGAGTCTTGGAATTAGAGCCTGGAGCAACACTTGAAGAAGTGAACCAGGCTTATAAAGATTTGGTTTTTGTATGGCATCCCGATCGCATTCCCCAAGACAATCTCCGTTTACAACAAAAGGCGCAAGACAAGCTAAAAGCAATTAATGAAGCGCGAGACAAATTGCGTTCTATCAAAGTCAAACATCAACAAACAACATACTCACCGCCACATCAGCATCAACAAACAACATACTCACCGCCGCCGCCTCAACCAAAAAAGCCACCTCAAACTGGTTATGAACCATCATCTAAAAATACAGATTTGAGTGGTAAAGACTTTAGTCGAGCCAACTTGAGCAACAAAGATTTATCGGGGAGAAATCTGAGTTTTGCCAACTTGAGTGGTGCAAACCTCAGCGATACTTTTATGCACAAAGTTAATCTTAGAGGTGCAAATTTATCGGAAGCCAATTTATTTAGAGCTAACCTCTTATTAGCAGATATGAGAGAAGCGAATTTACGCTCAGCCAACTTAATCGGAGCAGATTTGAGTGGTGCTGATTTGCGAGGCGCTGACTTAACAGGAGCGCGGATTCGCTCAGGCGAGCGCCTTCTGGTTAAATTGATAGGAGCTAACCTCGCCGGCGCTATTATGCCTGATGGTTCTGTTCATCAATAAGTTGGGGCATTGGGCATTGGTAATGGGTATTTCTCCCCCTGCTCCCTGCCCCCTGCCCCCCTGCCTTTTCCCAATCCCCAATCCCTTTTTAATCAAAAAACTTTGCCTGCAATGTGGGAAACTTGGCAATAGTTATCAAAAAATCAATTTAAGATGAGTACCAACATTTCTGACATTGCAGTCAAAACCATCAACGGTGAGGATAAGTTACTGAGTGAGTATGCTGGTAAAGTACTCTTGATTGTGAATGTGGCTTCCTACTGTGGTTATACGCCTCAATATGAGGGATTAGAAAGGTTGAACCGAGAATATAGAGACGCTGGCTTACGGATTTTGGCATTTCCTAGCAATGACTTTGGCGCACAGGAACCGGGCAGCAACGAAGAAATTGTACAATTCTGTACGAGCAAGTACGCTGTTACCTTTGAACTGTTTGATAAAGTTCATGCTAAAGATTCGCAACAGCACCCACTCTATACTCGTCTTACCAATGCAGTTGAGCCTACGGGGCCTGTTGCTTGGAACTTTGAAAAATTTTTAGTGAATAAGCAAGGTGAAGTTGTGGCTCGTTTTAAGAGCAGTGTCAAACCATATTCACCAGAATTAATTGCCACAATTGAAAGCGAATTAGCTAAATAGTTATATAAATGAATTTGTTGTGAGAAATCATGAACATAGCAATTATTGGTTGTGGTTATGTAGGTTCTGCAGTTGCCCAATATTGGCAGCAAAAAATGAATTTTGTCGTGACTGCAACCACGACTACACCAACACGTGTATCCGCATTAGAACAAGTAGCCCATAAAGTTGTAGTCGTTAAAGGTAATGATGCAACTGGGCTAAAAGCAGTATTAGCAAATCAAGATGTAGTGCTGTTAAGTGTGGGTGCAAAAGGTGCTGATTTTTATGAAGAAGCTTATTTGCAAACTGCCAAAACTTTAGCCTCTATTTTGCCAGCATTTCCTAATATCCGGCAACTCATATACACAGGTAGTTATTCTGTTTATGGTAACAAAAATGGTGAGTTTGTAGATGAAGAAACTACAGCTAACCCTAGCACTAGCAATGGTAAAATCATGAAGGAAACTGAAGATGTTTTGCTATCAGCAGCTAGCGATTATCTTCGAGTTTGTATTTTGCGATTAGGTGGCATTTATGGCCCAGGTAGAGAACTAATCAAAATATTTGGTCGCCTTGCTGGTACTAGCCGTCCTGGTAATGGCGAGGATGTCGCCAATTGGATTCATCTTGATGATATTGTGGGTGTAATTGAGTTTGCTCGCCAACACAATTGGCAAGGAATTTATAATGTAGTTGACGATGCACATCTCATTAGTCGTGAATTCTTTGAAACTTTGCTAACAACACACAATTTACCTCAGATTAATTGGGATGCTTCGCTGCCAAGTAACCGTCCATATAATGCCTGGGTATCAAATCAAAAAATTAAGGATGCTGGATATCAATTGATTCATCCGCAGATGATATTTAAGTAAATATTTTAGCCGAGATTGTAGGATGCGTTAGTAACGCATCCTACAAACGCATTCTACTGATTTTTGTCGTCATCACCCAGCATTTTTAATAATCTTCTAGCAGCTAAAACACCTACAACTCCAGCACCAACTAATTCCACCGCTTGTACAACTTTTTTACCGACATCTTGATTGTCTAGGTGATGGTGGAAAATCTCATCATGTACCCATTCAGTAGTAGCTTTAAAGTCATGAATTGGCGTGGGTAAGAGTGTTAAATAAGTGCTTTGACGAATTAAGTGCGCGGGTTCGCCTGCAACTTCAAAAACATTAAAAAGGTTAGCAGCCGCATCATTTAAGCCCAACTTTAAGAGAGTTCCTCGGATATTAACTTTCACAGGTTTGAGTTCATCTCCGAGAGCGATCGCTTTTAAATTTCGAGCAATAGTAGCACCTTGTTGATAAGCAACTTGGGCTGTAGGTGGTAAGGAATTACCCTGAACAGCTACACAATCACCACCTGCAAAGACTTCGGGAAAGTCGAGCAGTTGCATAGTAGGCGTAACTAGGGGATGATTATGGCGATCGCGGTGTTCTTTGGGAATTGGTAAGTCTTGAATCAAGGGATGGTTGGAAGTTCCGGCTGTCCAGATTGTAGTGTAGGTTGGTAATGTTTTAACTTGCTCGCTAGTTTTATATTCAATACAGTTGGAGTCAATCGCAATGGCTTCTGCTCCCATCAGAATTTCAATTGGTACAGTGCGTTTTTGTAATTCTTTTTCGGCGTTTGGACGGAGTGGATCGTTAATATCGCCGTCGAGAATTTTGTCACCGTGATTGAGCAGAACCACATGGATTTCTTGAGGATTTCCTCCTAAAGCGCTATACCAAAGTGGGAGAAAATCTGCCAAAGTTGCTACCATTTCTACGCCAGAAGCACCACCACCAACTATGACTACAGTTAACAATTGTCGGCGTTGTTCTGCATCTTCAGTTTTTAAGGCTCTTTGTAAACAGTCGCGCAAATGTTTATCGAGTGCGATCGCATCTGCTTGTGTCCAAAAAGGGAAAGCATTTTCTTTCGCACCTTTAATCTGATGATAGCCAGTCACACTACCCAAAGCTAAGACTAAATTACTGTAGCTGTAGGAATTTCCCGAAGCTAATTTTACTTCTCGTTGATGCAGGTCTATAGAATCGACTGTATCTTGAACAAAAATTACACCGCTACCTTGAAGTAATTCCGCAAAGCGTGGTACTACTTGAAAGCTATCCATTTCGCCATCGAAATATTCATAAAGTAATGGCTTAAAACAAAAACGCTCATTTTTATCAATCAATATCACAGAGCGAGGGTAATGTTCGTGAGCTAAATGTAAGGCTGTAAATAGCCCTGTAAAGCCACCGCCTAAAATTACAGTTTGATGAACTGTGCTGCTCATAAAATCTCTTTCCTCGCAAAAGTTTTAGAAATTAAAATTGCTATTTTTCACACATAATCAATCTGCTGAAATAACAATTTATCAGCGTGCATCTGCGTTTATCCTCTTCCATCTGCGGTTAATTTTAATTCCTATAACTCACCAATATATAAACCGGAATCAAAGGTCATTTGTTAATACAAATGACCTTTGATAAACCTGCTTAGATAAATAAGAAAAAGGCTATTAGCCCCAAGCTGAGAATAACAGCTAGCAAAATTGCATATTCAACTCTGCGACTAAAAAATCCTACAGCAGCAACCAGAGCGATCGCTAACCCAACAATCCCCACATACTGTTCCTTTTGGAGATTTTTGGCAATCAGTGGGTCTTGTGCTGTGCCTGGTGATGGAGTTTCTTGAAGAGTTTTAGGTGCAAGCTCTGAGCCTGGTAATTGTTGTAATAACAAGTTCATGGAATACTCCTGAAAAACAACTATATTTTTTGAACAATTTTATGCTTGCCAAATGTAAAGCAGTGAGAATAAAAACACCCACATTACATCAACAAAATGCCAAAATAAAGTAGCTGAACTCACACCAAAGTGACCCTTGCTGTAGTTACCTGGAATAAAAGAACGGACAAGCATAATTATTTGCAGAACAACACCCGCAAAAACGTGCAGACTATGGAAGCCTGTTAACACATAGAATGTAGAACCCACTAGCCCTGTAGTTAGCTGAAAATCGAGATTTTGCCACTCAATTATCTGCCCGATTAAAAAGTAGCTTCCCATAAGAATTGTCATCAACCATAGCCAGCGAAATTTATTTAATCTGTGATTTTTGAGAGCATTTTCGGCTGGTTGAATAACAAAGCTACTAGAAAGCAACACCACAGTGTTGATTATCACAAAAGTAGACAATTTCGGACTAGAAATACCAGGTAGTAACCAGTTTGATGTAGTTAATCTTAGACCAACATAGGTAAAGATAAAGCTCAAAAAGATGATACTTTCTGATAGTAGAAATATGGTAAATCCAAACATTCCTTTACCATGATGATCCTCATGACTGCCACCACCACTGGGCAGAAAGCGCTGCAACCAATTTGGTAAGCGTCGCCGCCACTTTTCAAAACGAATAGGACTTTCATCTATATGAATTATGCGACGTTGCATCATACCAATTCTCTACAATTAGGCTACAGATTCAAAAATTAAAACTAGTAAGGTAAGTGGAAGTCAAAAGTCAAAAGTCAAAAGTCAAAAGGTTCATACATAAATGCTTGTGACTGTTTGCAATGTCAGATTTATTTACGCTGTGCTGCACTAGAATTATGTGGTGCTTTCGTAATTACGAATTACGAATTATCAGAATGTTCTACCACTGAGTATTTAGGATCGCCGTAGTCATAAGGGGGCCTTCTCACAACCGGAATCTCTGCAAAGTTACCCCGCGGAGGTGGTGAAGATGTTGTCCATTCCAATCCTGTAGCGTGCCAAGGATTATCCACTGCCCTTGGCCCATAAAGCCAAGAACCAACTATATTGGCAATAAAGGGCAGAGTCGATACCCCCAACACGAATGCCGCTAAACTAGCAATTACATTCCATCCTTGATACTGGGGATCGTAGGAAGAAATTCGGCGTAGCATCCCCTGCAAACCCAAAGGATGCATAGCGAAGAAGGTAATATTCGCCGGAATAAATGTTAGCCAAAAATGTAGTTTGCCCCAGCCTTCCGCATACATTCTGCCAGTGATTTTGGGAAACCAGAAGTAAATGGCTGCGAAGATTGCCATTGTGATGGTGTTGAACACGATGTAATGGAAGTGACCCACCACAAAGTAAGTATTGTTGACGTGAATATCAAAGGGTGTAGCCGCCAGCATCACGCCCGTAACGCCACCGAAAATAAACATGGCTGCACCTCCCATCGCAAATAACATCGGTGTTTCTAAATGCAGCTTGCTTTTCCAGATAGTGGCAGTCCAAGCAAATGCCTTCACCCCTGTGGGTATGGCAACTAACATGGAAGTGGCCATGAAAGTCATCCGCATCCAGCCAGGGGTAGCACTGGTGAACATATGATGTACCCAAACAAAGATGCTAACAACAGCGATACCTAAGGAAGCGATCGCTACTGACCGATAACCAAATAACGGATTGCGAGAAAAGGCTGGCAATACTTCCGCAATAATACCGAAGGCAGGTAGCGCCATGATATACACTGCAGGGTGAGAGTAAAACCAAAATAAATGCTGGTAGATGATGGGGTCGCCATTTTCTAAGGGTTTGAAGAAGTGCGTACCAGCAGCAAGGTCAAGTAACAGCAGTATCAATGCACCTGTGAGCGCTGGTAAATTAATCAGCTGCAACAACTGGGCGCTGAGAACCGACCAAACAAACACAGGCATCCGGAAAAATGTCATTCCAGGCGATCGCATCCAAAAGATGGTGGTGACAAAGTTGACCGCTCCCATAATTGAGGAAATGCCAATCAATATCAGACTGACAATCCAAAATAATTCACCGTTAATCAATTGACCGGGCGGAAATTGCAAGCTGACTGGCGGATAAGACCACCAACCCGCCTGTGCAGAACCGCTAGGTAGCAAAAAGCTGGATATTAGCAAAAGACCTGCGGGTGGCAAAATCCAAAAAGAGATAGCATTCAGTAGAGGAAACGCCATATCCCGCGCGCCAATCATTAACGGCACTAGGTAATTAGACAAACCAGCATTGAACGGGATAATCCACAGAAAAATCATGATCGTGCCGTGCATGGTGAACAAGCCGTTGTAAAGCGGACGGTCAACCACATTTGATTCTGGGGTGAGCAGTTCGGCACGAATAATCATCGCTAACAAACCGCCAATCAGGAAGAAAATAAACGTCATCACCATGTACTGCACACCAATCACCTTGTGATCGGTGCTGAAGCTGAAATATTGCCGCCAGCCATCACTAGGCTTTTGCTGTGGGGCGATCGCTTCATTAAAATCATGTGTCATTAATTACCTTCCTTTCATTGGCTACGGCGCTTTGGCTGGGCACTCCGGTATACCAACCACTGTTAAATAATGTTTTTGGGGGTTCTATATGTTCGGCAACTGCCTGATTTTTGATAGTTTTAGGTTTTTTAGCCACTTGGGTGAGCCACTGGTTATAGGCTGTGGCAGATTCAACATAGACATCCGCTTCCATCAAGGCAAAGTAAGTCCCGCTAAATTGAGAATCTTTGAGCTTATATTTGCCTGTGCGAATTGGTGTGAGGACAATATAAATATCGCGGTTGGGAATCAAATCCTGTTTTAAACGGAACTCAGGGATGTAAAAACCATGAATTACATCCTGGGCGTTCAAGTTGAGGCGGGTGCTGCTATTGACTCTGAGGTGTAATTCGTCACTAACAATATTATTGGGATAACGGAAAGACCACTCCCATTGTTTAGCAAAAACATCAATAGTCTCAGCAGCAGGTTTAGGCACATCAATGATTGCTGCCGCATTAGCGGGTTGTGATTCTATGGGTAGATGCAAATGCACAATTTGTCCCAAACCCAGAATATTTAATTGCTGATAAATATTGAAGCTTTGAAAAGCAATCCACAACACCAGCAGAGTCGGGGTTGCTGTCCAGAGAATTTCTAACCTCGCATCGCCTCGAGAAGGGTGTCCTTCGCTATAGTCGTCCTTCGATGCCCGAAAGAAAATTACCGAATACACCATCATGCCCACCAGCCCAAGTAGTATAAAAGCTCCAATTGATACTAAGAAGCTAAACAAATCATCTACTTTTTGTGCCTCGGCGGTGGCTTCCGCAGGCATCCACGAATAAGCTTGCTGTCCAATCCAATGGCTGATAACGAGTAGCACTGCGATATAAGCAGCTATTAGTAAATATTCCAAAAATTTAAACATAGAATCAAAATGCTTCTCGTTTGATTATTTGGGCAACAAATCAGGATTTGTGCCCTGTTGGAGTAATTGTGCAGCAGTCACGTGAATACCAAACTCTTCTCCTAATTGCGCCCCCAATGTTCCGTGAACATATAAAATGCCGAGGATCACAATCCCTAGAAACAAGTAACTCCACTGCACCTGCCTTGGTGAATCTTTGCGCCAACGGTAGCGCTGTAAGCCTCTCCACACAGTCATTGCCACGATTATCGCCAATAGCAACACGCCACCTAAACCATGCAACAGCATTGTCAAAGGGGCACTTAACCCCCAAGCACTGTTTTCATTAACTGGTGGGTTTGCTAGCAGTAGCTCAAAAAATCCCGCCGCCACGGTGAAAAAAGTCACAGTTGCGGCTGCGAGTAGATTGTACCAACCGACATCGAAGAAACCTGCACGGATGGCACGAAGACCTAAAAATTTGAAAATCGGTTTTTCTAGAAGAAAGAATGTGCCTGCTATATCAAAGAGGATGGCAATAATGAATAAACCCAGTGTTAAATGTACCAGTTGGGGATGTATGGGAATTTCGTAGGGTAGTCCGTTAGCAGCCAGTTTTAATCCCAACTGATCGATAAGCTGCGAGTTCATCGCGAGACTCCCTGCTTCATCGCTTGCACAACTGGCTCTACATGGAAGCCATATACCCAGAAAAGCTTGCTTCCCAGATACACTTGCAAGAACATCAGACAAATCAAGAACGTTGTCGCACCTAAATAAGCAGGTGGTATTTTCTGGGGGCTGCGGTTGCGAATTACCAATCGCCAAGCGGCGATCGCTACGACAATCGCCGCTAACGACCAACCCATGACAGTATGAAAATTCAGCGTTGGCTGTGCAGCTGCGTAAATATTGGCTAAACCCGCTTCAAACTGACCAAAGATTACCGCGATAAAAATAGCGATCGCAGCCACAAACATATTCCAGAAACTCACCTCCAACAAACGCACATTGCGGGTGAAATAGCCCACAACATCGCAGAAGAAGGAGAAAAACACCATCGCAATCACAAAGTGAACAATGATGGGATGTAGTGGATCGGGGTACGGGAGATTCTGACTATTGAGAGGTAAAGCAGACATCACTTTTTCCTTGGCATATCCAGCGCTGTAATTACTGAAAGTTAGTAACCCAGTGCTTCAGCAAAATTAAAGTTCCAGGTGAAGGCAAAGGAATAGAGGATGTGTAATTAATTTTATTGAGGTAATTACCGCATTCAGTATTAGCTATTTAAGCAATCTAAATTATGCAATACTGCCAAAAATAAATAATTACTAAATAATTGATATATAAAAGACAGGTATAAAACTACTATCTTAGGGATGATTTACAGCGAAATCAGTGGCTTGTTTTTAACAAAATTATAAAATTTTATTATCAAAATTAATATAGAGATTAATATATGAATTTCCACATCAGCTAATATTGTAGGCATGACTGACTACAATATCAGGTCTTTATGCTGCTGACCTATATTTTAAGAATCAAGCATCAAATTTAATTTGTTACTTAGTAATAGCTTGTCCGTAAATCAGTTCACATTCATAATTAACAATTATTGTCAAATAATTTCATACTTCAGTAAGATGTATTATGATTTTTTATAAAAAAATACTTGTGTTATATAAGTTTCTACTTCTTAAGATAGAAATATATTTTATATGCAGATTCTGTGATTCTTTCATTGTTTAAAATTTGCTAACAATAGACAATCTAGCTCTGATTCATTGATATAATTAAATCACCATCAAACATCTATACCCTGGGTATGAAATCAAAACAATACTATACTTGACCATTATACCTACATCAATTTTTAGCATCTATAAATAATGGAATTTCAATGACGAATTCTGCCCCTTTGCCTAGTTCGGAAATACATTTCAAGGAACCTTTGTGTGTGTTGACAATAATTTGATAACTAATAGATAATCCCAAACCTGTTCCCTTTCCTACTTCTTTAGTTGTAAAAAAAGGTTCAAACAATTGTCTCTGAATCTCTGCATTCATTCCCTGCCCATTATCTTTAATACTAATGACAACTACATTTTCATGAAAAAAAAGGGTGCGAATTTCAATAATGCGGTCATCTTTTGAACTATGAATTTCTAAAATATCAATAGCATTGCTCAAAATATTCATAAATACTTGATTTAACTGGTCTGGATAACATTCCACATTGGGTAATTCACCATAGTGTTTGATAACTTGAATACCAGAATTATCCTTTTGAGGGTTCAGTCGATGTTGGAGAAGTAACAAAGTACTATCAATACCATCATGAATATCTACAGATTTTATCTCTGCTTCATCAAGCCGAGAAAAATTACGCAGTGCCAATACAATTTTATGAATACGTATTGCGCCTCTTTGCATCGACTCTAAAAGCTTTGGGATATCATTAATTACAAATTCCAGATCATATTGTTGATTCAAAGCTTGAATTTCAGAATCCATCTGAGGATAATGTTGCTGATAAATTTGATGAATAGCTACAAGGGCTTGAAAATATTCACTGAGATGAGAGAGGTTAGCCAAAATAAAATTTACAGGATTATTAATTTCATGTGCAATACCAGCTACTAACCGTCCCAGACTAGACATCTTTTCAGCGAGGAGCAATTGAGGTGCTTGCTGAAGCTTTTGTGTTATCTGCTCTAAATTTTGAGTCTGTTGTTTTAAATGAATTTCTGATTTTCTTAATTCTTTTTCTATCAGTAATTGCTCTGACATTTGAAGATTCAATGGACGGTAAAGGAAAAAATATAACGATGGTGTAATCAGGATTGTCAGTAGCGTGGAATCTAAAAAAGTCTCAAGCAAATCCGGTATTTTTGGTAAAACCAGGAATAGTAGCATCACAAATGTCTCGGCGCAGAATATTGATAATGCCATCCTGCTCAAGAAAAACCAAGGAGATTTTTGCATTTTGCATATCTAAGTAGATTTATTAATAAGATGCCCAAATATAGCGGTAAATTATATGATAAAAATGATTTTTAAGTAAAGATATGAACGTATGGCAATAAATTATACAGATTTTTATACTTCGCACAATTATCGCTGCGCCTACGAAGTTCATCAACCGAATAATTCAAATTCTGAAGCTATCCCCATATTATTAATTCATCCTATAGGTGTGGGATTATCACGGCAATTTTGGCAACGATTCTGTCGTGAATGGTATGAAGCAGGGCATCGGAATCTAATTTATAACCCTGATTTATTAGGATGTGGTGAAAGTGATATGCCTCACGTCGCTTATACTCCTAGGGATTGGGCAGAACAGCTACATTACTTCTTAAAAACAGTGGTGCAAAAACCTGTAATTGTTATAGTGCAAGGTGCTTTATTGAGCATTGCCACTAAATTAGTGCAAATAGAGCCAAACTTGATTCACTCCCTAATATTTGCTAGTCCTCCAGCTTGGAAGATTATGACGAAACAATCACCAAATTGGCAGCAAAAGCTAGCTTGGAATCTTTTTGATTCACCTCTAGGGAATGCTTTTTATCTTTATGCACGCACCCCCAAGTTTTTGCGTTCTTTTTCTACTCGCCAACTATTTGCTAGCAGTGAAACTGCTGATCAAGAGTGGTTAAATGCTTTAGTTAAAGGTGCAGAAAATACTGCCAATCGTTATGCAGTTTTTTCTTTTTTAGCAGGGTTTTGGCGACAGGATTATAGTCATGATATCGCCGCTATTCAACAACCAACATTAGTAGTTGTTGGCGACAAAGCATCAAATATTAGCAAAGAAGGACAAGCCGAAACACCAGACGAACGTTTAGCTAACTACCTCGCTTATTTACCGCAAGGACAAGGAGTTAAATTGACTGGGCGCAATGTCCTACCATACGAATCTACAGCAGAATTTGTAGCTGCGATCGCACCCTTTATCAGTTTAGGAACGTGAGGGATGAAGGGGATTTAGACGCTACGCGTCTACTCTGCGAGTTCTCCTAAGGAGTACCCGCAGGGTGGGGGATGAGGGGGAAAGAATCAATAATAAATTCCCATTACCAATTATCCATACTCAATTCCCTAGCTTTTATTACTCAGGAAAGTTGCTTTCAAGTTGACAATTATACTAGTATATCCCGTCAGAAATAAAACCTAATCCACAACTGTACAACAGCTTAGAATCTAAGCCTTTTGACTGTTGACACTCTCAAAAAATAGATTATTAAAGGAGTCCTTATGCTATCAAATCGCCGAGGGCAACGAGTTCCTAATGTTACTTTTCGCACCCGCAAAAACAATCAGTGGGTTAACGTCACCACTGATGACCTGTTTGCTGATAAGACAGTGATTGTCTTCTCTTTACCAGGTGCTTTTACACCCACTTGTTCTTCCACTCACCTACCTGGCTATAACCAATTGGCTAATGTATTTAAAGAAAATGGTGTGGATGATATTGTTTGTATTTCCGTCAATGATACCTTTGTCATGAATGAATGGGCTAAAGACCAAGAAGCCACTAATATTACTCTGATACCTGATGGTAACGGGGAATTTACTCAAGGTATGGGAATGCTGGTAGATAAATCAGACTTGGGATTTGGTAAACGCTCATGGCGCTATTCTATGCTTGTCAAAGATGGTGTAATTGACAACATGTTCATTGAGCCAGAAGAGCCAGGCGATCCCTTTAAGGTATCCGATGCGGAGACAATGCTGCGATACATTAACCCTGAAGCAGTAAAACCAAAGCTAGTTTCCCTGTTTACTAAAGTAGGTTGTCCTTACTGCGCCCGTGCAAAAGAATTGCTTCACGAACATGGTTTGGGTTATGAGGAAATTGTCTTGGGTAAAGATATTACTACTCACACTTTAAAAGCGGTTACAGGTGCAACCACAGTTCCCCAAGTATTTATCGATGCACAACTTATTGGTGGTTCTGAAGCTCTAGCTTCTTACTTTGGCGAAAAATAGATTTTTTTGATTATCTAAGTCAAGCTTAGGGTGAGTACTAGTTCTCATCGGGTTTTGAGCCAATTATTTGGCAGTACCCACCCTAAATAACTTTGCTTTGCTTTTAAGCGCGCTGTCTTGCGGTATATATGTATTTTTCTGTTATGGTTTAAAGAAATGTAAAATTTAATTGCGGCATTGCAAAAATAAGCTTGCCACTAAACTAAATTTATGAGCCAGTCAGAAGAGACCACAGCCCAAAATCCTTTTTTGACTAACCACGATCGCAGAGCGATTCATCTACCTGGCTCAATCCAACCTCATGGCGTTTTACTAGCACTGAGTTCCCAGTTAGAGATTCTGCAAGTTAGTAACAATACACAGCAATACTTTGGCCAAGCTACCGAAGATTTGCTTGGTCAAACTTTGGACTGCTTACTCGATGAGCGACAAGTTGCAGCTATTAAGCAGTGCTGGGAAAAAAATATTGGTAGTGTTAGCAACTATAAAGTATCAATCATTACTAACTATCAAGAGCAATTCTTTGATTGCATTGTGCATCGCATAGCAGATGTTTTGATTGTCGAGTTAGAAGCGATGTCTACGACAGGCTACGCCTACGCATCTAGTTCAGAAATCAGTTTCTTGAGTTTTCATGCTTTGGTAAGTGATGCGATCGCGCAAATGCAAAGCACTGCTAATCTCACGGAATTCTTGGATTTAGTGGTTACAGAACTACGCAAAATTACAGACTTTGACCGAGTGATGGCGTATCGATTTGACGAGCAAGCTTCTGGTGCTGTCGTTGCGGAAGCCAAACGGGAGGATTTACCACCATATTTAGGGCTGCATTATCCCGCGACAGATATTCCTGCCCAAAGTAGAGATTTATATACTCGCTGCAAACTCCGGTTTATTCCAGATTTCAGCGCTCAAGCAGTTGATTTAGTATCAAGCGATCGCTCAATAACCCATCAACCTCTAGATTTAAGCTTGTCAGTATTTAGGAGTGTTGATGCTTGCTGTGTAGAATTCCATCAAAATATGGGTGTGAGGGCACTAATGGCAATCTCGCTGATGCAAGAGGGGAAGCTTTGGGGCTTAATATCTTGCCATCATCACACACCAAAGTATCTGCCTTACGAAGTGCGAAAAATCTGTGAATTTATCGGACAAATTGTCTCCTCAGAGTTAGCCCACAAGGTTAGTCACTCAGAATGGGACTATGAAGTAAAGCTGAAATCTTTACAGTCTGATTTCTTAGCCTCTATTTCCCAAGCTGATAATTTTATTGATGCTTTGATTAAACCAGAAATTCGTTTGCTGGATGTTGCCAGTGCTTCTGGTGCAGCAGTTTGTTTGGATCGTGAAATTACGCTGGTGGGTGCAACACCCAATCTTGAGCAAGTTCGGGCGTTAATTGAATGGGCAGATACTCAGGCGAGGGAAAATTTATTTTATACCGATTCTTTAGCCAAGCTTTACCCCGATGGTATTGTATTTAAAGATACTGCTAGCGGCTTGCTACTACTGCGGATTTCGCAAGTGCGGCGTTATTACATTCTCTGGTTTCGCCCGGAAGTGATGCAAACGGTAAATTGGGCAGGCAACCCCAATACATCTATTCACCTGGATGCTGATGGTACTGTTACCTTGGGGCCGCGAAAATCCTTTGCCAAATGGCAGGAGACGGTGCAATTAACATCTCTACCCTGGAAACAATCGGAACTTGATAGTGCGATCGCACTCAGAAATGCGATCGTGGGGATTGTACTTTCTAAAGCCGATGAGTTAGCCAAAATTAACCTAGAGTTAGAACGCAGTAACCGCGAACTCAGTTCCTTTGCCTACGCTGCATCTCACGATTTAAAGGAACCTTTGCGAGGTATCTATAATTACTCAACTGTGCTTTTAGAAGACTACGCCCATCTACTTGATACTGAAGCAACTGAGTATCTAGAAACAGTAGTCACCTTATCAGTGCGGATGGAAGCTTTAATTAATGCTTTGTTACGACTGGCGCAGTTAGGAAAGGCACAACTACGCACCAAAGCCACTGATATTAACGAATTAATCACCCAAGTAATTGATATATTTCATGCCAGCCGCCAATACTCTCAGGTTTTAGATATTCGCATTCCTCAACCTTTACCAACAATTTCATGTGATGCTGTGTTGGTGAACGAAGTTTTTAGTAACTTGATTGGCAATGCGTTGAAATACAATGATAAACCAGAACAATGGGTGGAGATTGGCTATGGCACAGGAGAAAACTCTGCACCTGTATTTTATGTGCGAGATAACGGGATTGGCATTCCCGATCATCATCGAGAAACTATCTTCCGATTATTTAAGCGACTCCACTCTCAAGAAAAATTTGGCGGCGGAGTTGGTGCCGGATTAGCAATTGTAAAGAAGATTATCGAGCTGCATAACGGGCAAATTTGGGTTGAGTCTACTGTTGGCGTTGGCTCAACGTTTTATTTTACGCTGGAATAGTTTAAGATAAGTAACAAAAATCGTTTAACAATTACATTTTGTTAAGACAACTGATGACGACGAAACTTCATGAACCTCTACTCGTGGTTGAGGACAGCAATGAAGATTTTAGGATGCTGCAACGGCTCATGCGACGCATGGCTGTTCAGAACCCTATTTATCGCTGTACCAATGGAGACGAGGTCTTAGATTTACTGTATCAAGAGGGCAATAATGAAAAATCTTCTGTAGGTATTAAACCTTCTGTGATCCTGCTTGACCTCAATTTACCTGGGATTGATGGTCGTGACATCTTAGAACGGCTTAAGCAAGACACCTGTTTTAAAGAAATCCCGATAGTGGTTTTTACCACATCATCAAATCCTAAAGATATTGAATTGTGTTACCAAAAGGGGGCAAATGGCTATTTAGTCAAGCCGATGGATGCACAAGAACTCCAAAAGACGATTCAAGCGTTTGTCGCTTATTGGCTGGAAGCTAATACTCCGCCAGTCTGAGAGTAACCTTGGGTATTTTTGATTGCTGAAAAACTAGGTAGAAAGTCAGGATGCGAAACGGGATACAGCAGTACATTGTATCCATCAGTTAGTGCTGGCGTTGGATATTCACACTGAATTGCAGTTCTCAGTGTGTCGCAGTTTCTATGTCTGCGCGATCGCATTGTTCTTCGCGTCACGTCGTTTCCCCCTCTCAGTGGCTATTTCTAGGATTTACCCACTAGTTGCTGACAACTAAATGCTGATAACTAAATACTGGAGTGATGTTTCCGGCAAGTTAGCCGATCGCTTTAAGTTTCTTCAACAAATTTTAGCTTTTATTTATATTTATTTTAGATTATTTTTAGAATTATGCAATAGCTCACAACCTGATTCCCAAAAACTCTATTAATCTCCCAGATCCTCATACTTTTATGTTGGACACATCGACGCTACTGATCATTGATGATTGTGCAGCGGATCGGAAAATCTATCGTCGATATCTTTTACAAGATCCCTATCAGTCCTACCAAATTTTAGAGGCAGACTGTGCAGAGAGGGGCCTGGCATTATGTCAAGAATTTGGCTGTGATGTCATTCTGCTGGATTTTTGTCTGCCTGATATGAGTGGCTTGGATTTTTTTGATAAGTTAAAACAGACAACCTTTGATACTTGTGTATCAGTAATTATGCTGACGGGACGCGGTGACGAAGAGGTGGCCGTCCAAGCCATGAAACTGGGTGCCCAAGATTATTTAGTGAAGCAATATCTCAAACCAGAGGTACTGCAACTAGCTGTTCGCAATGCCATCAAGCAATCCTATTTGCAAGCCCAACTCTACAAACATCGAGAACGACAGCGTTTAATTGCCACAACAGCGCTGCGAATCCGTCAGTCTCTTGATTTAGAGCAGATTTTAAACACAGCGGTGGTAGAAGTACAGCAACTTCTCAAGTGCGATCGCGTTATGGTTTATCAGTTCACCTCCGAGATTGAGGGTAAAACTGTAGCTTGTTCAATTGAGTGTTGCGGAGCTACCCAAGCATACAATAACATCCAAAATGTCTGTAATAAGGTGGGGGGTGAAAACCAACATTGGGGATGTAAATTACCCATGTCTGATTTCTACAATGCTGGCTGGAGTAATTTTTATTTGCAGTTGTTAGAACAATTTAAAAACGAGGAAAATTTAGTAGCTCCTATTCATTTGAGTAACAATGATCAGCAGGAAGATCAGATTTGGGGCTTGTTGATTGCTCACCACAGTTCCGGAGAGCGAGGTTGGCAACCTGATGAAGAGGAAATGCTCAATGAATTGTCGGTACAATTAGCGATCGCAATTCAACAAGCAGAATTACTCGCCCAAACTCAAGCTGCATTAGCCAAAGAAAAGCAACTCAATGCATTTAAATCTCAAATTGTCGCCACAGTTTCCCACGAATATCGCACCCCATTAACGTCGATTTTGGCAGCAGCATCAACTGTAATTAAACATGGCCAGCAGTTAGACGATCCTAAAAAGCAGAAGTTATTAGGAATTATTGAACACAAAGCCAGATCCATGGCCAAACTCGTGGATAATATGCTGATGGTCAACCAAATCGAACTGGACAAAACCAGATTTCAACCCATCCCCCTGAATCTGCTGCAATTTTTCAGCGATTTGATGGAACAAGAGCAAGAAATAATTAGCGATCGCCATGAATTAATTTTTCATAGCAGCGGAAATTACCAAGATTTTTGGGGCGATCGCGGACTGTTGCAGCAGATATTTGTGAATTTAATGTCTAATGCAGTTAAGTATTCTCCCCAAGGGGGTAGTGTAGAAGTTCACTTGATGGGAAAAGAATCAGAAGTGATGTTTTCCATCAAAGACCAAGGCATTGGCATACCAATAGCAGACCAAGAACACTTATTTCAATCCTTTGGTAGGGGAAGTAACGTCGGGACAATTCCGGGTACAGGTTTAGGATTAGCGATCGCTAAATCTTGTGTGGAGTTACATGGCGGAAAGATTACATTGTCAAGTCAAGTTGATCAAGGAACTACTGTGACAGTCACCTTACCCAAGCAACCCAAAGTTTGTTATGCCAAACACTTTTAGCGAGAATTTGAATCCTGAAAGCTGGAGCGAAATTACTGACTATGAATTCTTTTTTTTTAATTTGACAAATTTAATTTAATTTTCGTATCGACTAATTGATTACCAACTGCTACTCGTTGACCAGTGATCCAAACCTCTTGAGGTTGACATTGATAAAATCTACGGGGTGAATCATTTAAATAGTCTAATGCTGTGCGATTGTGCTTTTTAGTTGCTCGCTGTAAAAGCAACTGCAATACATTTTCGGCTGCATCTGGGTTTAATTCTGATGCAGTTCCAGTAATATATAAACCTTCTACTGCACCTTCAGAAATGCTGGAATCAAAAATAGCGATCGCAACTCTGCCATGATTATTGTATATGTGCTGCGAATGCTGAGATGCGATCGCGGAACTCCAATAAATATTCCAGTCCTGATCATAGGCAAACAATAAAGGAGACACCCAAGGATAACCATCAGCCGAACAAGTAGACAAAGTGCAATAAATATTCTTGACGATAATCCGAGATGCTTGAGCGATAACTTCAGGATTTTCAGAATCGATTGTATTTACCCATCTGTTAGTGGGGCTTGCTGGTTCGAGCATGGGAAATTGGTAATTTTTCAAATTACTAATACAGCCGACCCTGTAATTTTGCCACATCGCAAGGCATCTAAAGCCTCATTTGCTTGAGTTAGAGGAAAGGTATTAATTTCTGTGCGGATGGGGATTTTGGGTGCTAAAGCCAGAAACTCTTCGCCGTCTTGGCGAGTAAGGTTAGCAACAGACCTCAATACTCGTTCTTCCCATAAAATTTCGTAAGGAAAGGCTGGAATATCACTCATGTGTATACCTGCACAAACTACCGTACCGCCTTTAGCTACTGCCCGTAAAGCAGCGGGAACTAATTTACCTATGGGGGCAAAAATAATTGCCGCATCTAAGGGTTCTGGGGGTAATTCCTCTGAGTCTCCAGCCCAAGTTGCACCTAACTGACGGGCAAATTCTTGCCCTTGTGCATCTCCACCACGGGTAAAGGCAAATACTTGACGCTGTTGATAGCGAGCTAGTTGAATCAATATGTGGGCAGCAGAACCAAAGCCATAAAAGCCAATTTTTTCTGCATCGCCAGTCATGCGATAAGCGCGATAACCAATTAAGCCACCACATAATAGCGGTGCAGCTTGCAGATCAGGGAAGCTGGGGTCTAAGGGAAAGCAAAAGCGATGATCTGCGACGGTATACTCTGCATAACCGCCGTCAATATTGTAACCTGTGAACTCAGCATAATCGCAGAGATTTTCACGATGAGCAAGGCAATAACGACAGCGATCGCAAGTGTGACCTAACCAAGGAACACCGACCCGTTGTCCAATAGAAAATTGCTCAACGCGATCGCCTTTTGCTTCTATAGTACCGACTATTTGATGCCCTGGGATTAAAGGTAATTTGGGATGAGTCAATTCTCCATCAACTATGTGCAAGTCTGTGCGGCAAACAGCACAGGCTTGGATGCGAATTAATACTTGCTCAGGATTGGGTGTTGGCACTGGCAAGTCAGCTAATCGCAGGGGTTGGCGTGGTGCCTCTAGTATCATTGCACGCATAATTAATGCAGAAAATAGTATTCCTATCTTAGGAAATAGAAATGTTTCCTTACAAATAGTTCTGCGATACTGTAATATACAGCGAAAGCTTTTTGTACGAGATAATTTGTCAACGCGGACAAATAATTAGTCACTGTACATTGCAACGAGCGCGGAGGGATTTGAACCCCCGACCCACAGAACCGGAATCTGTTGCTCTATCCACTGAGCCACGCGCCCTTAACCTTTTCGATTATAACACGCCGAGGATGGAATTGCAGCTTAGTTGGCGATCGCACTTCTCTAGTTTTAAAGATAACTGGCAGGGTCGACAGGTGTACCATCACGTCGTACTTCAAAATGCAGATGAGGCCCAGTAGATAGACCAGTGGAACCCACAGATGAGATCGCTTGTCCGCGTTGTACTCCTTGTCCTTCCGTAACGAACAATTCGCTGGTATGACCGTAAAGTGTAGTAATGCCGTTACCGTGGTCAATAATTACAGCTTTACCATAACCCCCATACCAACCAGCAAAAATTACTGTTCCTGAATCAGCGGCGCGAATTGTACTCCCATAACTAGCAGCAAAGTCTAGTCCAGCATGAAAGCGACGATAGCCGAGAATTGGGTGGATTCGCCAACCAAAAGGACTGCTAGTAGCTGCATCACTGGGATATGCGAACATCCCCGTACCACGAATAATCACACTTTTACTATTGCTATTGGCTTTCGAGTGAGCTTCTGCAACCTTTTGTTGAATCAGGACTTCTAAATTTTTGGAATCTTGTTCTAGTTGGTTTTGTGCTGCTTCTAAAGCCAAGCGATCGCTATTGAGGCGTTGAATTAAGTCTGATTGTGACTGTGCTTGCGCTTGGTAATCGGCTTTTTGCCCTAGCAATTGTTGACGAATCAGGTCAATTTGGTTTTTTTGCTGCTCTACTGCGGTTTTTTGTTGATTAATTAACTTTGCTTGTTGATTAAGTTTGGTCAAAATTTGCCGATCTGCTTGGTAGACTAACTTTAGCTGATGACGACGGCTAATAAAATCACTAATATTTTCACTTTGCAGTAAAATTCCCCATCCTTGATTCGCAGGCGATCGTTGAAGAAAGCGCAATCGTGCAACTGTGGCGACTTGTTTCTCTTCATAGGAAACTTCGGCCATAGCTAAATCAGTCTCTAACTCTTGTAGGCGTTGATTAGCTTGGCTTAATCGCAATTCAGAGTCTTGAATATAGCTATCAGTGGTTTGTAGATTTCGCTGTAATCCATCGAGGCGATTTTCAGCTGCTTTTTGCAGATTAGTTAAGCGATCGCGTTCTTTAACTACATCCTGACGTTGCTGCTGAACTTGTTGCTGTTGCTGCTTGAGGGTGTCAATTGATGGTGTCGCAGCTCCATACATTGGCAAAGCTAGAATGAATATCAAAAAAATGACACTAAAAATCCCAGCCAATGACATCTGCCACCAACCGCAAAATCTCTTGTTCATGGTGTGAAATTGCCAAAATCTATGACTCCAACCCAACACCATGAGGATGATTTTCAAAATCCGACCCATCTACTCAAACGCAATCAATATGTGTCAACTTTGTCAGCCAAGTTTTAACACAGACTCATGGTAATGTCATGGGGATTGGGGAGAGGAGGGAGGCTAGAAGCAATTACCAATTACCAATTACCAATTACCCATTACCTATCACCAAACACCAAATACCAAACCCCAAATTAATTTATATGAATATTCGCAAAGCAATTCTTCTACTAACTTTAGTTATTCCCGGTTTAGCAGTGGTAGGAATATCGCTGTATTGGTTTGTTTTGGATTATGACGCGCTAGGAAAAGCTGAAAACAACATAGAAAGGCTAGCAAAAACAGGCAAAGTAAGTGATAGGCAGTTAGATTATGCCTATCATCGGACTTTAGCGCATCGCATTAATGTATTTGCTGATGGAACTTGGGGATTACTTGGCGGAGTAATTACGGGATTAGGTATACATGGATTAGCAACTCTTCCCAATCAAAACCGGAGCAGAGAAAAATCAGTTGCAGAGTTAGATAAATCTTAACAGCGAGTCTGTGAATATAGAATCCCCTGAATCTTTGAGCGAGCAAGTGAGCATTTGCACAGCTTGTCGTTCCAGATTCCTATAGTTTATTTAATATTGAACTATAGAAAACCGAGTTTAACTTTTTGAAAATTATGCTAGCTAGGCAAATTACAATAAAATATATGAAAAAAGTTATGCTAATGTTTCCTCTAAAAAGAATAAAATCAAAAGAATACATAAACATACCGTGGAGAAGATAAAGCTCAAAAGCAATATCTCCAATCCAATTGAGAAACACAGAATATGTGTTAAATTTAACCATTAAAGATACAAGTAAGAATATCGCACCAGCCGAAAATATGCCTGACATATTTCTTAATATATGCCCAGCAATATTATAATCAGAAGATATATTTAAGTAATTTAGTCCTACTATAGCAGTTGTTAATAATCCACATATAGTTTCTATATAGCTATTAACCCCTACTTTTTTCTTAGCTAAGAATAACAAGAGAATTATTGCAATTATTATAAATAATAAATCAGTTGCAATTGCCCCATATTCATATGATATGTATGCTAAAAATAAGTGAACTATAGATAAAATGAAAAAGCCAATTATCATAGCCCACAGAATTCCCAAACGTTGACTTACAACCTTTTGAATTTTTGGTGAAATATCTTGATAATTCAACCCTATCCAACAACCTAATGGAAAACTAAAAGCATTAATTTTCCAGAATTCTGGGATTTGCGGTATCAAGAGAATGGCTATAGATACGAAACATAAAAAAAATATTTTTAATTTTGTTGATAGATTAAGGCGAAATATTAAATAAGTTATACCATACCAAAAGAGGATAAAGATTATAAACCACATATTTCTATCTACGCTAGTTACATTAAAAACAAGATTAGATAGTTCTGTAAATATATTATTCGCATTATATAAAACAAGTTTTCTTAAAACAACTTCCAATAACATGGCGAATAAAAAAGGTAGGTATATTTTAGATAGTCTTCTCTTGAAAAAGTTTTCTATTCCTTTTTTTTGCATAGATAAACATAGACCAAATCCCGAAAGTATTAAAAATAATGTTACGCCAATAAAACCAGTATTCCTAAAAATTAATAGGTCTGAAGGATTCGTAATACTGTGAATACTTAAATGATGAATAATAATAATGATCATCGATAAACCTTTCATTTGATTAGTTTGCAAAATTGAAAGAGGTTTATCATCTAAAGTTTTTCTAAAAGTATTTATAGTTAAAGCTGTAAAGACAGCAAATAACAGTCCATTCAAGCTTAGAGGGTTATCAACTACAAGTTTTGTGATATCATGGTTCAAAAACCATGTAGTAGCTAAATTATGCTGCATGTTATTTTTAATAGCGAATAGTCTCAACTATCAGTAATGATTAGTGTTAGATGCTTCTGATAGCTATTCCCCTGAAAAATAACTGAGAGGATTTCTTACTCTCGGTCAAAAAAAATATCAGTATCAGTACTGTCGATAGGATAGTATCAAACTTTAAATTAAACTTCTATAGAAAAAACAGTGATTTATGTAAAGAATTCATAAAGACAAGCTTCAGGCTAAGAAAAGGGTTTAGGAACGCTCAACTTCCTAAACCCTTAACAGAGAACATTACAGTGATGAAGATGTCATCTATACATTGCTCTTCACATTGCAAGCTTCCAGTTTACTAAGTCAGTCAAAGAGCGATCACGGTAACGTCCGTAGCGCTCCTGTTTGTTTTTTATTTTTACACCCAATTCCGGGAAAATACCGAAGTTAGGCGGCATAGGTTGAAAGTGTTTGGGGGAGGCGGAACTGATAAATTCAAACAGCGCGCCCATCATGGTTGTGGGTGGTAGACTTAAAGTTTCTTTGCCTAAAGCCAATCTTGCAGCATTAATTCCCGCCAAGCACCCACCCGCAGCCGCGGCGGTGTAGCCTTCAGTACCAATTAATTGTCCGGCCGCTAGTAAAGTGGGACGCTGTTTAAATTGCAGAGTGGGATACATGAGTTGAGGCGCATTAATAAAGGTGTTGCGGTGCATCACTCCCAAGCGCACAAATTCGGCATTTTCTAAACCAGGAATTAGTTTAAATACTCGCTTTTGCTCACCCCAACGCAGATTTGTTTGGAAGCCTACCATGTTCCACAGTTGACCGGCTTTATCTTCTTGTCGCAACTGCACCACAGCGTAAGGGCGTTCTCCGGTGCGGCTATCAGATAACCCCACAGGTTTAAGGGGGCCATAGCGCATTGTGTCTTCCCCCCGCAAAGCTTGTTCTTCGATGGGGAGACAGGCTTCAAAAAATTTCGCTGTTTCTCGTTCAAAATCCTTCAATTCTGTTTGTTCAGCTTTGCGGAGTTCTTCCCAAAAATGCAGATATTGCTCTTTATTCATGGGACAGTTGAGATAAGCCGCTTCGCCTTTGTCATAGCGAGAAGCCATAAAAGCAATATCGCGGTTAATCGATTCTCCCACAACAATTGGGCTAGCAGCATCAAAAAAGCTGAGATATTCCATCCCTGTTAAGCGACGGATATCTTCTGCCAAATCGGGACTAGTTAAAGGCCCAGTTGCCAAAACCACAATACCTTCAGGAATGGCAGGAACTTCACCCCGGCGAAATTCAATTAAAGGATGATGAGATAAGGTTTCTGTTAAATCTTGGCTAAATTGTCCTCTATCTACAGCCAGCGCCCCACCTGCGGGAACGGAGTGTTCATCAGCTTTGGCGATGACAATCGAATTTAGCTGCCTCAATTCTTCATGTAATAATCCCGTAGCGCGATCGCTTGCCATTGCACCAAAGGAATTACTACATACTAATTCTGCCACGTGTTCTGTATGGTGGGCAGGGCTAAAGCGACTTGGACGCATTTCATGCAAAATCACCGGCACACCAGCCTGGGCAATTTGCCAAGCTGCTTCTGTCCCAGCTAGTCCACCTCCAATTACTTGTATCGGTTGTTTTTCCATATTTTGATTATAAGGGGATTGGGGACTGGGTAATGGGGACTGGGGATGAGGGAGATGAGGAAAATAACTTTTAACTCTTGACTCAGAACTCAGAACTCAGCACTCTCAATGCCCCATGCCCAATGCCCCATGCCCCATGCCCTAATTAATTAGCTTTACCATTCTCATGGTGTTGCTGCAATTGCACATCGTTGATCCAAATTGCCTGTTGGGGAACAGGAATAAAAATTCCCGCTTGGTCGAAGGCGATTTTGAGACGGCGGCGGTATTCTCGCGCTACATCCCATTGTTTCAGGGGTTGTGTTTTAATCCAAACACGAATAATTAAACCGCGATCGCCAAAGTTATCAACTCCTAAAACTTTTGGTGTTTCTACTATCTGATGTTTCCATAGTGGATCTTCATCCATCTCTAAGGCAACAGTAGTAATTAATTTCAAAACTTCGTCAATATCAGCTTGGTAATCTACGGGGATGGTTAAATCTGCCCTTGACCAACGGCTAGAAAGATTGGCGACAATTTTAATTTCACTGTTGGGAATGGTGATTAAGCGTCCTTCGGAGTCGCGAACTTGGGTCATCCGCAAATTTAAATTCTCTACTAAGCCGCCCACTGTGCCAACGTTAATCACATCGCCTAAGGCATATTGGTCTTCTAAAATAATCAAAAATCCGTTAATCGCATCTTTGATCAGGTTTTGCGACGCTAGGGAAACTGCGACACCCACTAAACTAGCACCAGCTAATAAGGGTAGGATATCTATTCCCAAAGCGATTAGTCCTAACAAGAAGCCAACTGCCACACAGGTAATTGTGGCAATACTTTTCGTTACACCCGAAAAAGTAGAAACCCGTAGTTGTAACCTTTCAGAAGTTTCGGAGGCGAATAAAGCTCCGCTGCTGATGAGAGTAGAGGTAAAACGGTCAATCAGGGCATAACTAAAACGAATCACTACGTAAGTGCCCAATGCGACAATTCCCAATCTCAGAGGAATTTGAGCAGCTGAGAGAATTCCTAACTGCAGAACTCTGGTGTAGGGAAATAGCCCCAAAATCATGAATGTACCACCGCCCCAAATTCCAGCTTGAGTTAGCTGAAACAGGCGTTTTTTGACTTCGTGTAAATGCCGATGTTGTTGTTGATTTAGTTGAGTGGTAATTGGTTGGGTTTGTTGAGAAGTTGGGAAAGTAGGCTGTATGACCCCATGTTGAGAACGACGTTGCCAACGATATATACCCCAACTAGCAGCCATCATTGCCAGGGCGATCGCAGCTGCTATTTTCCCTTGGTCAATTAAAAATTGCGTGTTTCGCTCTTGTTTTGCCCTTTGTAAGGCTTCTTGTAATGTATCTACTATTTGATTGGCTGAAAGTGTGGCATCTTCCTCACGCAGTCTCGCGTCTTCGGAAGTCACGGTCATCAGGTATTGACCGTTAATGGTAATTACAGGTACATCGTTAACTTTTTCTACCTGGACATTGACTGATTGTGCAGCTGAACGCAGGTAATTTTGGCTAATTTCATCCAAGTTTTGTTGAATATTTTGCGATCGCTCTGGGAAATTTATTCTGGTTGCTGCTATTTGAAACAACCTGCGACCGTCTAAATAGATCCAGCCTGTGACAATTCTATTGTCTGAATCTTTACTTACACTACTAGGAGTTGGCAAGCTAGGTAAAAAGGGAATTTGGGCTGTAGCTTTGGGTACAGAGACAACGGCGATCGCCATTGAACTCATTAGCGCCACAAATTGATAGCGCACTCCAACACCTCCTTGCTTAACATCTTCTGTCAAATACCTGCCCAGCTATCCTCCACAATATATTTAAGTAAATGTACCTATCTAAAGTTCAATTTGTCCTTTCAGGTAGATGTGTTTAATTTTCTTGAGTATCTATCTTTAGAGAGATGACATATTAATTTGTTTATCGTAGGCAATAACTACAGGAATTTTTGATATGACTTTGATCAAGGATAAATGAAAAATTAAGGAAGTATGAAATTTGGGCATGGGGAATGGGTAATAATTTCCCTTTTTTCCTTTTCCCCTTTCCCCCTTTCCCTTTTCCCCCTCATCCCCAATCCCCTCCTTGTTGACATTCCCCCCGATTAAAAGTCAAGCTAGTTTAAAGAGCCATTGACTTGGTTTGGAGATTACAGCCAAAAATGGCAAGTCGTGGAATAATCTAGTACAGTACGTAAGAGATTGCGTACCTTTTTTGACTTTTTAGAGGACATTTTTGATGACCGCAACTTCTCCCCGATTAAAGCACGAGGTTAAAGACCTCGCCCTCGCTCCCTTGGGAAGACAGCGCATTGAATGGGCTGGACGCGAAATGCCAGTTTTACGGCAAATCCGCGATCGCTTTGCTCAAGAAAAACCCTTTGCCGGGTTGCGACTGGTGGCTTGTGCCCACGTGACTACAGAAACCGCACATCTAGCGATCGCTTTGAAAGCTGGTGGTGCTGATGCAGTATTGATTGCTAGTAACCCCTTATCAACTCAAGACGACGTAGCAGCTAGCCTCGTTGTCGATCACGAAATTCCCGTTTTTGCCCAAAAAGGCGAAGATAACGAAACCTATAACCGCCACGTCCAAATCGCGCTTGACCATCGTCCCAACATCATTATTGATGATGGTAGTGATGTCGTTGCCACCCTCATTCAGCAACGTCAACATCAAATTGCTGATTTGATTGGTACCACTGAAGAAACTACAACGGGAATTGTGCGCTTACGCGCCATGTTCAAAGATGGCGTTCTCACCTTCCCCGCAGTCAATGTTAACGATGCTGACACCAAGCATTTCTTTGATAACCGCTACGGTACCGGACAATCTACCCTGGATGGGATTATCCGTGCAACCAATATTCTGCTGGCTGGTAAAACCATTGTTGTTGTTGGTTACGGCTGGTGTGGTAAAGGTACAGCACTCCGCGCCCGTGGTTTAGGTGCAAATGTGATTGTGACCGAAATCGACCCCATCAAGGCAATTGAAGCCGTAATGGATGGTTTCCGCGTTCTGCCAATGGCAGAAGCTGCATCTCAAGGTGATTTGTTTATCACAGTTACAGGTAACAAGCACGTAATTCGTGGTGAACATTTCGACGCGATGAAAGACGGCGCGATTGTTTGTAACTCCGGTCACTTTGATATTGAACTTGACCTGAAATACTTGGCTGCTCAAGCTAAAGAAGTTAAGCAAGTACGCCCCTTCACTGAAGAGTATAAATTGCCAAGCGGTAAATCAGTGATTGTTCTAGGCGAAGGACGTTTGATTAACCTGGCGGCTGCGGAAGGACACCCCAGCGCCGTTATGGATATGAGCTTTGCTAACCAGGCTTTAGCTGTGGAATACCTAGTGAAGAACAAAGGTAAACTCGAACCAGGTTTACACTCAGTTCCTAGAGAAGTAGATGAAGAGATTGCCCGCCTGAAATTACAGGCTTTGGGAATTAACATTGATACTCTCACAGCAGACCAAATTGAGTACATCAATTCTTGGACTTCTGGAACCTAAAGCGCACCCTCAACTTTTAGAGTGATGAGCATAACTTAGGTTTGTTGTGGGATGGGCAATTGCCTATCCCATTTTTACGAGATGTGAAGCGCCAAAATTCTTAATAAAGAAATTGCGATCGCGGAGATACCATCTAATACTGGTCGGTTAAGGGGAAAAGGGGAAGGGGAAAAGAGGCAAGAAAAAACCTTTAACCCTTACCCTTTCACCTTTTCCCCAAACCAAATTCCGAGTTGAAAATCCTTAACCGAGCAGTATTGAGATACCATCAGCTTAAATGCGAGATGGATCATTTCTGGGTGTAACAACTTAACAAATGCGTTGGCGTAGCCTGCCGCAGGTATCGCGGCTGCAACTTGACAAAAAAGCTGATAAATTTATGATTTTACGAAGATGCAGCTAACGCATATCCAATATTTCAGGTCAAAATCATATAAGAGAGTTAGCATTGCAGGTCACTACCATTAGCTACTGGCAACAAATACCCGAGTAATCATGACCAAACCTATTTCTGAGAATTTTGATGAATCCCACTACCAGCCTGAACCACCAGAACAGTTCTTTCCTGCTCAACATCTCAAAGTCTACCAAACAAGCCCTACAGAGCAACTATTAATTTGCGAATGTCAGAAATGCTTGGCACCACTGTCTATTGAAGTGGTTTTTATGACACCGCAAAACTCAAAGCCTCGTCCCAAAGGTAAAACCGACAGTAAACCAGATAATAGAGCGCAATGCCCTAATTGTGGACAAGTTCCCATATATCTAGAGAGTTGTATTGTCAAATCAGTCAATCAATTACCAACTTCACCTTGGGAAAAAAGTGAAAGTTAGATGTCAGCAGTGAAAGATGTCCTATGAATGAGTCAAAAATCAAAATTTTTTGCATACATCAGTTTTCATGCTGTAACTAAATGTTAATCATCATCATCATGTTCTTCAGTGGTGATTAACTCCTGACTTTTGCCCTTTTTATTTTGACTACCCAGGCTAACGAATGAGCGATTGAGCTTTTTAACTCCACTCAGCGTAATCAGCGTTAGCAACCCTCCTAATAATCCCATTTGCCATCAACCACAGCCAATTGCTGCACCCAATCCTGCCGAAGTCCAAATACAGGTGGCTGTGGTTAAGCCTCGTATAATTTACCACATGAGCTTCTAGCTGGAAACAGCCAGAGGATATATTAAGCTTGCAGCAGAGTTTTGCTTTGTAGCATCTGTCTCACTACAAAGCACTAGCTATCCTACACTTTAAGATTTAAGCTAATACACCTTTAAATTGCATAACTACTCGTGGAGTTTGTCAACAGTCAACAGTCAACAGTCAACAGTCAACAGTCAACAGTCAACAGTCAACAGTCAACAGTCAACAGTCAACAGTCAACAGTCAACAGTCAACAGTCAAC
>NZ_JACJQJ010000088.1 GCF_014696615.1 Nostoc linckia FACHB-104 | reverse complement strand
AGTATTCTTATGTGCTTGGTTTGATTTGAATTGTCACGGGGTAAGGCGCAGCCCTACCCGCTCTTTGTGCCAGTTGCGTAAGTCCTGATGAATTGGAGTCTAGGCTAGATGCTCTCAACAGAATTCCGGGTTTTGATCCGGACTTAGAAAACCTGAAGACTAAGGTTCGTCAGCAAATTGAGGAGGAAATTAATCCTTTTATCTCTGACTCTATTTTGAATAAAAGTACAGAGGAAATTATTCGTGCAGGGAATAATTTGGCAATCTGGCACACACTTTCTCCTGATGATAAGGTCAAAATTTTTCAGCAGATTGTCCAGAGGATCACTGTTCAAAACAAAGAAGTTAATGAAGTTATTCTCAAGATTTGAAGTTTACTCTACTTTTTGATTATGAATACCCAAAAAATTTTCGATTTCAATAAACTTAGATGCGAAGTTGCTATGCAACAAGCTCTAAAGAAATGGCAACCACAGCCTAAAACTTATGGGATTGGATGTCCTAGGTGCAATTCCACTCAGCTTGTGAAAATTGGTAGAGTGGATGGTCTACAAAAATATGCATGTAGTGACTGCGATCGCACTTTTAAAGAAAGACCAAAGTTTGTGTGTGAATGTTCAATCCCAGGAACTCAGGTAAAGTGCCAATCATGTCCTCAGTTTAAGGAATTTTTAGGCATAGTCAAGCAGCAAACAGATGAATTGCGTTCTTTGAGCTTTCAGGAGTTAGAAAACCTCAAGTCTTGTTATACTGTGGCTGAAACGCTTGATTAATATAATTACTCAAGTAGAATTCATAACCAAATTCTTTGAAGTCGCTACATAACACCTAATTCTTTAACAGGGTTGCATCTCCAGGGAAAATTTCTGCAACGCTACTACCTCTACCATTAAACTGCACATTACCCTATCTCAAGTGCTGTAGTCCTGTGCTTATCTCTTCAGTTCCCCTATCTCAACTACTTCTAAAATTTTGTTCTTTGCAAACATTCTACTCGCAAGCAATTGCTTGCAATGAACAAAAAAAAATTCAACTTTCGCTATCCTCAAATTAACAAATAACGGTGCTTATGGCTTACGAATCTTGGTCACAAGTGGTAATTCGCACAGTTCTGGAATGGGAAAAACGTAAAGCCGAGCTAAAATCTAACTCGGATATTCCAGACCCAGAAAAAACAAAGTCCAAAAACAAAAGTGCCTAGTAACGATACTCAATGGCTGTAACAAAGTTGCTATCTATGCATATCTTTTAATGTAGTCATTGAGTCAATACCTTCGCCAAAAGAAGAGGATGAAGAGAGAGGGCGCTCTGTAGTAGAGTTATTGTCTCTCACAACGATAACTCAAAGCCCACAAAACAGCCCATGCCCGATATCCTATCACTGTTACAATGCCTGCTACCGCAGATAAACGCAACAACAATGCGGCAATTGAACCAGATAATCCTGGCCATGTTAACAATGAGTGGCCGAGTCACCATGTTGGGAATTTCTCGTTGGACAAGCAGTGGTGGTAGTTATCGGACTATGTTGAGATTATTTCATACAGTCATACCTTGGGCGACGTTGTTTTGGGTATTCTTTCGCAAGCATTTATTTCGTGCGAATGAGATATATTTGTTGGCAGGAGATGAAGTTGTAATAAGTAAATCAGGCAAACAAACTTATGGGCTGGATAGATTTTTTTCTAGCCTAGCCAGCAAACCCATATCAGGACTATCTTTTTTTACATTATCATTAGTAAGTGTGGAGCAAAGGCACTCGTTTCCGATTCAGATAGAACAGGTGATAAAGAGCGATGGAGAAAAAAGTAGACCGTCACCAACCCCAGAAGTTAAACCTAAAGAAAAACGTAAGCGTGGACGACCAAAAGGAAGTAAGAACAAGAATAAAGCCGAGGTAATTTTAACATCTGAATTACTGCGAATTCAGAAAATGATTAATTCACTATTCAAGTTATTAGACGGGTTTATTCCCCTTACCTACTTAGTACTAGATGGTCACTTTGGGAACAATAATGCCTTGCAGATGGCTCGCCAAGTTAACTTGCATATAATTTCCAAGCTTCGCTACGATTCAGCATTATATATACCTTATCAAAGCCCTGACCCCAATAGTCGCTCCCGACGTAAATACGGGGAGAAGTTGGACTATTGTAATATACCTAACAAGTATTTATGTAAAAGTACTATTGAGGATGAGATCCAAACTGATATTTATCAAGCCACTCTACTTCACAAAGAATTTGCCCAGGTTCTGAATATAGTTATTTTGGTCAAAACTAATCTTAAAACTAATGCTCGTAGCCATGTAATTTTATGTTCTAGCGACCTAGAGTTGGAGAGTGAGAAAATAATCGACTATTACAAACTGCGCTTTCAAATCGAATTCAATTTTCGAGATGCCAAGCAATTTTGGGGATTGGAAGATTTTATGAACTTAAGCCGAACAGCTGTAACTAATGCTGCTAATCTAGCATTTTTTATGGTCAATTTGTCCCATCATCTTCTCGCTGATTTTCGTCTCCTTAATCCCGACTCCGGCATTATTGACCTTAAGGCTCACTATCGTGGTTTTCGATATGTCCATGAAATCTTAAAAATGCTTCCGGAAATGCCTGAGCCTATTTTATTAACCCAGATTTTTGCCAAGCTTACTGCTTTAGGACGTATTCATAACGTTTCTACAGGCGTTGAACCCTCGTAAATTGGCAGAGGTATTGTGAGTATTGATAATTTAGTTAGGCTTGAAGTTTTTGCCAGTAAATTTTATTACCAAAAGCCTGTATAATTCTTTTCTTAGCAATCAGGAATTGTCTGGTTGCATGATTTTCTATGGTTCATGTGCATGAAAACTGTTATTAACTATTAACTTTTTTCGGCTTCTGCTGCAAATAAATACAGATCCTCGATATAGAAGTGCGATCGCAATGGCGCATCAAGCCCATTCCATAATAATTTTGACTTTCTCTGTGCAGTATTAGCTCTCCCAAAAAGAAGCTACAATCAAATGATTGTACAACAAAGCTGATTAGTTCTCATCTGGAAACAGACTGGAGACTTTTATGACCCCAGCAACGATCGCAACACTTATAAAAGAATCACCCTTGTTGTTTGAGGGATTGACTTGGAGAGAGTTTAAAGCCGTTGAGCAGTTGTTAGACCGTCCAGGATATCGGCTGTCTTTCCTGGATGGTGTTTTGGAGATACGCAGAATGCCTGGAGAACCTCACGAAACTGTTAAAAAAAGAATTGCGGCATTAGTGGAACTGTATTTGCTGATGGCGGGATTTGATTTTACCCCAACTGGCTCAATGACTTTGGAAAGTGAAGCCGGTGCTGTCAAGCGTGAGGCAGATGAATCTTATAAACTGGCTCCAGGTCGAGTGCGTCCAGATTTGGTGATTGAGGTGGTGTTTACCAGTGGTGGAATCGACAAGCTAGAAGCATATAAGCGGTTAAAGATTCCAGAAATATGGTTGTGGGAAGATGGTGTGTTAGAAGTCTATCACCTGCGCTATGAGGGCAATGTGCTTCACTATGAAAGAGTTACCAATAGTGAGGAATTGCAAGGGATTGATCTAGATTTGTTATTACGCTGCATTAATATGGTGAATCATGTGGATGCGATTAAGACTTTTCAACAGGCATTAGTGAAATAGTAATCCGTTGACGATTGTGGAAGGCGATCGCTTTCTACCAGAAATTTCCCCAGTCAATCCAAGTTCTTTGCTCAAAGATACCTTGAAAGACACCCTACCTTGGGCTGTTGCAGTGGGTAGTGAAAAAGCGCGTTCTGAAGGCATTATCAATCCCGTTTTACTAGAAGTCAAACGTCAGCTTCATGGACAAATTAGCGTCTTTTCCGGCGAAGAGTTCAACGTACAGCCAGAGGTTGATTTGACGGGTTATGTCGATTTTCTGATTAGTCGCTCTCCAGAGCAATTGTATATTAAAGCCCCGGCGGTGGTTTTGGTGGAAGCGAAGAAAGAAGACCTCAAACCAGGACTGGGACAATGTTTAGCCCAGATGGTAGCTTCCCAACGCTTTAATCAACAGAAGCAGCAACCAATTTCTACAATTTACGGAACAGTGACGAGTGGTACAGTTTGGCGGTTTCTCCAACTTGAAGGACAAACTGTAACCATTGACTTGAATGATTATCCACTACCACCAGTTGAGCAAATTTTGGGCAAACTTGTTTGGATGGTACAGAATGGCTGAGGATTGCGATAAGCGAAGCTTAAGCCTTATGGAGAGAGACGCTACGCGTAGCTTGCTTCCCCGTAGGGGTACGGCATCACAATTGTTGGGGGAGGGAGTAGCGATCGCTCCCTCAACACTCCGAGTAGTTTATATATATCATTTTATACATACTTTACCCACCACTTTGTCAAGTAATCTATTCTGCTTCTGCTCCCAATGCAACATTTTCATAAAGTAGTGCGATCGCAATTTCAAATTCAATGCTGGATAGGGTAACTATATCTCCCTCGGTGTAGGGATAGTAAAGCCACATTCTTCCTTCTCCCCGACAGTAGCGTTCGACAGAGATTTTTTCGGAATCTATCAATAAATATTCTTGCAAAGAAGGCATTTGCAAGTAATTAGTGAATTTCTCTCCCCTATCTTTGCTGCTGGTACCAGGGGAGAGAACTTCGGCAATTATTTTTGGGTTTTGAATAAATTTCCGAGCATTGAGGTCTTGAGGATCGCAACTGACAACAACATCAGGATAATAGTAAGCACTTGTAGGTGTAAGTTGCACTTTTACGTCAGACACATTTACTCGACAACCTCTAGCACGTAAATGTGGGCGTAAAGCTGTGTAAAAATTCAGTGCAATATCATTATGGGGAATTGTACCACCTGTCATGGCAAAAACTTCGCCATTGACATATTCGTAGCGAAAGTCTTGCAGAGGTTCCCATGCAAGATATTCCTCGATGGTCATTTTTTGCGGTTGTTGGGAGGTGGTGACCATAGCAAGATTTTTCCAGTTTGTTTTGATTTTAGCTTGGAGTTTAGGAAGACAATGCTATCGATATTTCTGAAGTTTATCCCTATAAAACTTATAGGTCATAAAGATAAAAAAATTTATGCATTGAGGACAGTCCATCGCAAACCATCTTCAGTTCACAGGATTGGTTAAGCTGATAGCACCTAAATCAAATATTCTGGCGTTATGACTGTCAAGGGTCAAAGGCTAGCTTGGACTTTGGACTCTTGAGTTTTGACAACCTCAGTGCGAAATATACAATTTAAATGCATAACAGCTTAGCTATATGTTTTCGCAAACCAATCACCTTTTCCATATTTCGTGAAAAGTCAGTTCGGTAAATTATTATTCAGTGAATATACAGAAGTAAAATTGTTTTTTTCTCCATAAAATCAATGTTGTATGTTGGTATAGAATTGGCATAAGTATCCCTAGTTAATAAAAAGAGTTGGTATTCCTGATTGATAGGATGATTTTTGTTTCAAGCATACCGTTAAAGCAGAACCGCTTGCGGTAAATGCAAAGAGGCAAAGAATCTACTTTCAGCTTTGTCTAAAACTCTAAATTTATGCTGCAAATCTGCAACGCAAGAGAGTTATTTGAGTTGCGCTTCTACCTAACCCTGTTTTATCACTTTCGGAAAATAATAATCGAACCCAAATTTTGAGACTTTGATTAAATCAAGGTTTGAAGCTTTATTTTCTAACAAAAACTAAAATTTATAGGCAAAAAGTGTAAATTTTAGCCACCTAACTGTTTGAGCGATTTAATGATTCCAAATTGACAAAAGCGGGCTAATTATTTCGTTAAATATATTTACAGAGTGTTTTCTAATTTTCAGAAAGCAATAATTTTGCCATTAATTAACTAGTAAAAATCTCTACATAATTACAATTCAATGATTTATTCATCTCAAAAAAAATCTGCTAATTTCAACAATATTACCTTAGTATTTGTTGATACTAAGGTTGAATCTTACCACAGTTTTATTCGTGGTATTAAATCAGGTGTAGAACCCTTCATTCTACATCAACAAGAAGATGGAATAAAGCAGATTACTGAAGTTATATCTCGATACAACAATGTAGACAGTATTCATATAGTTTCTCACGGTGACCCTGGAACCCTTTATCTAGGCAATAATAAATTAAGTATTGATACCCTTAAAAACTATGCTGGGGAACTGCAAACCTGGTTTAATTCCATATCTGATGACATAACTCCTGCACTTGTTCTCTACGGTTGTAATGTAGCCGCAGGAGATGCAGGAAGTGAGTTTCTAGAAAAGCTGCACCAACTAACTCAAGCCACCGTCTACGCTTCTAAAACTCTTGTAGGTAATTCTCATAGAGGTGGTAGTTGGAACTTGGATGCTTCTAGTGGTAAAGTACAAAACTTGTTATCTTTAGCATTTCAACCCCAGGTTTTAGAAACCTATAGCGGTGTTTTGGCAACTGCAACTGATGGTAATTACACATTTTATGATTCCCAGGAAGGGAATAAAGGTACAGTTGCTTTCACTGATATCACTGGTTCTAGTACTAACATTGGAAAAACAGAATTAGACTGGCAAGAAAAAAATATTTCTCTGGGCTTTCAATTCACATTCTATGACCAAATTTTTGACAAAATTACTGTCTTAGACAATGGGTACATTACATTTGTTTCCACAAATCCTGTCAATAGTCAAAATGGAAACCTTCCTAATAATCAACAAACTTATAGTATTTTCCCATATTGGGATGATTTTCAGGCAACAGAAGTTTTTTATAAACAAGAAAATAACCGCTTCATAGTCCAATGGAATAACGTTAAACATCCCGATACCGATGAAAATGCTACTTTTCAAGTTTTACTTTATAAAGACAGTAACAACATTGAATTTGTTTATAAAGATGTAGAACTCGGCGATCCTTCACTGAACAATGGCGCATCAGCTACCATTGGAATTAACAAAAACGATCAAGTCGCCCTTAAGTATTTATATAACGGTACAGCAAGTCCTGGTAATCCTAGAACTTTAGCTGGTGTAACATCCATTCGGTTTGTAACTGAACCTAAGTTAGTTAACAGCAAAATTACGTTGAAGGAAAATGACTCCACACTTCCTGAAGCGGAAAAAATCATCACACTCACCCAAGATAACTTTCTGGCTAAAGATGTTGATAACACTAGCACGCCAGCGAACATCAAATTTCAGATTGCTAATCTTCAGTATGGAGAGTTTTGGCTAAATGGTAATTCTGTAACTGAATTTACTCAGAACGATATTAATAACGGCAAAGTTATATTTATTCATAACCGTGGTGAAAATCCTCCATCCTTTGATGTTGTAGTTACTGATGGTTACAATTCAACTTCTCCTAAGTCTATAAACATCAATTCTGGTATTAGCTTTAGTAATATTAACGATACTCCCCAACTATCTGGGTTAGCATCTGAAGTTACCTTCTTAGAAAATACTCTCAACCAAGCTGCGGATACTATCTATAAAAACAGCACCATTATCCTTACTGATGATGATTCTTCTCAGTTTAATGGTGGGAATCTGACAGTTGCTTATAATGGTACTTCAGAAGTTACAGACAAACTTGCTATTGGAAGTAATGCTACTATCAGCCTCAATGGTAATATTGTTAAGTATAACGGCACAGATATTGGTACGATTGATGGCACAAAAAATGGTAGCAATGGTAAGGATTTAGTAGTTAATTTTATTAACACTAATGCTACTTTAGCAGCAGTAAAAGCCCTCATTGCCAGCCTCACCTATCAGACTACTTCTGATACACCCAAGGCTAGTCGCACCATTACTGTTACAGTCAATGATAATGGTAGCCCGAACGACCCCACACCCAAAACCAGCACCGCAGTTACTACAGAAATTAAGGTTACGGCTGAAAATGACTCACCCGTTAATAGCATTCCCCAACCGATAACTATTGATGAAGACACTCCCTTCACCTTTAGCAACAATCAAATCTCCCTGAGTGACCCTGATGCTGGTAATGTTCCTGTACAACTTAAGCTAACAGCTAACAATGGCACTCTCAAATTCAATGGCAATACTACGGGGTTAACCTTTTCTGATGATAACGGTACAGACGGCACTTTGCAATTAACAGGTAGCATTGCAGATATCAATAGCGCCTTAAATGGTCTGACCTTTACACCTAATGCTGACTTTAATAATAATTTGGGTAGTGCTTACCTGAAGATCCAAACGGATGACACAGGTATTAATCAAGGTATTGGTGGTAATCTAATTGATGATAACGATACCATACAAATAAGTGTTACGCCAGTCAATGATGCACCTGTAAATACTGTTCCTAATTCTCAAGTTGTTAATGAAGACACAGAAATTAACATCACAGGTCTGAGTATTAAAGATGTTGATGTTAACGAAAAAGGTAGCAGTAATTTACAAGTTACCCTCGCTGTTACTAAAGGTTTACTCAAGCTCAAGAGTACATCTGGTATTACCTTTGCTAATGGTAATAATAATGGCAATGCAGCAATTACCTTTACAGGTACATTAGATGCAATTAATGCCGTTTTAGCAGCAGGTGTAATTTATCAGGGTAGTCAAAATTTTAACGGTAATGACATCCTAACTATTACTAACAATGACCTTGGTAATACTGGTAAAATTACCCCATTGCAAGATGTTAATACAGTCGCCATTACTGTTAATGCAGTCAACGATACAGCAGTAAATACTTTTCCTAGCGTTCAACAAGCAGTTGATGAAGATACCCAATTAATCTTTAATGCCGCTAACAATAATAGGATTAGTATTAGTGATGTTGACTTTGATCCTAATATCAATAACCAACCATTTATTAATCAAGTAAAAGTCACTCTTCAGGTTAGTAAAGGTACTCTCAAATTAAGTTCAATCCCCAATAATTTAGCAGTTGAAAACAATCAAACTGCCACCGTAACTATCACGGGTGCAGTTGCAGATATCAACAATGCTTTAGATAATTTAATTTATCAAGGTATTGTCAATTACAATGGTTTAGATGCCCTCACCATTACTACTAATGATTTAGGTCATTCTGGTTCTGGTGGTGTTAAAGAAAAAGTTGATACCGTTGCTATTAAAGTCAACCCAATCAACGATCCTCCTGTTAATGCAGATGTACCTACTCGTCAAACTATTGATGAAGATACAGAATTAGTCTTTAATGTAGCAAACAATAATTTCATCAGTATTTCTGATATTGATGTTGATAATGAATTAAATTTTCAACCTGTTGATGAGGTACAAGTAACCCTTTCAGTTAACAGGGGTAAACTAACTCTAAGTACAACCACTAATTTAATAGTTGAAAAAAATCAAACTGCTAATGTAATTGTTAAGGGTAAGGTAGCAGATATTAACATCGCTTTGAGTGGTCTGCGTTATTTAGGTAATGACAATTACAACGGTGAAGATACTCTAAAGATAGAGATTAATGACTTAAATAATGGTTCCGTTCTGGGTGAAAGATTTGCAACTGCTGAAGTCGCGATCGCAGTTAATGCAGTTAATGACATACCAGTCAACAACTTACCCACAACAGTAGAAGTTAACGAAGATGAAAATCTCATCTTTAGTAGCATCAATGGTAATACAATTAGTATTAAAGATGTTGATGTTATTCCAGACATCAACATCCAGCCTTTTGTCGATCGGCAACTTGTTACTCTTAGCGTTACCAAAGGCAAACTGACTCTAGGCTCAACTGCTAATTTATTAGAGCTTACAGGTAATGGTACTAATACAATTAGCTTCAAAGGTACAGTCGCAGATATCAACAAAGGGTTAGAAGGATTAAATTATTTAGCTAATGTCAACTACAACGGTGATGATACTCTCACCATTACCACCAATGATTTAGGTAATTCAGGTAAAGGAAAAGCATTACAAGATACAGATAGCATCGCTATTAAAGTTAAACCTGTCAATGATGCGCCTATCAATAGCGTACCCCAAGCCCAAGAGGTAGATGAAGACGAAAAATTATTCTTCAACAACAAAAATGCTAATGTCCTGAGTTTGAGTGATGTTGATGTTGATGAAGGTACAAAAGAAGTCAAAGTCACCCTTGCAGTTAACAACGGTACTTTAACTTTAGGTAAACAGGACGGATTAACCTTTGGTACTGGAGATGGTGTTGCAGATGCAACAATGACCTTTACAGGTAAAGTAGCAAATGTCAACCAAGCTCTGCAAGGGATGTTCTATCTTGGTAACAAAGATTTTCACGGTGCTGAAACCCTCACATTTACTACTGATGACCTAAGTAACTTTGGGAAGGTTACTCAAATTGATCAGGATACCATTAACATCACTGTCATTCCCGATCCAGATGCTGATGGTATTAATAATCCTACTGAAATTAAAGTAGCAAAAGACCTCAAGCAATTATTTCCTACTAATGTTTTTGTACAAAGTTTAAGTGACAGGGCGGTTAATAACGCTGATGTTGTTGCCTTATTCGGTATTAATGACACAACTCAACCGATTATTATTGCGATTAAGGATGAAGATCAAAAAGAATTAAGCGGTAAGAGCGAAAATCCGGGTTTAGTCATTCATCATGTTGAAACTGAAAACCTCAGGGAAACTATTAACGATCCCCTCGCTGCTTTTGATAGTAAGGATCTGAAAAAATCTGCATTAAAGGGTATAACACCAATCCTCGATGTGCTTAATTTTGAGGTAAAACCAGAACCAGAATTCATAGATGTCGCATTACAAAAACAAATTTCTGACAAGCTTAAACAAAAACCAATCCGTGTAGAAGTTAAGTTACCTGATAGTGAAACAGATACTGTTAGTACAATTTTATTGCGTCGAGCTGATGGTACTTTAGTTGACTTCCGACGACAGTTGAACCCACTGTTCGGTAAAATCGATGAGGAACTGCTTACTGGTGTGATACTTCAGGATCGTAACCTTAACGGTAAACCAGACTGGGCAGTAATATACTTACAAGATGGAGAATGGGGAGATTTAGACGATTCAGCTAACGGGGAAATTTCTCAGTCCTTAGTAGCAGTAAACTGGAATTTAAGCACAAGTCGCCTAGAAGTTCGTTCGAGCCAAGATGGTTTAAACTTCTATGGAAACCGCAGCCACGTTCAGTTTACCCTCAACCGCTTCCGGGGGGAAAATGCTTCCGAAATTGGTATGGCGCGTGTCCGTTTTGGGAATGACGGGCAAATTGTTAAGGTAAATGGTGAAGTTGTCAATTCCCTTGATGAAGCTAAACAAGCGATTATTGAACGGGGAGAGACTCTGTTTAGCTCTTTGAGAGATAAACGCAATCCTAACTTTGGCACTCAAAACTGTACTGTCGCCTTTGAAGAAGGGGAACAAGCCGTTTTCTTTGTAATTCAAGGCGGTACAAAGGATGAATTGCTCTTCAATGGTTTAAATTCTAAACCCGTGCAGTTTTCTCTTTCCAGTCTGAATGGCGGAACCACAATTTTCCAAGCTAGTGGTGATGCAAGCGGACAAACTGCCAACTTCTCTTTAGCCGGATTATTTGATATCAATGCCAAAATTCTCACTCCAGAGCAAGTAAAAGCCCAATTAGGAATACTTGCAGTCGATTCAAGCCAGTTTCAAGTGAATAGGACTAGCGAATTAATCGACCTCAATTCCTCTGCTGTATTTGATAATCAGCAAGTTACCTTAAAATTCTCCCTGCAGCGAGAAGCCGCAAATAACAACTCCGTTTATTTCTACCGTGTTGATGATACTCAAGGGTCAATTAAAGACTCACTTACTGGTATGTTAATTGACCCAACATCTCAACTTAGTGCTGAACAGCAAAAGCGTTATTTACAATTAGCAACTAGCGATCGCTTAGTTCAAGGTGTTCAATTTCAAACTAGTAATTTAACTAATACAGAGGCTTCTGTGACCCTTAATGGCGGTGCATACTATTTGCCATTCATGGTTTCTAATGGCACTTTATCAGACATTGGTAACGATTTTAACCGTGTCCTGACATCGTATATGGGTATAAACAGCGATCGCGTCGATCATGTACGCAGTTTAGGTAATGGGCTGTTTGGCTTTGAGGACATAATTGGCGGTGGCGATTTTGACTACAACGACATGATTCTCTCTATTACCCAAGTCCAAGTCGTTTAGGAGTTATACCAACACATTAGTGAAAAGTAAAAAGTAAAAATTACTGATTACTTTTCACTGATTATACCAACGATGATCAATAGTCAAATTGCCATTCTATCAAGGTAAATAAGAATAAGATGTTTAACGACAATCTCCCGAATGAATCAACTCCTTTTGCTCCCGTCAGCGATTTGAATCATAATCTTAATTCTTATGGTTTAGACTTTAATCAGCCCCTTAGCCAATCCATTCCTTACCTAAATATAGAATTAGCACCAAAATGGGATATCAAAGCGTCGTTATTTGATTATAACTTGGCTCAAAATTCGGTTTTATATCCTGATAAGAATCAGCATCTTATCACTGGATCGGAAACAATTAGCTATACAGATAGTTTATTGAGTAGTGGAGTTAAAGAAATAGCTTTTGTTGATAGTAAATTAGATAATTATCAAAGTTTAATTCAGGGTGTATCTGAGCAAGCTCAGGTATTTATCTTAGATAGTAATCGTAATGAAATTCAACAAATAAGTCAAGTTTTAGGCAATTATCAAAACCTTGATGCCGTGCATTTATTTAGTCACGGTTTTGCGGGTGGAGTCCAGTTAGGCAATACCATTTTAAATTTAGGCAACTTAAATAATTATAGTAATGATTTTAGTATTTGGGGACAATCTTTAATTCCTACAGGTGATTTCTTATTATATGGTTGTAATGTTGCTGAAGGTATTCAAGGGCAAAACTTTGTCCAGCAGTTAAGTCAGTTTACCGGGGCTGATATTGCTGCTTCTATCGATTTAACAGGTAATGCCAACTTAGGGGGAGATTGGGATTTAGAATATCAATCTAAAAAAATCGAAGCCAGGAGTTTTAATTACCTTAATTACGATCATCTTTTAGGAACTATTGCCTTAAATAATGGTGAATTACTTTTAGAAGGAGATGATGCAGGAAATTCGACTTCAGATCTAGAAAATGTCTATGTTTCTGTAGATAATAATCAATTAGTTATTAAAGATACGGAAGAACAAATTCAAATAAATGGTAGTGGTATTACTAAAGTAGATGACAATACCGTCACAGTTGATATTAACTCCATTAACAAATTTAAAATCATTACAGATAAAGATCCCTTAGATGGCGATCGCATTAACATTGACTTGAGTAGTTTAACTACTCCTCATAAATTTGATTTAGAAATTAAAGGCGATCGCTATGATGATGCTGTTACCTTTACGGGTAATGTTTCCAATTTTGGTGGGAAGATTGACGTTGATGTTCGAGATATTTATATAAATGAAGGAGTAGTAATTTCGACTCGTCAAACTAACGGCAATTCAGGCAATATTATCCTCAAAGGTAAAGAAATATATATTAAAGATAATGCTCAATTATTAGCAGATGGCTCCAGTGGTAATTATCTGGCTGGAGATATTAATATTGAAGCGACTAAATTCTGGATTCCTAGCAGCGATCCGGCGGCATTTTTAACTGATTTAGGTTTATTTGGTAGTTTTGATGATTCCCGGATTATTGTGGGAAAAAGTACAATTTTTAAAGGCAACAATATTAACTTTAGTACCGATACTGGAGGCACAACTGAACAGGCAAATTTACTCCAAGAATTTACAGCATCAGGGCTGAGAACCTTAGTAGATTTGATTGTCGGTATCCCTGTAATGCTCAAAGTCAAAAAAGCAGAATCCATTATCAATATTGGTGATAACTCCCAAATTATTGGTAGCGGCAATATTAACTTAGAATCCTATGCTAATGCAGACATTGATATTGCAGTAGTAGGAGGAGATTCTGAATCGGATCTTGGTCAATCTAATGATTCATTTCTGAAAAAATTTAGTTTTGGGTTAGGTGTCGGTATTACGAAAGCTGAAACTACTATCGGTGGAAATGTGATGATTAATGCTAATAAAAATGTTAGCATTTTATCTGATGCTTTTACCAATTCAAGTGTGGATAGTCGCACTAGCCAAAACTTAGGAATTAAACCTACAAGTAAAGATAATAAAGCATTAGCCTTTGGTATTTCTTACTCAGAAGCTAACTCCTACACTAATGTTGCTCAAGGTGCAATAATTACTGCTGGTGGGAATGCCAACGTTTTAGCAATAGGTGAAAATTACAATAAATCAGCAGGAAGAGCTTATATTTATCAAGATGGAACAGCAGGTATAGCATTAGGATTAGAAATTTCTGCATCTGATATTAGAACCGAAGTAAACGGCACAATTAACGCTGGCGGTGCTACAGGAGATATTATTGTTAATTTAGATGATAATAATCTGATTAATAATGTTACTAGTCAAATTCAATTAATATCACCTCATAACTTTAAAAATGGAGATGCAGTAGTTTATAAAAATGGAGATGCCGATGGTAAAATTGGTGGTAATGATTCCATTGGTGGCTTGATTCATCAACAAGTTTACTATGTAATTGTTGATAGTCCTAATCAAATTAGATTAGCAGAATCTAGATCCAAAGCATTAGCTAAACAGGCTATAGCCATTGACAAAGATGATAAAACTGGAACAGGACATCATCTCCATGCTTTAAAAGGGTTGGGAACTATAGGAATAGGTGTAAAATCTTATTTAGAAAGTAGAGATATTGTCCAAGCAGATTCAGGTATTTTTAATAATACAGCCCTCAATAAAATTATTAACTTTGATAGTTCTGCTATCTCTTCAGGGGTAAGAACCACTATAGGTGATAAATTAAAAAATACTAGTGAAGCTCAAGCTGCCCAAAATCAAAAAGATTTAGATGCCAAAGTTAAAGCTGGCGATAAAGTACAAAAACCAACAACAACTCAAAAACTCAGTCAAAAAGCTTTTCCTGGAACAGACAATAATAGCACAGGTGAAAGTTCAAAATGGGGATTGGCAGGTTCTTTAGCAGTAACTATTGCTAATCATGATGTAACTACTAAAATTGGTGCAACGGCAAAATTAGCATCTCAACAAGATTTAGAAGTTAATAGTTTTCATCAATCTATCACCCAAATTGAAGCAATTACTGACTTACAAAAAGCTTCCACCGGAGTAGAAGGGCCGTCTAAAGAAACTGCAATTAGTGCATCAGTCAGTGCAGGTTTTTATGATAGCGATGTGAAAACTGAAATAGCAGATGGTGCTAAACTTGATGCTAGTGGAAATTTAAACATTCAATCAGAAATAGTTTATCCTTTCGCTTGGGAAAATGCCGATTTAACAGATATTAGTGTTGCTAGCAGTGCATCAGAATTAACACAATGGTGGGATGATTTCATTACTGGTAAAGAAAGTGTATTAGACAGTATTGATTCCACAATCAGCGTCCAATATCCCCATAAAGCTAAACCCTGGAGTTCCTGGACAAAAAGTGCTTCTCAAGCCGAAAAGAAAGGATTTTCTGGTTCAATTAATGTTTTAAGTTTTAATAATACTAATCAAACGATAGTTGGCTCTGGGGTAGAAATTAACCAAAACCAGGCATATCGTAACCTGAATCAAGCTGTAAATATTCAAGCCAACACAGATATCACCTTAATCAATATCACTGGCGATCCCCTCAGTTTAACCAAATCCATAGGTGGAAAAGGCGTTGGCGGTTCAGTCTTTTTCTTATTAGCAGATAATACCACCGAAGCAATTGTCAAAGACGGGGCAAAAATTTACACAGGCTCTAATCAAAAATTTAGCCTCAAAGCCAATACGGATGTTTTCAGTACAGTAATGGCAATCTCCGGTGGTGCAGCCGAAGAATTTGGGATTGCGGGAACAGTAGTAGTAAATCTGCAATATAACCGTACTATTTCCCAATTAGGTAGTGGGGCAATTGTGACTGGTGGTGGACTAGATATTATTGCTCAAGACGATACAGATCACTGGAATTTTGTCGGTGGCATCATTAGAGGTAATAACACTGGCATTGGTATGTCTGTTGGTGTTCACAATATTGGTAGAGAAGTACAGGCTTTAATTGGTAATAGTAGCGATTTAGCCCCTGGTAGTAATACCAATATTGATGTTAATGGTGATATTAACGTCAAGGCTTTATCAGAAGGGAATATTTACACCCTGTCTTTAGCTGCTGCGGTAATTACACAACCCACTCCACAAAAGCCTAGTCCGGGCCCGACTCCCGATGCTACCCCCGGAATGTCTGCTTCAGATCCTAGTGCAGAGGTTGATGACCCGATTGATATTAACCTGATCAAAAAATCAACGGAAACAGGCAGCCCCACAGACGGGATTGAAAAACGCCCCGAAACCCCAGAAGCTGCACCAAAAGGTACGACAGGCGGTGAGAATGTGGCTAACGATCAGGGAAAACAAGGTAAGTCAGGGATTGGTATTTCTGGAGATGTATCAATTCATCTGGTTAACGATAAGGTCTTAGCTTATGTTAATGATAGTGGACAAATAAAAACTCTGGGTAATATCTCGATTACAGCCAATAATGATACTGATTTATATACAATTTCTGGTTCGGCTTCCTTTGTCAATAAACCAAATGCTTCTTCTACAGGAATTGCTGGTTCTGTAGCAGTTAATCTGATTTCTGGCGATACTAAAGCCTATATTGCCGGAAAAAACACGACCACAGGTAAGCAACTTACCTTGTCGGCTAATTCCCTGAGTTTGGAAGCAACTCGCACTGGCGATATTTTCTCAATTTCGGCGGGAGGTTCAGGTGCTTTAGGCTCAAAAGGAATTGCGATCGCGGGTTCAGTATCAGTAAATAATATTACTAATACCACCGAAAGCTACATTGACGGGGGTGTATTAGTTTTACTAACCGATTTGTTAATTAAAGCTAAGGATGAGTCAGATATTTTTGCGATCGCTGGTGCTTTAGCTTTTGGTGGTAGGGCTGGAGTCGGTGCGGCAATTGGCGTAAATATTATTAACAACGATACCAAAGCGACTCTAAAAAATTCTAGCCTCAATTATACTGGCAAACTTGATATTAGTGCTGAAAATAACACTGAAATTCAGGCTTTAAGTGGGGCGATCGGTGCTTCTAGCGGTAATTTAGGCGGCGCAGGAACTGTTTCTGTCAATATTATTAATGGTGAAACTACTGCATTTATCACTAATATTAATACTCAGAAAGCACTCAGCGTAATTAATCTCAAAGCTAATAATAATGCCAAAATCCAATCTTTATCCGGTGCGGTAGGTGCATCTAAAGGTATGGGTTTTGGTGCGGCTATTGCCTATAACGGCATTAATGACAGTACTAGCGCTTATATTACAGGTTCAAACCTAGGGACTAATAGTAGCTTAACGATTGCGGCTAACTCTAATCGCACCATTCAAACTATATCTTTAGGACTTGCAGGTGGTAAAGATTTAGGTTTAGCTGGCTCGGTATCCGTTAATATCATTGATGGCTCCTTAGCAGCTTATATTGCTGATTCTACTGTGACAGCTAACGGTAAAGTAGAAGTAACGGCGATCGCCAGTGATGATATAGAAGCTCTCGCAGGTGCTGTAGGCATATCTTTAGGTAATGGTGGAGTTGGCGCAGGTATTAGTATTAATCAAATTAGTAATGGCAATCGCGCTTATATTACTGGTTCTACCATTACCTCTCAAAACGACCTATCTTTAAAAGCACAAACCAGTTCCGAAATTTCCACTATTAGTATTGGTGCTGCCGGAGGTAAAACCTTTGCTCTAGGCGGTTCTATTGCTGTCAACACCATTAATAACACTAGTAAAGCTAGTATAGAAGCTAACTCTAATATTCAGGCTGCCAAGGTTAATCTTACAGGTAAAGATAACTCTACGATTGAATCTTTAGCTGGTGCAGTGGGTTTATCTACAGGTTCAGCCGCGATCGCCGCTTCGGTCGCGGTCAATTATATTAGTAATGAAGCTCAGGCATATATTGATCGCAGTACAGTTAAAGCTACAAGCAACGTTGGGTTGACTGCTGATGCTGCTGCTACGATTAAATCTCTATCTGCTAGTGGTGCAGTGACAACAGGCTCGGGGGCGGTGTCCGGCTCTTTTTCCATTAACATTATTGGTGGTGCTACTAAAGCTTACATCGCCAATGGTGCAAATGTTACAGGCACAGGTATAAGTTTATCTGCCAATAATAACTCAAAAATTCAATCCCTAGCTGGCAACGTAGCCGGAGCAGGTACAGGGGCAGTCGGTATTTCCTTAGCCGTCAACGATTTAGACAATGGTATTTATGCCTACATTGATAACAGTAATGTCACTGCCACTAATAATCAAATTAGTTTAAGTGCCACCTCAAAAGGTGATATTGCATCAGCGTCCGTAGGTGGTGCAGGAGCAGGAACTTTTGCTGTTGGTGGTTCAGTGTCGATTAATAATATTGATACCGCTACTAAAGCCTATGTTGCCAATAATAGCCAGCTTAACGCTGCTCAATTAATTAGTATTAAAGCCAATGATGACTCAGAAATCTCATCTATTGCTGGTCAAGTAGCAGTAGGGGGAACTGCTGGCATAGGTGCTTCGGTTTCCACTAATTATATCAGTAATGCGGTAAACGCCTATATCACTGGTTCTCAAGTGACCTCCATGAATAACGGTTTGACAATTCAAGCCGATATTTCCCCCACAGTTGAGAATATCACCGCAGGAGGCGCAGGAGCAGGAACTTTTGCTGTTGGTGGTTCTGTTACAGTTAATCATATTAGTACACAAGTTCTAGCTTATATCGGTAATAATTCCACCATTCAAACTCAACAAAATATCAATATTTTAGCTACCAATAATGCCACTATTCGGTCTTTAGCAGGTCAAATTAGTGGCGCAGGAACAGCAGCTATTGGAGCTGCTGTAGCTATCAATAATTCTAGTGGTTTAACCTCTGCTTATATTGCCAACAGTAATGTTTCTACAGGGGGAGCAATTAAAGTTGCAGCCACAGGAACTAACACAATTGAAAGTTTATCGGCTGGTGCTTCCGTTTCTGGACAGGTGGCTTTAACTGGTTCAGTTTCAGTTAATAACATTACTGATACCATTACTGCTTATGCCATCAACCGTAGCCTTTCTGGTAATAGTCTAGAAATTTCTGCTCAAGATAACAGTACAATTAAATCCCTAGCTGGACAACTCAGTGCTAGTTTAGGTGGTAGCGTTGGGGCGGCTGTAGCTTATAACAATATTGGTAATACCGTTAAAGCCTATAGCCAAGATGCAACCATTAATACCACTGGTAATGTTCTGATCAATGCAAATAACCAAGGCACAATTGAAACAGTCGCTGTGGGTGGTTCTTTTGGACTATATGTTGGGTTAGCTGGTTCGGTTGCTGTTAATGAAATGACTAATACCACTTCTGCCTATATTCAAGGTGGTAATGTCACAGCTAGTGGTAGTGTCGGTGTTTTGGCTAATTCCGTCAATAGCATGACAACTGGCGGTGGTGCGATCAGTGGAGGTTTAGCTGGTGTGGGTGCAACCATAGTTGTTAATAACCTCAACAATACTACCCAAGCTTATCTTCTTGGTGCTAATGTAAATGCCTTGGGTAATAATAGTTTGACTGTACCTTTAGCTGATGGTAGTGGTAATACCCAGGTAATGTCCGGTTTAGCTGTAATTGCTACCAGCAAAGAAAATCTGAATACCACAATTGGTACTGTATCCGCAGGTGGACTCGGTTTAGCCGGAAGTATTGCCGTTAATTCCTTTCAAGACAAGACTCAAGCTTATATTAATGGCGGTAACATTAACAAAAATAACACGGGTGCAAATAGTCAACAAAGCGTTTTAGTTAAGGCTGCTAATGATAGTAATGTTGATATTAAGGCAGGTGCAGGCGCTTTTGGTGGTGCTGGAGTTGGTGCTACCATTGATGTCACAACAGTAAAAAATGGTACTTTTGCCTATATTAATAATGCCACAGTAAACACCCTCAAAGATATAGAAGTAGAAGCTAGAACCAAGAAAAATGTTAACTCCGTAGTTGTAGCTGCTGCTGGTGGTGTTGGACTAGGAATATCCGGTGCAATTTCTATTGTTAATGTGAGCGCGGGAATGTCAAGTGATGCCAATCAAGCCGCAGATGATACTAAATCTATAGTAGATGCTCGTTTAGTGGAAATGGACGGCATGGGTAAAGATAGTTCAGGTAATAGTAATATTAATACCAAGAAAGATATTACTAATGACCTGTCTACTACCCCGACGGGTATTCAAGGAACAACTGCTTTCATCGGTGGCACAATTAATGCAGGTGGCAATATTTATGTTTACAGCGATGAAACAACTAAACTTGGTGTGATTGCTGGTGCTGTAGCTTATGGTGGTTTCTTGGGTGCAGGTGGTTCTGTAGGTATTGCTAATGTAACCCATAATACCTCTGCTTACGTTGCTGCTAATGCGGTTTTAAGTGCAGGTGGTAATATTGGTGTTCAAGCAAATGGTTTAATTGATCAAAACAAAGTCCAGGCGATCGCAGGTACTGCTGGTTTAGTTGGTTTAGGCGCAGCAGTTGCTTACCTCACTTCCCACAATAATACTAATGCTTATATTGGTGCAGGGACAACTATTAACCAAGCTAATAATATCAATGTCTTAGCTGGTTCATCTTCTAATTCTCAAGCAGAAGCTTGGGGTGCTTCTGCTGGTGCTGTTGCGGCGGGAGTAGTTATTGCTAATACGGAAGAAACTGGTACAACTCAAGCTTATCTCGGTAATAATGTCACGATTCAAAATACGCATAACTTAACTGTTAATGCTACCGCTAAGGAAGTTGTATCCGCGATCGCGCAAGCAGCTAGTGGCGGTATTGTTTCTGGTAATGGTTCAGTACCAGAAGCAAATATTTCACCAACCGTTAAAGCTTATATTGGCGATAATAGCAAGATTCAAGTTAACAATGATGTTCAAGTGATTTCTGATGCTACCGTTGATGGTGATGCAGAAGCTAAAGGTGTCAGCATTGGTGCATTAGCTGTAGGTGTTTCTCTGGCTGAAGTCAATGCGAAACCGAATATAGATACCTACATTGGTGCAGATGTTAACCTCAATGCTAATAATGTCACAGTTAAAAGTTTACTAGGCAAACCCTTAAGTTCTGGGGACAATGCTTTTAATCCTGCTAATACGGTTAATAATGGCTCAGATACGATTAATTTTGGTAAGGAGCACGGTTTCCAAACAGGTGAGACGGTAGTTTATCTCAATGGTGGTGGTACTGATATTGGTGGTTTAACCAGTGGTTCGAGTTATCAAGTGATTAAAGTTGATAATCAAACTCTCAAATTAGGTAGTGAGTTTGACGCATCTAAAATTGATATCCCAGCCAATAAAATCACATTTAGTCGTAATCATGCTTTTACCAATGGACAAAAAGTTGTTTACGAAGCAGTAGGTGGTGCAGCTATTGGTGGTTTAACATCAGGCAATAGTTATTATGTTAAAGTCCTAGATAGCAAGACGATTAAATTAGTACCTGCTTGGCCAGATCCTTCCGTTACTCAAGCTGCAACCCTGGCAAATATTGCTGCCAATCAAATTACGATTAATAGTCATGGTTTTAGTAATGGCGATCTAGTCACCTATCAAACTCGATCGGCACAGGTGGCGATCGTTAATACTATTCCTGCGGATGCTAAAGGTAAGGATAGTATTTTCAACTTAGAGGCTGATCTTACCAGTAGTGATACCTTTAATTCAGCTAAACACGGTTTTGATAATGGTGAAGAGATTGTTTACAGTACCACAGGCACAGCCATAGGTGGTTTAACTAGTGGACAAAAATATTTTGTTATTAAAGTAGATGACAATCACTTTAAACTCTCAGCTACTAAGAATGGTACTGCGATCAATCTTACCAGCGCGGCTCAAGCTAGTTTCCACAGTATTACCGCACTTAATGTTACCGGTTTAGAAACTGGAAAACCCTATTATGTGGTTGGTGCGACTGCGAATAGTTTCCAACTAAGTGCAACTAAAGCAGGAGTAGCTTTAACCCTTGGTACAACTGGGTTAACGGGAACTGGTACAAATCACCTCTTTAGTAAAGATAGCGCTATTGACTTAACCAGTGCTTCTAGTGGACAACATAACCTCCATTTTGATTTAGATAATAGCACTGCCACCGGAGATAAACATTCCTTCTCTACTGGTGCGGTTGCTACTGTACCCAGTCAAGGGGATAATCAGTTTTCCGTTTATGCTCAAGCTTCAGCAGGTGCTTTAATTGGTGGTACAGGTACAGAAGCAACCCTGAATATTACCCCAACGATGAATACCTATGTAGGCGATCGCACTTCTATTACAGCAAAGGGTAATGTTGCAGTCACAGGTTTAGCTAGTGTATCTCTCACAGGTGGTACGGATGCAAGTATCAGTGGAGCGATCGCTGTTGGTGCTTCAGAAATTAATGTCACTATCGACAAAACTAATAATACCTATATTGGTACTTCTGCCAAGATTAAAGCTGATGGTAATATTCAGGTAACTAGCCAATCAGATCAAAATCTCGCTGTTAAAAGTTACGGTGGTGCAGGATCAGCTATTACCTTTGCTGATTCTGAAGCCCATGCTAATATTACTCACAATACGACAACTACCATTAAGAATAATGCTGAACTTATTTCTAACGATACGCTGTTATTAGGTTCATCTAGCAATACTGATACTAATGTTAAAGCAGCAGCCAATGGTGCTGGTATCTATGCGGATGCAGATGCAGATAGTAGTATCAAATTTGATGGTAGCAATACTACTAATGTTAATGCTAATGTTCGTCTAGAAGGTCGTCATTTAAACGTTACAGCTATTGTTGATACTTTTAAAGTTGAATCTCGCGCTGAATCTGAAGGTGCTGGTTTAATTGGTAATATTGATGCCCATGCTAAGGTAGATCTTACCGGATCTGATGCCGTCGTCAACATCGCTACAGGCGCTTATCTAAAGGGTGATGAAGTCAACCTCAATGCTGAGTATAAAAATGTAGTGAGTCGGGCGATCGCTGAAGCAGATTGTGATGGTTTAGGTGGTGATACCGACTCGGATGCGACTAACATTATGCCTCTAGTTGCTAAGGTTCAAACAGAGGTTGACTCTACTATTGAAGCAACTATTCTCAATGTTGAAAGTGATTTTGAAAGCTTCAATAAAACCACTAAAGCCCATAGCGATTTAGCTTGGGAATTAGATTTAGGCTTATTTAAAATTACAATGGACTTTGGTGAGGAAGAAGAAGACGAAAAATATACACCAAAACCTTGGATTAATTTTAATTCTACTGTGATCATCAACCGACATGATGTTAATCCTATTCTCGTTATTGATACTAACGGTAATATTATTCAGCAAAGCAACAATATAACTGCTAATATCACTGCTACAGAAGTGATTGTTGATGATGTGGAAAACGTCAAAGTTGGTGGGATAAACTTTATTATTCCTCAACGTACAGATAAAATGTTTGATAATGGTGAGTTTACTGACAACGGGAAATATTCAGTAAATAATCCTGCTTATGATACAGTTCAAATTATTAATAATTCCAGCAAAGACTTAGTTATCAATGATATCTCAGTAATTAATATTGTTGGATTACCTGAGATTAAATACGATCAAGTCAACGTCAAAAATAAAAATATTGCTACTACCAATATTCCTCCAGTAGATCCTTTACCCGTTAACCCCACTGTTGTCACCATTGAAAATAACGGTAATTCTAACTTGGTTCTCCAAGGTATAATAGATAGTCCTCACGATCGCACTGACTTAGTTAGTACAGGTGGCATTATTGGTCGAGATGGACATAAAATTATTACCCGTGACCTCAGCTTGACTGCTGTTAATGGTAGTATTGGGACAGATAGCCAAAGAATTATTGCTCAACTGAATCAAGACTATCATCCGATTACTGATGATGTACCATCTAGTAAGATTAATCTGCAAATAGAAGCAAAAAATTCAGTTTTCCTCGACTTAACTGCAAAACAGTTAGATAGCAATCCTGTGACTGTTAATGTTGCGAAGATGACTGCTACTACAGGTGATATTAATTTGCTAATTAATCAAACTACTGATAGCACAAATACACCAGTTGCTGCACTTTACGAATTTACCAAGATTATTACCGGAAACAACATCATAATTAATGCAGGTACAACTAGCACTAATCTTCAAGGCAATACTGATTTTGTTGGTAATACTTCTTTCTTAGATCATCAAAGTTTACTCGATATTGATGGCAATACAGGCAATATTAAGGGTACTCTTGATGTCGTCACAGGCGGTTATATTGAACTTACAGAAGTTGCAGGTGGTGTCAATCTCAAACAACTTGTGAGCGACCAGGATTATATTAAGCTAACGGTTAATGAAAGTTCTAATTTGGATGAAAACCTGCTCTTAATTGATAACGCTAACATTAGTGCTGCCAAAAATATCTCTTTCTTAGTTGGTGATAACTTCCAAATAAATACCACTGCTACAATCATTTCAGGTCAAAAGCTAGTAATTAACGCAGATAAAAACAATCAAGATACTAACGGTAGTTTAGTTAATATTTTTGGTGCGATTTATTCTCAAGGGACAGAACTTTACACCGAAAAAGATTCTGATATCTTTAATGTCCGGAGAATAGACAGTAAAACTTATCTCGGCTCAAAATCAGGCGATGATGTAATTAATGTTGGTAGTAAATATCCAACTACTGGCGGACTTCTGGATAATATTGATGCTACCCTAACCATCAGCGGTGGGATAGGTAAAGATATCTTGAATGTGAATGATTCTGGAGATAGCAAAGATAATATCGCCATTGTCACAGACAACGAAATTCGTGGCTTGGGAATGGGTGGGAAAATTGACTACGGTAGCTTTGAGAAACTCAATCTGCAAACAGGTGATGGTGAGGATAACGTCACTGTAGAAAGCACCCACAACGGTGAAACTAACCTGAATACTGCTGATGGTAATGACAACATTTATATTGAGAGTATTTACGGTGATACAACAGTTAGGTCTGCTCAAGGAGATGATCATATCACTGTCAGCAGTTCTCAACAATTATTAGATAATATCGCCAATACTTTAACCGTTAGCGGTGGGATAGGTGGGGATATCTTAAATCTGGATGATTCTGGAGATAGCAAAGATAATATCGCCATTGTCACAGACAACGAAATTCGCGGCTTGGGAATGGGTGGCAAAATTGACTACGGTAGCTTTGAGAAATTAAATCTGCAAACAGGTGATGGTGCAGATAACGTCACTGTAGAAAGCACTCACAACGGTGAAACTAACCTGAATACTGCTGGTGGTAATGACAACATTTATATCGAAAGTATTTACGGTGATACAACAGTGATAACTGGTAACGAAGGTGACACAGTAAATGTAGAAAACTCAAGCCTGCTATCATCTGTGTTAATAGTAGATGGGAAAAAATGGAGGGATTAGTAGCGAATTGCACTAAACAAAATATGTAGCGATCGCTTGGCGATTTACTGAAATTACCCGCTATATTGGTCGTTACAAATAATTTTAATGCATATTCATATTAAATTGTCAATGGCAGTATCCTATGCATTTTCGATATGCTGGATCTAGAAAAGCAGTCAGCAGATTTGCTGGGAGGTATGTTTGACAAAGACTAACTTTCCTTTATCTATGTGGTTAACACAGCACCGTAGAGTCGTTGGTGGTATGCTACTGGCGATCGCCATCACAGGCTGTAATAACTCTGGCACATCACAAGTATCTTCTGTGAATAGCCCATCAGTTGCCAACATCTCAGACACATCTAGTCCAACTTCCTCACCAGTATCTCCCACACCAAACACTACTGATACCCAGCTTGAGCAACAAGCAGTCCAAATAATCCGTGACTATTACAGTGCGATCGCTAGTCGCGACTATAAACAAGCCTACTCAGCTTGGTCAGGAGATGGCGCTGCTAGTCAACAATCATTTGAGCAGTTTCAGCAGGGTTTTACTAATACCGCATCTGTTGCTGTAGAAGTTGGAGAACCAGGTAGCTTGGAAGGGGCAGCAGGTTCACTGTACATTAATATTCCGGTTACTGTTACTGCTATCACTACTAATGGAACGCCGCAGCGATTTCGCGGTAGCTATGTGTTACGGCGAGTTAATAATGTTCCTGGCTCAACTCCGAAGCAGCGTCAATGGCATATATACTCAGCGAAGCTTACTAAAGCTAATTAGGGAAATCTAGAAAATAAATTATTTCCATTTCTGGATTCAACATCACTGTTTTGCTCCCCTGGCTCAACAGCGATTGCACACAATCTTACCCAAAAGGTTAAATAAACTATGTTCAAACTTACCCCAAAATTCTCTGTGGTACTTGTCACGATTACGGTGCTAGTACTAATATGTCTGCAGTTACTTGGGAACAAGTCTGTTCTATCTGAACAGTCAGATGTACAGTCTCTTAAGCAGTCAACAGTTGTTGCAACAGCCGCCCTTCCCCCTAGCCTTGTACCTGCCGTACTAGGAGGTAAACAAGTTTATGTTCTGTATGTAACCCGATCGCAAGATACAGTTTTAGTGCGTTGTTACCCTGGTTATGAACCAACGATAACGCTTCGCGCAATGGGCAGTAATCCCAAAGCCCAGACACAGAAAGAAGGAGTGATGATTTGCCGTCCTTCAAGCTAGAAAATGAATTTTGAATTTTGAATTTTGAATTCACGGCGGTACTAGTACTGATACTCAATGGCTGTGACAAAGTTACCATCTACACAGATTTTTTTAACGCAACCATTGAGGATTACTCTTTTATCTTGAGCATTCAGTCCTTGCCAATAACTTTTATTAGCAAAAGCCCGGATAATACGTTCTTTAGCAATCAAGGATTCTCTGGATGCGTTATTTCTTGCTCCGAGTGCGATCGCAATCTGTTCTTTGAGGTCATTTTTGATTTGTTCGATGGCTGAACTTGGTGGTAAGGTTTCCAGATTATTCAGTGATGCGCGGAGAGTTTTCACTTCTGGGGGTTCCTCTATAATAATTGGCTCATCTGTTTCTACCAAGTTTGCTAACCGTTCGGCTTCCTGTGCCAATAAATCTACAACTTGGATATCTAATATTTTTGATGAAATCATAGTTTTATTACTACAGTTGCCAGCTTTATACAAACGGCACTGAAAATAATAGATAGCTTGTCCCTGCTTATCTACTCGTTTTGCATGGCGCGTCATTGAGCCTCCACAATGAACGCATTTAATTAAATTAGAAAATGGGTTGATTTCGTTATCTTCTCTGGAAGCCCATCGGTTATGGCGATTACTGCGGATCATCTGTTTGATTTGTTCGTGTTCCGCGCAGGTAATGATGGCTTCATCATCGTGGGTTCCCCATTTTACCTTCCACTCGTCAAAATGTTTGCGCTTACCTTTTGATTTCACATAAGTATCAAAAGGTAAACCTCCTGCATAAACAGGGTTAACTAATAATGCTTTTAAACCAGGAATTGACCATCTCAATCCAGACCAAGGATAACGCAAGGGGTGGTTAGCTTTAGCTGGTGTAAAGACAATTGTATCTAAGTCATCATCGCTGATAATTCGTGAAGATTTCTCTGGCTTATGCCAATCAAAAGCTTTTGTTTCGATGCCAAAATCTGAGTGTAACTTACGCACAGTAGCCGCAACTGAACCGCATTCAAAAAAAGTATTAAAAATATATCTAGCTACGTCAGATACAGTTAATTCTCTTCGCTCTTCTAACAAGCAAACACATGGAGAGCGATCGCGTACATATTTATCGTTGTGGATGCGGTATCCTAATGGTGCAACTCGATGACTTTTCCCTTGGGTTACGCGATGACGGCGTTCACTCTTTAATCTCTCGGTTACCATTCTCACCTCGAATTTGGCAGCAGCCAGCAACATATCAATAGTTAATTCTCCACCCAGACTGTCTGGATCAACTCCTTGATCTAAAGCGATGAGTTTAATTCCCTTGGAACGCAATACTTCCAACAATGAATAAAACAAACGTGATGATGAACCAATCCGATCAATTCGGGTAAATTGCAGAGATACTACCTTACCTTTTGCAGATGTCTTCAAGTCATGAATTAATTGTTGTAGTCCTTCTCTAACTTCAGTTGTTCGTGACTGAATATCCCAGTATACTTTTGAACATCCAGCATTTTGCAAGCGTTCTATTTGTTTACGCAACGCACCTTTATCTGTTTGCTGCTCCTCACCGCTAACTCTTGCGTAACCCCAACTTTCCATAAAAGCGCATAGACACAACCTTTATTATATTTGATAGTGGATACTTCTATTCTCAGAAATTCTCTGAGCAGTTGCAAAAGCGTCAGCCTCAGATGAAGTATGAAGGATAAAGTAGTTATCCTTAACCCTTCACCCTTCATCCTTGATAATTCATAATTCCTAAATTTAAAACCAATGCAAAACAACTGCATCTATCTCGATAATAATGCCACCACGAAGGTAGACCCAGAAGTTGTAGAGGTGATGTTGCCCTACTTAACGGAATATTACGGCAATCCCTCTAGTATGCATACCTTTGGCGGACAACTTGCCAAAGCAGTGAAAATAGCAAGAGAGCAACTTGCAGCCCTTCTGGGAGCAGATGAGTCGGAAATTGTTTACACTAGTTGCGGTACTGAAGGTGATAATGCAGCTATTCGCGCTGCACTGTTGGCACAACCCGACAAACGACACATTATTACTACTCAAGTTGAACACCCAGCAGTACTGAATGTCTGCAAACAATTAGAAACTCAAGGTTATAGTGTTACTTATCTTTCGGTAAATCGTCAGGGACAATTGGATCTCAATGAGCTAGAAGCTTCCTTGACAGGTAACACCGCCTTGGTGACAACGATGTATGCCAACAACGAAACTGGCGTGGTTTTCCCAATCGAGCAGATTGGATTGCGAGCGAAAGAGCATGGTGCTTTATTCCACGTCGATGCGGTGCAAGCAGTAGGGAAAATCCCTCTGAATATGAAGAAAAGCACCGTAGATATGCTTACCTTATCCGGTCACAAAATCCACGCTCCTAAAGGTATCGGCGCTTTGTATGTACGCCGTGGCGTGAGATTCCGTCCCTTCTTACTTGGTGGACACCAAGAACGGGGACGGCGTGCGGGAACAGAGAACGTTCCAGGGATTATTGCTCTCGGCAAAGCTGCCGAACTGGAAATGTTACATTTAGAAGAGGCGACAACAAGAGAAAGAAGGCTGCGCGATCGCCTAGAAAAAACCTTACTCGCCAAAATTCCTGATTGTGAAGTTAACGGCGATACAACGCAGAGATTGCCCAACACAACGAACATCGGCTTCAAATATATTGAAGGAGAAGCCATTCTGCTACTGCTCAACAAATACGGTATCTGTGCCTCATCCGGTTCAGCTTGTACTTCTGGCTCTTTGGAACCTTCCCACGTATTGCGGGCTATGGGCTTACCCTACACCACTTTGCATGGTTCCATCCGCTTTAGCCTCTGTCGCTACACCACAGAAGCCGAAATCGATCAAGTAATTGCGGTTATGCCAGAGATTGTCGAACGTTTGCGCGCCCTTTCACCATTTAAAAATGATGAAGCGGGCTGGCTGCAAGCGCAGGAACAAACACTGGCTCATCGTTAGGGATAAGGGACTGGGGACTGGGGACTGGGGATTAGGAAGAATTTTCCTAGTACCTAATACCCAATCCCCGATACCCAGTACCCAATACCCCCGATTACCCATTCCCCAATACCCAATACCCAATCCAAATTCGCAAATCTAAAATCGGCTATGTGGGACTACACAGATAAAGTATTAGAATTGTTTTACAATCCCAAAAATCAGGGAGTTATTGAAGAAGCTGAGCAAGCTGGAGTAAAGGTAGCGACTGGGGAAGTAGGTAGCATTGCTTGTGGTGATGCTTTGAGACTACACCTGAAAGTTGAAGTCGCCAGCGATAAGATTCTCGATGCACGCTTTCAAACTTTTGGCTGCACGAGTGCGATCGCATCTTCCAGTGCTTTAACCGAAATGATTAAGGGCTTAACCTTGGATGAAGCCTTAAATGTCTCCAATAAAGACATTGCAGATTACTTGGGTGGATTACCAGAAGCAAAGATGCATTGCTCAGTGATGGGGCAAGAAGCTCTAGAAGCTGCTATTTATAATTATCGCGGCATTGCTCGAGATGTTCATGATGACGATGATGAAGGAGCGCTAATTTGTAGCTGCTTTGGTATCAGCGAATCCAAGATTCGGCGCGTGATTCGGGAAAATAACCTCACTGATGCAGAACAAGTAACAAATTATGTAAAAGCTGGTGGCGGATGCGGTTCCTGTTTAGCGAATATTGATGATATTATTAAAGAAGTTCAACAAGAAGCCGCAACACCTGCAATCAACAACTACGGCGTGAAAGTTGCAACCGATATTGCTACTGGTAAACAATCACAACTCGGACTCACAAATGTGCAGAAAATTGCACTGATTCAAAAAGTGTTAGATGAAGAAGTCAGACCAGTTCTGATTGCTGATGGTGGAGATGTTGAACTTTACGATGTAGATGGCGATCGCGTCAAGGTTCTGCTTCAAGGAGCTTGTGGTTCTTGTTCTAGCAGTACAGCAACTCTCAAGATTGCTATAGAAGCCAGATTGCAGGATCGTGTCAGCAAGAACCTGATAGTGGAAGCGGTAGAACCATTGCTATAAAATTACGCACTGCTCAAATACACCTATTGTGCATCAGCTAAGACACAGAAAGTAGGATTTGACTCAGACAATTCGCTTCGCATCAATCAATTCAGTCCTACCGAAAACAGACAGCTAAGCACATAGGCAAGTATTCAACGCCTAATTGCGAATTCCATAATCCAACTCGCTTCAAAGGAATGAGGATATGAGCGCACTGTACGAAAAAATTGGCGGACAAGCAACTCTCGATAAAATAGTTGCAGATTTGCACAAACGCATCCAAGCAGATAGCAGTGTGAATACATTCTTCGCTAAGACAGATATGGCGAAGCAACGTGGTCACTTTGTTGCTTTCGTAGCTCAGTTACTAGAAGGGCCAAAGCAATATGCAGGTCGCCCAATGGACAAAACCCACACAGGTATGAATATCCAGCCCCAACACTTCGATGCAGTTGCTAAACACCTCAGCGATGCAATGGCTGCAAACGGAGTATCTGCTGATGATATTAGCGCTGCAATGGCTCGTGTTTCAAATGTCAAAGCCGCTATTTTGAACAAGTAATTGGACTCCCAGATTAATTGTTGACGAAGACATCAATTGAAGTATGAAATTTTAACCTTCATCCTTCACAGTCCAGTCCTACCAGGTGTTTATCTCTGACTCACAAGTATTTGAAAAGTGCGTAATTACCTTTGTTAATAGTCATTTTTCATGGCTATTAACAAAGAATAAAAGAAAAAAAATTTAATTTGACCGAGGAACGATAAATGTCTGTACTACCGATAGTTTTTGCTGTGGAGCGATCGCCCCCGGCTGGTACTAAATACCAAACGTCACTGGCGACGTTCTACACAAACTCACTCTGAGCATCAACAGGTGTGAGACCCAACGCAAAAAAGCAAAAGACCCACCAACCAACCAATTGCAGGAAACACGAACCATGACTGACGAAAACATCAGACAGATAGCTTTCTACGGTAAAGGCGGTATCGGTAAATCTACCACCTCTCAAAACACCCTAGCAGCTATGGCAGAAATGGGTCAACGCATCATGATTGTAGGTTGCGACCCTAAAGCTGACTCCTGTGGTTTTTACATAGTGGTCATAGCATAAACAACCCCAATTTACATCTTTGCCTATTGAGGTAGGGTTTGAATTGAGTTATGGCATCTAAAGCTAGCGAAGCCCACCCGTAATGTACAGCGTTTCGCCAGTGATCCAGGCGGAATCAGCGGAAGCAAGGAAGACAACGGCAGGGGCGATGTCCTGTGGCTGTCCAATGCGACCTAGTGGTGTTTGCGCTTCAATTTGTTGGCGACCTTCACTTTCGGTAATTCCTGCTGTGTGGGTACCTTCTGTTTCCACCATGCCAGGATTGATGGAGTTAACACGGATGCGGCGGGGGCCTAACTCTTTGGCTAAGGACTTTGTGATGGCATCAACAGCCGCTTTGGTAGCGTTATAGATTGCGGCATTCGGGGGTGTCAGGGTGCTGACAATCGAACTAATATTAATAATGCTGCCGCCTGCCGAGTCGAAGTGCTTTACAGCTTGCTGTGAAGCGAGGATCAATCCCAGGACATTTATATCGAATTGCTTGTGGAAGTGCGCTTCTGTGATGTCTTCAAGTGGTGCAAATTCATAAATTCCCGCATTGTTAACCAAAATATCAACCCTGCCGAATGCTTGCTGAGTTTCTGTAAACAGATGTTCAATCTCTGCTTTTTTGGCAACATTTGCCTGAACTGCGATCGCCTTTCCACCGGCGCTAAGAATCTCATCCACTACGTGATCAGCCCCCTCTTTGCTAGAGGCGTAATTGACAACCACTGCTGCACCTTCAGCTGCCAGATGTTTGGCAATCGACGCACCGATGCCTTTAGACGCACCTGTAACAACTGCGACTTTCCCCTCTAGTTTTGTCATACCTGCGATCCCTGTAGTTATTGGGTTGAAAACATCTGTCCGAAACAGGTGCATTCTTGCAAGAATGCAAGTTCTTTATTTAAGATACCAGTTAACTGAGAGATTACACACTTAGTTATATCAATGGGTAACGATAAAATAGTGCCATCTGAGCGATATCTGAAAGCAGGTGAAGGCTCTTTCTTACCCATAATTAAAAATTTGATTTACTTACGACCTACAAAAAAAGCTACACAACCTACAATACGGATTTCATACCCCTCTTCTGTCACTTTCCGAGTATTCTGAATAAAAGGATGAAAAGAAAAAACTCTGGAAGGTAAGCAGGGCAATGGATGTAGAATTACAAATCCTGAAACATTTAGCAAGAGATCCTCATCCAACAGTTGGCATCATAGATGAATATTGTGCAGAGTATAAAGACTTATTTAAAGAAGTAAGAAATTATGAGTGCTTCAAATATTTACACTTGGGAATCATCTCAACGATAAAAAG
>NZ_JACJQJ010000087.1 GCF_014696615.1 Nostoc linckia FACHB-104 | reverse complement strand
ACTTATTAAAAAAGCCAGCAGCATTGGGGGATTCTCCCCCAAACCCCCGATTGGGTGACGGTTGCGTCCCCCAAACCCCCTCCAAAATTATGGATACATACTTTTCCTATCAGAGAGGCTACGCATAGCTTGCTTCCCAGCAGGGGTTCAGCTTTGTTGTACTAGCTATGTAATTCATTTATCTCAGAAACACTGTATAGCACCGGCATCAATCCTAAATATTTATTTATGCGAATTTATTTAATTAAAAATGTAGTGACCATAACATTTGTCTGGAAGATACTACATTATCTTTTTTAAAGATTCAAATAATTTTTATCTTTTCAGGGACAGCTATCACTTAGTTAAGCTACCTAATGCATTTAAAAATCCTACATCTATCCTAGTATATAAGCTTGGAGGTGATTACTTGTATTTACTATAAAGCAGGTGCAAAATTTCTCTAAGTTCATCAAGCCTTAATAGTATCCTCGTATTTCTGCTAGGAAGAATAAGGTAGAGTAGAGGTCTTATAACTCTATACATTAAGTAATTTCCATGTTCCGACAAACTGCTTTTGGCATAGCTTTAAGTACGCTTGTCCTTGCCAGTGGATTAACAACTACTCCTATTGCAGGTCACAGTTCTCCACAAAAAAGCCCTCATAATAAACCGTTATCGATCGCTTCAAATCAGGTTGCTGCATCAAATACTGTTTTTAAAACTACATCTCTAGAAAAATCAGTTTTTGATCAAATTAATCGATATCGTGTTTCTAAGGGTTTATCAAAGTTGACCCTAAATGCAAATATCACTCGGCAGGCAAGAATTCATAGTCAAAATATGGCTAATGGTAAAGTTCCTTTTAGCCATCAAGGTTTTGAGAGACGAGTTACTGTTCTCCCCATTATTTACAAAAGTGCAGGAGAAAATGTTGCTTTTAACCAAGGATATAGCGATCCGGCCTCACAAGCTGTAATTGGTTGGATGAACAGTCCAGGGCATCTCAAAAATATCCAAGGAAAGTATAATCTCACAGGGATTGGCGTTGCTGCTAATAAAAAAGGCGAAGTCTATCTCACACAGATTTTCTTGCAAACTAATTAGTGCTGAGTACTGGGTTAAATTTTGTACTAATTAGGAATTTTTGCCAATCTGCATTAATACGTCAGAAAGGATGGCTAGAAATTCTGCTTTTTTTGCACAATAATAATGTAGTGTCTCATAGAACTGGCTTCTATTAGACACTACAATTATTCTTGAGTGATTCATGACATTACAAGATTTTCAGGTGAGCGATCGCGACCTTAGCGAAACTGCTCTATCTCAGTATTTAAAATCAGAGGCGATCGCTGTTGATACGGAAACAATGGGATTACTACCACAGCGCGATCGCCTTTGTCTTGTCCAGCTGTGTAACCTAGAGGGCCAAGTAACTGCAGTTCGCATTGCCAAAGGGCAAACTGAAGCACCAAACTTACAAAAACTGTTAGAAGCAGCTAATATCCAGAAGGTATTTCACTTTGCCCGTTTCGATATTGCTACTTTACGTTACAACTTAGGCATTACCGTTCAGCCTGTTTTTTGCACAAAAATAGCTAGTAAATTAGCTCGTACTTATACCAATCGTCACGGGCTAAAAGATGTAGTGCAGGAATTAGAAAAAGTCGAACTTGATAAAAGCGCTCAAAGTTCTGATTGGGGTAACGCTATTAATTTATCTGTAGAACAGTTGAATTATGCTGCTAATGATGTGCGCTATTTACTCAGTGTTAAAGACAAATTAATTGCTATGCTTAAAAGAGAAGAACGTTGGCAACTTGCTCAAGAATGTTTTCAAGTTCTACCAACAATTGTTTCCTTAGATTTATTGCAATATAAAGATATATTTGAACACTAGTAAGTAGAGCAGTGCAATTAAAGATAGCTAGTAAGGGCTGTCATTAGTTATTTGTCATTGGTCATTCGTAAGGGTTTTAAGCCTATACTCTACCTGAAGCTGCTCTATGTCTACAAAATCAATGAAACGCCTACTCCGTCTTAATTTTGAATTTTGAATTCTGTCTTGCGGTACTAGTTGCTAGACTTCATACATTTTTTTATGTTCAGCTAAAAGCTGGAGATACTTCTCATTGGTCTTTGCTTGTATCCATTTGGTTTTAAATATTGCTGCTGATTCTGCTTTAACTGGGTCTACATCATAAGGTAGAATCTCTTTTTTCTCACCTGCTGCTGGCGAACTAGATTTATATTTCCTACCAGTTTTATGATTAGCATAACGGCGCGATCGCGTATACCCCATCTGTAAAAACTTGCGTGCCATATCTGCACCAATAAAATCATTATTTTCTAAATAATCTAAAAAAATCTCATAAATCTTCTCACTTGAATTTTTAGCAATCTCTGGAGTTTTAAATCGCCAGAAAGGAAGAATTTCCGATTTGTATGGCTCTACTAAAAGTACACCCTGCTCACCTTTACCAACACGATAAAGTTCAGGATGTTGGCGAAAATTAATATTGGGAAAGTCTAAAGAATAATCGAAAGGCATGGTAAGTTTTTAGGATAAATAATAAACTTTGAGCAAAAAGTTTATCTTCTATCTTTGTAGGGAAGTTGATTCTGCCATGCTATCTAGCTCTTGTGCTGCGAACAGTGTCTTAGCTCCTGGTGTTCTACGTAAGGTACATCACATTGCTCTCAACGTTCAAGATATGCAAGCATCCCGACATTTTTATGGCAATATTTTAGGTTTACATGAACTTACAGGTGATGAAGTACCCGCAACCTTGGTTGAACTTGTCGCTGCTGGGAAGGTAGCTAACTTTATTACTCCTGATGGCACAATTCTAGATTTATTTGGGGAACCGGAATTATCCCCACCAGATCCCAATCCTGAGAAGTCTTTCACCAGAGCATACCACCTAGCGTTTGACATCGATCCGCAATTATTCGATCAAGCAGTAGCAGTAATTAAAGATAATCAAATTGCGATCGCTCATGGCCCAGTTACCCGCCCCACTGGTAGAGGTGTATACTTCTACGACCCTGATGGTTTTATGATTGAGATTCGCTGCGATCCACTCACAGATTAAGAAACTCTCACAGTCTGGCTGCAAGTATATAGATATATTCGCCTTTAGCGTTTCCTAGGGAATACAGTTAGTTGCTGTATTCCCTAGAAGAATTGCTTGTGTTTGATTAATGAATCAGTTTTATAGAGCAATCGGATTTTGGTGCCAGTATTGTATTGAGGTAAAGACTTTCAGCATTTTTCTGTTGCGATTCATCTTTATCGCAAATTGATATAAAGCAATTTTTTATATTTCATCATTTAATACTTTATATATTTATTGTTGGGTTTGATAAATATACGAACCAGCTTTTGAGGTGAGAATTCCGGATTTATGTGCAAAAATCCGTAATTTTTCTCTTATGTAAAGAATGACTATACAAGTATATTTATGGGTAGTTGCACAAGCTGATTTCTCAAACAAGATATCTAAAGAATAAGTGTATTAGCCATACATAAATGCTTCAGGAACAACCTAATATTTAATTGTTGAATAAAAAAGTTGTTAGTGAAGTTTCAATATTTAGCATCAAGATGGTTTGTGATTACAGCAATTTGCAAGATAAAAAGTCAACTCCACCAAATTTAGTAATTAGAAAATTGGTGAGCTAAGAGTTCAGTGCATCTCCCTTGTTCAAAGTCTAACCCCTCATCACATCAATAAGAATATGCACCAATACTGTCAAAATATCATTGCACTGGCTGTAGTTTCAATTTCTGCTTTGACTGTGATGCCATGCCAAGCACAAACTGCACCAGAATTAAATAACAACGATACTAATAAGATTAGCCCCATATCTACAGAACCATCTATCGGCATCAATCCAACTGCGCCATCTCAAGGTAATAATTCCAGTTCTTCCACAAATAACCAACCAAATATTTTATCTGAAAACCTGAGTGATCCTTCTACTAGTGCTACTGTAACTACACCAGAGACAGCTAAACCTAGTACAAGGATTCCTATTGGCAGCAGAATTTTCGCTGTACCTACAATGGAACAATAATCAAATTGTGAATCAGTAATAGTTCAAATTTCATAATTTCCATCACTACCACAACAAACTTTTTCATAGCTTTCACCGGCAATATCCCAGGTAAATTCTGTTTCTATCAGTTCTCTGCCATTAATAGATAATTCGGCTCTCAGTTGTGAATTATCAAATAGTTGAGTAATCGCGTTCACATACTCCGCTGGTGTATTTGCTCTTAAGGCTCGTAGAGGTGTACCAGAACCATCTACCGCTAACCCTTCTAAACCGCGATCGCTTGCAACTATCGGTACACCAGCAGCCATTGCTTCTAGAGTTTTATTTTTAATGCCAAAACCCGTCCGCATTGGTACAATGCAGACGGTTGATTTATGTAAATATTCGGACATCGAAGGTACACGCCCAGTTACAGTAACTCCCGTTTGTTTTTTCAGTGCTAAAACTTCTGGGGTTGGATGACTACCCACAATATCTAAAGTTGTATCAGGATAATTTTTCTGGATTTCTGGCAATACTTCTTGGCTAAAGAAGCATACCGCATCAATATTTGCCAAATTATCCATTGCACCAATAAAAATTAAGCGATTTCCTCCTGGATCGTTAGTTCTGTAGGGAAATGACACTAAATCAACGCCATTAGGAATCACAGTAATTTCACTATTAGGGTTAAATTCTTGTAATTGAATTTTATCTTCTTCCGTTGTCACGACAATTTCAGAAAACTTTGAGCAATAGCTTTGTTCGTAACGGCGTAAAAGTGGCAGATTAATTTTATCTCTCAACTTATTTTCGGAAATACCAGTTGTCAGCTGGTTATAGCAGCTACCATATACAGAACTATGAATATTGACTACGGTTCTTAGCTGTTTTTGGAAGTGCGATCGCACATAAATTTCATTCACGCTATGTTCGCAGGTAATGACATCGCATTTTCCCGCCTCTACAAAGTTGTCAATCCACTCTTGCATTTCAGTTGAGTAGCGGTTGATCACACTTGGTGGTGTTCCCTGTTGCAAAAATGAGCTGAAGCGCTGGATTTTCTGGAATATTCCTGCGGGGGTTCCTGATTCTGGGGGACGTTCAAAAACCACTAGACGATCCACACAATCTTGTAAGGCTATTATTTCCGCTTCTGTGACAGTAGCATCGCGTTGAGTTACCAGCGTAATACTATGACGTTGACTTAAATACTTAAGTAAATTAAACGTTCTCACCTGGGTTCCCCCCCGCGTTGGTGGATAGGGAAAGGTAGAAGATAGCATTAAGATATTCATAGAATTCATATCTGTGATCACACTAAGAAATGAAAATATATATATACAATGACTTCTATCATTGCTGATTGTCATCATGAAAATCCCTTATATATTTTTTGTAAAATTTTAGTAAATTAAAGCTAATAAAAAGTTCATTACTGATTAGCTGGCAATTTGATGAATTTCCTATATATTGCCGTATTAATTGTTGTATCCACGGAAAATGCTATGCCAAGATATCAAGTGAAGCAGCAAATTAATTATATTTACTGAAGCAAGTATGTTAATAATTCTTGATTGAGAAATTATTGAATGACTTTGACTAAGTGTTTTTCCTGAAGCCAGATAATTTTTAGATGAAATATGACAATTGAAGGGTAAGTTAATATTGAAATTGGGAACCCTAGTCAATAGACTAATTTCTAACTGTGTAAAAGCTTTAGTTAAACAATATTTATTATTATCACTGTGGCTAAAATTAGTGTTTGTATTCCTACTTATAATAGAGTCAATCTCTTACCTTATGCCATTGAGAGCGTCATCAAGCAGAGTTATCAGGACTTTGAATTAATTGTTTGTGATGATGGCTCACGTGATGGTACACCGGAGTTGATGTCACAGTACAAGGATCATCGCATTAAATATATTCATCATCAACAAAACATTGGTAAAAGTAATAATATGCGCTCTGGCTTTAATGCAGCTAGTGGCGAGTATTTTATCAAATTTGATGACGACGATCGGTTAACACCTGATTTTCTGGCACGTACTATTGCTATTTTTGAACAAAATCCTAGCATTGATTTTGTAGGTACCGACCACTGGATTATCGATATTAATAATAACCGGAATGATGAGATGACTGAAGAAAATTCTCGTCGCTGGGGTAGGAAGAAATTATCAGCGGGTGTTGTCGATAATTTACTAGATGTAGTTTTTATTTACCAAAGTTTTCAAGTTGGTGCAACATTATTTCGTCGCCAAACATTGCAAGAATTGGGTTTTATGCTTCCCAATATTCAAAATTGCGAAGATAATGATTTGTTTGTGCGGTTAGCTTTGTCTGGTAAAAAAGGCTATTATTTACCAGAATTGTTAATGGAATATCGCTACCATGCAGAACAGCAAGGCATTAATCGAGCAATTCCTTATTTATTTGATAAGATTAAATACCTGCAAAATTATAAATTTGATTCAGAAAAATTAGAGTCAATTAGGAAAAATCGTCTTGCGGAAGCGCAGTTAATATTAGGTTTGCGTCTAATTGAAAAAGGCGAAATCCAAACTGGTAGAGAGTTGGTTTTGGCTGGTAAGTCTTTTTCTAATACTAAAGCTTGGACTGGTTTAGGATTGTCTTTGTTACCAGGTGGGTTGCGAAATAAGGCTTTTAATGCTTTGCGGAGAGTTTAAGCGCAAGTATTTATCGCAAAAGCGGGTAGATAGGAATTAGAAATTAAAAGAATAATAAAAAATAAATTGTCTTCTATCCCATAGTTTATGGTGCGTTACTTAATTAACGCACCATTTTTATTTGATTGGTAATTAATACTTTAGGCTTTTCACAATCAAACTATGAGCACAGAGAAGTTAGATTTACTCAATCAATGAGAAACAATGTATATGCGATCGCCTTCTTTCCGGTAGCTAGAGAATCTAGTGCTACGATCAGGAAAGTGTGTCAATTTTTGCTGTTCAAGCTAGAGTAGTGCTTAATGCTTAATTAGATACAGGCAAGATTACTAGTATGGAAACGAACGAGTTAAAGTTTCTACTCAAGTTGTTGGGATGTACCAATTATCGCTCTAGTCTTAGCGCCAGCACCTTTGATGTTTTTAAAGGTGATAAAAACAAAATTTGTAAAAGTTTGGGCGATCGCGAACTGGTAGACTATACCCGTGAGATTGCCACAGTTAAAATTTTACCGCCAGGTCAAGCGCTGCTGAAGCTTGATGCAGCCCAAGTTCCAATCACAGATAAAGAACTTAAGGTACTGGAGAAGATAAGTCAAGCTTCTGGGAAAATCGCCCCTAGCAAAATCACCTCGCCAAAAGCTGCTGAACGAGATGTGATATTGAAAACCCTAAGTGAACGGGGATTGATTGACGCTGAATGGGGAATTAAAAAAACTAAAGCCGAAGTTTGGCTGACTGAAAGAGGAATTGCGGAATTGCGGGATAATTACAGTCCTAAAAAAGGCTCGAACCCTGTTATCAGTTTGGAATTGCTGGGTAATTACCTACGGTTTTTACGGAAAACTCTGCGGGAGAAGTCAGATATTATTCCACCACCACCTGGCGGAGAAGCAGTTTCTGATGAAGAAATTTTAGGGATTATCGAGAAGTTAGATAAGGAAATGGGTACGGAGAATTATTTACCTATTTTCCATCTGCGGCAAAAGTTACAACCGCCGCTTTCACGGGATGAATTAGATCAGGCTTTGTATCGGTTGCAAAAAAATGACCAACTTGAGTTAAGTTCCCTGCAAGAAGTAAGCGCATATACTCCTGAACAAATTGATGCAGGTATTCCTCAAAATATTGGTGGTTCACTGTTTTTTCTCACCGTGAATTATTAGCCTGTCAGATAATTTTTGAATTCAAAGTTAGTTCGCTCTATCATCACAGTTTTAGTATGACTGAAATCAATGAGATTATTAAACGAGATGTCAACCCCTTTGACCAGATAAAGTTGAAGCCGATGAATTTCTGGAGCGATACACAAGATGCTACGCTCACAGTTGATTCAATTCATCAAGAAGCAATTATTGAGATTGAAAAATTACTCAACTTAGTAGCTACAGATAATGTTAGCCGCACAGTTTTGCTGGCAGGTGATTCCGGTTCAGGTAAAAGCTATTTATTAGGTAGGCTTAAACGTACCCTCAACCCTAAAGCTTTTTTCGCCTATATTCTCTGTAACTGGGCTGATAGTGGTAATATTTGGCGGCATATTTTACGCTCTACTATTGATAGCTTAATCAAAATTCCAGAGGGTGAGCAAGATTCACAGTTAATGCTGTGGCTCAAAAGTTTATCTGCCTTTACCAAACGTAACTTAAAGCAGCGATTATTTAATGATGCCATTTGGCGAGTATTACAAAGCGATCGTCAAAAGTTTATTAAACACCTAAAAGATACTTATAAAAAAGCTAGTATTTATAATCCTGACATCTTTTTTGGAGTATTACATGACCTAACAAATCCAGAATTATATGACCTAGCTTGTGAATGGTTACGTGGAGATGATTTAAGCGAAGAATCAATGCAAGCATTAAAATTAAAGCATTGTATTGATACAGAAGATGCAGCTAAAAATATTTTGGCAAATTTTGGCAGAATTGCAACACAAACTCAACCAATAGTTTTGTGCTTTGATAATTTAGATACTATGCCTCAGATGCCAGATGGTTTTTTAGACATACAACCTTTTTTAAATGTAAATACAACTATACATGGTGATGGACTAAAAAGTTTTTTAGTAATTATCAGTGTTATTACTAGTACATGGAAGCGTAATCTTGACCGTATTCAGCCAGCAGACAAAGCAGGAATTTATAAGTCAATTCAGTTAAAACATATTACACTTGAACAGGCTGAGGCACTCTGGATTTATCAGCTGCAACAACTACATAGACAAGCAAATTCACAGCCTGATTCTCCGATTTTTCCATTGAGTAGACAAGTATTAGATCAACATTACCCTGGTGGTAAAACCATGCCCAGAAATACGTTAATTCTGGGTCGTAATGAGTATCAAAAATATAAGCTCAAGATATCACCATCAAAACCTGATACAGGTGAGCCTATTACTGATGAACCAGGTACTTCAGGAAATGATAAAGAGGGGACAGATATAACTCAGGCAGAATTTCAATTACTATGGCAGAAGGAATATATAAAAAACCAGGAAAAAATTACCAAAATTGCCTTGTTATCCTCACCAGATTTAATCCGGATGCTGCAAGAGGCACTAGCGGCGTTACAAATACAGGAAATTAAATATAAACTCTTAAGTGGTAATTTTGCTAGTTTTTCTTTGAGCTATCAAAAGCCTAATAAGCAGGAAAGAATAGGTATAGTTTGGACTGAAGATTCAAGTATGATGAGCTTTTTCAATATTATGAATGCTTGTCAAAGAGTTATTCAACAAAATCTCTGCCATACTCTTTACCTAATTCGCATTGGAGGAGTAGGAACACCTAGGCTTGTTGGCAATCAAATATATCAACAGATTTTTACACACACCAATCATCATCATATTAAGCCTAGTCTATCTTCTGTTCACTACTTGGCAACATACCAAAGCTTGGTTAATTCTGCACTAGCACAGGAATTAGTAATTGCAGGTAAAACTATAAATTTGCAACAACTGCAAAGTTTAATGCGTGAAGCCAAAATATTAGATAAATGTATGTTGTTACAGGACTTAGGAATTGTTCCTAAACAAACTTCCAACGGAGGTAACGGTGGAGGAAATGGTAAAAAAGATTTACGACCTGTCAAAGATTTTTTATTAAATCTAGTCAAAACGCAAGGCTATATGGGAATGCCTACTTTAATTTCACAAGCAGTTAGTCACTTTTCTGATGTGCAAGAATCTGAAACTAAACATTTGATTGAATTATTATGTCAAGAAAAGAAAGTGAAAATCATTAATCCCAAAGCTAAGTTACAAGACCAATTGATTTGTTTGATTGCTTTATAGTCTTTGCTGAAATATTTTAGTCAATGCAATACCTGACAGAAGCTGCGGAAATCCGGGAATTAATATCTAAGTTAGCATCTGCTAAAATTCTTTGGTTAGATACAGAAACTGCTGACTGGAATACTTACTATCCCAAATTATCGCTGATTCAGGTATTAGCTGATCCGGCAGACTCAACAGGTGTATCTGCTTATATTCTCGATGTCTTAAATAAACGTGATTTGGCAGCATATTTTGTTAACCAAATCATGAGTAATGCCAATATTGAGAAGATTTTTCACAATGCTGGCTATGACGTAAAGTATTTAGGAGGCAAGCTAGCAAAGAATGTTACCTGTACTTTACAATTAGCCAGAAAAATTACTCGTCAACGACTGGAAGTTTCCAATTTAAAACTGAAGACTTTAGCAGCAGAACTCTGCAATTTCTCTAATGTAGATATAGAAGAACAGGGAAGTGATTGGGGAAAGCGTCCTCTCAGCGACAAGCAGCTAAAATATGCGGCGATGGATACGGTTTATTTGGCGGCTGTGCATCGTCGTTTACTAGAAATATCAAATCCCAATGCTGTAATTAATATTTTTGATATGGAAAATAATGGCTCACAAGAGGTAAGAGCAAAATCAGAGAACTCATCTTTAACCGTGACTAAAGTCCGTTTAGCTTTTGAGTGTCCCCGCTTATTCTATCTAAATCATAAATTTGGTGATAAGGCAATATTTTTACCACCAGATACAGCTATTGGCATTGGGAATCCATTTCATAAATTAGCAGATAAATTTGTCAAATTAGCCGCGATTGAACCGCAATTTAAAGCTTTATTTAAACCAGAGGCTTCACAAATAAAGGTAGAGGAAGTAGCCTCACAAATGCAACAAATATTTTATCAATTAGAATTCTTTCCCTATCTACAGGAAGCAGTTGCAAAAGATGGTAGTCAAGCTCAAGCACTTTTACAAGTTTGGCAAGGTTTACAAGGATTAATTAAGCGCTTTGCAGAATTGTTGGTAATTAATCGGCGCTATTGCAATGCAGAAACAGTTATTAGTAATACCTTTCTCTCTGGAGAACGCAGCGTTGAGCATTACTTTAGTCTCCCTAATGGGACACAGCAAAGAGTTAGGGGAGAATTTGATTGTTTAGTTTTTAATTTTGAACTCAATCGCCTTTGTGTGGTGGAATTTAAAACATATCAACCTGTAGATCCATCAGCACAGTTAGCGCAGGTTTCACTTTATAGTTATTTGTTGTGGCAAAAGAAAAAAGTACCTGTTGAGTCAGCAGTTTACTGTGTTTTACCAGAATTTAAAGAGTATCAATATTCTTGGGAACAGCTAGAAAGTACTGTGCATCAGTTGATTCCCTATAAATTGCAACAAATGCAAGAATGGTTGACTTGGGAACCGCCTCATCCCAATTCACCACCACGAACAACTCAGCCTTATCTGTGTGAAATTTGTCCCCAGCAACAAAAGTGTCAGACTTTTTTTGTGAATGCAGAAGTGGACACTCCAAAACCGCCAATTGAAGATGAAGATACATCAACATTAGGCGATGAAATTGGTGAACAATTAGTTACTACCTTGCAATCTTTTAAAATTAAAGTTGATTATCAAGGTGCTGCTGTAGGGCCTGCTTTTATTCGGGTGAAGCTAAAACCTCATTTAGGCGTGAGTGTCAATTCTATTCTTCGGTTGTCTAATGATTTGCAAGTGCAGTTAGGTTTAGCAAATCCGCCTTTGATTGCACCACAAGCTGGATATGTCAGTATAGATTTACCACGTTCAGATCGGCAAATTGCTCACTTTGAAACTTATATTCAGCCGCAACCTTTACCCGCAAATGCACCTGTAAAAATTGCGGTTGGGGTGAATTTAGAAGGAGAACTAATAGAAGCTGATTTATCTGATCCGAATACCTGTCACTTTTTGGTTGGGGGTACAACTGGGAGTGGTAAGAGTGAATTTTTGCGATCGCTCCTCCTCAGCTTACTATGTCGTTATTCCCCTCAACACCTGAAAATCGCCCTGGTTGATCCTAAACGGGTGACGTTTCCAGAGTTTGAGCAAATGTCTTGGTCTTACTCATCTATTGTCAAGGATAGCGATCGCGCTATTGAACTAATGGATGAATTAGTTGCAGAAATGGAGTCTCGTTACCAAAGGTTTGAGAAAGCTGCTTGTGCTGATTTGATTAGTTATAACCAACGTTGCTCACTATCTCTTCCTCGGATTGTCTGTATTTTTGATGAATATGCGGACTTTATGGCAGAAAAAGAAATTCGCACTGCATTAGAACAAAGTATTAAAAGATTGGGAGCAAAAGCAAGGGCGGCGGGAATCCATCTGATTATTGCCACTCAACGTCCGGAAGCTGGGATTGTTACCCCTCTAATTCGCTCTAATTTACCAGGAAGAATTGCCCTCAGCACCAGAAGTGAAGCAGATTCCAAAATTATTTTAGGTGGTACATCAACTTCAGCAGCTTACTTATTAGGGAAAGGTGATTTACTTTACCAAGTCGGGCCGCAGCTGCAACGTCTACAGAGTTTATTAGCGACTAAAATTCAACTACCGTTAGCCTAAAACTAATTTTTTCTTAATTGTTAGTAATGTGCTACTCACTGCTATAATTCTGACTGCCTCAATCACGGCAATGTCACTGGAATCACTTTGTGCATTTCAGAAATATTAAATTTAACGAAAATTTCCATATATCAGGAGGGGTGTACGCTACCTAAATGGGGATGCGTCACCAAAGGACTTAACCGATGGGATATGTAATTGCAACTGCAAATATGAAAGGTGGTGTCGGTAAAACCACCATTACGGTTAATTTAGCTACTTGTTTAGCTAAGTATCATGGCAAGCGGGTGTTGGTTCTAGATTTAGATAGCCAAATTAGCGCCACACTCAGTTTGATGTCGCCTTTAGAATTTGCCAAGCGGCGGAAAAATAGAAAGACATTTCGATATCTAATAGACCAAGTTATCGCTCCCGAACCGGATGCTAAATTGACGATTCAAGATATCGTTCACGCCAATGTTTGTAAGTTACCTGGATTAGATTTATTACCAGGAGATATCGATTTATACGATGAATTTGTTGTTTCAGAAATGCTGCATCAACAATCAGTGGCGTTGGGTGAGCAGGATTTTGAAATGGTTTGGAATCGGTTTGAAAGGGTGTTAATTAATAACATCCTCAAACCAGTTCGGCAAGAGTATGATTTTATAATTTTGGACTGTGCCCCTGGCTATAATCTTTTAACTCGTAGTGCTTTGGCTTGTAGTGATTTCTATATTTTACCTGCTAAACCAGAACCATTATCTGTAGTAGGTATTCAATTGTTAGAAAGACGCATTGGACAATTAAAAGATAGTCACGAACATGAAGCGAAAATCGATATAAAAATGCTGGGTATAGTATTTAGTATGTCGAGTTCCAATCTTTTAACTAGCAGATACTACAAACAAGTAATGCATCGCGTTGTAGAAGATTTTGGTGTAGAAAAAATTTGTAAAAATCAAATCCCCATTGATGTGAATGTGGCTAAGGCTGTTGATAGTTTTATGCCAGCTGTTTTAATGAGTCCGCAATCTCCTGGTTCTAAGGCATTTCTGCAGTTAACTCAGGAGTTGTTGCAGAAGTTATAGTCAGTGCTGAGTAATGAGTGCTGAGTGCTGAGTGAGGAGTGAGGAGTGAGGAGTGAGGAGTAGTTATATTTATTCTTCACTCCTCACGGCTCATTTTTAAAATGTACCAGCTAGGGCGGAAACACAACGTTCGCAGAGTAGGGGATGTTCTTTTGATTCTCCTACGTGAGAGGAGTAGTTCCAGCAGCGATCGCATTTTTCGCCGTCTGCATTCACTACTGCAATTGTCCAGTCTTCTGTCTGCGCTGTGTATTTCAATCCTTGCAGTTTCTCGGCGGAATCTAATAATTCCACTTGCGAAGTCAGCAATAAGTAGCGCAGTTTGTCGATACCGTTACCGCTAGCAGAGTCAAAAGCTTTGATTGCATCGCCTAACTGTTTGTGGGGGATGTGAATTAAAGCTTTCGCTTCTAAGGAAGAACCAATGAGTTTTTCTATTCTCGCTAGTTCTAACACCTTGTTGACATCGGTGCGGAGTTGTCGCAATGCTTGCCAAAATTCGCCTAATTCTGGATTTAGCCATGCTGCTTCTACTTGTACCCAACCAGCTTCAAATACGGATTTGTAAGGTGTTTTGTAGGGGAGATGTTGCCAAATATCTTCCGCAGTGTGACATAACACGGGGGCGATCGCTCGTGCTAAATTCTCTAAAGCTATCTTTAGTACTGTTTGACAACTGCGACGGCGGAAAGCGTTAGAGGCGCTGATATACAGTCTATCTTTGGCAACATCTAAATAAAAGTTGGATAAATCCACGACGCAGAAGTTCTGCACGGTTTGGAAGAAGCGGAAGAATTGGAAACTGTCGAAGGCTTCCGTGACTTCACCAAACACTTCCGTCATGCGATGCAGCATATAGCGATCGAGTTCTGGTAATTCCTCAAACGGGACTGTATCTGTTTCTGGATTAAAATCGTGCAAATTCCCTAACAAAAACCGCGCTGTATTCCGGATTTTTTGCCGGACATCAGCTAGTTGCTTGATAATATTTTTCCCAATCCGTTGGTCAGAAGTATAATCTACTGATGATACCCACAACCGCAGAATGTCAGCACCATAAGCGGGTTCTTCTTTTTGATTTTTCCCACCTTGAATGATCGCTGCTGGGTCAATCACGTTTCCTAGTGATTTACTCATTTTAAATCCTTGTTCATCCAAGGTAAAACCATGAGTCAACACAGTTTTGTAAGGTGCAATGCCGTTAACCGCTACGCTGGTAAGCAAACTTGACTGGAACCAGCCACGATGCTGATCGGAACCTTCCAAATATATATCAGCTGGGTAACATAACTCAGGACGAAGTTTAAGAACTGCGGCCCAAGATGAACCAGAATCAAACCAGACATCCATTGTGTCTGTACCTCTGCGGTAGGAACGGCCATTACTGCGGTATGGTTCGGGTAACAATTCCTCTACTGACAATTCCCACCAAGCATCGGAACCTTTTTCCCCAATGATTGCTTGGACGTGGTTGATGGTTTCCTCATTCAGCAGTGGTTCGCCAGTTTCTTCATCGTAGAATACGGGAATTGGCACACCCCAGGAACGCTGACGGGAAATACACCAATCAGAACGTTCCGCTACCATTGGCGTGATGCGATTTTCACCTTGGGCGGGAATCCATTTTACCGAGGCGATCGCTTTTAATGCTTCTTCTCTGAATCCTTCTACGGAAGCAAACCATTGTTCGGTAGCGCGGAAAATTGTCGGTTTCTTTGTCCGCCAGTCGTAGGGATATTTGTGTGCATAGGCTTCTTCTTTCAATAAAGAACCAGCAGCCGTTAACGCATCAATTACCGCCTGATTCCCATCACCCAACACATTCAACCCCACAAATTGTCCGGCTTCTGGGGTAAAGTTGCCATTATCATCCACTGGTGCGAGGATGGGTAAACCATAGCGCTGACCTACAATGTAGTCTTCTTGACCATGACCAGGGGCAGTGTGAACTAACCCTGTACCAGACTCAGTGGTAATGTAATCGCCACCGACAACCACCGGACTTTCGCGGTCAAATAAGGGATGACGATAGGTGATATGTTCTAAATCTTTCCCTTTGAATGTGGCTTTTACGGTAAGCTCAATTCCCAAAGTAGTAGATAAGCGTTCTGCCAAATCAGCCGCAACTATGAGATATTTAAATCCTGTTTGGGTTTCTGCATCTTTGCGTGACACTTCCACCACAGCATAGTTAAGGTCTGCATTCACCGCCACAGCCAAGTTACCTGGAATTGTCCAAGGTGTGGTTGTCCAGATAGCGACAGCCAAATCTGGGAGATATTCACCTAGCAGTGATTTTGCAGCTTCCGCAAGACTGGTGATAGGAAAAGCTGCATAGATACTCCGGGAAGTGTGACCTTCTGGGTATTCCAACTCAGCTTCTGCCAAAGCTGTTTTAGAACTGGGACTCCAGTGAACAGGCTTTAAACCGCGATAGATATATCCTTTTAAGAACATCTGCCCGAATACACCAATTTGAGCAGCTTCATACTCTGGCTTTAGGGTCAAATAAGGATCATCCCAATCACCCCAAACACCATAACGTTTAAAACTTTGGCGTTGGTCATCTACTGTTGCTAAAGCAAATTCCTTCGCTTTCTGCCGCAGTTGTAAAGGCGTGAGATTCTGCCGTTCTGCCGATTTCATATTCTGCAAAACTTTTAGCTCAATTGGCAAACCGTGGCAGTCCCAACCAGGCACATAACGAACCTTACGCCCCCGTAGCAGTTGGTAGCGATTAATAATATCTTTGAGAATTTTATTTAAGGCATGACCAATATGAAGCGAGCCATTTGCGTAGGGAGGCCCATCATGTAGTATAAATAATTCGCCGGGATTATTTTGCGACAGGCGATCGTAAATGTTATTTTCTTCCCAAAATTTTTGAATTTCCGGCTCACGCTTCAGTGCGTTCGCCCGCATATCAAAACTAGTCTTGGGTAGGTTTACAGTATCTTTGTAGCTTCCAGTTTCTGTCACAGTCTCATGCCTAAGATTTATTTGTGCAGGTTTTATAAATTATAGAAGATGGCATGAAGACCAAAGTTAGCAATTTCCCTATATTGGCAGGTAAGTGAACCCTATCCCTCAATAACTTGGCGTTACTCAGATATTTTAAATTTCTCCTGGCCTCAGCTAAACAACCTTTTTCTATACAGAAACCATTCTACCGATGGTTAATTCCAAAGCTAATAGTTCAAATCTACTTCAGTTTCAGCAGACTTGCCCTATTAGCCTTTGAACTTGACTGCTGGGCGACTTATGAAAAAATAATATCGTCAGGAATACTAAACAGAGAATTAGTGTTTAGGGTAGCTAACTGAATAGGATTAGTTCCATTATTAAAGGTCAAAGCGCCTGTACTGTTGTCATAGCTGAACAGACTCAGGTTAGTTCCAAAGCTAGAACCAATTTTGATTTTATCTCCATCTGAACGAGAAAAATCTGCGATCGCATCTGTCCTATCAGATAGAGAATCAAAGACAAAGATATCTCTTCCCAAACCACCTGTAAGGGTGTCATTACCCAGTCCACCTATCAAAACATCGTTACTATCACCACCTGTTAAGACATCTCTGCCATTACCTCCTATGAGAGTGTCATTGCCAGCACCACCTGTGAGGGTATCGTTGCTAGAACCACCATTGAGGTTGTCATTACCTGCTTCACCAGAGAGGTTATCATTGCCACCCTCGCCATTGAGGTTGTCATTTCCAGGGCCGCTGTTGATTCTGTCATTCCCAGCACCACCATTGGCTGTATCATTCCCAGCACCACCTGTTATGGTGTCATTACCATTTTCGCTATTCAGAACGTCGTCACCATTGCCGCCGTCAATGGAGTCATTGCCATCATTACCATAAATGGTATCGTTGCCTGAAGCACCACTAAGGCTATCATCACCAGCGCCGCCATAGATAGTATTATTATCAGCATTGCCAGAGATAGTGTCATTGCCACTACCACCGTAAGCTGTAGTGGTGGGAATCAAGTCAATGTAGTTGAGATTGAAATCATCTGAGAGTACATTTAGGCGCAGTTCATGAATACCTGCACTCAAACTCACTCCTTGAGCGATCGCATCTGTCCATAATTGATTACCGCCTGTAGCAGCAAAACTCACAGAACGCTCTAGCTGATTGTCAATTACAGCCTGAAGTTGCTTTTGACCGTTACCCTCACCGGCAACTCGGAATACAATTTTATAAAATCCAGCTTTTGCCTCGAAACTATATTTTAACCATTCCCCTGCTTTCATTCCAGTGACATTAAAGCCACCACTATTATCAGCACTGCTCTCAATATCTACACCTAAATCTGAGCGATAAATTCTTCCTTCATTATTGGGTGTAGTATCAGACGCATCGTTATAATTTTCGGCTTGAATCCGAACTGCCTCTGTAGCAGATGGATCAGCCGCATTATTGATTAAATTATCCGGTTTAGACCCGGTTTTTGGCAGAAATTTTGATAATTGAGACAAATCTAAGTATCCACCAGTATTCACCTTGCCTTGCAAAGAAGCGACTTGCTGAACGCTGGAGAGAATGGCATGTCTGAGTTCTAATACTGTGAACTTGGGATTAGCCGCCAAAAGTAAAGCCGCAGCACCAGCCACAAGAGGAGCAGCCATTGAGGTGCCACCCCATGTAGCATATTGAGCATTAGGGAAGGTACTATAAATCTTTACCCCAGGTGCAGCTATATCTATACTTTGGGCACCGTAGCTGGAGGTACTAGATAACTTTTCATTTTCTTTTTTATCGGTTTCATTTTTATCGAGAGATGCAACGGTAATGATATTGGGCAGATCATAATTGGCTGGATAGTATGGAGTCACATCATTATCGCGACCATTATTACCAGCTGAAGCTATGACTAAAACACCTTGTTGGTTTGCATAGGTCAGAGCGTCCAATTGTGCTTGGTCAAAAGAACTGGAGCCTAAACTGAGGTTGATAATTTTAGCGCCATTATCTACAGCGTATCTGATGCCTTTGGGAACATCCCACAAATACCCTTGTGAATCGCCTGCTCGGTAATGCTTTGTGGCCATGATGGAGACATTGGGGCTGACTCCGGTAATACCGAGGTTGTTGTTTCCTACAGCACCCAGAATACCTGCTACGTGAGTGCCATGACCGTAACTGGGTTTAGTGGTGTCATTTTCATTCGGATCGCCGTCATTATCACCAAAATCCCAACCATGAATGTCATCAACATAGCCGTTGTTATCATCATCAATGCCATTACCAGAGATTTCTTTGGTATTCGTCCAAATGTTCGCAGCTAAGTCAGGATGCTTGTAATCAATACCAGTATCAACAACAGCTACAACTACACTTTTACTACCTTGAGCATAATTCCAAGCTGCGGGTGCATTTATCTTTTCTAAACCCCACTGACGGTTATAAGAAGGATCATTTGGCCTTATAGCATCTGGGTTAATTCCCTCTTCCTGTGCTGCTGTCTCTATCTCGCTGTTGACGACATCATCTTTCGTAGTTGACGAAGCATTATTATCTATATTTTCCATTTACTGAAAAGCACCTCCAAGAGAGTCATTAATGACTAGAGAACAACAAATTTTTTTTCTCAAAAAAGAAAATTATCGGGAACGATTTACATAATATAGATGCCAGTAAAAATATTTTGAGGAAATTCCTCATCAACTTAGGAATTATTTCCCAGTTACCCTGTTAATAATCAATAAGTTGGTAAATTAACTCTGTATATTCTGATCCCGGCCAAATTATATTAGCTGGATTTTTTCTGAGTATTATGAAGTTTCTGTGAAATTATGTCTGACAAATACCATGTATTGCAAAATACGTCAATTTCAAGGATATACATCTGTAAAATAGTTTGATGATAGACACAATAGGTTACAAGCTATAGCTTATATCAAACAAGCAACCAAAATAAATATCAGTATAAAATTTGTCAGAAGAAAATATATAATAGGTAAGCTAGCTAAAAAATAGATGTATTTACCTCATAGCGATCGCCTAAAAAAGACCAATTTTTATAATTGACTGTCAAATTTTCTCTTCATTGATAGAAGTTTAAATATAAATGAGAGTATAAAGCATGAATATTCATGCTTGCTTGTAGGCGATCGCTTATGAATACCTGAGAGCAAAATGCTAATAAAGTCAAGATATTAGCCTGCAGGAAGAAAGAACAAAAAAGACAACTCTTGCCTTATAATTTCTAGTCAAATAAATTAGATTCTCTAAAATTAGAACCTTTAAGCAGAATTTTAACCTTCGCTGAACAAAGCATTAATCATCTTATTGATTAAGTCGCTAGATATTTGCTGTGCAGTGAAGGGGGAAGGGTTAAAAGGGGAAGGGGGAAGGGTTAAAGGTGAAGGGGGAAAGGGTTAAAAGGTGAAAGGGGAAAGGTGAAGAAGAAATCTTTGAGGTTCAAGGTTCAAAATTATTTTGCTATTTCCCATTACCCCTTACCCATTCCCCATTACCCATTCCCCATTCCCCATTCCCCATTCCCCATCCCCCATGCCCATTGCATCTAGAAAATGTCAAAATTGAATGTGTTTTGTAACCGTCGCTGGACATAGGGCGGATTTGAGATAACTAAACTGGAAACTTATGGGCAAGCAGCGCGTTCTGTCGGGAGTTCAACCAACCGGAAATTTGCATTTAGGCAACTATTTGGGAGCAATTCGTAATTGGGTAGAAGCCCAGAGTGATTACGACAATTACCTTTTCGTCGCTGATTTGCACGCAATCACTGTGCCACACGAACCCAAGGAGTTGGCATCTAATACCTATACTCTTGTGGCTCTCTATTTAGCTTGTGGTCTAGATTTAAATCATTCCACTATCTTTGTACAGTCTCACGTCTCGGCACACAGCGAACTTACCTGGTTGCTCAACTGCATTACACCCCTCAACTGGCTGCAAGATATGATCCAGTTTAAGGAAAAGGCTGTAAAACAAGGGGAAAATGTTGGTGTTGGCTTATTGGATTACCCAGTACTGATGTCTGCTGATATTTTGCTGTATCAAGCCGATTTTGTGCCTGTGGGTGAAGACCAAAAGCAACATTTAGAATTGACACGGGATATTGTGAATCGCTTTAATCACTTATTTGCCACACCTGATCAGCCAGTGCTAAAGCTACCAGCACCTTTGATTCGCAAAGAAGGTGCAAGGGTGATGAGTTTGACCGATGGTACCCGTAAAATGTCCAAGTCCGATCCATCGGAATTAAGCCGGATTAACTTGTTAGATACACCAGAGCAAATCGCCAATAAAATTAAGCGTTGTAAAACCGATCCAGTTCGGGGCTTAACTTTTGACGATCCAGAGCGTCCAGAGTGTAATAACTTGTTAACTCTATATATGCTGTTGGCTGGTAAAAATAAAGCAGAGGTAGCAGCAGAATGCGAGAATATGGGTTGGGGACAATTTAAGCCCTTATTAACAGAAACTGCGATCGCAGCTCTAAAACCGATTCAAGAGAAATATCAAGCGGTAATGGCAGACAAAGGCTATTTAGAGTCTGTGTTGCGGGATGGTCGCCAAAAAGCCCAAGCAGTCGCTAACCAAACACTAGCAGAAGTAAAAGCGGCTTTGGGCTACTCTGTTCCTCTCTAAAGATTTCACTTTTAGGTGTAATTTGATTTACCCTGTAAGAAAATTGAAATCTGAATGTTATGCCTGATACCCAGATTCCGACAGTCTTGAATGCCTTCCGCAGCGCCGCGCAAGCAGGCGAATTTTTAATAACTGCCGAAGTAGCACCTCCTAAAGGTGGAGATCCAAAACATATGCTTGATATGGCGGCAACCCTTAAGGGGAGGGTTCATGCCGTCAATGTTACCGATGGTAGCCGCGCAGTATTACGGATGTCTTCGTTAGTGGCATCAGCAATTTTGTTACAGCATGGCATTGAACCAATTTGTCAGATTGCTTGCCGCGATCGCAACCGGATTGGTTTACAAGCTGATCTGATGGGCGCTCATGCCTTGGGTATCCGTAACATCTTAGCTCTCACGGGTGACCCAGTCAAAGCAGGCGATCACCCCGATGCTAAGAGTGTATTTGATTTAGAAGCTGTACGCCTGCTGCAACTGATTCGCAACCTCAATCAAGGTGCTGACAGTAACGAGCAACCCTTGAGCGATGGCGCACTTGATTTATTTGTGGGTGCAGCAGTCGATCCACAATGTGCTAGTTGGTCAGGCTTGCAAAGTCGCTTTGAACGCAAATTACAAGCAGGAGCGCAATTTTTTCAAAGTCAACTAATTACCGACTTTGAGCGCTTAGAGAAATTTATGGACAAAATTGCCGCAGGTTGTAATAAACCAATTTTGGCAGGAATTTTTCTGTTGAAATCTGCAAAAAATGCCCAATTTATTAATAGGTGCGTTCCGGGTGTAAATATTCCGCAGCATATAATTGATCGGTTAGCCAAAGCCAAACACCCCCTAGAGGAAGGTGTAAAAATTGCTGCCGAGCAAGTGCAAATAGCACAGCAATTATGCCAAGGTGTGCATATGATGGCTGTGAAGCGAGAAGATTTAATTCCGCAGATTTTAGATTTAGCAGGAGTTAAGCCAATGAACTTGGTATTAACTAAGTAAACAGCAAAGGCGATCGCATCTTTTACCTGATGACAAAGCAGAGGAAGTGCGATCGCCTCTCTTCTTATTGAATTGCTAAACTAAAAAACAACCCTTACCTCTACAAAGGTAGTATTCTGACCACAAAATAGGGTTTTCAGCTTCGCAATTGCTGTTTTGCACACTACAATTGCTATTTCGGGCACTACAATTGCTGCTTCGGATACTACAATTGCCATTTCGGATACTACATTTGCTGTTTTTGACACTACAATTGCTATTTCGGACACTACATTTGCTGCTTCGGACACTACATTTGCTGTTTTTGACACTACAATTGCTGCTTCGGATACTACAATTGCCGTTTCTGACACTACATTTGCTATTTTGGCCATAAATGGAAAAATGACCCGTGCGTTTAATCCTGAATTTTACGGTAAATTACTAGCCGAGTACCAGCCAAAAATAATTACCACGGAAGAAGAAAACGAACAAGCGATGTCAGAGACAAGCCGCTTCTCTACGAGACGCTAAGCGAACGCGTCTACGCACTCGCATTAACTTTAGAACATCGTCCCCATCGAACACCAGAAGAAGAGATGCTGTTACAACTGTTGGTGACATTAATTGAGCAGTTTGAAGAAACCCATTACCCAATCCTCAAAGGTACACCCAATTTGATGTTAATGCATCTGATGGACGCACGCGATATGACGACTGAAGCATTAGCTGAGGTACTTGGATCTTTGGAAGTTGCTGTGCAAATTGTGAATGGCCGCACTATTAGTAAAACTCAAGCACAAGCGCTTGCAAACTATTTTCATGTAGATGCCAGTTTATTTACTTAGCTGATCTTCCAGAAGAATAACGCTCCCCGATATTCAGCAAGCTTTTGCTCAAATTCTACTTCATTGAGTAATTGTATTCCAGAGGCAATAACTTTAATACTAATTTTTCACAGTTTCTTAGCTAAGGGTATTTGCGGAATAAAGCCCATCCGAGAATCACGGTAAAAATAGAAATAGCAACCAAAATCAGAAAAATAGGGAACTTGCTAAAGTATTCTCTTAATTTTTGTTCAGCCCCAACCCAAAGCCAAGCCCAAGCTACAGCAAAAGCCCAACATAGACTCACAATAACACCTCCAGCCCCACCCCCAGCCAAAACCACAATCACACCCAGAACCAAACCCACAGCCCAGACCATAGCCCAAGCTACATTTGCACTCAGACCCTTACGCACGCCCACACTCAAAGCCCAAGTTACAGCCAAAGCCCAAGCTATAGAAAAAATCCAAATCCAAACTGTAGACCAGAAATAAACGTAAGGTGAGGCTGCTGAGTAACCTAGCCATAGGTAACTAAGTGATAAACCAACCAATCGGCCCCAAGAAATAATTCTAGATAATTGAGTTGTTGGTTGAGGTGGAATTGGTGTAAAGTCGGGCTTTTTTTCTTCTAACATTTTCAACCATGCAAGCATGGTTGAAGGACGGTTTCTGGCTTCTAGCTCCATACCCTTGAGTATTGCTTTATTTAATATGTCACTAATACTTGGAATAATCTGTTTAGGTGGAGTTAGAGGAACATCATCAAGCTTACGAGCCAAAGAAGTTGTAGGAAGTTTACCTGTCACCGCATAATAGAGTGTGGCAGCCAGGCAGTAAACATCAACTGTTGGCTCTCGACTACCTCTGGTCATCTGTTCATAAGGCGCAAACCTTTCATTGCCAGCCTTATTGGTTGTACTCATAGTTCGAGGCACAATTCCTTTAGCAATACCAAAATCAATCAAAACTGCTTTACCATTGCTCCGCAACATAATGTTTCCAGGGTGTGCATCTCGGTGTACAAGTCCTACTCGATGCACATCGCTTAAGGCTCCCCCAATCTGGTGAATATAAGTTATGATTTCTGCTTCTGGTAATGCTCCTCTACGTCTTACTGCCTCAAACAAAGTTTCACCTTTTACAAAGTCCATGACTAGACAGTAAGTATGACCTTCTCGAAAAAAGTCAATTATTCTCACAATGTGAGGATTGGGATCTTCTTCAGATACTTTTGCTAATGTATGGCTTTCTCGTATAAAATAATCTACGTATTTATTGTACTCTGGGTCATAACTGAGATGTTCATTGGGTGTCTTAATTACAACTTGACGATTTAGCTCAACTTGTAATGCTTTGTAAGTAATCCCAAATCCTCCTTGTCCCAAGACTGGCTCAATTAAATATTTACCACCTTGTAATTTTTGTCCTGCTGCCCAAGGCATGAATACCTCTAAGTGAAAATAATCAATTTAATCCCTGCATTATAATGAAACTTAGCTAATTTTAGGGTTTTTTGCTAGATAACGGACTGGGAGACACTAAAGCTGGGCTAGAAGGCGGAGAAGGTTTTAATTTATCCATCACAGCACCTATTCCTGCAAATAAGGTGCCAATAGCTGCGATTGCAGCTATAACATTTGCCCAATTGATTTTTTTCTTAGGTGTGGGGGGTAATGGTTCAGGCTGAGGTGTTTCCCCAGTCAAGCCCAAAGAATCCAGCCATTCGCGCATTGACTGCGATCGCTGTTTGGGATCTAGCTTCATACCTGTTAAAATTGCGCGGTTGGTGCGATCGCTAATCTCAGGATTAAGGTCTTTAGGAGCAACTAAACGAGCATTATCTATCTTACGTTTGAGCGCACTAACTGGTGTTTTTCCGGTAATCAGTACATACAAGCTTGCTGCCAAAGAATAAATATCACTATAAGCCCCAGTTGGTATACTTTTAGCGTAAAGCTCAGGTGGTGTAAATCCTTCAGAAGTTTCTTTGGTTCGGTTTGTGGTTAAGATATGGTCAAAGTCGAGAGCTAAACCAAAATCAATCAGTACTGCTTCTGCTTGTCCATTTCGCACCCGCAAAAATATATTTCCTGGGTGTACATCTCGGTGAATCAACCGATTTTCATGTACCACTATCAAAGCTTCGCCAATTTGTTGAATGTAGCGTAGTGCCTCTGTTTCTGCAAGTATTGGTTGGCGACGGTCAGCTAAACTTACGCCATCTACATATTCCATTACCAGACACCAATGCTCTTTTTCCTTAAAAGGTTCTGCAACCTGCACAATATGCTCATGCCGACAACGACTTAGTTTTACCGCTTCCTGCCAAAACATTGTTTCCAGTCGTGCGCGATCATCTTGGCTTAGGGAAGTGAGCAAGCTATCGTTTAAAGTTTTAATGACTAAGCGATCGCCATTTTTATTTTTTACCAAATAAGTGATGCCAAAGCGTCCCCTTCCCAATTCCCTTTCAATAGTATATTTACCACCTTGCAATTGATCACCTGCTACCCAAGCCATCGTTGCAACTCCCAAAATACATAGATTAATTTTCACACACCAGACTCTGCAAAACTTGAGTTAGTTTCTTCTCAGGAGTGCGATCGCTCTTTTTCTCGCGAATTGATAAACTAAAAAACAACCCCTAACCCTGTGCAAAGGTAACATTATGACCTCTGCAACCAATCCTCCCACAGATGAAACTAGCCTCTCAAAGCACACCCAACTGCCTGAAGCTGAGAGGAATTTTATAAAACACTTCCAAAAATATACCCAAAGCTTTCTATTAACAGACTCTATTAGCCAAGTATTGCGAAAACGCCATTCTGATAGGCAATACTTTACTGGTCAACATTGTCCCGTCTACTGGCGTTGCGATCCTCCAGAACGAGATGCAGTAATCCCTAGTTGGTTCTACGTGCCGAATGTGCCGCCAATGCTCAATGGACATATCAGACAATTCTATATGCTGTGGCAAGAGTCTATTACGCCGTTGATTATCTTAGAATTCGTCTCTGGCAATGGTACAGCAGAAAGAGATAAAACTCCCAGAAAGGGCAAATTTTGGATTTATGAGCAGGTATTGAATTCAGCTTTTTACGGTATTTATGAAGTGAATAAAGCCAGCATCGAAGTATATGAATTAATTCATGGGCAATATCAGTTATTATCACCCAACAAACGCGGACATTATGCTCTAACTATGGGATTAGAGTTAGGTATATGGCAGGGAGAATATCAGAATATAGAATTACCTTGGCTGCGCTGGTGGGATGAGCAAGGTAATTTGTTGTTGACTGGGGAAGAAAGAGCCGATCGCCTAGCTGCTCAATTACAAGCTTTGGGTGTTGACCCAGAAGTATAATCTGGTTAGTGCGATCGCTAATTGTCGCGTCAGGAAGATGCGATCGCATCATCAAGTTAATAATGTAATTAAGCTGTAAGGTTATGGAGTCAAATTCCGCCCAAAGCTAGCTCGATTTTAGCCTTTTGACCCTTGACCCTTGACCTTTGACCTTTGACCTAATTACATTAATGTCACAAAATCCCTTCTTTGTTGGTGGCCCAGTACCACCAGAATACTTTTTCGGACGCAGTGCGGAAGTTAGAACTGCTTTCGACCAAATTTCTCGCCGCGCACACTTGGCTATCTATGGTAGTCCTGGAATGGGTAAGTCTTCGCTGTTGCGGTATATTGCTTCACCTAAAATTTGGCAGACGAGGGGAAGAGATACATCGAAGGCGTTGATTGTTTCTATTAACTGTACGGGTATCAGTCCTTTTACCGCCTCTGGTTTTTGGCGAGAAATCCTCAGCTTACTGCAAGATGCAACGGAAGATGATCAGCCTCTCCAAGCTGATATTAAACAGTTATTACAGGAAGAAAAGGTAGAAAAGGGAGACTTGCGCCGAATGCTGCGGAAAATTGGGCAGCGTGACAAGTTCTTGTTGCTACTGTTAGATGATTATGATGCAGCACTGCACCCCAATGAGCAATACACCGAAACCCAAATGCTGACTTTCTTAAGTGAGTTTAGGGATTTGGCAGTTCACAGCAATGAAGGCAAATACCTCTCAACTATTGTTACTACTTTTCGCCGCCTTAATGAACTAGGGCCGACTATCAAACCAGGCGGTTCACCGTGGTATAATCATTATCTCTTCCGGTTATTAAGACCATTACCTGCTACTGAAGTTAATAATCAGCTAGCCATACCCATTCCTGGAACTTTGCGCGCCGGAGTTTTAGAAATTATCGATGGACACCCAGCGCTACTACAAAATGCCGGTTATTTATTGTATGACACCCTATTAGCTGGAAAGACCCCTGATATTCAGTCTTTTGCTCAGGATTTTGAAAGCGCTACCGAGCAATATTTCCGCGATACCTGGAGGTTTTCTACTGAAGAGGAGCAGATTCTCTTAATGCTAATTGCCTTGGTACGTTTGCAAGGTCGCTTAAACAGAAGTACTCGCTATGCTTTAGGTGACATTGATTTAGTTTTTAGCCAACGCAGCCGGGAACTAGTTGATTTAGAGGAACGAGGAGTAATTCAGCGCACATTAGATGAAGGAAAAACTATCTATACTTTTAATTCATCAATGATGGAATGGTGGGTAATCCAAGAAATTTACAACACTAATGAGGCGCAACTGGAAGGAAGAGAGAAAGTTTTTCTCAATTTGATGAGCCGGGAACAAGCAGGTACAGTCAAGAAAGCTATTCGTTGGGTATGGCAGCATCGAGATATCGTCCAGTCTTTAGTTTGGATTGTTCGCAAACTAGCAGGCGATCCTACTTGAGAAGTAATTATCACGTGCCGTATGCTTAAAGTACAAGCTAGATCTACTTCCTCTGGGGAGGAGTTGGCGAGAATGGTGTCTTCAACCAATTGGGAAGATAATCCGTATGTTATTGGTCGTCCAATTTATGAACCAGAGTTATTTTTTGGGCGTGAAGACCTATTTAATTTTATTTATGACAATCTCAATCAAGGCGCACAAGTAATTTTACTCCACGGTCAGCGCCGGATTGGTAAATCGTCTGTGCTGTCACAAATTCCTCACTTTATTGATTTAAAAAACTTTTTCTTTATACCTTTGTCCCTGGAAGGTAAAAGTCAGAAGTGCTTAAGTGAGGTTTTATATGAGCTAGCAAGAGAGATTATTGATTATTTAGATGATTATCGCCATCCACATCGCCGCCAACTTGCTTTACCAACAAAAAAACAACTGCAAAAAGATGCAGGTATATTTTTCAATGAATTCTTACCCCAAGTTTATCAAGTAATCAATGGTAAAAACTTGGTACTTCTGCTGGATGAGTTTGATGTTTTAGGTGATTCTGGTCAAGATTCCTCTGTTGCTGACTTTTTTCCTTGCCTCCAGTCTGTTGTTTATTCCCAAAAAGAACTTTTTATCATTCCAGTTATCGGTAGACAATTGGATGATTTACCAAATTTACTGAGTTTATTTAGGCAAGCACCAAATCGAGAAATTGGTCTATTGGATAGACAAAGTGCAGAAGAATTAATTACCAAACCTGCAGAGAATATTCTTAAATATGAGCCTGATGCGATAGATGCAATTTTAGAATTGTCAGCAGGGCATCCATATTTTACGCAAGTAATTTGCTTTGCACTTTTCTCTCAAGCTAGGGAGGAACAACGCTGGCAAGTAACTCGCAGTGATGTACAAAATATTGTTGAGGAAGCCATTGAAATTGGTGAAGCTGGTTTAGCTTGGTTCCGAGATGGTTTACCGATTACTGAGCGAGTAATTTTCTCGGCGGTAGCAGAAGTTCAACAACAAACACCCACTGTAGCTAAGGGAGAACCGTTAAAACTGCTGGTGCAATGTGGTGTAGTTTTAACTGAGCCTTTTCACATAGCAGAAGAGCGATTATTACAATGGAATTTTTTACATAATATAGCACCGATCATCTCTCTACCACTACGCTGGAATAACTATAAAGTAACAGTTGAATTAGTCCGTAAATGGCTAGTTAAAAGATATCCGTTAAGGCGAGAAATATGGGAATTAGAAAAGCTGGATTCGCAAGCTCATCGCCTTTATCAACAAGCAGTAAAGTTATCTCAAAATAGCGATTTAAAAAATGCAGCCAATCTCTACGAGCAAGTATTGCAGGCTAATCCTAACCATTTTGATGCACTGTTTAGATTAGCTGAAATTTGCATAGATATTAGAGATTTTGACCAAGCTGTAGAACTTTATGCTAGAGCTTATAAAGTCGATCCGATTAGGACTCAGGATGGATTTATTCAAGCTTTACTGAGTTACGGACAAGAACTAATGGAGCAAGGGAGATTTGAAGCAGCAAAAGAACAATTTAAACAAGCATTAGTACTTCAACCTCAAAACTCTGTGATTCAGGCTGTTTTAGTTGCTGCTCAACAAAGAAGAAGAATTGTCAAAACTGATGAAATGGTGGTGATTACTAGCGGTAACTACATTGAAAGATTGAGCGAATCAATGGTTAATGAAGTTACTATCAATGAAGCGAATAACCTAGTTAATAGTAGTATTACCCAACTTGAAAATTTAGACTCTCCAGAAGCAGCAAAATTAGCTAACCTGCTGAAACAGTTGCAATCAGAAATTGAAGCGAATAGAGAATTACAACCTGAAGATAAAGCCGAAGCATTAGAGCAAGTAATGGCTTTAGCTGAAGCGGGAAAAAATCCTGAAGAAGGACATATACACAGGTTAGCCAGAACTGCGTTTAAGATTTTGATTGGTACCCTGGCTAGTTTACCCAATTCTGCCAAATTAGTAAAAACTGGGCATAAGTTGTTACCTGCGATCTCGCAATTGTTGGATTTGAATCTTTGAGGAGGGATTGGGGATTGGGGACTGGGGATTAGGGATTGGGGATTGGGTTATTTCTTTTAATGTTTTTTAGGCAAAGAGTGCGGCGAATAGGAATAGGCTGTCTACTAAGATTGTGCTTAAAACTGCGCCACCAAAGGCGTACCAATGTCTTTGCTTAGTAAGTAGGGGGATAAGACCTGTTGTTAATAATACTAAAGCTAAGGCGATCGCCCATGCTTGTCCCCAAGGTGTTCTAACTTGGATAACAGCATTTTGTAAAATTGCTGAGACACCGTCTGGTTCAACTTGCATGATTTGCCGCCAATAGGGAATTAAATCTACTAAATAAAAGTACACATCCGTTAAGACTGTACCGAATAAGGAACCTAAGTAAAACCAGTTACCGACTTTGCCCCAATTTCTGAAAAGACACCAACAGGCAAAGGGTAGCCCAATAGATTCTACAGGTAAATGCCATAATGGTTCCCAGCGGAACCATCCCCAGTAAATTGCGCCTGCTAGCCAACTCCAGCTAAAACCTAAAAGCAAATCGCCCCAAAGATATGTTGCGGGACGTGACATTAAATTAAAACTCAGCCACACCCATAAGCCTGCGATCGCTAAACTCAAACTAGGGAGCGATCGCACTAATGGCGCTTCGATAAATACTGGTACGGATACTAAAAATACCGCCGCCGCAAAGACTAACCAAACTTTTGTAGAAGCTGGAGATATTGGTAGATTAGGAGAATTTGAGAGTGTTGTCTCTAATTCTCCTATGCCTTTGTGTCCTTGATGTATGGATTGCAATTCAGTATCTATAGAGCCGGTAGGAGTACCGTATGAGGACAATGTATTATTAATCAATGTTTTTAATAATTGTTACTAAACTTTATCTTACTTAAGATATCACACCTAAAAATCCCCCCCAGGGGCATATTTATCTTACATTAATTTTGGAGATTGGGCATGGGGCATTGGGCATGGGGCATTGGGCATTAGGTAATGGGTAATTGGTAATGTCCCCTTGTCCCCTTGTCTCCTTGTCCCTCAATCCCCAGTCCCCAATCCCCACCCCTATTCACACGAACTTTAAAAAATTGTCGTTAAGGCTTCATCTATTTTTGCGAAACTACTAGCTATTAACCGCTACCCTCTGAGTTGGAGAGTGCTAAATTAATGGCGCGTCTTTGTGGAATGTAATGGAAAACCACAGCTTTGTTTTGTGATTATCCTGGCAAGTTCTCCAGGTAGTTGTTTGTTTAATTGGTTGTATGATTAGCGATCGCGGGTAAACTAATGGCTCTATTAAAACGACAACAATTTTTAATGTTGAGTGCGGTATCTGCTGCTTGTTCAGTAGCCGCATTTCCGCTGCAAGTTCTTAGCGCCCAGCCTAACCCAGGAGGTGAGGGGGTGCAACAAATGAATATTTTGCAAGCGATTATTTTAGGTTTCGTACAAGGACTGACAGAATTCTTACCTATTAGTAGTACAGCCCACTTAAAAGTTGTACCTGTGGTTTTAGGCTGGGGCGATCCGGGGGTAGCGTTTACGGCGATTATTCAACTGGGTAGCATTGCAGCGGTGCTGTGGTACTTTTGGCCAGATTTGGCACGAATTATTAAGGGTTCAGCGAGAGCGATCGCCCATAAAGATTATCATGACTATGACTTGCGGTTAGCCTTGGGGATAATTTTGGGAACTGTGCCAATTGTCTTCTTTGGGCTTTTAATTAAAAAGTTTATCCCCGATTTTGATAATTCTCCCATTAGAAGCTTAAGTGCGATCGCGATTGCTTCTATAGTGATGTCGCTGTTACTGGGATTAGCAGAACAACTAGGTAAGCGTCAACGCAACTTTGAAAAATTGACAATGAATGATGGCTTATTAATGGGTTTAGCGCAAGCTTTAGCTTTAATTCCTGGGGTATCTCGTTCTGGTTCTACCCTCACAGGGGGGTTATTTATGGGATTAGAACGGGAAACCGCAGCCAGGTTTTCATTTTTGCTAGGGATTCCGGCGATTACCCTAGCAGGGTTAGTGGAGTTAAAAGATGTTGTCGGTGCAGGCTTAAGTAGCGATGCGATTATTCCCCTAGTTGCGGGCGTAATTTCTGCCGCTATATTCTCTTATATTGCGATCGCAGGTTTGCTGCGCTTCCTCAAAACCCAAAGCACCTGGGTATTTATTTGGTATCGCTTGGCCTTTGGTGTAGCCATACTTGGCGCGATTAGTGCTGGTTGGTTGAAGAATAGTTAATAAAAAATCAGTGGTCAGTGCAACTGACCACTGAATAATTTAACAATATTGACAAAATTGCAACTTTCTAATTGCGATGCCTTGGTTAAGCTATGACAACAATGTCACTGTAAGCCAAAGAAGGCTTGGAACTTAGTACAGCAATTTGCGTAGCTGCTAAAGCACCTGTACCGTCAATGTCAAACAATAAATCTCCATTAGCCGAGTTATAGATAAACCTATCGGAAGCATCACCCGCAGCTGTGCCGATCACAAATTGATCGGTAGTAATTGTTCCACCTGCTACTAAACCACCGCCAAAACCAGAAGCAGAGACAGAAATTTTATCGCCTTGATTACTCAAGAAATCAATAATGATATCAATTCCTTGATTACCATTATTGAAACTAAATCTGTCAGTTCCATTACCACCAATCAAAGTATCATTGCCTAAGCCGCCAATCAAAATATCATTCCCAGCACCACCGTCCAAGCTGTCATTACCACCGCCACCGTTAATGCTGTCATCGCCAGCACCACCGAGTATGGTGTCGTTACCTATTCCCCCTTCCAAGCTATCGTTTTTACTCGTACCCGTTACCTGAAGGCGGTTAATCCCGCTGAATGAGAGATAGTCCAGGTAAGTGTTAGTCGCAGCTTGGTAGCGATAAGCACTGCCATAAGACTCACCATTGCTGGAACTGGTGTTCAGGCGCATTTCTTTGCCCACATCATCAATGGAGTAGTCCAAGATGAGTAGGTCATCGCCTACACCACCGTTGACTGTGTCGCTACCTAAGCCAGCATTGATGGTGTCGTTACCTGCGCCTGTAGTGAAACTGTCATTGCTGCGATAAATCGCACTGTTAACGATTGTCGGTTGAGTAATACTGTCGTTACCTGAACCTGTGGTAATGGTAAATTGCTCAAAGTTTTTGGCAGTTACACCCGCAACGGTGAGGTTATTACTCAAGGCGAGGTTGAGGTTGCTGGTTTGGGTTGAGAGGTTGAGGATAAGGCGATCGCTACCTGCACCACCATCAAGGCTGTCATTACCACCGCCACCGTTAATGCTGTCATCGCCAGCACCACCGAGTATGGTGTCGTTACCTATTCCCCCTTCCAAGCTATCGTTTTTACTCGTACCCGT